>NZ_DASZVF010000009.1:0-272654 GCF_035547335.1 Humibacter sp. | reverse complement strand
GCCGCTTGCCGCCATCAACGTCGTCGGCGGCGGTGCACTGAACGCGCTGCTCTGTCAGGCAACGGCAGACCGGGCAGGCGTGCCCGTGATCGCGGGCCCGGTCGAGGCGACGGCACTCGGCAACGTGCTCGTGCAGGCGCGCGCCGCCGGGGCCATCACGGGATCGCTGGCCGACCTCCGGGCGCTCGTCGCCGCGACTCAGCGCACCTCCCGCTTCGAGCCGCGCTGAGCCGCCGAACCGCGCTGAGCTGCCCGAGCCGCGCTGCGCCGAACCCGCCGTCGCTGCTTCACTCGCGCCGGCGCGACTCGTACGCTGCAGGCGCCGTCTGCACCGCACGCACCCGGCTCATGTCGAACTTGGGACGACGGTCGAAGTCGTACAGTCCGTTCTGCTCCTGGAACGTGTCGGTGAGCTGGGTGTAGCAGTATCCGAACATTCCCGCGTCGTCGCGGAGCACGGCCACGAGCCCCGCGAACCGGGCGTGGAACTCCTCGAGGTCGCGAACGCGCTGTCCGTAGCCCCAGGAGTAGCTGCCGTCGTCGTTCCTGGCCAGCTCCGCGTTCCACCAGATGCCGCCGAACTCCGAGACGAAGAACGGCTGCCCGGAATAGGGAACCGAGATCGTGCGTCCGTCCTCCGTGTTCGCGTACGGCGCCCCCGCTGCAAGGCCGCTCTGCTGGCGGGCGAACGCGGCCGGATCCTGCTCGTACGAATGCGCATCCCACACGTCGGCCTCGCGCACCCGGTGCGAGTAGCCCGACGCGTCGATCACCGGGCGCGTCGGATCCGCGAGCTTGGTCGCGAGGAACATGCCGCGCGTCACGTCGTCCAGCACGGTGATGCGGTCGTGCAGCGTCTGGTGCGTCTCGTTGAGCGGACACCATCCGATGATCGCGGGATGATTCACGTCGCGTTCGAGCGCCTCCAGCCACTGCGTCACGAACGACGCCGTCTGTCCCTGGTTGTGGCCGACGGCACCCGCGCCGGACACGCCCCAGTCGCCGAACTCGCCCCACACCAGGTAGCCGAGCCGATCCGCGTGGTACAGGTAGCGCTCCTCGAACACCTTCTGATGCAAGCGGGCGCCGTTGAAGCCCGCCTCCATCCCGAGCCGGATGTCGCGTTCGAGTGCCGCGTCGTCTGGCGCGGTCATGAGCGACTCCGGCCAGTACCCCTGGTCGAGCACGAGGCGTTGGAAGACGTGCTCCCCGTTGAGCAGCACGGCGTCGCCGTCGATCGCGACGCTGCGGAGCCCCGCGTAACTCTGCACCCGGTCCCTCACGACACCGGTGCCGTCTGCAAGCTCGATCTCCAGCGTGTAGAGAAACGGGTCGGCGGGGCTCCAGGTGCGCGCATCCGCTTCGTCGAGCTGGAGGCGAGCGGCGCCCGACATCCCGATGCCGATCCCGACGGAAGCGGTCGCGACCTGCCGCCCTTCGGCCAGCAGGCGAACCGTGGCCGTCGCTCCAGGCAGGTTGCGGCTCGAAACGAGCTCGCACAGCAACGAACGCGCCTCCACGTCGGGCACGATGCGAAGGCGCCGAAGGTGGAGCGGATCGACGGCCTCGACCCACACGGTCTGCCAGATTCCGGTGGTGCGGGTGTAGTAGCAGTCGGTGTTGTCGTACCAGGTGGCCTGCTTGCCGCCGGCCTTCGGCTCGTGCCGCGAGTCGCGCGCTCGCACCGCCACCGTCAGCTCGTCGCCGGCCGTGAGGTCGCCGAGCCGGGCCTCGAACGGAGTGAATCCGCCACGATGACGCGCGACCTCGACGCCGTCGATCCACACCGTCGCATCGTGATCGACGGCCCCGAAGTGCAGGATGCCCTGCTTGCCTTGCCATTCCTGTGGCACGGTGAACCGGGTTCGATACCAGACGGCCTCCATGAAGTCCGTGTTCCCGATTCCGGATGCCGCGGATTCCGGAGCGAACGGCACGAGGATGCTGTCCGCCAGTTCGCGGTGCAGCAGCCCGCGCTCCAGCCCGCTGTCCCCGGAGTCGATCTCGAACTCCCATCGCCCGTTGAGGTTGATCCATCCATCGCGCACGAGCTGCGGCCTGGGGTACTCGGGTCTCGGTTGCTGGCTGCTCCCGCCCGTCTCGGCGGAAAGGGCGGTCGGGAACTGGAGTGGGTGCGTCATGATGCTTCCGGTATGTCGTGGTGATCGGACAGAGCGCGGCGCGGCGGGCATCTCTCGATGGTCGTCCCGCCGCGCCTCGGGCAAGCTACTTGGCTGCCGCGATCTCCTTCTTCAGCTGGGTGATGTACTGCACAGCAGCATCGTGCGGCGTGGTCTTGCCGAACTGCACGTTCTGCCAGAGCTGGTTCAGCAGGGTGTCGGCATCCTGCCCTCCCACGGGCGTGACCGGAGCCGGGGTGCCGGATTCGCTCGTGACCTGCTTGATGTAGTTCATGACGATCTTGTCCGAGCCGGACAGGTCGGGCGCGATCAGTTTCTGGAACTTCGGGTTGGCCGGCATTCCACGCTCGGCGCCGAACAGCTTGCCCACCTGCGGATCGGTGGTGAGGAAGTCGACCAGCTCGGCCGCCTCGGCCGGATGCTTCGACCGGCTCGAGATCGTCCAGTACATCGACGACTTCAGGTACTGCCAGCCCTTCTTCGCGTCGGCCGCACTCGGGAAGGGCAGCATGTCGAGCTTCTGCGTCGGCGCCGCCACCTGGAACGCGGTGAGGTTGGACGGCAGGAACGTCATGGCGACCTTGCCCGTCGCGAGGTCGGACTGATCGAGGTTCCCCGTCGCGCCCTCAGCGAGTTGCGACGCGCTGGGCGTCACGCCGCTCTTGATCTGGTCGAGCGCGTACTGCCAGTATCCGGCGAGCATCGACGGCTTGAGCACGACGTTGCCCTTCTGATCGAACAGCTGGTTGCCGTGCTGCCGGGCCCAGAGGGTGAGCGAGGGCGTGTCACCGCCGAACGGGTCGAGGCCTTTCACCTTGCCGTCGGACTTCTCGGTGATCTCGGTCGCGACGCGATTCAGGTCGTTCCACGTCCATGACTTGCCGTCGGGCAGCTCGACCCCGTACTTGTCGAGGATGGTGCGGTTGACGGCGACGCCCATCGAGTTCAGCCCGATCGGAACGGCGTAGAGCTTGCCGTCGTACTCGCCCGTGGCGAGCACGTTCTTCGACAGCGACGACGTGTCGAGGTACTTGCTGTACGTGCTCAGATCGGCGATGGCCCCGCGCTGCGCGTACGAGGCGACATACAGCTGGTCGAACTGCATGACATCCGGTGCGTTGCCGCCGGCGACCGTCGTGGCGAGCTTGTCCCAGTAGCTGCCCCAGTCAGTGGACTGGAGCTTCACCGTGATGTTCGGATGCGCCTTCTCGAATAGCTTCACGGCATCCTGGGTGGCCGTGACCCTCGCGCCGGCACCCCACCAGTTGAGTGAGATGGTGACGGGCTTCTTGCTGAGTTGCGGTCCGCCGTCCGAGCTGCTGCCGCCGTTGCCGACTGCACAGCCGCTCAGCACGAGCACCGACGCGGCCGCTGCCGCGACGGCGGTCAGGATGCGCGAGCGTACGCGGGATCCCGGGTGACGTTTCATGATTCTCCTTCGAATGGTGGGCGTAGACGATGACTGGATTGCGGGTGGAGAAGGATCGTCCGGGAGCACCGGACGACGATCGACGAGCGCCGGCCTACTTGCCGCCGCTGGTCGCGATGCCTCGCAGGAGGAACCGCTGGCCGAACAGGAACGCGAGGAAGACCGGCACCAGCGTCACGACGCTCATGGCGAAGAGACCGCCGAAGTCGGATTGGCCCGTCGGATCGATGAACTGCCGCAGCGCGACCGACGACGTGTACTTGTCCGGTTCGGTCACGAAGATGAGCTGGCTGAAGAAGTCGTTCCAGGTCCAGATGAACGTGAAGATCGCGGCGGTCGCGAGAGCCGGCTTCATGAGCGGGAGCATCATCTGCAGGAAGATCCGCGCGTGGCCGGCGCCGTCGATCCGTGCCGCCTCGTCGAGCTCTCTCGGGATGCCGCGGATGAACTGCACCATGAGAAAGATGAAGAAGCCGTCCGTCGCCAGGAACTTCGGCACGATCAGGGGCAGGAACGTGTTGATCCAGCCCATCTGCGCGTAGATGACGTACTGCGGGATGATCAGCACCTGGATCGGCAGCATCATCGTGACGAGCATGGCGCCGAACGCGAGACGCTTGAATCGGAACCTCAGCCGCGCGAACGCGTAGGCGGCCAGCGAGCAACTGATCAGGTTGCCCAGGATGGCGCCGACGACCACGATCGCCGAGTTCAGCAGGTAAGTGCCGAACGGCTGCTGGAGCGCGCCCCAGCCGTTGGTGTAGTTCTTGTAGGCGAACGTGTCGAGCACCAGGCTCGGGTTGTTGAAGATGTACCCGTCTGGGCGCAGCGAGCTGGCGACCATCCAGAGCACGGGGTAGAGCATGATCAGGCTCAGCACGATGAGCAGCGTGTGCTTGCCGATGCTCGAGATTCGCTGGCGTCGCAGCATGGCGGCCCTGGCCGTGTCTCTCGGCAGGGAGTAGTCCCGGCCGCTGGGCCTCGGGGGCGCCGTTCGGATGCTCGTCGACTGATCAGTCATCGTAGAAGACCCAGTACTTGGAGGCCCAGAAGTTGATCGCTGTCGCGGCGGCGACGATCAACAGCAGGAGCCAGGCGATGGCGGACGCGTAACCCATCTGAAGGCTGCCGAACGCCTTCTGATACAGGTAGAGCGTGATGAAGAGGGTGGAGTTCGTCGGGCCGCCCGAACCGTTCGAGATGACGTACGCCTGCGTGAACGACTGGAAGGCGCCGATGATCCCGAGCACGAGGTTGAAGAACACGATCGGGCTGAGCAGCGGCAGGGTGATCGACCGGAACTGCCGCCACTTGCTCGCGCCATCCGTCGACGCGGCCTCGTAGAACTCCGGCGGGATCTGCCGGAGTCCGGCCAGGAAGATCACCATCGGCGCGCCGAACGTCCACACGTGCAGCACGATCAGGGTGCCCAGCGCGGTGTTCGGCGAGCCGATCCAGGACGGGCCGTGGATGCCGAACATCGCCAGGAAGGCGTTGAGCAGGCCGCTGCCGCCGAACACCAGTCGCCACAGCACGGCGATGGCGACGCTGCCGCCGAGCAATGACGGCAGATACAGCACCGACCGGTAGAACGACAGCCCGCGCATCCCGCGATCCAGCAGCACCGCGATGGCGAGGGCGACGGCGAGTTGCAGTGGCACGGAGATCACGACGTACGTGAGCGTGACCACCAGGGAGCTGCCGAGATCGGAGTCCTGCAGCATGCGGCCGATGTTCGTCAGCCCGGTGAACTGCGGATTCTGCAGCAGGTTGTAGTTCGTGAACGACAGGCAGAACGAGGCGACGATCGGGCCGAGCGTGATCGCGACGAACCCGACGATCCACGGCGCGAGGAACACCGCGGCCGCCTTGTTGTCGCGGGTGTCCGACTTGTCGCGCGCGCGCTTGCCCGCCTTGGTCGGTTTCAGTGCACGTAGTTCGCTGAGGGCGCTCATCCGCGCCCCCAATCGGGTACTCCTGTGGTGATTCTCATGGTGCGCATCTCCTTCGACGGCTGCTCCGGGGGCGAACGGGAGCTAACGTAGAGCGCTTGTGCTACGTAGCACAAGATTTTGGCAAACGTTTGCCAAGAACACTCCTGCGCCGTCCAAAGCAGTAATCTTTGCGAAATCGGACGCATGATGCCCGGTGGTTTCGCGTGCACCAACGGGAGGCTCGATGGCGGTGACAGCCCGCGACGTCGCCAAAGTGGCCGGGGTGTCTCAGCGCACCGTGTCGGACGTCGTCAACCTGCCCAATCGAGTCGGAGCCGAGACGCGCAAGCGGGTGCAGGCCGTAATCGACGAGCTCGGCTATCGGCCCAACCCGCACGCGCGGGGGCTTCGAACCCGACGCACGGGCGTCATCGCTTTCGTGGTGCCCGAGCTCGACATCCCCTACTTCTCCGATCTCGCGCGATCGTTGATCCCCGAGCTCGATCAGAGGTCGCTCACGCTCGTCGTCGATCAGACGAACGGAGACGCTTCGCGCGAGCGCGCCGTGCTCCAGGGCGGCTCCGTCTCGGCGAGCTTCGACGGAGTGCTCCTGAACGCGCTCAGCCTCACTGCGGCGGATATCGAGGCGGCCGCGGCGGCCCAGCCGATCGTGCTCCTCGGCGAGGAGGACTACGGGCCGAGCGTCGACCAGATCGCAGTGGACGGCGTCGAGGCGGCCTACGTCGCCACGAGACACCTCGTCGAGTCGGGCCGCACCAGGCTCGCCGCCATCGGACGTCAGAGCCGGGAAGCAGGGACGACCGCCCAGCGCGAGGCCGGCTTCGTGCGGGCCATGACCGAGGCAGGACTCGACCCGTTCCGCTATATGTCGCGCGTGGAATATACCCGGGAGAGCGGCGCGTCGGCGATGCGGGAGATGCTCGAACGGCCGGATCCGCCCGACGGGGTCTTCTGCTTCAACGACCTGCTCGCGCTCGGCGCCATGCGCGCGGCGTGGGAGCGCGGCATGGACATCCCGAATCAGATCGCGTTCGTGGGTTTCGACGACATCCAGGACGGTCGGTTCGCGATGCCGTCATTGAGCACCATCGCGCCCGACAAGTCCGCGATCGCGCGCCGGGCCGTCGAGATGCTCACCGAGCGGATCGCGGGATACGACGGTCCCGGCCGTCGGGAGCAGGCGGGCTTCCGGCTGCTCGTGCGCGAGTCGTCTGCCCCGGCGCTCCGCTGAGCCTTCCGGCCCGCAGTCCCCTCGGCTGCACAGCGCCCTCTGTACGCCACCACTTGTACGCCACTACTCATTTCACTCGCAGAAAGTGCTGCTGCCGGGCGGCGCATCCGCGCTTTCTGCCATTCAAACGGCGGCTCGGGCCACCGCCGTTCGGATGCGCGGCTACGTCCGCGCGCGGCGCACGCCACGGACGCCTCATGCCACCGCGCCGGTCCAACACGCCACGCCCGTTTCACTCGCAGAGAATGCGGTTGCGGACTTCGGCGTCAGCATTTTCTGCACGCGAAACGGCAATCGGGGCTCGGATGCGAGGGCATCGGGACACAGGTGGCACCGGGACGCCCGGTGGCACCGGACGCGAGCGGCACCGGACGCCCGGTGGCAGCGAGTGTGTGGCACCGGATGGGGCGGCCCCGGATGCGGGTGTATCCGCATGGCGCTGGCATCGTGCCGCTGGCATCGCGCCAGCTGCGCCGCCGGTCCAACCCGTCACTCCGGGCGCCGTGGAGTACAGAAGATGCGAACCCGACGTGATCCGGTTCGCATCTTCCGCCAGCGATCGACCCACGAGGATGACCGCCGCAACCACGGACTCTACGCGAGCGCGTTCGCCACCAGGATCAGCGTCTCGGCCGCATATGCACTGACGTGCTTCTGCGACTGTGCCGCGAGCTCGTTGCCGAAGGCGCCGAGCTGATGGGCGTTCAGCTTGGCCAGCAGACTTTTCGCGACGCCCTGATCGTCGATGTCGCCCGACTGCCGGTACGCGCCGACGAGCTTCTGCAGGGTCGCATACACGTCACCCTTGTCGGCGAGGTATCCGAGCCCGGCCTTCTGGGCGGCTGAGCCTGCGACCGGCTTCAGGAACGTCACATCAGGAAGGCTCCCGTCCGGTTTTCTGGGTGCCGTGAGCTGCTGCATGTCTAGGCTCTCGAAGTCGGCGGGAGTGAGGGCGAGGCCGCCGTTCAGGGTCCATGAGTTGTTCGTCTCGTTCGCGGCCGGCGTGTTGTCGTTGAGCGTCAGCGGACCGGCGAAGGCGAGGTTGCCGTGCAGCACCTCGCGGAATCCGGCGATGTTGTCGGCGCTCGTCGGGCTCACGCGCTCCAGCATGTTGAAGTCCGCGCCGTATCCGGGCTTGTAGCCGGTGTTGTTGATCCAGTACGCGGACTGCCCCGGCTGGTGGTTGGCGTAGAAGTTGTTGGCACCGTTGTCGGCCGCCAGCGAGTCGATCACAGTGTGCACGGGAATCGTGTCGGGGAGCCCGGTCGTCGCGTACGCGAATCCGCCGACCTTGAACCCGTTCTGGTCTCCGATGCCGTTCTGGTTGCCGTGTTGACGGAACGACCAGTCGTCGATGTACGCGACGCGGCCGGGCGAGGTGATGCTGTCGAATCCGTCGTCGCTGTTGTGCCACGACCGGTCGCCGATGAACCACACGTTCTTGGCGTGCGCACCGAACCCGTCTGTGTTGCCCGCCGCCGTCGCCGTCGGCCCGATGTTGTCGTGCGAGTCGCTGTTCAGCACGACGCCGGTGCCGTCGATCGTGAAGTAGAAGCCATTGGCCTCGTTGCCGTACGCCGCCATGTCGACGAAGTTGGCGCCTCCCGCGATGCGGAACGCCTCGGACTGCTTCTGCGCGCCGACCTTCACCCCCGTCACGTCGAATCCCACGAAGTTGACGTCGGTCACGTTCGTCTGGATGTAGAAGGCCGCGACCCGCTGATCCGTCGGGACGTTGCTGAAGTCGAAGACCGGCCGGGGGTCGCCCGGATACGCCTCGTACGTGATGCCGCTCTTATAGATCGGATTCACGTAGTGGTAGACGTCCTCGAACGGGTTGTCCGTCTCCGGAACGGTGAAGTCGTCGTACACCCCGCCTCGGATGTACACCACGTCACCCGGCGACGCGACCGCCTGCGCCTTCATCAGGGTCTTGAACGGGGCATCCTTCGTGCCCGGGTTGCTGTCGTCTCCTGTCGGGGAGATGAAGTAGGCGTGCGATGTCGGCGAGGTCGTGTGCCTCAGGACCGACAGCACCGAGAGGGCCGAGTCGTCCGCCGACTTCTGGGCTGGATCGGCAGGGGCGGCCGTGGCGGCGTTGGCGGCCAGCGGTGTGAGCAGAAGTCCGGCGATGCAGGCTCCGGTGACGGCGATGCGCTGTGCGGTTCTCATATGCGGTTCTCCTTCGATGTGTGGTCACGTTGCACGGCTGCTCCGCTCACGGATGCACCGGCCCGCGCTCGCCGATGGCGTCGCCGACGAGCGCGAGATTCTGGATGGCGGCGAGCCCGAACTGCGCCGCCGCGTTGGTCGAGACGCCCTCCGCCTCGTCGACAGGCGACAGCGTCTGCGGAGGGAGCACGGTGCGCACGCGCAGCACGGCGTCCGCGTCATGGAAGTCGCCGCGGGCCAGGAATTCGCCGCTCGCGTCGAAGGCTCGCCAGACCGGTCTCGCGAGCTCGGCGTCGCCCGTGCGGCTGGCGACGTAGGCGAGCAGACGGCTGTGCGCCTGGGTGAGGTTGGTGCCGGTGAGCACTTCGCCGACGGCCGCCACCTGCTCCTCGTCGGTGGCGAGGAACAGCCTGCAGTACTGCAGCCAGGCATCCCGGAACGCCGGTAGGTCGACGAGGTCGATGAGCTCGCTGCACATCTCGACGAGACCGAAGACGGCGCTGAGGTGCGATACCGCGATGCGCGATCGGGCCGTGTCGAAACGCCCCGCTCCGAGGTCGTACAGCGCTTCGCCGGTGAGGAAGCCGTACGGCAGCTCACCGATGTCGGTCATGGTGCCGACGAGTCGATCGCGCGACCACTCGTCTCCGAACCGCTCCCATTCGGTCAGCCAGGTGGCCGCCAGCGCACCCCAGTCGGTTCCGAGCCCGATCGCCAAAGCGTGCCGGTCCGGCCGGTAGGTGGCGGCATCCGTTCGCACCTTGCGGGTCGGATCGAGCGCCAGGAACGTGCGATCGCTGTCCCGCAGCTCGTGCAGCAGGTCACCCGTTCGCTCGTCCGTCGTGAGGTAGTAGTAGAAGCGTCGGTAGGCGGGGTTGCTGATGCGCAACTGCTTGGCACTGCATCCCCAGTGCTGCACGTTGTGGCGCGATCCGAGCCCCTTGAACCGGCCAAGGTGGTAGGTGTCCACCTCGCCGGTGTGCCTCGTCATCGCCTCCGCCATGCGGAACACGTCTTTGCGTCCCGTGCGCAGGAACGTGTACCAGAGCCAGAGGTCCGGCGAGAGCTCGGAGTTGTCCCACGCGTATCCGCCGACGTCGTAGCGCCACGTGTGACGGTCTCTGTCGTACGTGTGCATGATGTCGCCGAAGTTCCAGAAGCCGTACCAGCTGCGCTGGTCGACCTGGTCGCGATAGAAGGCGAACAGCGCATCCAGCTGGTCCTCGAGCCGGGCCTTCTCCGGGGTGCCTCGGTCGGGCAGCGACCAGTCGCCGAAGACGCCCGCGGCGCGGATGCTCGACGGCTCGGCCGCGAGCTGCGGCGGGTCAGCCACGAGGCGGGCGTGCTCGGCGAACACGGCTGTGGCCGGCGTCGCCTCGTACGGCCGCAGCCAGAGCTCGTGCGTCCGCGCGATGCCCCTGGCGTCACCGAACCCGGGCTCGTAGTCCTCGTATGTGATCTCGAGTCCCTCGAGCTGGCTCGCGTAGTCGTCCTGCCCGAGCCCGTCGTGGTAGAACCGCATGTCCATCGGCTCGGCCTCGGGAGAGTAGAGCCACGCGGTGAGCGATCCGACATCGGATGCCGCGTCTCGCACGTCGAGTTGCACGGGGTACGACTGCCAGAAGTCGCGGACACCCAGTCCGATGCCGCCCGTGACGTCGCCGAGGTACGCGTAGCCGTCGGACCGCGTGCCGGCCGTCACCCCGACCCACGCGTGTCCCGCGGCCGTGCGCTTGCGCAGGGTGAAGCCGTCAGGGGTCGGCTGGCAAAGAGTGACGTCGTTCCAGGCCGGAACCAGCTCGAGCCGGTCCGAGACCTGAGGCGACCACTCGGAGAGCGGCGCCGTCGGGATGCCGGCGACCTGCGCCGCCCGAACCTGCTCACCCGGATCCCGTCGCAGGCCCGTGATGCCGCGAACCGCCTCGGCGAAGACGCCGCCGTCCGCGCCGGCGATGCGCACGTGCCTGTCGTGCAACGCGGCCCGGAGCGGCACCGCTACCCGAAGCCCCAGCCCCGCCAGGAAGTCGTGGTCGGCGTCGCCATCCCAGATGAAGGAGTGCACGAGCCGCACGCCCGGGCGACCCGCGGTGAAGTACAGCCGCATCGTGAACGGCAGCCAGCTCCGCTCTCCGCCGGTCTCACGGTGGACGCCTTCGACGCGCACGACAGCGCGCATCGGCCCGTCCTGCTCCACCTCGACCGATGTGACCTCGCTCACGAATCCGACGCGCTCGCGGCTCTGCTCGCCGTCGGGCGGCGTCGTCTGCAGCACGCTCACCAGACGCGCATCGCGCGCGACCTGCCTGCCCGACATGCGCACGTCGGCGACGACCGCGGGCCCGGACGCCGGCAGGAGCATCGAGACGGCGCCGGTGTCGACGCGCACTCCGTCGTCACCACGCGTCACGCTGAGGGCGGATGCCGGGCCGCCGGAGGCAGCGGCGGCATCCGCGCGTCGCACCAGATAGCCGTCGCGCACCTCCGATGTGGCGACTCCCACCCACTTCAGCGAGGAGTCCGGCCACGTTGCCAGCGGCCAGAGCTGAGCGGCGACGCGCTCGCCCTCCCGGTCGACGAGTTCGAGGTCGCCGACCGACGTCACGGCGCCGCGCGGGATCGGCGCGCCGAATGCCGCGGCGTTCTCCAGTCGCTCTGGATGCGTGTCGCCCAGCCATCGCACCCGGACTCCGTCGAAGTCGGCGGGATCGCCCTGCTCCCGGTCCATGGCGGAAGCCGTGTCGTTCATCGTGTCAGTCATGCAGTGAGGTCACCTCGAGGTCTCGATAGGCGGCACGCAGCGGTGCCATGTGGCGGAACCCGATCCGCCCGCCCGCGAGAACGTCATCGCTCTCGTCGTGCCAGGCGAACACGGTCAGGTCATCGATGCCGAATCGCACCGAAGGGCCGTCCTTGACGATGTGGACGCGGTAGAAGCCGTCCACGTCGCCGACGGCGGGAAGCGGGTCTGCCCCCTGTGCGACGAGCTGGAACCCGGGCGACTTGCGCAGATTGCTCGTCGTGAAGCGACGTTCGCTCGGCCACTTCCTGCGGTAGTACGAGGCGTGCAGCGTGCGGATGTCGCCGGAGTGGTACTGGGGGTAGTAACCCGTGCGCGGGGCGAGCCGCGGCGAGAAGAGATCGGCGCCGGCACCCGTCGCGGCGAAGAACACCATGGCGAGGCCCTCGTCGGTCAGGGGGCGGAACGACCAGGAGACGCAGATGCCATCGGGCAGCTCGACCGGGCACCACACGGTGAAATGCGCATGGTCGCCGAGCTCGAGCTCGTCCGCCGTGCTCTCCAGCTCGAGGCCCTGCGGCCCCGCGACCGCGCGCATTGGCCCCTCCGGTTCCATCCGTCGAGGTCGGCAGGATGCCGCAGCGCATTGGAATACAACAGGCTCACGGCTGCACACCCCACCGACCGGCCGGCTCGACGTGCTCGCCGACGCGACGTACGGCATCCAGTGCGTGGGCGACGAAGGCGGCGAGCGCGCGCGCACCGTGCGTGTTGAAGTGCGTGTCGTCGTGCACCCCGTCGGGCCAGTGCTCCGACTCTCCAGGGCCGAAGTGGACGAACAGGCAGCGCGCGTCATCCCGGCCGAGCCAGGTGTAGAACCAGCGGGTGAATGCCGTCAGGTCGATCACCGGCACGTCCTCGTCGCGGCCGAGGTCGCGAACGATCTGGGGGTACCCGCCGTGCGAGTGCCGCAGGCTGTCGTCCGCGAAGAGGCGGCGCTCGGGCGAGGTGGCGAGCACCGGGGTGGCGCCGTGCCGGCGCACCTCATCGGTGAACGCGGCCAGGCGTGCGCGATAGCCGGCCATCGCCTCCGACAGGGGCCGCGCCTTCTGGTCGTTGTGCCCGAACTGGAGCACGACGGTGTCTCCCGGCTCCAGGTCGGCGAGGAGGTTCGCCCATCGTCCTTCGTCGATGAAGGACTCGGTCGTGGCGCCGCCGACGGCGTAGTTGACGACCGGATCGGGCACGTATTCGTGCAGGTATCCGCCCCATCCGCTGAGCGGATGCTCGTCGGGCTTCGGGGATGCGACGGTGGAGTCGCCGGCGAGACGGATCGTCATCCCTTCACCGCCCCGATCAGCATGCCCTTCGCGAAGTGCTTCTGCAGGAACGGGTAGAAGATCAGCACGGGGATCGTCGCGACCACGATCACCGCGTACTTGATGCCCTGCGACGGCGGGATGTACGACGGATCGGACTGCTGGGCCGTGGTGAGATCGGTGGCCGCCGTCACCTGCTGGAGGAACATCTGCAGCGTCCACATCGAGCTGTTGTTGAGGTACAGCAGCGGCGACATGAAATCGTTCCAGATGCCGACCGCGTAGAACAGGGCGAAGGTCGCGAGGATGGGCTTCGACAACGGAAGCACGATGCGCCACAGCACCTGCAGCTCGGTCGCGCCGTCCACCTTCGCCGACTCCTCCAGCTCGGCCGGGAGGTTCTGGAAGAAGTTCTTGACGATGATCAGGCTGAACGGGTTGATCGCGAGCGGCAGGATCAACGCCCAGTACGTGTTCAGCAGCCCGAGCTCCTTGACGATCAGGAACGTGGGAATCATGCCGCCCGAGAACACCAGCGTGACGACCACCGCGGTGAGCACGAAGTTCCGCCCGGGCAGGTCGCGCTTCGCCAGGGGATACGCCATGGTGACCGTGAGCAGCAGCTGGATGACGGTGCCCACCGCCGTCACGAGCACGGTAGTGATCACGGCCCTGGTGAATGACGGGGTCTGGAAGATCGCCGTATACGCCGACAGGTCGAAGTGGTCGGGCCAGAAGAAGAACGGACGCTGGGTGAGCTCCGTCTCGGAGGCGAACGAGCGGGCGAGCACGAACAGGAAGGGCGCGAGCGCCAGCACGCCGACGAGGACGAGGAACACCACGTTCGCGACATCGAACGCACGTCCGGCTCGCGTGTTGAAGCGTGCGCCGCGCGCGCGGTCCTCCCTGCGTGCCGTTCCGCGCACGGCAGGCAGCTGCGACGTCTCGGTCATCAGAAGATCCCCTCCTGGTTGAAGCGCTTCGCCAGCCAGTTCGCGCCGAGGATGAGCACGACGCCGACGACGGCCTTGAACAGGCCGACGGCCGTCGAGTAGCTGTACGCGCCCTGCGTGATGCCGACGAAGTACACGTAGGTGTCGAACACGTCGGCCACCTGCCGGTTGAGCGAGTTCGTCATCAGGTAGATCTGCTCGAACCCGGTGTTCAGGATCTGGCCCATCTGCAGGATGAGCATCACGATGATGGTCGGCCGGATGGACGGCAGCGTCACGTGCCAGACGCGCTTGAACCTGCCGGCGCCGTCGATGATCGCCGCTTCGTACTGCTCCTGGTCCACGGTGGCCAGGGCTGCGAGGAAGATGATGGTCCCCCATCCGGTGTTCTTCCAGATGTCCTGGAGCACGATGATCGGCCGGAACCACGCCGGGTCGGTGAGGAAGTCGACGTGCGTGCCGAACAGCCCGTTCAACAGACCGAACAGCGGGCCCGCTCCCTGCGAGAACAGCAGATAGGTGAGGGATGCCACCACCGTCCAGGCCAGGAAGTGCGGAATGTAGATGAGCGTCTGCACCGTGCGCTTGAGCACCATGAGACGCATCTCGTTCAGCATCAGGGCCATGAAGGTGGTCACCGGAAAGGCGATCACGAGGCTCAGGAGCGCGAGGATCAGCGTGTTGGCCAAGAGGCGGACGAAGTCCGGATTGTTGAAGAACTGCTGGAACTGCGCGAGCCCCACCCACTGGCTGCCGCCGATGCCCAGGAACGGCACGTAGTCCTTGAAGGCGATGATCGCGCCGTACATGGGCGCATACTTGAACAGCGCGAAGTACACGACCCCGGGCAACAGCAAGAGATAGAGCCAGCGGTAGCGCACCACGCGCGCCCACAGCTTGTTCTTGCGGCCGCGACGGGTGCCCATCCTGGCGAGCTCCGTCTCGGTGACGAGCTCGGCGATCGGGGCGTCCTGCGTGACAGTCGGCGTCGACATCACTGCACCTGCTTACGGTTCGAGTGCGGGGACGGCCGGTGCGATCGGCCGCCCCCGCAGCGACTACTTGTTCTTGTCGGCCTTGTAGAGCTTGTTGATCTCAGAGGTCACCTGAGACCCGCCGCTCGTCTTCCATTGCTGGAGTGCAGCGGCCAGTCCTGCGTCGTCGATCTGCCCCGCGTCGTACTTGATGCGGGCATCCGAGATGATGTTGTCGAGCGTCGCGCCGCTGAGCACATACGTGTTGGACACGTACGCGGCCGCGGGGTTGAAGACGGCGTGCTTGAGGTCGGCGTTCATGACCTTCGTCTCGGCGTCGTACTGCTGCTGGTCGTAGTCGTTCAGCTGCTTCGGCGTGTAGAACTTGCTGCCGCTCACCGCGATGCCGAGCTGCGCGTATGACGCCGCGTCGTTGGTGAGCTGCGTGGATTCCGCCGTCGGCGGGTTGATCGCCTGGGCGTGTCCGTCGACCACCGTGAAGTTCTTGCCCTCGATGCCGTTGTTGATGAGGATCTGGGCCTGCTTGGTGTTGAGCTTGTTCAGCACCGACAGCACCTGGCGCAGCTTCGCCTCGGTCTTCACGGACGCCTTGGGAATGGCGATGAATCCCGAGTAGCAGGCGGTAGGGAGCGCGTGCAGCTTGCCGTCCGGCCCCTCGAGGTTGCCCGTCCACGCGACGTACTTCTGGTAGTCGTTCGGGTCGGCCTTCTCGAACAGCCCGTTGATCTGCCGAACCCGCGAGTAGGTGTCGATGATGATGCCGCCCTGGCCGTTCATGAACGGCGTGTTCCAGTCGACGGAGTCCATGGTGGCGTAGTCGGGGTTGATGTACCCGTTCGCGACGATCTTCTTCTCGAACGCCAGGGCCTTCTTCCATGCCGGGGTGGTGAAGCTCTGCACGAGCTTGCCGTCCTGCCGCGTCCACAGGAAGCCGCCAGCACCCGTTTCACTCGCAGAAAGTGCTGCTGCCGAGCGGCGCATCCGCACTTTCTGCACGTCAGACGGGATCCCGCGCCGCCTCCGTCCAGCAGGCGGGATGCCCGCCGCCAGGCGACCTCACGCGCGTCGGCCAGGTGAACGCGCAGCGATCGGTCCCCTTGTTGTCGACGGGTCCGCCTGTCGACGCGGACGAGTGGACCCGTCGGCAACGAGCGGACCCGTCGATGGACGCGAGACCTGCGGAGGTCCCACCTCCAGACCAAGCACGCCGCCACGAGCGTCCGCCAGGCGAACGCGCGCCGTGGCCGGTCCAATGGCGGCCGAGCGCAGCACGCCGTTGCCCAGCCGAATAGGGTCGACGTGTGAGCATCGTCGTCAGTGTCCCCGGAACCGCCCTGCTGAACGCCTACGAGTCACTGCCCGGCCCGGCCCCTGAGGGTGTCGAGTTCGTCGAGTGGGACTTGCAGGGTCCCGCGCCTCGCGACGACTTCGACATCGTTGTTCCTCCGTACATGGGTGGGACCGCCGTGCTCGGCGCGCTCGCCGGGGTGAGCACGCAGCTCGTGCAGAGCCAGTCGATCGGATACGACGCGGTCGCCGCCGCGCTTCCCGCCGGGATCGTCTTCGCCAACGCCTCGACCGTGCACGAGACGTCCACCGCCGAGCTCGCCGTCGCGCTCATGCTGGCGTCGCAGCGCGGCATCCCGGATTTCGTGCGCGCGGCGGAACGAGGCGAGTGGGCGCCTGCCCGGTACCCCAGCCTCGCCGATCGCCGTGTGCTCATCGTCGGATACGGCGGCGTGGGCAAGGCGGTCGAGGCGCGACTCGCGGGCTTCGAGGTCGAGGTGACCCGCGTCGCCACCCGTGCCCGTGAGGAGGACGGCCTTCGCGTGCATGGCATCGACGAGCTGCCCTCGCTGCTGCCCGACGCCGACGTCGTCGTGATCGGCACCCCGCTGACGGATGCCACCCGGCACCTCGTCGACGACGCGTTCCTGTCCGCGCTTCCCGACGGGGCGCTCGTGGTCAACGTCGCTCGCGGAGCCGTCGCCGACACGGATGCCGTGCTCGACCACGCGCGACGGGGCAGGCTGCGATTCGCGCTCGACGTGACGGACCCGGAGCCGCTGCCGCAGGGGCATCCGCTGTTCGCGCTGCCGAACGTGCTGATCTCCCCTCACGTCGGTGGTGCGACGAGCGCGATGCTGCCGCGCATGGCCCGACTGCTGCGCCGTCAGATCGAGCGGATGCTCGCCGGCGAGCCGCCCCTCAACGTGGTGCTGCGCACCTGACGTAGGGCCAACGACCTGGGTCGAGCCCGGCCCGCTGGGGTGCAGGGCCGTGTGCAGGCGCTAAACCCGGACGCGCTGAACACCGGCGCCCTGAAACCCGCGCGCAGAACGCGGCGCACTGAATCCGGGCGCGCAGAACCCGGCGCACTGAACCCGTGCGCGCTGAACGCGGACGCACCGACCGCACCTGCCCGCCCGAGCTCGAGCGCCGGGCTTGCCTCTCGCCGTTGGTGCGCCTCGCCTGGTAGCGACCGGGTGCGCGGTAGAGTCCGCAAGCATCGCGACGACGCAGAGCGCGCGTTCGTCGCGGCGCGAACGGAACGGGGTGGGCATGCTGTTCGGGGACATCATCGAGACGATCGGCAAGGTGATCGACGCCGTCGGTGTCGCCGTCATCGTGATCGGTGCCGTCGCAGCCGCCGTCCTCACCGCCTTCCGGATGCGCGAGGGCGATGCCTATCGCCGGTTCCGTCAGCAGCTGGGCCGCTCCATCCTGCTCGGGCTCGAGCTGCTCGTGGCGGCGGACATCATCCGCACGGTCGCGGTCACGCCGACGCTGGAATCCGTGGGCGTGCTGGCCGGCATTGTCGTCATCCGTACGTTCCTCAGCTGGTCGCTCGAGTTGGAGATCACGGGCGCCTGGCCGTGGCAGAAGCGACCGGCGGCCGCACAGCCCGGCCGAACCGCAGAGCCTGCCCAGGCCGCGCGGCCCACGCAGACCGGCTCGGTCGGCGGCAACGACGGCGGCCTCGAACCGCGCTCCTGACGAACGCGACGTTCGACCGCCGCGACCGGAGTCCGAGGAGCCCCGACGAGCTTTGTCGCCTACGCGGCGGCGTCCTCGTCGTCTGCAGAAGCCTCGTTCAGGCGCTCGAGCTCGTCCGCCGTGAGCCGGAGCGTAACCGACTCCAGAAGAGCGGGCAGCTGCTCGACCGTGCGCGCGCTCGCCAGCGGCGCGACGACCGTCGGCTGTCCGCGCAGCCAGGCGAGCGCGATCGAGGCGACGGATGCACCGTGCGCCTCCGACACCTCGTCGAGCGCCGCGAGCACGCGGCGTCCGCGCTCGTCGAGGTACTTCGCGGCACCGCCCGCGCGAGCACTGTCGACCTCGACGCCGTCCCGGTACTTGCCCGTGAGGAATCCGCTCGCGAGCGAGAAGTAGGGCACCACTCCGAGCCCGTAGCGCTCGGCGCGCTCCTGCAGACCGTTCTCGAACTCGCGCTCGACCAGGTTGTAGTGGGGCTGAAGCGCCACCGCGCGGTGCAGGCCGTCGCGCTCGGTGACCTCGAACCACTCGTCGATGCGTTCCGGCGTGTAGTTGGAGATGCCGATCGCGCGCACCTTTCCGGCATCCACGAGTTCGGAAAGCGCGCCGACGGTGTCGGCCAGCGGGATCGAGGCGTCGTCGAAGTGGGCGTAGTAGAGGTCGATGTGGTCGACCTGCAGGCGGCCGAGCGAGGCATCCGCTGCAGCCTTGATGTTGCTCGGGGCGAGTCCCTTGAACTCCGGATGCGTGCTCACCTTCGTGGCGATCACCAGCGAGTCGCGGTCCGAGCGGCGCGCCAGCCAGCGTCCGATCGTGCGCTCGCTCTCGCCGCCGTGGTTGCCAGGCACCCAGTGCGAGTATCCGTCGGCCGTGTCGATGAAGTTGCCGCCGGCATCCGCATAGGCGTCGAGAACGGCGAACGATTCGTCGTCGTTCGACGTCCAGCCGAAGACGTTGCCCCCGAGCGAGAGCGGGAAGACCTCGAGCTCGGACGAGCCGAGACGTGCGCGCGGTGCAGACATGGATTCTCCTTCATGACGGGCGGCACCCGGCAGACGGCGGGAACGAGAACGACCGTGTCGGACGGTCCGCCACCGGGCCGCGGTGATGCGTCTCCGGTGACGTCTCTACTGTGCAACGCGCGCACGAAGGATGCATTCCGCTGCGTCATCGGAAGTCACGTGGTCCCGGCGGATCCACACCGCACCGGTGGCATGGGTCTCGACGGGTGCTAGCCTTCTGTGGTCCGACCACAGGAGCACGCATGACGACCCAGCAGGCGGGAGCGGCGGCGACGCCCCAGGCGGGAACGCCTGCGCCGATGCAGCCTGCGGCGCCCGCCTCCCGCGCGTGGCGCATCGCGCTCGAGCACGTCGAGGCGCGGCTGCTGGCCGGTGAGTTGCGCCCCGGCGATCACCTGCCACCCGAGCGGCAGCTCGCCGCCGATCTCGGCGTATCGCGCTCCTCGGTGCGCGAGGCGATCAGGGTGCTCGAGGTGCTGGGACTGGTGCGCACCGCCACCGGCAGCGGACCCAATGCCGGTGCGATCATCGTCGCCTCGCCCGACGGCGGCATGAGCGCCGTCATGCGCCTCCATGTCGCAGGGCACGGCTTCCCCGTGGCCGATGTGGTGGAGGCGCGACTCGTCGTTGAGCCCGCGATCGCGGCGCACCTCGCGCGCGCTCACGCCAGGAACCGGCGCGGGCCGGAGCAGACGGACGCGGGCGCCCGGGTCGACCCGGGACACATGTCGAGCCTGCACCGGGCATCCGCGCTGCTCGATGCGATGGACACCCCCGATCTGGAGCCGGCGGAGTTCCTTGCGCTGGACGCGCGGTTCCATGTGGCGCTGGCCGAGGCATCCGGAAACACGGTGCTCACCGCGACGATGGCCGGGCTGCGCGACTCGATCGAGGGATACGTGCTGCAGGCCGTGCCGAACCTGCCGTCGTGGTGGGCTACGTCGGCGAGGCTGCGCTCGGAGCATCGCGGAATCGTGGAGGCCATCCTCGCCGGAGACGACACGGATGCCTCCCGCCGCGTCCACGCGCACGTCGCGGGCTACTACTCGGAGTCGCGCATCACCCAGGCGCAAGAGCACGCGACCGGCTCATAGCCGGCGCGGTGGCGAACGATAGCCGCCGGAAGACCTCAACAGCAGAACATCGAAGACACGAAGTCGTAGACACGAGACCGAAGAGACGAAGGAGAGCACACATGGTGCAGCGGCGATTCCCGAAGGTGCGAGACCTCGCACCGCTCATGCAGTTCAAGAAGCCTGAGCTCAACGGGAAGAAGCGCCGGCTGGATGCCGCGTACACGATCGACGACCTGCGAGCGATCGCGAAGCGCCGCACCCCCAAGGCCGCCTTCGACTACACGGATGGCTCCGCCGAGTCGGAGATCAGCCTCGCGCGTGCACGCCAGGCGTTTCAGGACGTGGAGTTCCACCCCGACATCCTGCGGCCCGCCGTCGATGTCGACACCTCGTGCGAGATCCTGGGCGGCCCCTCCGCCCTGCCGTTCGGCATCGCCCCGACCGGGTTCACCCGCCTGATGCAGACCGAGGGCGAGACTGCCGGGGCGGCGGCCGCAGGCGCGGCGGGCATCCCGTTCACGCTGTCGACGCTCGGCACGACGTCGATCGAAGACGTCAAGGCCGCCAACCCGGCCGGCCGCAACTGGTTCCAGCTCTACGTCATGCGCGACCGGGAGATCTCCTACGGCCTCACCCGACGGGCGGCGGCGGCCGGATTCGACACGCTCATGTTCACCGTCGACACCCCCATCGCCGGCGCAAGGCTGCGTGACAAGCGCAACGGCTTCTCGATCCCGCCGCAGCTCACCCTGAGCACGATCGTGAACGCCATCCCCCGGCCGTGGTGGTGGATCGACTTCCTCACCACGCCTCCGCTCGAGTTCGCGTCGCTGTCGTCGACGGGAGGCACGGTGGGCGACCTGCTCGACGCCGCGATGGACCCGACGATCAGCTACGAGGACCTCGCGGTCATCCGCGAGCTGTGGCCGGGCAAGATCGTCATCAAGGGCGTGCAGAACGTCGAAGACTCCAAGCGTCTCATCGACCTCGGCGTCGACGGCATCGTGCTCTCGAACCACGGCGGTCGGCAGCTCGACCGGGCGCCCGTGCCGTTCTGGCTGCTTCCGGATGTCGTGCGCGAGGTGGGCAAGGACGCCACCGTCATGATGGACACCGGCATCATGAACGGCGCGGACATCGTCGCGGCGATCGCGCTCGGGGCCAAGTTCACGCTCGTCGGCAGGGCGTATCTCTACGGCCTCATGGCGGGCGGGCGCGAGGGCGTCGACAAGACCATCGACATCCTCGCCACCCAGCTGCGCCGCACCATGCGCCTGCTCGGCGTCTCGAGCCTCGAAGAGCTGAACCCCTCCCACGTCACCCAGCTGACCCGCCTGATGCCCGTTCCGCGGACCGCCACGGAAGCAGCGGATGCCTCCCCCACCCGTTCCCGCGGCACGACTTCGCGCTCTAGCACTGCTGCCACCGGCACGACAGGCGGCGCTGCGACATCGTCCACCTCGCCGGCGAGCGCGACGGCGAGCTCGTCGACGACCCGTCGGGCGACGGTCGAGGCTCCCGCGAGGACACGCGCGACGCGCACCCGCGCCGCCGCAGGCGCCACCGGGGCGACCGCCGAAGGCGCCACCGCGGCGACGGTCGACGAGAAGCCGGCGAAGGCCACGACCGGCGCACGGCGGGGCACGGGCGCGGCGAGCGCGCGGAGCGCAGCAGCGACGAGCGCCGCGAGCACTTCCCGGCCGAAGACGACCGCCAGAAAGACGTCGACCACGACCGCAGCGAAGACCGCCGCGCCGAGGCGCACGGCGGCCTCGGCATCGTCCGCAGCGTCGGCCGAAGGCCGGCCGGAGAGCGAGTCTCGCGCTGAGGGGTGAGGCCGTACGCGGGAGCGCCGGGAGGTACGCAGGCGCAACGCACACGGGGCCGGTGAGCGGTCGGCATCCGCCTGCCGGACCCGGGAGTGAACCGATCGCGGTGCTGTCTCGTGTACCTAGTGGATGCCGATCGAAACCGCATCGGCGAGCTGTTGCCAGACACGCGCGTCCGCTCCCGGACAGGCGCACACTGAGGTCAAGCGGCCGAGGCCGAGTGACTGAGGCCGAGTGATCGAAGTCGGGCGGCCGAAGTGGCGAACAAGGACAGGCGACGGGGGACAGGCGACGCTCCCGGGCGAGCAGAGGCATCCGCGCAGGAGAAGGAGGAAGCATGACAGCAGACGAAGCTGCGCTGGTGCGTGCCCTCCACGATGAGCACGGTGCGGCGCTGTGGCGGTATGTCGTCTCGCTCACGGGTGACACCGCGCAAGCCGACGACATCGTGCAGGAGACGCTGCTGCGCGCGTGGCGCAAGCCCGAGGTGCTCGATCAGAGCGAGACATCCGCGCGTGCATGGCTGTTCACCGTGGCGCGCAACCTCGTCATCGACGGTGCGCGCAGCGCCAGGCACAAGCACGAGGTCGTCACAGACGAGCTTCCCGACATCGCTTCCGCCGACGAGACGGACGCCCGGCTCGACGCCTGGCTGGTCGCGGACGCCCTGGCCACGCTGTCGGCGGAACACCGGGCGGTAATCGTGCACGCGTACTACGGCGGGCGCTCGACGGCCGAGATCGCCCGCGAGCTGGGAATTCCGGAGGGCACGGTCAAGTCGCGCATGCACTACGGGCTGCTCGCCCTTCGGCTCGCACTTCAGGAGAAGGGGGTGACCCGATGAACGACCGCTTCGCGCGCGAGGCGTCCAACGACGCGCGCAACGACCACGAGCGATTCGACGAGTGGGATGCCGCCTACGTGCTGGGCGCGCTCACGCCCGCCGATCGTCGCGCCTACGAGGACCATCTGGCGTCGTGCCCGATCTGCTCGGCGCAGATCGGAGAGCTCGCCGGCATGCCCGGCCTGCTCGGAACACTCTCCGCCGAGGAGGCGACGGGACTGCTGGAGGCAGAGCCGCCCCAGGCGCCCGACCTTGTGTCGTCGCTGCTGCACCGTGTGAAGCGGCGGCGCAGGATGCGCAGGTGGTCGCTGGCCGGCGCGCTCGTGGCCGCTGCGGCGGTCGCGGCAGCCGTCGCCCTCGTCGTGCCCTCGATAGTGAGCGAGCCGCCAGCGGCATCCTTCGCGACCAGCCTGCAGCCGCCGGCTGCGGCATCCTCGTCGAAGAGCCCGCTCACGGCGAGCGTCACTCTCACGGCGAAGAAGTGGGGCACGTCGATCGGCATGGTGTGCGACTGGAAGGCCGACTCGAGCTGGTCGCCGGATGCCGGCGGCACGTCCAGGTGGGAGTACGCGCTGTGGGCGATCGCCCGCGACGGCACCTCCGACCGGGTGGCCACGTGGTACGCGGGCCCAGGCGATGTGGTGCACGCCAGCGGTGCGACGTCGATCCAGGCGGATGACATCGACCGCATCGAGCTGAGGGCCACTGACACGGGCGCCGTGCTGCTCGCCGCACCCGTGCACGCCACGGCGAAGGGCTAGCCCGGCGCGAGACCGCGCTTAGAACAGCCCGCCCAGTGTGGCCAGCATGCGCTGGTCGTCCTCGAGCGCTCCGCCCTCGTGACCGTTGTACGGCCAGACGACGATCTCCTTGGATGCGCCTGCGTACGCGTTGAACGCGCCGAACACGGTCGAGGGCGGGCACGTGGCATCCATCAGCGCCGTCGAGAACCAGGCGGGAGCCTGCGCGCGCTTCGCGAAGTTCACGCCGTCGAAGTACGTGAGCACCGAGTGAACGGCGCCGACCCGATCGCGATGCACCGCCAGGTAGTTGCCGATCTCCTTGTAGGGCATGTTGTCGGTGATGACGGATGCCCGCGGAAAGTCGCACAGGAACGGAACCCGCGGGAACGCCGCGGCCACGTCGGGCACGAGGCCGGCGACCGCGAGCGTGATGCCGCCGCCCTGGCTGCCTCCCGCGACGACCACGCGGTCGGCGTCCACCAGGTCGAGCGAACGGGCCGCATCGACCGCGCGCACGCCGTCGGTGAACAGGCGGCGGTAGTAGTACGTGTACGGGCTCTCGATGCCGCGCGTCATGACACCCGGATACGCCGGACCGCTGCCGTCCGGGTCGACGGTGTCGCCGAGGCCCCAGCTCGAGCCCTGACCGCGCGTGTCCATGAGCAGATGCGCGAAGCCGGCGGATGCCCACAGCAGGTTCTCCAGCGCGTGCCCGCGCCCTCCGCCGTACCCCTGGTACTGCACGATCGTGGGCAGCGGCCCTGACGTGCCGGCCGGAACACGCAGCCACGCCTTGATCGGCTGCCCGTGGAATCCGTTGAACGTCACGTCGTAGAGATCGATCGTCGCGAGTCCCGTCTCGACGAGCGTCAGCACGACGCCGAGCGGGAACGACCTGGCGTCGTCGAGGGTCTCCGTCCAGAACGCGTCGAAGTCTTCCGGTTCGCGTTGGTCGCTGGTGTACGCGCGCAGCTCGTGCTCGGGGAGGTCGGTGAACATCGCACCAGGATATTGGTGCTGCACCCGCCTCGCCGCCCACAGCCGTCGCCCGCCGCCGGTCGAGCCGGCCGAAACCGCTCCGGCACCCCCACCGCCGGTGTCGGGCGTCAGCTACGGCCCATGCCGCGATACCGCCATCCCGCGGCCGTCCAGGCTTCGCGATCGAGCGCGTTGCGTCCGTCGATGACGATCGCGCCGGCCACGAGCTCGCGCGTGGCGACGGGGTCCAGCCCGGTGTACTCCGGCCATTCCGTGACCAGGATGACGAGATCGGCGTCGCGCAGGGCATCCGTCGCGTCGTCCGCGTACTCGAGCTGCGGATGCCGCAACCGCGCGTTCGCCACGCCCCGCGGGTCCGCCGCGACGAGGTTCGCACCGAGTCCCTTGAGCGCCACGGCCACGTCGAGCGCTGGAGAGTCGCGCACGTCGTCGGAGTGCGGCTTGAACGTGACGCCGAGCACGGCGACCTTGCGCCCGACGACGGATCCGCCGAGCTCAGCCGTGGCGAGGTCGACAACGCGGCCGCGGCGCCGGAGGTTGATGGCATCCACCTCCTTGAGGAACGCCAGGGCCTCGCCGCGGCCGAGCTCCTCGGCCCGGGCGGTGAACGCGCGGATGTCTTTCGGCAGGCATCCGCCGCCGAAGCCGACGCCCGCGTTCAGGAACCGCCGCCCGATCCGGGCGTCGTATCCGATCGCATCCGCGAGCTGCGTCACGTCGGCGCCCGTCGCCTCGGCGATCTCCGCCATGGCGTTGATGAACGAGATCTTCGTCGCCAGGTACGCGTTCGCGGCCACTTTCACGAGCTCGGAGGTCGCGAAGTCGGTGACCAGACGCGGCGTGCCCGAGTCGAGCGCGTGCGCGTACACCTCGTCGAGCACCACCACGGATGCCTCGTCCCCGTGCTCGACGCCGTACACCAGCCGGTCCGGCTCCACCGTGTCGTGCACCGCGAAGCCCTCACGCAGGAACTCGGGATTCCACACCAGCCGAGCGCCCGTCGCGCGGATCCGATCTGCCAGCCGTCCGGCGGTGCCGACCGGAACCGTGCTCTTGCCCACGACGACGTGGCCAGGACCGAGTATCGGCAGGAGCGCATCGACGGCGGCATCCACATAGCTCAGGTCGGCCGCGTGCCCGTCCCGGGCCTGCGGGGTGCCGACGGCGATGAAGTGCACCGTCGCGTCGGCAGCCTCGGCCGGATCGGTGGTGAAACGAAGCCGCCCCGACGCGATCGACTCGGTCAGCAGCTCCGGGAGTCCAGGCTCGAAGATCGGCGGCTCGCCCGCCGAGAGGCGCGCGATCTTGTTCGCATCCACATCGATGCCCACCACGTCGTGCCCGAGCTGAGCCATGGCCGAGGCGTGCACCGCACCGAGGTAGCCGCAACCGGTGACCGAGATTCGCATGGACTCCTCGCTTCAGGTCGTTGTCGAACGCTCGCCGCTCCGAACGCCCAGCCGATCCGCCGCAGACGGTACGCAACGGATGCCGCCGGACTGCCACAAGACACTCCGCGCCTCCGCCTCGCAGCGGTCGCTCGCCTCGAACGTACCGCTTCGAGGTTGAGCGGATGCCGGGGGTCACCGCCGCTGCCGATTTCGCTTCCCCGCCCAGGCCCGACCGCCTTGGCGCCGTTAGGATTCGTCGCATGGGCGCAGAGATTCCCGCGGGCTGGTACCCGAATCCGTGGAACGACGCGGAGGAGCTGTACTGGTCGGGCGCGGAGTGGACGGGTATCTCCCGCGCTGCCCATCGGCCCCAGCCGGCCGTCCCGCCGCCGGCTGTCGACGCCATCGAGGACTCGACCATCATGCGGCCCGCCCGGCGCTCGGCACGGTCCATGGAAGCACCCTTGATGCCGGTGCCGCTCGTGGCCCAGGCGCAGGATCCCCTCGCCTCAGCTCCGCTCTCGTCCGACCTCGAGTCCTCGCATCCCACACGTCCTTATGGCGAAGCGCAGGTCGGCCCGTCGTCCGCGTCGTCCGACAGCTTCGGCGCGCGGCAGGATGTCGCGAGCATCGCCGCACCGAACCCCAGCGCCGACACCCGGTCAGCCGAGGCGCTCACCCCGCCCGCACCACCGACACCCACCCTCGCCGGCAGTGCTCCCGCCGAGTACGCACCGCCTGCGTACCCCGCCTACGGTCAGCCCGCCGAGTCTTCGCCCGTGTCTCCCCCGCCCACCGGATACGGGCACGCCCACCCCGAGTCCGCAGGCGGACCCGGCCATCCCCAGCGCGGCTCTGCCCAACCTGGCCATCCGCAGCCCGGCTCCACGCTGCCCCGTTCGGCGCAGCCCGGCCCGGCACAGCCCGGCTCGGCGCAGCCCACAGAGTTCTTCGGCGCCGCTCACCCGGAGCCCACCTACGTACAGCCGACGGCGTCCGCGTACGCCGCGCCCGCCTCGTCTGCTCCGCTCCCGTTTCCGGTCGACACGACATGGCATCCGGAAGCGGCGCATCCAGATGCGGCCGACGCGACCACCATCCGCTGGTCGTTGAGCGCTGCCGCGCCCGCGCCACCGCAGGGCAACCCGCGGGCGCGCTTCGGACTCGTCGCGATGATCGTGGGCATCGTCGCCGCCGTGTTCGCTGTCGTTCCGGGGCTCAGCCTCGCCGCCTGGATCCCGGCATTCGGAGCCATCGCCCTCGGCATCGTCGGCTACCTGGGCGGGCGACCTCGCGGTTTCGCGCTCTCCGGGATCATCATCGGCGGCGCGGCTCTAGCCGTGGCGACCGCGGTCTCGATCTGGTTCCTGACGCAGCTGGGCCCGTTCGCCCGCTGAGACCGGTCAGCGCACGCCGCGCATGAGGCGCCGCAACGGCTTGGTCATGAGGCCGAGCACCACGCCGATCGCGATGGCGATGAGGCCGAGCACGCCGAAGTACCAGGCCTCGGTCTTGGGCGAGTAGAGCTCCGCGAGCTGTCCGCTCAGCGCCGTGCCGAGCGCGACGGACAGGAAGAACAGAGCCACCATCTGGGCACGGAACCTGGATGGCGCGAGCTTCGTCGACACCGACAGCCCGACCGGGGAGAGCAGCAGCTCCGCCACTGTGAACACGAACAGGATGCCCACCATCGCCAGCAGGGGCGTGGTGTTCTTGCCGCCTCCCGCGAACGGCAGGAAGAGCAGGAACGCGACGCCCATGATCGCCGTGCCCAGCGCGAACTTCATCGGCGTCGACGGCTGGCGGTCGCCGAGCTTCGTCCAGATCGCGGCGAACACGCCGCTGAGGATGATGATGAAGATCGGGTTGATCGACTGCACCCACGAGATCGGGAAGTCCCAGCCGAACAGATCCCGGTTGAGGCGGTTGTCGGAGTAGAAGGTGACCACGGTGAACTGCTGCTGGTAAAGGGCCCAGAACGCCGTGCTCGCAATGAAAAGCGGAATGAACGCGAAGACGCGGCTGCGTTCGACATCCGTCAGCCTGCTCGACAGGATGATCGCGAAGTACGCGATCGCAGCAGCGATCGTCACGATGATGACGACGATGGACAGGTTCGTGGCGCGGATGACGCCGACGAGCGTCAGCACGACGATCACGACCACGCCGGCAGCCGCGATGCAGCACCACAGCGCGTACCTCGATCGCGGAAGCGGATTCGATACGCGCCGCGCCTCATCCGGGAGCCGCTTGCGCCCGAAGGAGTACTGCACGAGCCCGATCGCCATGCCCAGCGCCGCCAGCCCGAATCCGTAGTGGAAGCCGATCGTGGACTGCAGCAACCCGGTCAGGAGCGGCCCGAAGAACGCGCCGAGGTTGATGCCGAGGTAGAAGATCGAGAAGCCGGCGTCGCGCCTCGTGTCGTGCTCGTCGTACAGCGTGCCGACAACGGCCGTGGCGTTGGCCTTGAGGCCACCGGAGCCGACCGCCACCAGCACAAGTCCGACTCCGACGCCGAGGAAGCCGGGAAGCAGGGCGAGCGCGATGTGCCCGCACATGATGACGATCGCGCTGTAGAACAGCACGCGCTCCGAGCCGAGCAGCCGGTCGGCGACCCAGGCGCCGATGATCGTCGACAGGTAGACGGCACCGCCGTAGGCGCCGACGATCCCGGCGGCCGTGGGCTTCGGCATGGCGAGTCCGCCGTCGGCGACCGAGAAGTAGAGATAGAGCAGCAGGATGCCCTGCATGCCGTAGAACGAGAACCGCTCCCACATCTCCACGCCGAAGATGTTGGCCAGCGACCTCGGCTGCCCGAAGAAGGTCTTCTCGTGCTTCTCTCGCGTCGTGTCGGTCGACGCCCCCGCGTCCGCACTCATGTCCTCAGGCTATGCCTCCGTGTGCGGCGCGGTACCCCGCTTGCAGCGCCGCCCGGGACGTGCCATCGCGCGCGACCGCGGGCACGCGCCCGCGCCGCGCACCCGGGCCACTTGCCCGCCCGCCCCGCCTCTCTGTCGGCGACCCTGCCCGTGCCGCTCGCCCCCGCGCCGCCTGCCCGACCACCGCCCGGCAGGGTTCGAGAACGTGTTTGACTCGCACAAAATGCGGATGGGGCGCGCTCGATCGACATTTTCTGTCAGTGAAAGCGGGATCCGCGGGAGTTGGGGTGCGCGAGATCGGCCGGCATCCGGATTCGGAGCCGCAGATTCCCGGGTGCGCCCTGCGTCCACAGGGGCACACGCCGCTCGGCGAGAGCGAAATCTGTGGATACCTTGAATGCAGCATCCCGCTCGCTCCAGGCTCGAGGGGTGCCAGCTCTCACCCCGTTGCCACCGCACGTTCGAGGAACTTCGTTCCATGTCTCCGAATACGGGTTCCACCAGCTGTCGCGCGGGCGGCTCAGGGGGAGGGATCTCGATGCCCACTTCCACGGAATCCGAAGCGTCGGCCTCTGCCTGGATGACGCATTCGATCGGGCGAGGATCTACGCCCCGCGACTGCACGACGGGCAAGTGCTCTGCAGCGTCACGGCGGCCCTGCTGTGGGACATCCCACTCCCCTTGCGGTTGCGCCGACCGACCGAGGTGCATGTCGGCGACATCCGCGGGAGCAAGCCTCGGGCACGAGGCGTCATCGGTCACCTCCTGCGGGATGTCGATCGCCGCTTCCTGGAGGAGATCCCGGTCACCTCTCCGGCGCAGACCTGGTGCCAGCTGGCAGCACTGCTTTCGCCTGAGGACCTGGTCGCCGCCGGAGACTTCCTCCTTTCAGGTAAGCGCATGCGCCACGGCCGACGGGATCCGCCGCTCTGCTCGTTGACGGACCTCGAGGAAGCACGGGCGCGATTCGGCAGGCAACCCGGCGCTGCGAACATCCGATGGGCGTTGCCCCGACTGAGGCCCGGAGTGGATTCCCGTCCGGAGTCGCTGCTTCGGCTGACATTCGTCGCTCACCGGTTGCCCGAGCCGGCCATTCAGCATCCGGTGGCCGTGCTGGGCGGGCGGATCCTGCATCCCGATCTCGCCTACCCGTTCGCAAGGCTCGGCATCGAGTACGAGGGTGACGATCATCGCCAGGACAAGGCAAGGTGGCGTGACGACCTGCGCCGCGGCGTGTTGTTCGACGACGCGGGGTGGCGGATCATCCGCGCGACGCAGGACGACCTCGACGACCCGAGCACCATCGTGCTCGCGGTGCGTCGTGCCCTGCGGCGTGCGGCGGTGCAATCTACGAGGTCGACCGCGGAATCAAAGAGGTCAACGGCGGTGCCAATACCCACGGGTACGGCCAGGCCTCGCACGCACCGACAGCCATGATCGCAGCAGTAACGCAGCGAGACCCGCTCTCACTGACATAAAATGCCAGTGGGCCCGGCGTGATCAGCACTATCTGTCAGTGAAACGGGATGTCGCGCGGTGGCGCTCACCGGCGCCATGCGCTCGTAAGGTGCCTCGGCACACGGCGGTTACGGCTGCCGCGGTATGACATTCCGTCTCACCGACAGAAAGTGCGAGTCACCGCCACGTGATCAGCACTATTTGTCAATGAAACGGAATGTCGTCTGCACCCCGTGTCGATGGCGGCGGCAGCTGTCGGTGGCGACCGCAGCTATCGACGCCGGCACCCCTCACGATTGCGGGTGCAACTGTCGATGAGAGCATGCTCACCTCGCGAGGCTCGACCGCGCGCGACCGCGGCGGCCGGCGCGCGCCCGCGCCGCGCGCCGCGGCGGCTGGACCCTATCCGGCGGCGTTCGCCTGGGCGACCATCGCGTCGACCATCTCGTCCGTGAGACCCACGCCAGGGAAGCGGCCGATCCGGCGCAGCGGCATCGAGCCCATCATGGCCACGAGCTCCTCGTTCTGGAACATGTCCGCCGCCGCGGGATTCTGCGCGGCCGCCTGCTGAAGCAGACCGGACAGCACCTGCTGTCCACCGGGATGCGCCATCCACTCGGCCAGCGACGACTGCCTGTCGAGCGGAGCGACGTGCTCGTCGACACGCAGCTCGACGCTGCCCTGCTCTCGGATGTCGCGCGAGCTCGCTCCGACCAGGATGTCGACGGACCCGTTCTCGACGTACCACCGCTTGAGCGTCGGGTGGAAGTACGCGAAGTCGCGGTATCCGAGCGTGAACGAGACCTCGCGGCTCTCACCCGGATCCAGCTCCACCGCCGCGAACCCACGCAGCTCGTTCACCGGCCTGCGCACCTGGCTGCTCGGCGCGGCGACGTACAGCTGGGCGACCTCGCGGCCCGCTACCGCCCCCGTGTTGGTCACGGTGACGGAGACGTGAACGGCCAGGTCGGCATCCGTGCCCTCGACGCTCATCGACAGTCCCGAGTACTCGAAGCCGGTGTACGACAGCCCGTGCCCGAACGGGTAGCTCACGGGCAGCCGACGCGCGTCGTACCAGCGGTATCCGACGAAGACGCCGTCGCCGTACTCCAGGTGCCCGTCGCTCCCCGGGTAGTCGAGGAACGCGGAGTTGTCCTCGAGCTGCTCCGGGATCGTCTCGGTGAGGCGTCCGGACGGGTTGACCCTGCCGAACAGGATGTCCGCGATCGCCCCGCCGCCCGCCTGCCCGAGCAGCCACCCCTCGATCACCGCGCGAGCGCCGGCCTGCCAGTTCGAGACCCGGACGGCCGACCCGTTCGACAGCACGACGACGACGTTGGCGTTCGCCTGCCCCACCTCGGCGAGCAGCGCGATCTGGTTCGTCGGAAGGTCGATGTCAGTGCGGTCGTACCCTTCCGACTCGGCGGAGGACGGCAGCCCCAGGAAGACGACGGCGACATCCGCCGCTGCCGCCACGGCCGCGGCCTCGCGCTGCAGCTCGCGCGCATCCACCCCGTCCGTGAGCGAGAAGCCGGGCGCGAACGTCACGTCGGAGCCGGCGATGCGGCGGATCTCGGTGAGCGCGTCATCCAGCCGCGTCGGCTCGATCTGCGAGCTTCCCGCACCCTGGTACCGAGGGTTGCGCGCGAACTCTCCGATGACGGCGATGGATGCGTCATCCGACAGCGGAAGGATGTCGCCCTCGTTCTTCAGCAACACGGCCGCCTTCGACGCCGCCTCCCTGGCGAGGGCGTGATGCGCCACTGCCAGCTCCTCGGGCACGGCGAGCTTGCGCCCGGGTTCTGCGACCAGATGTGCATGGTCGAACACCAGGCTCAGCACGTTCCGCACCGCAGCGTCGAGGGATGCCTCGTCCAGAGACCCTGCACGCACCGCGGCGACGATCGCGGCCGGGCCGGCCTGCGATTCGGGCATCTCGAGGTCGAGGCCCGCCGCGATGGCGGCATCCCTGTCGTTCACCGCGCCCCAGTCGGAGACGACAACGCCGTCGAATCCCCACTCGTCGCGCAGCACCTCGGTCAGCAACCAGTGGTTCTCCGTGGCGTACACGCCGTTCACCTTGTTGTAGGCGGCCATGACGGTGGCGGGAGAGGCATCCTTCACCGCGCGCTCGAAGCCGGCGAGGTAGATCTCGCGGGCGGTGCGCTCATCCAGGTCGGCGCTCACCCGAAACCGGTCCGTCTCCTGGCTGTTCGCCGCGTAGTGCTTGAGCGACGTGCCGACACCCTTCGACTGGATGCCGCGGATCAGCGCAGCGCCGAGCTCACCGGCGACGAGCGGGTCTTCCGAGAAGTACTCGAAGTTGCGCCCGCACAGCGGCGAGCGCTTGATGTTGATGCCCGGGCCAAGCAGCACCTGCACGTCGAGCGCGTTCGACTCGTCGCCGAGCGCCTGCCCGACCCGCTCGATCAGCTCGACGTCCCAGGTGGAGCCGAGACCCACCGCCGGCGGAAAGCACGTGGCGGGGAAGCTGCCGCCGATCCCGTTCTCCTGCTCGGGGGGCTGGCGGCGGACGCCGTGCGGTCCGTCGCTGAGCGTGATCGCGGGGATCCCCAGCCGATCGATGGCCCTCGTGTGCCAGAACCCGTCGCCCGTGACGAGCGCCGCCTTCTCTTCGAGGGTGAGCTGGGAGAGCATCTCGTCGACGTCGTTGGCCATGGCATCCATTCTCTCCGGGCCGACGGATGCTCGCGAGAGTTTCCGGCTCGCCCCGCGCCGCAGACAGCCCCGGCCCGGTCGGGTGCGAACCGGCTTCCCCCGACGGTCCAAGCGGATGAGCCTCTTCGTCCCGGCCGGAACGGCTGAGCCCCGCCGGCTCCGCTCGGCCCCGCCGGCCCCGCTCATCCCCGCTCAGCCCCGCCGGCCCCGCTCAGCCCTGCCGGCTCCGCTGAGCCCTGGTCCGCGCCGCAGGGCCGCGGCTACCCTCGAACTCGTGACGCACCACCTCACGCGCGACGAGGCACGGCGCATCGTGGTGCGCGCGCAGTTGCTCGACGCCGAGCGACCCTCCGACGTCGTCGAGGTGGCCGAGCAGCTCTGCTCCATCAAGATCGATCCGACCTCGGTGATCGCCCCCGCCGAGCACACGATCCTGTGGTCGCGCATCGGCTGGTCGTACGAAGCCGGACAGCTCAAGAAGGCCGTCGAGCTGGACAAGGCCCTCTTCGAGTTGGACGGCACGTTCCGGCCCGCCAGCCTCCTGCCGTTGATGCTGCCCTGGATGCGCACACGGCCGGTCCGCCACAGCACGAAGGAGTGGCTGGCCGCGAACGAGAAGTTCCGCGCCGAAGTGCTCGCCCGGCTGCGCGGCGAAGGGCCGTTGCTCGCATCCGACATCCCGGACACCGCCGCGGTGGCGGGCAACGACGAGGGCGGATGGTACGGCCCCAATCAGGTACCTCGCATGCTCGAGTTCCTCGCGCGCACGGGCGAGATCGCCGTCGTTCGCCGTGAGGGGCGCCATCGCGTCTGGGACATCACCGAGCGGGTGTTCCCGCAAGACCTGCCCGAGTACGAACCGGCGGAAGCGAAGCGGATGCTCGACGAACGGCGGTTGCAGGCCGCCGGCCTCGCGAAAGCCAAGTCGCCGTGGACGCCCGTGGGCGAGGCAGGCCAGCCCGCCACCATCGAGGGACTGCGAAGCAAGTGGCGGGTGGATCCTGACGCCCTCGCCCACCTCGACGACGACACCGACGGCCGGGTCGCACTTCTCAGCCCGTACGACGGGATGCTGTTCGACCGGCCCCGACTGCGCGACATCTTCGACTTCGAGTACGTGCTCGAGCAGTTCAAGCCGAAGCCGCAACGCCGATATGGATACTTCGCGCATCCCATCTTGATCGGCGACGTCTTCATGGGCATGCTCGACGCCGAGGTCGACCGTGAGAACCAGGTGCTGCGCGTCAACGCGGTGCACGAGCTCATCCCGTTCGAGCCCGAAGAGGACGAGATGGTGCGCGGGGAGATCGCGGATCTCGGCGAGTGGCTCGGCGTGCGCGTCGCCGAGTTCTGAGTCTCCGCCACCGCCGGTTGAGCTTGTCGAAACCGCGCCGCGAACACGGGTTTCGACAGGCTCAACCGGCGGTGGTGCTACTCCGCGAGCGCCGCTTCGAACTCGTCGACGGCCCAGTCGAGATCGGCAGCATCGACGACGATCGGCGGGGCGAAGCGGATGGTGGCACCGTGCGTGTCTTTCACGAGGATGCCGCGGCGCAGCATCCGTTCCGCAAGCTCGCGTCCCGTGCCGACCGCCGGATCGATGTCGACGCCCGCCCACAGGCCGGCGCCGCGCACCGCTGTCACACCGCGACCGACGAGCGCCTGCAGGCGGGAGTGCAGACGCGCCCCCAGCTCGCGGGCGCGTTGCTGCGGCTCGCCGGTGGCGAGCATCCGGATCACCTCGAGCGCGACCGCGCACGCCAGCGGGTTGCCGCCGAACGTGGACCCGTGCTCGCCGGGACGGATGACGGACAGGATGTCGCGATCCGCCACCACGGCGCTGACCGGCACGATGCCTCCGCCGAGCGCCTTGCCCAGAAGGTAGACATCGGGCACGACGCCCCACAGGCCGCATGCGAACGTCTCGCCCACGCGACCGAGGCCCGATTGCACCTCGTCGGCGACGAGCAGCACGCGGTTCTCGGTGCACAGCCGCCGCAGCTCGGGAAGGAAGTCGTCCGGAGGCACGATCACGCCGGCCTCGCCCTGGATCGGCTCGACGAGCACGGCGACCGTGTTCTCGTCGATCGCCGCGGCCACGGCCTGCGCGTCGCCGTACGGCACCGACCGGAAGCCCGGCGTGAATGGTCCGAAGCCGTCGCGCGCGTCCGGGTCGTCGCTGAAGCCCACGATCGTGGTCGTGCGCCCGTGGAAGTTGCCGTTGAAGACGACGATGTTCGCCGCGTCTGGCTGCACGCCCTTGACGCGGTACCCCCAGGCCCTCGCGACCTTGATGCCGGTCTCCACCGCTTCGGCGCCCGTGTTCATGGGCAGCACCAGGTCTTTGCCCGCGAGCGCCGCAAGCTCGGTCACGAACGGTCCGAGCAGATCGTGGTGGAAGGCGCGGCTCGTCAGGGTCGCGCGGTCGAGCTGCTCCTTCGCGGCCGCGACCAGTTGGGGATTGGAGTGCCCGAAGTTCACGGCGGAGTACGCGGCGAGGCAGTCCAGGTATCGCTTGCCGTCGACATCCGTCACCCACGCCCCGTCGCCGGTGGCGATCACGACGGGCAGCGGCGAGTAATTGTGAGCGGCGTGCTCGTCCTCGAGGCGCAGAAGGTCGCGGGCGGCGCCGGCGGTCGGCTGCCGCGCATCAGTCGGTTCAACAGAGATGTCGGGTTTCGACAGGCTCAACCCTCGGTCGCTCAGCGGCGCAGTTCCAGAGTGCAGCATTTCACGCCACCTCCTCCTCGCAGAAGCTCGGACAGGTCGACACCGATCGGGTTGTAGCCGCGCTCGCGAAGCTGCTTCTCGAAGCCGACGGCGCGCTTGGCGATCACGACGTTGTACCCGTCCGAGATGGAATTGAGTCCGAGGATGCCGGCATCCTCTTCGCTCACGATGACGGCGTCCGGGTAGAGCTCCTCGAGCTTGCGGCGGCTCGCCTCGTCGAACGCTGCCGGTACATAGCCGATGTTCGCGTTCTCGTCGCCGTCGAGCGGATCGAGCACGGCGATCGCCGTGTCGAGGTGGTAGAACCGCGGGTCGACGAGCTTGAGGGTGACGACCTCGCGGCCGAACACCTCGGCCAGCTCGCGGTGGCTCTCCACGCTGCTGCGGAAGCCCGTGCCGGCGAGGATGCGCGTGCCCACGAGCAGGATGTCGCCCTCCCCCTCGTTCACCTGCTTCGGCTCGACCACGCGGAACCCGTTCTGGCCGAACCACTCCATGAAGGCCGGGCCCTCGGGTGCGCGCTGCGGGTACGTGAAGAGCGCGCCGTATGCGACGCCGTCGATGATGAACCCGCCGTTCGCCGTGTAGACCATGTCGGGGAGTCCGGGGATGGGGTCGATGAGGTGCACATCGTGACCGAGCCGCACGAACGTCTCGTAGAGAGTCGTCCACTGCTCGACGGCCTTCCGGGTGTCCGTCGGCTCCTGCGGATGCATCCACGGATTGATGCGGTAGCTCACGGTGAAGTGTTCGGGACGGCACATCAGGTAGGTACGGTGGGACGACACCCGACGCGGAGCGGTGTCGCTCTCGGCACTGGTGTCGGATGCCCGTTCACGCGATCCGGGGCGAAAGCGTGCGTCAGTGGAATCGATGGCCGTCATGCTTTCCAGTTTCGCACCGAGATATTGCGGGTGTATCCCACCGGCTGCATGATTCCCGCGCAAATCACTCGGTTGACGCAACGTATCCACCTAGAATGACGTCGTGGACAACCTGGATCGGAACATCATCGACCTGCTGCGCGAGAACTCGCGCGCCTCGTACGGCGACATCGGCTCGCGTGTCGGGCTCTCCGCCTCTGCAGTGAAGCGCCGCATCGACCGGCTCGTTCTCGACGGTGTCATCAGGGGGTTCACCATCAACGTCGACCCCACGATCGACGGCATGAGCACCGAGGCCTATGTCGAGCTGTTCTGCCGCGGGACGGTCTCGCCGAGCGAGCTCCAGCGCATCCTCCTCGCGGTGCCCGAGGTGGCGGAGGCCTGCACCGTGTCGGGAAGCGCCGACGCGATCCTGCGCATCCGGTCCCGCGACATCCCGAGTCTCGAGGCCGCTCTGGAACGCGTGCGCGTGGCGCCCAGCGTCGACCACACCAGGAGCGCCATCGTGCTCTCGCGTCTCGTGCATCGCGAGATCGAGTGACGTGACGCCTGGAACGCGCGGCCAACCGACCGGTCTGCGCGCGGTGACGGTGCAACGGTGCGTCGCCTGCGCACAGTGACGGTGCAACGGCACGGGAAGAGCCGGACGAGCACGCGCTAGAACGGAGCTCGCCGCGACGTTTCCTGAATGCCTCCATAGCAATCGCTCTCGACGCACACAGCGGATTCTGTGACGATGATCGGGTGGACGAACCGACGGCCCGCCTGCTTGTGGTGGAAGACGACCCCGACATGGCCAGGCTGCTGCGTCGCGGCCTGATCGCCGAGGGTTACGACGTGCTCTCCGTCGACAACGGAGTGGATGCGCTCATCACGCTGCGCGACGCGACCGTGGATGCACTGGCCGTGGACGTGATGCTGCCCGGCATGAGCGGATTCGAGTTGTGCCGCAGGGTGCGCGAGTCCGGTCGCACCATGCCGATCCTGCTGCTCACCGCGCGCGACGCCGTCGAGGACCGCGTCTTCGGGCTGGATTCCGGCGCAGACGACTACCTCACGAAGCCGTTCGCGTTCGCCGAGCTCGCGGCCAGGCTTCGCGCCCTCCTGCGCAGGGATGCCTCGACCAAACCGACGCTGCGGGTCGGCAACCTGACCATCGACTCGCTGGAGCACAAGGCATCCGTGGGCGGCAAGCAGGTGGCGTTCAGCCCGCGCGAGTTCTCGCTCGTGCGGCTGCTGGCCATGCACGCCGGCGAGATGGTGACGCGGGCGGACATCCTCGATGACATCTGGGGCGGTCACGAGCACATCGATCAGAACGTGCTCGACCAGTACGTGTCGTACGTGCGACGCAAGCTGGATGCGTCGCAGACCGGCATCCGCATCGCGACCGTGCGAGGACTCGGCTACCGGCTCGAGCCCATCGAGCAATCCGCTCCGGCCGAGCGGGGACGCGACGCATCCGGCCGGGATGAAGCGGGCAACGGCACCATCGAACGCGGGACGCCGTCCGAGCCGAGCCGGTGAACTGGATCCGCGCCCTCTCGGGGCGCCTGTCGATCACGGCCCGCATCACGGCAGGCAGCTTCGTGGTCGCGCTGCTCATCGCTGCCGTCGCGGTCGTCGGGATCAGGGCGGGCGTGAGCGTCATCCTCGACAACGCGACCGTCACCCTGCTCGAGCACGACGCCGAGCCGTTCACGCAGCAGGTGTCGAAGAACCCGCGCGACATCGACACCGTTCCCGGCGAGGGCCAGTACGTGGCCATCGTGAGCCCGGCGGGGAAGGTGGTGATGACGAGTCTGCCGAAGTCGTTGCGGCCGTTCGGGCGCATCCAGCTCGCGAACCACGAGACCATCTCGAAGGTCAGCACCCCCGAACGCGACTACACGGTGCGCAGCGCCCCCGTCGTGCGGGCGGACGGCGTGTGGCACATCGTCACCGCGCGCAGCGGGGATGCCAACGAGCTCGTGCTCGGCAGACTCAGCGCCGCCCTCATCGTGGGCGCGGCCGCCCTGGTGGGCTTCTTCGCGCTCGCATCGTTCATCCTGGCGCGCGCCGCGCTTCGCCCGGTGAACGTGATGCGACGGCAGGCCGACCAGCTCGCTCGCCAGCAGTCCGGCACGGAACGGGTGGCGGTGGCGAGCGGCGGGCGCATCGCGGGCGACCAGGAGCGGCGGGCGGCGGCGCCCGAGCTGCTCGAGGTGCCTCCCGTGCGCGATGAGCTCGCGGCCCTGGCCGTCACGCTGAACGGCCTGATCGAAGGGCTGCGCGCATCCGCCGATCGCGAGAAGCAGCTCGTGTCGGATGCCAGCCACGAGCTGCGTACGCCGCTGGCCGTGCTGCGCGGTGAGCTCGAGCTGGCGGAGCTCGACGCCGGAGACCCCGACGCGTTGCTGTCCGACATCCGTCAGGCTCAACAGACCGTGCTGCGGCTGTCTACGCTCGCCACCAACCTGCTGGAGCTGTCGCGCATCGACGCCCACGGTGACCGCGGGTCGGCGAGCTGGCCGGAGCTCGAGAACGAGCTGGCGGCGGCGATCGACCGCATGCGACAGGCATCCGCCGTGCGTCGCATCCCGTGCACCATCGACTTCGAGGTGTCGGACGTGCCGACCCACAGGGCGGTCGCGCTCTCCGGCCAGGAGTTCGGCCGCGTCGTCGACAATCTCATCTCGAACTCCATCACCGCGATCGGGGCGGCGAAGGGCGCGGGAACCGTGACGGCGCGGCTCGGGCACGACGAGTCGTCAGTGTGCCTGTCGATCGTGGACGACGGCCCCGGCATGCCGTCGGATTTCGTCCCCGTCGCGTTCGACAGGTTCACCCGTGTCGACGCTGCACGCAACACCACGACCGGGAGCGGCCTGGGTCTCGCGATCGTCGCAGGACTGGTGGATGCCGCCCATGGCGAGATCCGGCTCACCTCCACGCCCGGCGAGGGACTCACGGTCGACATCACGCTGCCGTTCACGTCGCACTGACGCGTCGGTCCCGGCGAGGGAGCCGGGTGCCCGTTCGCCCCGGTCCGGCCACCGCTCCCGTGCAGACCGCGCGAGTCAGTCGTGCAGGATGCTTCCGAAGTGGTATCCGATGCCGCTCCACGTGGAGAGGGACACGATGCGCACCGGGATGCCGTAGTCCGGCGCCTCGATGATCATGCCTCCGCCGAGATACAGCGCGACATGCGCGTCGTCGTTGAAGAAGACCAGGTCGCCCGGCTGTGCCTGCGCCTGCGTGATCGGCGTGGCCACGGCATCCTGACTGGGCACGTAGTGCACGAGCGAGACGCCGACCGTGGCGTAGGCCACCATGGTGAGTCCCGAGCAGTCGATGCCGGAATGGGAGGTGCCGTCCAGCTCGTACGGGTCGCCCAGGTAGGTGAGCGCCGTCTCGACGATCTTCTCCCTCGCTCCGCCGTACTGCAGAGCCTCCGCCAGTGCTACGGCGACCTCTGCGCCGTTCGGTCCCGACTCGGCCGCCACGATGCCGGCGATGGCGCCCGCCACGTAGTTCTCCTTCTGGACCGGTCCGCCCGCGACGGCCGCGGAGACCTGCAGCTTCTGCGCGATGAGCCTCGAATTGCTGTCAATGGTGGCCTTCAACTGCGCGGGGCTGAGCGACTCGGCAGCGTTGGCGGGAGCCGCGAACATCAGCCCGGGGATGAGCGCGAGCGCCGCGCTTCCTGCGATCAGCGCCGGCTTGCGGGATGACCGCGCACGCGACTTCCCGTCCGCGCGTACCGCCACCGGACCGGTGGGGCGCCGGGGCTCGCGATCGGCAGTCTCGGGGGTGGTGCGGGAAGGGTTCATGGTCGCCGGGGCGGCAAACGCGGGGGCGACGAACGCCGGGGCGACTCGTGGCTCCGCGACGAACGCCGCAGGGACGCTCGGCTCTGCATCGCGTGCTGTCACGCCGGGCATCGTCGCGACGGGACGCGCCGCGATCTCCTCAGCCACTGGCGAAGTTGTGGGACGCGACGGTTTCGACGGTGCCGAGCCGAAGCGAGCCGCGATCTCCTCATCCGGCTGTGAGGAGGTCGGACGCGACGGCTCCGACGATGCGGAGCCGGAGGCGGTCCTGGACTGTCGAAGCGCTCGACGCGAGGGCAAGACCGGCGCGGCCTCACGAGCGACGAGCGGCTCGTCGACCGCGACCGGTCCGGAGGCGAGGCCGCGCATCCGCTCCCGCGCTTCTCGCCGGGACCGCGGTGCAGGAAGCGCGTGTACACCGGCTTCCGATGACGTGCCCGATGGCCCGGCGAGCGGGGCTGAAGCGAGCGAGCCTTCGGCGAGAGAGGTTTCGGCGAGCGGCGAGGCGACGGATTCAGGCGAGTCGGCGCTGAACCTGGCGATGAATTCGGAGAGATCCTCGGTTTCGATCCCGGGCGTGTGACTCGTGCCGTTGTTCGACGGACGACCCGCGATCGTCGCTGCTCTCCGACCCATGCGCTCCCAGCCTGCTCCCGTTCCGCATCGCCATCAGGCGTGGGGTACGGAGGTTGTGACTACCGTTTTCCCCCAGAATGCGGACGGCTCAGCCGACCGGGATCCACCCTAACGGGTGTCGTCGCGCGCGTTCCTGATAAAGCTCGGAGGTTCGCGCCGACGCGACGGTCAGACGAGGCGCGTGAAGTGGTACGGGATGCTCGCCCAGTCCGAGAGCGGGTCGAGCTCGACATCCCGCCCCTCCGTGGGGGCGTGCAGCACGGCGCCGTTGCCCATGTAGATGCCGACGTGCTCCTCGCTGTCGAAGACCACGAGGTCGCCGGGCTGAGCGTCGGCGGCGGAGACCGGCGATCCGGCGGCATCCTGCGTCGGCACGTAGTGCGCGAGGCCGATGCCTGCCGCCGCGTAGGCGACCATCGTGAGCCCCGAGCAGTCGATGCCGCTGTGCGAGGCGCCACCGAGCACGTACGGAGTGCCGAGGTATGACATCGCGGTCGAGACGATCGCGGCGCGGGCGTTCGGGTTGCCTGTCGCGACCAGTTCGCGTGCCATGCCCTGATCGACGCCGTAGGTGCGCTGCAGGTTGGCGGCGACGTCCACGGACCCGAAGGAGTCCTGGACGACGGCAGGCTGAGCGACATCGGATGCGACATCCAGGCGCTGGACGTCGCCGTGGGATGCGGCGTTCAAGACGGCCGTCTGCAGCGCCGCGCGTTGCAGCTCGGCCTTGCTCTCGTGCCCCGCTGCGACGTGGTGCGTGGCAGCGACCGCGCGGCTCGCGACGTGCGCGCCGTCGGCGTGCGCCGCGTAGCTGGGCAGCGCCGTGGTGAGGCTTGCGATGAGGCCGAACGAGATGCCTGCGACGGCGAGTGTGAGGTTGTGGCGGCGCACCGAACGGCTCGCCGCCGAGAAGGGGCGGCGGATGCCCGCGCGGTGCACGGCTCGAGGGAGACGTGCTCCGGTGAGTGTCGTTGTCGGGTTGTCGTACGTTGAAGAGAAGAGGCGCATAAGTAAGGACCAGGCGGGCGGCCCGCACGTACGTACGGCCACCGCGATTCGTTGGGGGCAAAAGAAAAAGCCGGTTCTCACCGGCCGCCGTCCACCGTAGATGAAGTGCACCGAGCCCTCTGCAGAGCGCACTCAGGTTCTCAAGGAGCAGATCAGAGCCGATTTCCGTGCGACCACCGCTTCGCCGGGGCCACGGCCGACGCTTCGCTCCACCTGCCCGATGGGCCGAGATCCGCATGCTGGCGCGGAACTCGGCGCCACGTCCGCGTCTGCGAAGCTGGTCGTTCGACCAGGTCTGATGTGACCGGTATCACCGGATGCGCGCGCTCGGGAACTGAGCGGCTGTCAGAGAATCGTCAGCCGCTCTTGCGGTCGATTTCAGCTTCGGACCGCCGACGCGACACGTTGCACGACACCTGCAGGCTCAGATGATGTCGTCCGTGAGCGCCGTCGGGCTTCCGAAACGGTGGTTGGTGATCGAGATCGACTGCTCCTTGAGGAACGGAAGCAGTTCGACCCGACCCGACGCCGTGACGGGCCCGGAGAACACCGCGACGTCGATCCGATCGCCCAGGGCACGAGCCAGTGCGGCCGGGTCGCCGCCGATCAGTCGGATCCGCTCGGACGGCGGTCCTTCCGGGTCCACGGCGGCGCCGGAGGTGGCCACGCGATGCAGCCACGCCGCATCCGGCTCCACGACCTCCGTCACGCCGAGATGGTGGAGCGCCTCGCGAAGCGGGCGCGGCAGCTGCATCGGGCTGCTCACGTCGAACCTGCCGCGTACCAGCGTCGCCGCGGCGGCGACGCGCAGGAGGGCGGCGATGCCTACGCCTTCGGCGAGACGGATGCTGACGCGCGCCGCCCGGTAACGGAACAGGTTGCGCTCCACGCCCAGCGCTGCGGCATCCCTGACGACGCCGAACTCGTTCGCCCAGGCGATCGCGTCGCTGAGAGCCGACCGGCGCACGAGGTCGAACTCCTCGTAGCTCATCGCCGGCTGGGCGGACTCGATGACGCGCGAGACCCGGGAGTCGAGTCCGCGCAGGTGCAGGCTGGCGCTGGACGAGCCTGTCTCCGCGGTCCACGAGCCGAGCCCGAACAGGTAGTTCCGCCCTCCCGCCTTGTGGCCCGCGCCCACGGACGACCTCTTCCATCCGCCGAACGGCTGGCGCTGCACGATGGCGCCCGTAATGCCCCGGTTCACGTACAGATTGCCCGCCTCGACGGCGGCAAGCCAGTACTGGATCTCGTCGGGATCGAGCGAGTGCAACCCGGCCGTGAGTCCGTACTCGACGCCGTTCTGCCACTCCACCGCCTGCTCGAGCGTGCGAGCGTGCATGATGCCGAGCACCGGGCCGAAGAACTCCGTCTGGTGGAAGCGCGATCCAGGCTGCACGCCGGTGCGGATACCCGGCGACCAGAGGCGCCCGGAGTCGTCCAGCCTCCTCGGCTCCACGAGCCACTGCTCGCCCGGCTCCAGCTGACGGAGGGCGTACTCGAGCTTGCCTGCCGCCGGCTCGATCAACGGGCCCATCCAGCTGACCGGCTGGTCGGGCCAGCCGACGTACACGCTCTCCGCGGCATCCGCGAGCTGGTCGAGGAATCGCCGCGACGTACCCATCGAACCGACCAGGATGACGAGGCTCGCCGCCGAGCACTTCTGGCCGGCGTTGCTGAACGCGCTCTTGATCACGTCGGCCACCGCGAGGTCGACGTCGGCGCTCGGAGTCACGACGATGGCGTTCTTGCCGCTCGTCTCGGCCAGAAGCGGAAGATCCGGCCGCCAGCTCTTGAACAGCTTCGCGGTCTCGTACGCGCCGGTGAGGATGACCCGGTCCACTCGCTCGTCGGCGACGAGCGCACGGCCGAGCTCGCCCTCCTCGACGTCGGCGAGCGTCATCAACTCGCGCGGAATGCCGGCCTCCCAGATGCACTCGGCGAGCACCGCAGCGCATCGTCTGGCCTGCGGTGCAGGCTTGAGCACGACACCGCTGCCGGCCGCGAGCGGACCGAGCACGCTTCCCGCGGCGATCGACACCGGGAAATTCCACGGCGGGGTGGCGACGGTGAGCCTGGAGGGCACGAACGTCGCGCCCTGCACGGTGTCGAGCTCCCTGGCGAGGGCTGCGTAGTAGTGCGCGAAGTCCACCGCCTCGCTCACCTCGGGGTCGGCCTCGGCGATCGTCTTCCCGGTCTCGGATGCCATCACCTCGATGAGCCGGTCGCGGTTCGCCGAGAGTGCGAGGCCGACCCGGTCGAGGGCCGCGGCCCTGGCGCTGCCGGGAATGGAGCCCCACTGCTCGCCGGTCGCCTGCACGGTGGCGAGCAGGGTGTCGAGCATCCGTTCGTCCGTGATCCGCGCCGAGGCGATGGTCTGCTCCCCCGCGCTCGACGTGGGAACCGACGCCAGGATGCGCCTGCCCCACGACCGATTCGCCGGCAGCGACGGATCGGTGTCCGACTCGTTCCGGAAGTCGAGTCGGGCCTCGCTTGAGGCGTCGGACCGGCCGTGGTGCCCTTCTCCGCCGGGGCTTGCGGGCGCCGTCGCGAGACCTGCACGGGCCTCCGCGGCAGGCGCGGCCATCCCGTCGTCGGTCGCCGTGCCATCGGCGGCCGCATCGACCTGCCCGGGGTGTGCCTCGGTCTGCGGTGCGGGAGCCGCTACGGCGTCGGACGGCTCTAGTACGATCCCCGTCGTCGGGAAGAGCCCGTTGCCGCGGGAGCCGCGCTGCAGCCCCAGCACCGTGGCCGTGAGGCCTGCCTCCGCCGCCTGCGCGGCCGGATCGACGGGCGCGGGGCGCGGGTGGAACAGCGTGGTCGGGTCGGTCTCTACCCACTCGCGCGCCCTGTCCTGTCTGCGGTTCGGGAGCGGAGCGAGCCCTCGCGGCCCGTCGTCTGCCTCGTACTCGGCGAGGGATTCCAGGAACCTCGCCTTCTCGCGCTCGAACAGCTCGGGCTTGTCGGTCAGCTCGAACGCCGCGGAGAGGAAGTCCTCGTCGGCCGCGTTCTCCTGCAGCCGTCGCATGAGGTAGGAGATGGCCACGTCGAAGTGCTTGGGATGCACGACGGGCGCGTACAACAGCAGACCGCCGACGGTGTGTGCGACCGCGTCCGCCTGCTGGGCCGCCATGCCGAGGAGCATCTCGAAGTCCACGCGGTCGTCGACACCGCGGCTGCGCGCGAGCAGCCAGGCGTGCGCGACATCGAAGAGGTTGTGCCCTGCGATGCCGATCTTCACCGCATGCGTGTGCTCAGGGGTGAGCGCCCAGTCGAGCACTCGCTTGTAGTTCGCGTCGGTGTGCACCTTGCCGTCGTACGTGGCGAGCGGCCAGCCGTGGAGCGCGGCATCCACTCGCTCCATCGGCAGGTTGGCGCCCTTCACGACCCGCACCTTGATCGGGGCACCGCCCGCAGCCCTGCGGTTCTGCGCCCACTCGGTGAGGTCCTGCAAGGCGTCGAGGGCATCGGGCAGGTACGCCTGCAGCACGATGCCGGCCTCCAGCTTCAGCAGGCGCTGGTCGCCGAGCAGCCTCTTGAAGACGGCGATGGTGAGGTTGAGGTCGTGGTACTCCTCCATGTCGAGGTTGATGAACTTCGGCGTGGGGGATGCCGCCGCGTACAGATAGAGCGGCATGAGTCGCTGCACGACGCGTGCGACCGACTCGTCGAACGCCCACATCGACAGCTGGCTGGCCACGCTCGACACTTTGATCGAGACGTAGTCGACGTCGTCGCGCTCCAGCAGCTCCCTCGTGCCCTGGAGCCGCGCATCCGCCTCGTTCTCCCCCAGCACGGCCTCGCCGAGCAGGTTGAGGTTGAGGCGGATGTGTCCCCCCGCCGCTGCCGGCCCGTTGCGGAGCGCGTCGATCGCCTTGCCCAGCCGCGCGGGCGTCGCATCCACGATGAGGTGCCCCACCATCGACCTCAGCACGCGGCGGGCGATCGGGATGACGATCCACGGCACGGCGGGCGCGATCGCCCCTCCGATGCCGATGGCCCAGCGCTGGTACCACGGCAGGAACCGGGGAATCGAGCTTCCGAGCAGGTGCAGGTTCTTGGCCGCCACGTACACGTCCTGAGGGCGCGCCACCCCGTCGACGAAGCCGACCGCGAAGTCGAGACCCACCGGGTCCTGCAGCAGGCCGGCCAGCCGTTCGGCCGCCGGGTCGCGCTTGGCGGCCTCCGGGATCGCATCCCGGGCCTCGGATGCCTGCAGCCAGGCCTGCACCAGCTCGATGGCCCTCTGGGCGAGGTCGTCTTCGGTTCCGTCGGGTCGCGCGTCAGCGCGTCTCGCCGCCGGGTCGGTGACTCCGCCGGGGGTGCGGATGCCGTCGTCGTTGGCCATGCAGTTGAGACTATTCCGCCGCGACGCACGGTGGCAGCGGATGCGTCGGCGTGCGGCGCAACGAATCGTGCGTACGACTCGACGTCGGCGCAACGTCGCATCGTGCGAGGCAGCTCAGACGCCTGCGGCGCGACCATGCGAGCCGTCCCGTGCACGAGGCGTCTGTCGAGCCGTACCGGCACACGGCGGACCCTCTGTCGGGCTGACGGCGCGTCCTGTCCCGGGGCGCCGTCCTCAGCGGGCGGGCTCTGGCTCCACGCTCACGTCAGCCGTCACGCGCGCGAAGTCGTGCAGCGTGGTGCGGACGCACGAGCCGAAGTCGTGGTCGCCCGAGATCCACGACTGGAACGAGCGATGGAAGACGGCGACGCCCAGATCGGCGGCGAGCGCTGCCTGTGCGGGCTCCGTGCCCCGTGCCACCAGCGCGTTCGCGATCGCCTCACTCATCCGGTGCAGCTTGAGCAGCTCGCGCTCTTGCAGGCTGGGAGTGGCGGCGATGACGGCCGTGCGCTTCGTCGCCCAGTCACGCAGGTCGGCGAAGAACTCTGCGGCCGCCGTCAGCGCATCGACGATGACGCCGAAGGGCGAGGCAGCCGGCGACGCGGTGACGGCAGCGACCATCGCCTGCTGCAGCCGCGCGGACCCGTCGAACAGCACCTCCCGCTTGTCCGCGAAGTGACGGAAGAACGTCCGCTCCGTCACGCCCGCGCGCTCAGCGATGTCGTGGGCGGTCGTGGCCTCGAAGCCACGCTCGGCGTAGAGCTCGAGCGCGGCGCGCTGAAGCCGTCCGCGGGCATCCGGCTCCCACCTGACCATGCGGCTCACCTCCCGTCTCCACACCGGCGGCCGTACGGTCGGCGGTTCTGCTCCGATTCTAATGATGACAGTTGCTGACATCAGTGTTATCGTCGTGATGTCAGTTGCTGACATCACTAGCCGTCATCACAGATCCGGCGCGGACAGCACCCGCCGGACGAGAAAGGAGACATCGCACATGCGCATTTTCATGACAGGAGCGTCCGGCTGGATCGGGTCCGCCGTCGTTCCACAGCTGCTGCAAGCCGGACACGAGGTCACCGGGCTGACCCGATCCGACTCCTCGGCGTCGGCACTGGAGACAGCAGGCGTCACGCCGCTCCGCGGCGGGCTCGACGACCTGGATGTGCTCCGGTCGGGCGCGGAGAACGCGGATGCCGTCATCCACCTCGGCTTCAAGCACGACTTCGACAACTTCGCGGCGTCGGGCCGTACGGAACGCGCGGCACTCGAGGTGTTCGGCGACGTTCTCCAGGGCACGAACCGCAAGTTCCTCTTTGCATCAGGAATCGCCGGGCTACGCGCGGGCGGCGTCGCCACCGAGCGCGACGCCTCTCCGTTCAAGGGCCCGGACGCCCCGCGCGGCGGGAGCGAGGAGCTCGCCCTGAGCTTCGCCGACCGCGGCATCGCCCCCGTGAGCCTGCGGTTCGCACCGACCGTGCACGGCGCAGGCGACCACGGATTCACCGCCGTGCTCGTGCAGGTCGCGCGGCAGCGCGGCGTCTCGGCATACATCGGCGACGGCGAGCACAGGTGGGCGGCCGTGCACCGCGACGACGCCGCCCGCCTGGTCGGCCTCGCGCTCGAGAAGGCCCCGGCGGGAACGGTCACTCACGCCGTCGCCGAGGAGGGCGTGCCCACCAGAGAGATGGCCAAGGCCATCGGCGACGCGCTCAACGTGCCGGTCGTCTCCATCTCCCGGGAGGACGCTGCGGCGCACTTCGGCTGGCTCGGCGGCTTCTTCGGCACCGATGTCGCGGCCTCGAGCGAGCTCACGCGTGAGCTGCTCGGTTGGCAGCCGGCCGGCATCGGGCTGCTCGCGGACATCGTCGAGAACTATGCGGGTCCGGTTCAGCTGAAGACGGCGAGCTGAACCTCGGGCACACCTTTCAGCCGGCGGCCGGGTGCGTCTCGTCGACGACCCGGCCGTCGTGCAGCTCCAGCACCCGGTCGGCGCGCGCCACCAGCAGCGGATCATGGGTCGTCACGACGGCGGCGGTTCCCCGCTGACGCACGAGCGTGACGAGAAGGTCCATGGTGGCCGCGGCCGTCATGCTGTCCAGCTGTCCGGTCGGCTCGTCGGCGAACAGCACCTCGGGTTCGGAGACGATCGCCCGAGCGATGCCGACCCGCTGCTGCTGCCCGCCCGACATCTCCGGGGGTCGCTGTGCGGCATGCCCGGTGAGGCCGACGTCCTCGAGCGCTCGGGCAACACGCTCGTCGCGCTCGTCAGCCGGCACACCGAGCAGCCGCAGCGGCAGCTCGACGTTCTCGGTCGCCGACAGCACTGGGATGAGCCCGAAGCCCTGGAAGACGAAGCCGATGCGGTCGCGACGCACGCGCACGAGCTCGTCCTCGGTCGCCGCGCTGAGCTCCAGCTCGCCGAGCCACACGGATCCACTCGTCGGACGGTCCACCGCTGCGAGCAGGTTGAGCAGCGTGGTCTTGCCCGACCCCGACCGCCCCCTGATCACGACGAGCTCGCCCTGCCGCACGTCCACGTCGACTCCCGAGCACGCCTCCACGCGGGTCGCCCCCTCGCCGAACACCCTGGTGAGCTGCCGTCCGCGCAGGATCGGGGCCGCGGATGCCTGCGTGTCGGTCGGATCCGTCATGCCCTGTCCTCCTCGTCCCCCGGCTCGGTCGGTCTCTGCGCGGAGGGCTCCTGCACCCGCTGCGCCGGTGAGACGCGCACGTGCGTCTGCTCCAGCTCGAGGCGCACGCGGTCGCGCAGCTGCAGTCGCGAGACGTATTCGGCGGGCAGTTGCAGGCGTCCGGAGCGGTCGATCACCGTGAACTCCTCGGCGACGGAGTGCTCGCCTCCTTCGCCGTGGCTGCGGAATACCTCCGTCGACGTGCGGCCGTCGCGGATCAGGACCGTGCGGCGCACATGCTCGGAGACGGCGGGGTCGTGGGTAACGATGAGCGTCGTCACGCCGAGCTCGCGGTTGACGCCTCGCATCACCTCGAGCACCTCGGCGCTCGTGGCGTCGTCGAGCTCGCCCGTCGGCTCGTCCGCGAGCAGAACCTGGGGCTCGTTCGCCAGACTCACGGCGATGGCCACGCGCTGCTGCTCGCCTCCCGAGAGCTGAGAAGGGAGCCGATCCGCCAGACGCCCGATCTCGAGCACGTCGAGCAACTCCGACGAGCGGGCCCGCCGGTTCGGAGTGCCGGCGAGCGTCATGGCCATCATGACGTTCTCCCGTGCGGTGAGGTACGGCAGCAGGTTGCGCTCGGTCTGCTGCCAGATGAAACCCACCACACGTCTGCGGTACTCCAGTCGCTGCTTGCGCGTGAGCGACAACAGATCGCGCCCCGCGACGCTCGCGCGCCCGGCTGTCGGCTTGTCGAGTCCGGAAAGTATGCCGAGCAGCGTCGACTTCCCCGAGCCCGACGCCCCGATGATGGCGACGAGCTCGCCTCGCGCCACCCCCAGGTTCAGCCCCTGCAGTGCCTGCACCTCGACGCCTTCACCCGAGTAGATGCGCACGAGATCGGAGCAGCTGATCGCAGCATCCTCCTGCACCGTCGTCACGTCGTTCACAGTTCCTCCTCTGACGCGCGCAGCGTTCGAGCCGGGTCGGCACGCCGCGCGGACATCACGGCGACAAGCAGGGCGATGGCCGTGCCGACGACGAAGAGCGCTACCACGAGCCCGATCACCCCGGGCGACAGATCGAGCTGCGGACGTGCCAGTGCTCCCGTGACGGCACGCAGATCGACGACGGTCACCACGAGCCAGGACAGCCCCAGCCCCGCGGCGACCCCGGCCACGATCGCGGTCACGGCGAGCGGCACGACCTCCCAGGCCACGAGCGCAGCAGACTGGGTGCGGTCGAATCCGAGCGTGCGCAACACGGCGAGCAGCCTGGCGCGTTGCCCACGCGCCATGGCCAGCGTGAGCAGCAACGCGCCGATCGCCATGACCAGCGCGAGCACGGTTCCCGCGATCATCAGTGCCTGGAGGCCGGCCAGCAGCGGGCCCTTCCCCTGCCGATCCCGTTCGGCCGCCGTGGAGTCCACGCGAGCGGCCTTGCCCGCCACCCGCTGCGCGGCGGCCGCGACCCTCGCCGTATCCGCACCGTCGCGCACGCCGATGAGGGCCCCCACCGTCGTCGCCTCGGCGCGAACCGACGCCGGCACCCGGTTCTCGTCGAGCAGCGCCCACTCCGCGTCGGTGAGGAAGGGCGCATCGGATGCTGGCGCCGACTTGACGACCCTCACGGGCACCTCGCTACGGCCGTCATCGAACGTGAGGCTCCGCACACCACGCTCTCCAGGTACCGCGCCCAGCACCGTGACGACGCCGCCTCGCTCGGCAGACGCCGCGGCGACGGCATCTGCCGGGAACAGCCGGCGGTCCGCGCTCACCCTCGACTGCGCGGACGACACGTCCGCGGCATCCACGAGATAGACGGGGATGTCGGTGCCGTCCGCCGTTCTGCCCAGGCCCGCCAGCCGCAACTGCGCAACGGCGGTCACGCCGTCGATGCTCTCCAGGCGGCGCACCTGAACGGCCGAGAGCGGTCCGCTGATGCTGACATCCGCGCCCACGCGCGCGACCGCGTCGTCCGCGGCGCTCGTTACGAGCGTGGTGAACGTGGTGCCGGCGAACACCGCGACCGCAACACCCGTGAGCGTGGCGAAGAGCGGCCAGAGCCTGCCGCGGTCGCTGCGGGATGCCGACGCCCAGCCGACCGGCGAGACTGCACCGCGCGAGGATCGAGCCATCCGACCGATCAGCCTCAGCACCGTCGGGTATGCGCGCAACACGAGCACGCACACGGCGAACACCAGAAGCAGCGGCGTCGCCACCAACAGCGGATCGACGACGGTGGGATCCGTCGCCGCGCGGGCCCCCCTCTGCAGCAACAGGATGCACGCGGCGCACGCGAGCGCCAGCACGAACAGCTCGGCGATGAGAGCGGTGACCGGTCGGTGGCGGCCAGCACCCTGAGCCGATGCGGTGATGGCAACGGCCAGCGGCGGCACGACGGCGCAGACCATGATCAGCAGCAACGCGGATGCCTGCCACGTGCCGAACAGTGCTGACGTCGCCGACGCGGCCACGACGCCGCCGACGATAGCGGCGGGGACGACGGCGACGGCGGTCTGCAGCGCGAGCGTTCCGCGCACTCGAAGCTCGGATCCGCCACGCGCGCGCACCAGGTGCAGCTCGCGCGCCCGACCCGACGTCATCAACCGGGCACCCACGAACAGCAGGGCGACGGCGGCGCCGAGCGGACCGATGGCGACGATGGCGAGCAGGGTCGGAACGGGGCCTTCGCGGTTGGTGACGGAGTGCGCGATGCCGGGCAACCTGCTCGTGAGCCGCAGGGGCTGCGCTCCCGCCCCGGCACCCGTGTCGATGGGCGTCGCCAGGAACGCCGTCGAGGCGGCCGCGATGCCGGGGAGTGCGCCCACCTCGATGGCCGTCGGCTTCACCGGGTACCAGGCGTAGACGTAGGGGCTGCCGAGCGACAGCGCGAGCTGCGGCCACGCATCCTGATCGATCCAGACCAGACCGTGGTAGAACGTGATCTTCGAGTTCGGGTCGGGTGAGACGCTCACTCCCAGCCTGGAGCGCACCTGGTCGAGCTGCCAGAAGTCGTCGCCCGCGTCGCGTGGCGCGACGGTGCCGACCAGCCGGAGCCGGAGCAAGGGATGCCCGTCGGAGTCCTTGGTCAGCCCGAGAGACCGCGGCCCCGCAGAGCTCTGTGCGAGAGCCACAGTGCGATCGGCGCCGACCTTCCAGGAGAGTTGCTTGGCGGTCGCTGCCGCGACCGTCACCTCGATGGTGCCGTCGTGTATGCCGCCGCGCTGCCAGCGGCCGCTGACGAGCGTGGCATCGGAATGCAGGTGCGGATCCGCTTCCACCGACAACCCGAGAGCGCTCAGTTCCGGGTCGCTCGGAACGTGCTTCACACGCAGGCCCTGCGGCGAATTCGGCGCGTTCACGCCGTCCGAGCGGCCCACGAACCTGCCTGCGCCCGTGATGGAGCGCAGAGCGTGCTGCATCCCATGCCGGGCCCGCTGCAGAGCGTCGGGCAGGCCGCTCATGACGGGGCCAGCGGTCGATGCGAGCCTTCCCTCGAGGCCGGGGATGAGCTGGACCGGCACCGTCCCGGTGAGGTCGCGGGACGCGACGGGCGACTGCTTCATCCGGTCGCGGGCATCTGCTGTCACGAGCGCGCTCGTCACAGCAGGCCATGCCACGATGCCGGCCGTCGCTATGAGCACGACGACGGCGATCGCGACGAACCCGGAGCGGAACGCGCGCAGCGGAAGCAGAAGAAGCCTCAGCCCCACACCATTCGTTTTTGAGCGTCCCCGACCCTCGGGCGCATCGGGTGCCACATCTGATGCGGCGACGCCGTCGTTACGCTCGGTCGACATGGCCGAGTGGCGCCCGCCGGTCACGTCGTGGTCCTTCCCGGCGCGGCGCTCATCGCGTGGCGATGCAGGGCGCGGGCGTACTCCAGCACGACGAGCGCGAGAACGACGAGGAGCGCGCACAGGCATCCGGCGAGCCAGGCGATGTCGAACGTGCCTACGACGGGGAGCGCAGGCGGTACGCCCGGCACCGACTTCCGCGCGAGAGCATCGCCGGCGACGAGCGTCACAAGGACACCGGACAGCACGCCGCACACGACCGCGTAGCCGACGGCGAGGGCCGCCTCCGCCCCACGCGAGCGCGCCTGGGTCGACGGTGCGAAGCCGATCGCGCGCAGGATCACGGTCTCGCTGCGCCGTCTGCGCCACAGGGCGGTGAGACTCGCCGCAAGCGCGACGGCGGCGAGCGCACAGCATCCGAGCGCACCGAGCTCGAGCGCGAGGACGACAGGGCGGATGAACCGCGTGGGCAGGGCGACATCCGGAACGACGATCGACCCGGATCCCACAGCCCGGGCGAGAGCGGCAGCGTCGAACCGCCCGCCGTGCACCGCCGCAGACCTTCGCGCTCCGACGAAGACCGTGTCCACGGCCGGCAGATCCTGAACAGTGTGCAGCATCGCCGTGGTCAATGTCGGCAGGTCGACGAGCGCCGCCGCAGCCTGCTTCGTGCCCGGAACCTGCGGGGTGACCGCCGCGACCCTGAGCCTGAGAGCGCCCTGCGGCAGATCCATCGTCGTTGTGCTTCCGACCACGAGGCCCGTCTGGGCCGCGGCCGCGGAACTGATGGCCACCGGCACGACGTTCGAGCCGGCCTTCGGCGCCAGCCGTACGCGCACGGATGACGCCGTCGTGGAGGACGCCGATCCGTCGAATCCGAGATCGCCGGCATGCCCGCCAGCGATCACGCCCGTGCCGTTGTCGTACACATCGCCCTGCAGCTGCCACGCAGTGGACGCGGACGACAGCTCGCGTCCGTCCGCCCGCACGCTCGTGATGGCGACGCTGATGCTTCCCAGCGAACCCGTTCCGGGGAGGCCGGATGTCTGGCTACCTTGGCCCTCCGGAACGTCGACCGAGACATCGAAGGCCTCAACGGTCCACGTTCCCGCCGGTACCGGGATGCGCACCCGCTCGGTACCCGACCGCGTCGCCCCCGCCTGTGTCCCGCCCGCCTGGGTCCCGCCAGCCTGCGGCCCATCGGTCTGTGCGAGCACCTTCGCGCGAACGGGAACGTCGTCGGCCGACACCGGGATCGCTTCGCCGGTCGGAGCCACGAACCATGCGGTGAACTGGGCCGTCGTGGCGGCCGACGCGGTCGCGACGACGCGGAGGTCGAGGTTCTTCGCGCCAGCCGGAACCGTGATCCCGGCCCCGGCGGCACGGACCGCGTCGGACCGATGGGGTTCGGAATCGGGGATCCGACATGGCCCCGACGGCCCGCCGCATTCGGCGGAGCTCGTCAGCCTGCCCGCGATCGCCTTCGCGTCGAACATCGCGTCTGGCGCACTATTCAGTGCGGGCAGCGTCTTCGCGCGCATCCCGATCAGGTCAAGCGAGAGTGGCCCGATACCGGCCGCTGTCGAGATCGCGGGCGCCGCAATGCTCACGCCCGGCGCGTCGGCGATCCGCATCACGGGCGAGGCGTCGGACGGACCGGAGACGAACTGGGGTGCATCGAGGTCCACGCGGGCATCCCCGCCGACGACGAACCGCGAGGAGGACGCGAGGAACGACGACCACGTCGCCTGGTACCCGCTGGCGAACGTGGAGACCGCCACGGCCAGCGTGAGCAAGGCCACCGGCGCCGCGAACACGGCGGCATGCCTGGACACCAGGCGAAGCGGGAGCGACGCGACGCCCGGTGACCGGGAGACCCCGGCCTCGATCGCGGTCGATGCCGGACCGAAGAAGATGACCGCGAAGGTGGCGAGCGCGCACAGCACGGCCGCTGGTGCGATCACGGCGATCGGGTCGACCGGGCCCGACGACGCCTGTCCCTGCACGAAGCGCCACATCGAGATGCCGGCTATGGCCAGCAGCACCAGGGTCGAACCGGCCGAGATCCCCAGCCTCGTGCGGCCCGAGACCTGTCGAGCCTCGCCGGATGCCCGCTCGGCAGCGACGGCCGCGAACGACACGGCGATCAGCACCGAGCCGACGAACACACCAGCACATGGCAGCAGGAGCCAGGGAAGCGACGGCATCCCGACGGTGAGGGCGAGCGCGAGCGCGGCAGCGACCCCTCCTGCCAGGCATCCGGCGAGCGCGGCGACGATCGTCTCCGTCGCATCCGCGATCACGACGGACCGAACCGATGCACCGCGCGCCCGTAGCAGCCTCGTCTCGTTGTCGCGCGCGTCCACGAGGAGCTGCGCCAGCAGCGCGAGCGCGATGACGCCGGCCACGGCGAGCACGGATGCCGGAACGGGCAGCACGGCCGACAGCGCCGCGTTCGCCTGCTCCATGCCGCGAAGCGTCTCGATCCCGTCCCCCGACGCCGTGACGGGAGTGGCGCCCAACGACGGCAGTGCCCGCACGACGTCGACGAGCCGCGACTCCGCGCGGCGCACGGCGGTGAGCTCGTCCGGACGGATGTCGCCGGCATTCGGAGTCACGGTCCACCGGGCGGAGTACCGGGGCGTGTCATCGCGCTGGATCACGACGGGAAGCCCTGCGAACTCTCGGCGCAACGCGGCTCGCACGGCGCCGGACGAGGGATGCTCGTCGCCGGCATCCCATCGCCACGACACGCTTCTCGAGACGACGGATTGGGGGCCGGCATCGATGGTGGCGCGCACGGATGCCGTCGGCGCCTGCCCCGCGATACCCACGATCACGCCCACCAGGGCGGCGACGATGGCGATCGTGCCCGCCATGGCGGCCAGCAGCTCCGTCTGCGCGCGCGAGCGAACGCGCCACAGCGCGCCGGAGCCGTCGCGGCGATGTCGGATGCCGCTCTCGCGGGAGCTGTGCGCGTCAGTGCGAGGCTCGCCGGCGGGCACTCGCCAACACTATTACGGCCAGGGACAGCGCTCTCCGGTCATCCACACCTGAGCACGGCGGATGCCGCACTCTTCTCAGGCGGCGCGAAAATCGGAGATGCGCGACGACGCGGGCGCGGCGGGCGTGCCACTGCGGCGCGTCGCCACGGCCCTCCGATTTTCGGACCGGCCGGCGCGTGGGCCCGAGGCGCAGAGTCCCGGCGGCCTGCCCGAGGCGTAGCGTCGAGTCATGGCCACACGCGATCATCTGCGCCACGACATGGCGATCCGCCGACTGACCGTCTCGCACGTCGAAGACCTGACGCCGTCGATGGTGCGCGTCACGCTCGTCGGCGATGCCCTCGAAGGCTTCTCGGCGCCTGGACCCACCGACCACGTCAAGGTCTTCTTCCCCGACCCGCAGACCCGGGAGCTCACGGTGCCCGAGCTGCGCGGCGACGGCATCCATCGTCCGGCCGACGGCGTCATCATCTCGCGCGACTACACGCCTCGTGAGTTCCGGCCTGCACCGTTCGGCGCAGCGGAGCTGGACATCGACTTCGTGCTGCACGCGCCGGATGCCGTGCGAGTCGCGCCGATGGACCGGGCCGGCGGCGGACCGGCATCCGCCTGGGCGGCGTCGGCTCACCCGGGAGACGAGATCGCGGTCGCCGGTCCCCGCGGTTCCCGGCTGGCACCGCGCGACGTGCAGGAGGTGGTGCTCATCGCCGACGAGACGGCGCTGCCGGCGTTCACCAGGTGGCTCGCGATGCTGCCACAGTCCACCAGGATCACGGCGCTCCTCGACGTGGCCGACGAAGAGGTCGAGCCGTACCTCACGGAGGAGCAGCGCGCGAGGGCATCCGTGGAGTGGCTGTATCGCGAAGACGGTCCTGGGCAGCTGGAAGAGGCCGCCCGCTCGCTGCAGCTCGGTCCGGATGCCTACGTGTGGGCCGCGGGCGAGGCATCCGCTCTCGTTCCGGTGCGGCGCTACCTCAAGCACGAGGTCGGTCTGCGTCCGGATCAGCTCGACGTGCAGGGCTACTGGAAGCGCGGCATCGTCAACCGCGACCACCACGAGCCGGTCGACCCGACCGACCCAGACTGACCCGCCGACCAGACTGACCGACCGGCCCAGAAAGAGCCACCCACCGAGACCGAGCGCCGGTCGACCCGAGCGCCGCCGGCATCCGGCTCAGAACGCGAAGAGCTGGCCGAGCACCACGAGCGCGACCACGAGGATCACGACGAGCACGCCGAAGACCGCGAGCCAGCGCACCGACATCTTCGCAACGCCGAACCCGACGAGGAACGGCAGGGCCACGAGAAGCAGCGCGAGGATCCACCAGAACGCCGAGAAGCCGGCAGCGGATGCGCCGGACAGGCGGTCGCCGAACAGCTTCCTGGTAGCAGGGTGCGTGGCGTACGCGATGGCGGCGGAGAGCGGGAAGCCGACGATCACCGCGGTGATCATGCCCGCGAGCCACCCCCACATGCCACGGCCGACCTGCAGCGTCTCCTCGCGATGCGGACCCTGTCTGCTCTTCGAACTCATGCTCGAAGGCTAGACGGTGAGAGGGCGCCGGCCGGTCGCACGCCGCGCCGCTTCACCCGCACCGTGCGAGCTCGGAAGCGTCACCGCCACCTGTGGTCGGTGATGGTTGCCCTCGGCCCCCTGCGCTCCCGTCGTCGACCGGACGCCAGGATCAGCCGCACCACGCGCTGCCGCTGGCCGGCCCACGGCTCCAGCAGTTCGAGCATCCCGTCGTCGTCGGTCTCCGAACCCGTGAGGGCGAAACCCACAGTGGATGCCAGGTGGTAGTCGCCGACGCTGATCTGATCGGGGTCGCCGTGCGAGCGCTGCAGCGTCTCGGCCGCTGTCCACGCTCCGATGCCCGCGATCGTGCGCAGCTTGGCCGCCGCATCCTTCCCGCTGTCGCCGGCGGTGCGCTCCAGCGCATCCGCGACCCTCGCGGCGAGCACCACCGTGCGCGACCTCGTGGGGTCGACACCCATGCGATGCCACTCCCACGACGGGATGTGCCGCAGCGTGTGGGCGGTCGGGCACACGCGCAGCGCCCGGGGCGCGGCGCCCTCCGCCACGCCAGGGGCGATCTCCCCGAACCAGCGCACGACGCGCGCCCACTCGCGATACGCCTCCAGGCTGGTCACCTTCTGCTCGATGATCGCGGGCACGATGGCCTCGAGCACCCGGCGCGTGCGTGGCAGTCGCAGACCAGGATGCCTCCGGCGCACCTCGACGAGGAACGGATGCCTGCCAACGTCCAGCCCGCTCCAATCGTCGCCCGCGCCCAGCAGCTCGGGCACCCCGTCGAGCGCCCACGCGGCGCCGGGCCCCCAGGCCGTTGCATCCACCCCGTCGCTCACCTGGGTCAGACGCAGCGTCGCAGGTCCGGCAGGCGTGCGGAAGGTGCGCCACACGCCGGAGCCGTCCCAGATCGTGGTCTGGTCGTACGGGCCGCGGCCGAGTATCCCGAGCGTGCTGCGCAGGTCGACCGGTTCGGCCGGGCGGTACTCGCTGCGCAGCGGCGCCGCGCCCGCCGATGCGAGCGACGCCGACTCGAACGTCGCGGACTCAAGCGCCGCCGGTTCGAGCGCCGCCGGTTCGAGCGACGCGGACTCGAGCGCCGCCGAGCCAGAGGTGCCGACGTCGTCTCCCTCGATCATCGGACCCGGCAGGGACGTCGAGTCGACGATCGTGGTCATGCACCAAGGCTACGGCCGGGCCACTGACATCCGCCTGTGGCGACATCCCAGGCCACCGTCCGGAACGACATCCAGACCGACATCCCAGACCCGCCGGCCTCCGATCGACAAAGCCTCTCCGAACAAACACTGTGCCGCCCTCGGGCTCGATCGCCGTGTGCACGTGATCTCTCGGAGCCGGCTCTGCCGTCACCAGGGCAGCTCGCCCGCCGTGCCCTGGAACGTGCGCGTCGGGCCGTCGGCTCCGATGAGCGCCATACGCACGATCGGCTCCGCGCCCTGTTCGACCGTCTGGTCGCCACGGAAACCATTGAGATCCGTGGCCGTGTAGCCGGGGTCGACGGCGTTGATCTTGACGTTCGGGAACGCCTTGGACAACTGCACCGTGTACATGGTGACAGCGGCCTTCGACAGCGAGTACGAGATGCTCGGGTACGAATAGTGCGGGTTGTCCGGGTCGGTGATGAGCCCGAAGGAGCCGAGGCCGCTCGCGACGTTGACGATGACCGGGTTCTCCGACACGCTCAGCAGCGGAAGGAACGCCTGCGTCACCCGCACCAGTCCCACCACGTTGGTCTGGAGCACCCGGTCGACGTGCTCGCCGCGCAGAGACTCGGCGGGCACGAATCCTCCCGAGATTCCGGCGTTGTTGACGAGCACGTCCAGCCCGCCGGCCTCCCGACGAATCGTGTCAGCGGCCGCGCTCACGGACGCGTCGTCGGTGACGTCCAGCTGCACGAACCGGGCGCCGAGCTCGTCGGATGCCGCGCGGCCGGCATCGGCGTCACGGGCGCTCACGTACACCAGGTGTCCTTCTGCGATGAGGCGGCGAGCGGTCTCTTTGCCGAGTCCCTTGTTGGATCCGGTGATCAATGCGATGGTCATGTCCCGAGACTCGTCGGCCGGCGACGGAGGCACCAGGTCCGCTCGGGCGGTAGGAATGGCGATACCAGTCAGGGCCCCGCGTGCACGAGCAGAATGAGGGGATGACCGCGCCCGCACGATCGCACGAACTGGCCACCGCCTTGCGTGCCTGGCGGGACCGCGTGTCGCCGAGCGCGGTCGGGCTGCCCTCAGGCGGCGAACGCCGCGTGCCCGGCCTTCGCCGGGAGGAACTCGCCGCCCTGGCCGGCCTGTCCGTCGACTACCTCGTTCGCCTGGAGCAGGGCCGGGCCGAGAACCCTTCGCCTCAGGTGGCGGAGTCGCTCGCGAGAGCGCTTCGCCTGCGCGACGAGGAGCGGGACGCGCTGTTCCTGCTGTCGGGCGTGGCCTCGCCGAGCCGTGGTGATGTGCCGCGATCGGTGACCCCCGGCATCCAACGGATGCTCGACCGTCTGGCCGACACCCCTGCCGGCGTGTTCACCGCGTCGTGGGATCCAGTGCTCTGCAACGAGCTCTGGACGGCACTGCGCGGCGACGTGAGCGACCGGCCTAGGCGAGAGCGCAACGTCGCGTGGCGGCACTTCCTGGCCTCGGACCACACCACGCACCGGGACGCGGAGGAGACGCTGGCGTTCGAGCGCGAGATCGCCTCCGATCTGCATCGTGCGGCCCTGCGGTATCCGAACGACCGCGACCTGGCGGCGCTCATCGCCGAGCTCGTGCGAGGCAGCGCCCGGTTCGCCGCGCTCTGGCAGCGCTACGAACTCGTGCCACGGACCACGAGCCGCAAGACCATCGAGCACCCCATGGTCGGCGCCATCAGGCTGGACTGCGACGTGCTCCACGTGCCGGCGGTCGATCTCCGCGTGATCCTGTACACCGCCGAACCAGGCTCAGAGGATGCCGCGCGACTCGAGCTGCTGCGCGTCGCGGGCATCCAGAGTTTCGTCGCCGCCGACTGACCCGGTCGACTCGCCCGCCGTCCTCACTCCCAGATGCTCGGCGCCTCGGCGCGCGTCGCAGGCAGTCTCACGTCGTCTCCCCAGCGAACGAGCCACTCGGGAAGGCTGAGTTGCGATGGGATCGGGCCGATGGCCTCCAGCAGCTCGTCGATGGCGACGGTGCCGCCTGCGCGCTTGAGGAACCGCCCCTTGATGAACGCCTCCGCGAAGACCTCGCCCTTCACGACAGCCCGCTGCTGCACGTACACCGCCTTCTCGTCGAAGCCGATGATGCGCGACTCCACCGTGAAGGCCTGCCAGAGCTGCAGCGACTTGCGGAACGTGATGGTTTCGGATGCCACTACCGGATACCAGCCGCGCTCCGCGAAGATCTGCCACACTCCGTTGCGCCGCAGCATGTCGAACCGCCCGATGTCGAAGATCGACAGGTACACGCCGTTGTTCATGTGCCTGAGCACGTCGAGGTCCGTCGGCAGTACGCGGAATCGCGTCACGGCGACGTCGTAGTGGTCCAGGCGCCTGCCGAAGCGGGAGATCCAGGCGTGCAGGATCGTGCGGAACAGCATGTGCATGCCGAAACGCTAGGCGCGGCGACGGATGCCCGCCACACGCCTGTGCTCGCCCGACAACGTGTCGCGCCGCACACGCGCGCTCGCTGTGGGTGCTGCGACAACGGGCGCCGCGACCGCCTCCCTCGCCGCGGCCACCGATGCGACCTCGCTCCACACCTCGTCGAGCGAGAGGCCGAGCGAGTCGGCGATGACCGCGATGGTCGAGAAGGCGGGCGTCGCCACGCGACCGGTCTCGATCTTGCGCAATGTCTCCGGCGAGACGCCCGCGTCGAGGGCCACGTCCAGGATCGAGCGCGCTCCTCGAGCCCTGCGCAACACCGCTCCGAGGCAGCGGCCACGCTCGGCGTCGAGGGGAGTGAGCGGCATCCGGACCATGAGCCGATTGTAATACCGGGATACTATGACCGGGATAGTTATCGGAGGAACGCGGACATGATCGAGATCCTGACTCCCGCCGAGGTGGAACGGGCGCGAGAGACCGGCGCACTGGTCGCGGACATCCTGCAGACCATGAAGAGCAGGGCCAGGGTGGGCACGAACCTCCTGGAGATCGACGAGTGGACCAGGCAGATGATCGTCGATGCCGGCGCCGAATCGTGCTACGTCGACTACGCGCCGTCGTTCGGGCGGGGACCGTTCGGGCACTACATCTGCACGAGCGTCAACGACGCCGTGCTGCACGGACTCCCGCACGACTACGCCCTTGCCGACGGCGACCTGGTCTCGCTCGACCTCGCCGTGCTCAAGGGCGGCGTCGCAGCGGACTCGGCCATCAGCTTCGTCGTGGGGAACGCGAGGCCGCAGGAGAGCGTCGCGCTCATCGAGGCGACAGAGCAGGCCCTGGCGGCCGGCATCGCCGCCGCTGGACCGAGCGCTCGGATCGGCGACCTCTCAAGTGCGATCGGCACCGTGCTGGCCGATGCCGGCTATCCCATCAACCTGGAGTTCGGCGGGCACGGCATCGGATCGACCATGCACCAGGACCCGCACATCCCCAACGCGGGACGCGCGGGGCGCGGGTATCGCCTGCGTCCAGGGCTGCTGCTCGCCCTGGAGCCGTGGGTCATGCTCGACACGGACGTGCTGGTCACGGATGCCGACGGCTGGACGCTGCGCAGCGCCACCGGATCGCGCACGGCGCACAGCGAGCACACCATCGCGATCACGGCCGACGGGGCGGAGGTCCTCACGCTCCCCAGCGGACGCTGAACGAGCGCGTCACGTCCGCGTGCCAGTACGGGCGTTCCGCGAGGCCGGCCCGCGCGATCGCCTAGAGGTGCCGGTGCCGCTCCGCGAAGGCGCCGCTCCGCGCTTGAGGTGCTGCTCCGCGCTTGAGGCGGCGCGCTCCGCGCTAGAGGTGGCGCTCCGCCGGCCCGTCGTACTGCGACAACGGACGGATCAGAGCATTCGACGTGAGCTGCTCGATGACGTGCGCGGTCCATCCCGTCACTCTGGCAGCGGCGAAGATGGGCGTGAACGTGGCCGTATCGAAGCCCATCAGGTTGTAGACGGGGCCACTCGGGTAGTCGAGGTTGGGTCGGATGCCCTTGCGGGCATCCATCGCCTGCTCCAGAGCCGTGTAGAGGTCGAGCACGTCCTTCCGGTCGTAATGCTCGACTAGTCGCTTCAGCGATGCCTCCATCGTGGGCACGCGGGAGTCGCCGTTCTTGTAGACCCGGTGCCCGAAGCCCATGATCTTGCGCTTGTGCGCGAGCGCATCGTCGAGCCACGCTTCGGCGCGGTCGGCGGATCCGATCTCTTCGAACGCCACCATGACGGCCTCGTTCGCTCCGCCGTGCAGCGGTCCCTTGAGCGCTCCGATGGCACCCGTGACGGCGCTGTACGCGTCGGACAGCGTGGACGCGATCGCCCTGGCCGTGAAGGTCGAGGCGTTGAATGAGTGCTCCGCATAGAGGATGAGCGAGACCCGGAACGCGTCGACCACGGCCGGGTCGGCGATCTCGCCGAACGTCATGTAGAGAAAGTTGCTCGCGAAGTCGAGGTCGTCGTGGGCCTCGACGAGCTCGAGACCGTGCCTGCGCCGCTGGTCGTACGCCACGATCGCGGGCAGCTGAGCCATCAGCCGCAACGCCTTGGGATACACCACCTCGAACGGGTTCTCGAGCGCCCCGAACTCGCCGTGCTCGTCGTCGGCGCCGATCACGCTGACGGCGGTGCGCAAGACATCCATCGGGTGGGCGGATGTCGGGATGTCGTCGATCGCGCGCCGCACGTTCGGAGGCAGCGACCGCTGCGCGCGCTCTTGCGCCTCGAACGCCTCGAGGTCGTCGTCGCCTGGGAGCTCGCCGTGCCAGAGCAGATAGGCGACCTCCTCGAACGAGCACTTGGCGGCGAGCTCCTGCACCGGATACCCGCGATACAGCAGGGAATTGGTCGCGGGATTGACGCTGGAGATCGCGGTCGTGTCGACGACGACACCGGCCAGGCCCTTGTGGATCTCCGGGTTCTGCTCGCTCATGGTGCTCCTTCGCTCCGGTCCGATCAGTCTTTCACCGCTGGTGGAGCGTGTCGAAACCAGGCCTCCGCCCACCGCCGGTGTCGCTCAGAAGAGACCGCGCGGACTGTCGACCGAGGCGAGCAGGCCGTGTCTCGCCGTGAAGCTCAGCCCGGGCAACTCCTCGGCGGTGAGCTCGGGGAGGCGCTGGGCGACATCCAGGAACCGATCGATCTCGGATGCCTCCAGCGCGTCGGCGGCCAGCCTGCGGAACTTGTTCACGTAGTCGTCGCGACCGAACGGGCGCGCGCCCTGCGGATGCGCATCCGCCACCGCGATCTCCTCGACGATGCGCGAGCCGTCGGTGAAGGTGACCTCGACGCGTCCGCCGAACGCCTGCTCCTCGGGGTCGAGCGAGTGATACCGGCGCGTCCACTCTTCGTCTTCCTGGGTCGAGACCTTGCGCCACAGCGCGACGGTGTCCGGCCGGGCGGCCCGCTCGGGGTGGTAGGAGTCGACGTGATCCCATGAGCCGTCCTGCAGCGCCACCGTGAAGATGTAAGGGATCGAATGATCCAGCGTCTCGCGCGATGCCGCAGGGTCGTACTTCTGCGGATCGTTCGCGCCCGACCCGATCACGAAGTGCGTGTGGTGCGACGTGTGCAGCACGATGGACTCCACGCGATCCGGATCGTCGAAGATGAGCGGGTAATCGTCGTGGAGCCTGCGGGCCAGGTCGATCCAGGCCTGCGCCTGGTATTCGGCCGAGTGCTCCTTGGTGAAGGAATCGAGGATGGCGCGCTTCGGCTCGCCGAGGTCGGGCAGCGTGACCTCGTACACGGCATCCGGCCCGTCCAGCAGCCAGGCGATGAAGCCGTCCTCGCCCTCGTAGATGGGGGTCGGGCTGGTCTCGCCGCGCATCGCCCGGTCGATGGACTCGACGGCCATCTTCCCCGCGAAGGCGGGGGCGAAGGCCTTCCAGCTCGAGATCTCGCCCTTGCGCGACTGCCTGGTCGCCGTGGTCGTGTGCAGCGCCTGGCCGATCGCCTGGAAGATCGTCTCGGTGTCCAGCCCGAGCAGCGTGCCGATTCCGGCTGCGGCCGAAGGCCCGAGATGCGCGACGTGGTCGATCTTGTGCGCGTGCAGGCTGATCGCCTTGGCCAGATCGATCTGGATCTCGTATCCGGTGGCGATGCCGCGCACCACGTCCCGCCCGGTGAGTCCGCGCTCGGCCGCGAGGTGCTGAGCGACCGCGACGACCGGCGGGATGTTGTCGCCCGGGTGCGAGTACTCGGCTGCGAGGAACGTGTCGTGGTAGTCCAGCTCGCGCACGGCGACGCCGTTCGCCCAGGCAGCCCATTCCACGCTCACCCGCCGCGCGGCATCCGTTCCGAACACGCTCGACCCGCTGCCGCCGACCGACACGGGGTGCGCCAGCGCCTGCGCTCGCGCCGCCGCGACCGGATGCCGCAACAGCGACGCGGCCGCGACCGCCGCGTTGTCGATGACGCGGTTCACGATCATGTCCGTCACCTCGGGCGTGACCTCCACCTCGTCGGCGGCCACTTCCGCGATCCTGAAGGCGAACTGTTCCTCGCGGGGCAGGTTCTCGTCGCTTCGGTGCGTTCGTACGTGCGTGGTGTTCACCCGATCGAACCTACCTGGCGCATGCGGGCGAGGCACCCCGCGCACCCGGGATCTCGCCGATTCGGTCCGCCGACGACAGGCCTCAGCTGCCCAGGAGGGAGGCGATCCCGACCATTTCTCACTATCGTGAGGGGATGCCGACCATCGCCACCCTGACGGCGTTCGCCCTCGCGGCATTCGCGATCATCGTCATCCCGGGGCCGAGCGTGCTGTTCGCCGTCGGGCGTTCCATCGCGCTGGGGAGGCGTGCCGGCATGCTCAGCGTGCTCGGCAACGCGCTGGCCATCATCCCGATCGTGGCCGCTGTCGCGCTCGGGCTCGGATTCGTGGTCGCGCAGTCGGTCGTGCTCTTCACGGTGATCAAGCTCGCCGGCGCGCTCTACATCGTCTATCTGGGCATCCAGGCCATCCGCCACCGCAAAGACGGCTCGTTCGACTCTATCGCCTCGGTGAGGCGGTCGGCGACACGGATGCTCGCGGAAGGCTTTCTCGTCGGCATCAGCAACCCCAAGCTGCTGGTCTTCTTCGTGGCCGTGCTGCCCCAGTTCGTGAACTTCCATGCCGGAGCGATACCGCTGCAGATGATGGTGCTCGGCATCGTCTTCTTCGCCATCGCACTGCTCTCCGACAGCACCTGGGCGTTGCTCGCCGGACTCGTCAGAGGATGGTTCGCGAAGTCGCCCAAGCGCGCTGAACGACTGTCAGCCACGGGCGGCGTCATGCTCATCGGCCTGGGCGGCGTGCTCGCGCTGACCGGCAACAAGAGCTGACCAGTACGGGTTTGCCGGGCACGGACCGGCCGGTCACCAAGTCGCCGATCACCAGTCGCCGATCACGAACTCGCGGGTCAGGGATTCGCCGGTCACGGACTCGCCAGCCAGGCGGCGACGCAGGGTCCGCCCCGCCGCCGCGGCGAGCGGTCGGGCGAACGTCAGAGGTCGTCGTCGAAGGCCGCCGTCGGCACGATCACGGCGCGGGCCAGCGTGTGGAAGTGCAGGTTGAAGCCGAGCACCGCCGGCGTCGACTCCGGATCGAGCTCGAGGTGGTCGACATCCACGGCATGCACGACCACGTTGTAGTGGTGCATACCGGTTCCCTCCGGCGGCTCGGCGCCGGTGTAACCCACATCCCGCAGCTCGTGCTTCAGCTGCTTTGCGCCGGCCGGGAGCGACGCCTGGCCGCTGCCCGCGCCGCGCTCGAGCGCGGTCACCGACGCGGGGATGTCATAGACGGCCCAGTGCCAGAATCCGGAGCCGGTCGGCGCATCCGGGTCGTGAATCGTGACCGCGAAGCTCTTCGTCTCCGGCGGGAACCCACTCCACGACAGCTGCGGCGAGAGGTTGCCACCCGCCGCGCGAAATCGCTCGCCCATCGGATGCCCGTCTGCGACATCCTCACTCGTCACGGTGAACTGCGGAACGGCCCCGAACCGCTCGTAGGGGTCTTCAGCCACGATTCCTCCTCGCACTGGTCGTCACGCGGCACGCAACGGGCGCGCGCCGCAGTTCGAAAGTTACGCCACCGGTCCCGGCGGCGTGCGGGCACCGGTCGCCGCACGCTCAGAGGGGCGCGCCGCGCACTCAGGAGCGGGAGTCGACGGCTTCCGCCCGCTTGACCGCCGCCCTGCGCATGCGCGCCGGCAGGGATGCGACGGCCCACCCGGTCACCCGCGCCATGGCCTCCACGACGATGGCGCCCGACATCTTCGAGCTGCCGCGCTCGCGCTCCGGGAACGTGATCGGCACCTCCCGGATGCGCATGCCCGCCACCTGCGCGTGCCACAGCATGTCGATCTGGAAGCAGTAGCCCTGGCTGAGAACGGCATCCAGGTCGATGCGGTCGAGGGCTTCGGCCGTGAACGCGCGGTAGCCGCCCGTCATGTCGCGCACAGGAACCCCGAGAGCGAAGCGGGCGTACGCGCTGCCGCCGCGCGAGAGCACCTTGCGCCAGAGCGGCCACCCCTGCACCCCGCCGCCCGGCACCCAGCGGGACCCGACGACCACGTCCGCCGTGCCGAGCCCGTCGAGCAGGCGCGGCAGCTCCTCAGGACGGTGCGAGCCGTCGGCATCCATCTCCACGATCACGTCGTGTCCGCGCGCGAGCGCCCAGCGCATGCCGGCGCGATACGCCGCGCCCAGGCCGTCCTTGCTGGCACGGTGCAGCACGTGAACTGCCGGGTCACCAGCCGCGAGCTGGTCGGCGATCTGTCCGGTTCCGTCCGGCGAGGAGTCGTCGACGATCAGCACGGATGCCTCTGGCACCGAGCTCCTGACCCGACCCACGATCCACGCGATGTTCTGCGCCTCGTTGTAGGTGGGGATGATGACGGCCACGTTCACGACGCTGCTCCTCTTGTAAAAAGGTAGACGACATCCCTGTGTAGGGGATAGCTCTTGGCGAGGGTGAAGCCCAGGGCACGCAGATCGGACATGCGCTCCCGCATGCCGGTCGACGACACCACGTCCTCCTTGTCGGGGCCGCGGTACTCGACCAGCCAGACGCGCCCGTTCCCGGCCTCGATGCGGCCGGCCACCTCCGGGATCGGATAGGTCTTGTCCCAGAGCGAGTCGCGGTTCTCGTAGGGGATGGCCAGGGTCACGTCGACCACGTCTGCGAACTGCTCGGGGTAGAGGTGCATGGCCAGCCGTGGCCTGCGGGACGGCCTCGTCGTCTCGTCGAAGACGATGTCGTCGCCCGGATGCGCGTGCTGCTGCACGACGGAGGCCACCTCGGCCCAGTCGCTTCCGCCGTTCTTGGCGTATGGGCCGCGTTGCGCGACGTACGTGGGAGCGGCGACGGCGGCGACCAGCGCGACGCCGACGATGGAGGCGACGGTGGCGATGGCGGCCGTGCCCCATCGGTGTACGTCACCGGCTGCGCGCGAACGCGAGACGAGCCATCGGGCGGCCAGCTCGATGGCGAGCGCGATCAGGATGGCGAACCCGGGTGTCGTGAACGACATGTAGCGAACCGTGTACGCGGGCACGAAAGCGTTCAGGATGAGAAGAGCGACCGGCGGCAGAGCGAGCCAGGCGACCGCGAACAGCACGAGTCGGGCGCGGTCGGTGCGGAGCATCCTGCGCACCCCGGAGGCGCGGCGACGCCGCCACGCGAGCAGGCCGAGGACGGCGAGGCCGACCAGCGCGCTCCACGCCAGGATCGCGACGCCCCAGCTGTAGTCGAACCACTGCGTCACGGTGAAGCTGAAGAAGTCGACTCCGGGGTGCTTGCCGAGGAACTTGATCTGACCGTGTTCCTTGAGCGCGAAGACCAGCAGAGGGGCGGTGAGCACGATGCCGCCGAGGCTGGCGAGCATCCAGCGCACGATCGTGCCGCGCAGTGCTGCGACGTCCGGGGTCCCGGCCGCCGACGGCCTGACCAGCGCCTTGGCCGTTGCGGCGACGCGGCCCCTCGCCTCCCACATCAGCACGGCCGCGAACGGCAGCGCGAGCAGCGCGAGGTAGAGGAAAACGTAGATGCATGCCGCGAAGCCGACCGCGAAAGCCGCCCACGGCAGCACCCGCGTGGTTCGGCGGGTGACGAGGCCGAGGAACAGCACGGCGAGCCAGACGGCGAACGCCGTGCCGAGGGCGTAGGACCTCACCTCGGTGCCCATGTACGTGGTGCGCGGCAGCACCGCGAAGACAAGCGCGGAGAGGATGCCCAGCCGCAGCCCGCCGTACCGCGCGACGAGCACCACCACCCCGGCGGCCGCCAGCCCGACGGCCATCGCGCTCGGCAGCCGGGTCGAGAACTGGGATGCGCCGAAGAAGTCGATCCAGACGTGCAGCAGCGCGTAGTACGTGCCGTGCACGGCATCCACGCGCCCCAGCTCGCTGAGGAGCGACGACCACGGCCGGTGAGCCGACATGATGCTGGCCGCCTCGTCGCCCCAGAACGACGGCACCCAGGAGTCGATCCACGAGATGACGAAGGCGAGGATGCCTGCGGCGACCGAAGAGACCGCCGTGCGGTACCGCATCCACGAGGCGCGCGGGGGGCGAGGCGCCGGTGCTCCTGACGTGCCGCGCCACGTCGCGGTGCCGCGGGATGCGGCAGCGCGTCGTGCGTTCGCGTTCGTGCTCGTCACGTCATCCCCCTCTCGCCCGGATCGTCTGGTGTCCGGATCGCCTGGTGCCGCGATCGCCCGGCACGGGTTCGTCGTGCGCCGGATCATCTCGCGGCTGCGTCATCCGATCGGATGTGTTCCAGACCACCTCCAGCGCCTGGACATTCCCCCGTCTGAACGTGAACCGGGCGTGAACTTCTTCTCAGGCCTGTGCGACCTGTGGGTCACTTCAGGGCTTCGGCACCCTCCGGGGCACCAGATTCGGCGGCGACGGCCGGATGCGGACCGGCAGGCGCGACCCACGGGACGGGTCTGCGGCGCTACGCCTGCAGTGCAACGCCTCCACGACCGTCTCCGGCGCTAGGCCTCCAGTTCTACGCCTCCACGACCCATGCGGCACTAAGCCTCGACCACCGTCTGCGGCGCTGCGCCTCGGCCACCGCGTGCGACGCTACGCCTCCGCGACGGCCTGCGACGCTGCGCATCGACGACGGCCACAGGCTGTACACCTCGACGACGCCGCCCGCACTACGCCCCCACAAGGGCCTGCGGCTCTACGCCTCCACGACGGACCGCGGCACGGGACCCGCAGTGGCCACGTGACCCCACACGGCGACCACCAGCACGATGACCGCCGAGACGAGCAGACCGAGCGCGGGCTCGAGGTGAACGGCGGCCGCCCCGACGACGGCGCCGCATCCGATCAGGGCGACGGCACCGGCCCGGCGCGCCCACGGCTGTCCCTTGCCGCCGCCGAACACCGAGTCGGCCGCGAGGCCGGCGAGCGTCGACGTCACGACGACGGTCGTCACATCCTTCACGGCGATGTGGCGAGCCGTTGCGGCCTGGGCTCCCATGGCGAGGCCCAGCATGCCGGTGACAGTCCACTGGAGCCCCTCCTGCGGATGCCGTCCCGTCACGAACAGCACGATGGCGGCCGCCAGCAGCAGCACACCCACCCCGGTGAACACGATCGTGGACAGCCGGGTCCAGCCGGCATCCACCCGGCGAAGCACCCGGCCTCCGGTCGCGGCGCCGGCCATGAAGCAGACCAGCGCGATCACGGGGCCGATGATGGGCAGGTTGTCCGAGCCGAGCAGCGCCATCCCCAGGATGACGACGTTGCCGGTCATGTTCCCGGTGAAGACGCGATCCAGGCCGAGGTAGCCGACCGCATCCACCACGCCCGTCGAGAACGTGAGGGCGAGCATCAGCCCGAGATGCGTACGTTCGTGCAGTCCCCACTGCTTGGGCATGCCATCCTCCTGTCGTCGCCGGCGTGGTGCGGCACCCCTCGATCCCACCACAGTGCGCCCACGCCGCACGCCGAGCCCGCGCCACCAGCGGATGCCCCGGGTCGCGCCGCGATGACGCCGGCCCCTTCCCGCCGACCGGTCCGGAACTCATCCGGCGGTCCGCTAGTTTGCGCCAAGAAGCGGACTGCTCGACAACAAGCGGACCCCTCGATGACGACCCACCGCGAGGGGATGCCCCGGGTCGCGCCGCGGTGACGCCGGCACATCCGCGGCGACGGGTCCGGAACTTGTCCGGCGGTCCGCCAGTTTGCGCCAACAACGGGACCGCCCGACAACAAGCGGACCCCTCGGCGATGAGACAGGCTGCACGCCCGGGCAACAAGCGGACCCCTCGGCGATGGGCCGAGCTGCAGGCTCGACAACGAGCGGACCGCTCGACAACCGGCGGACCGCTCGACAACAAGCGGACCCCTCGGGAAGACGCGGACCGGCCGGCGACGCGCGGGCGACGAGGGCGAGGCGAGCGGACGGCAGAATGGTGGGGTGAGCATCCCCCTCTCCGGAACCCCCATCGACCTCGAGCACGGCGACTACCGGGCATCCATCGCGGGCGTCGGCGCCTCCCTGCGCTCGCTGACGCACGCCGGACGCGATCTCGTCGTGCCGTTCGACGCCGACGAGGTGCGGCCGTCGTTCCGCGGGGCGACGCTCGCTCCCTGGCCGAACCGGATCGTCGACGGCGTCTACACGTTCGACGGTGTTCGTCAGCAGGTGGCGCTGACCGAACCGGAGCGGCACAACGCGCTGCACGGACTCGCGTCCTGGCTGCAGTACGACGTGCGGGACCGCGGCGACGACTTCGTCGAGCTCGCCGCCACCATCCAGGCCCAGCAGGGATACCCGCACCGGCTCGACGTGACCGTGCTGTTCCGTCTGGGCGACGACGGCCTGTACTGGGCGGTGACGGCGCGCAACACCGGAGCGGATGCCGCACCGTTCGGCACCGGCCCGCATCCCTACCTCGTCGCCGGCCAGGGACACGTCGACGACTGGACGCTCACGCTTCTCGCCGCCGAGGTGCTCACCGTCACGCCCGACAGGCTGGCTCCGCTGGGACTCGCCGACGTCGCCTCCGAGCAGGGCGGCGCATTCGACTTCCGGTCGCCCCGGCGCATCGGCGACGTGTTCATCGACCACGCGTTCACGCGACTGTCGCGCGACGACGACGGCGTGGCATCCGTGGAGATCGTCTCCGTCGACGGCAGCGGCGTCGCCATGAGGTGGGATGCCGCCTGCCCGTGGGTGCAGATCCACACCGCCGACCAGCCCGACGCGGCCGTCAGCAGGATCGGTCTCGCCGTCGAGCCCATGACGTGCCCGCCCGATGCCTTCAACTCCGGCACGGATCTCATCGTGCTGCAGCCCGGCGAGTCGACGACCGCCGGGTGGACGATCAGCGCGATCTGAGCGCCGCGGCCCTGGCGCGGGCGGCAAGCTGCTTCGCCCACTTCCGCTCGATGCGGAGATAGCGGATGCGTCGCGCCCACGCGCTCGAGCGCTCGGACGAAAGCGCGAGCAGCACGAGGATGTCGAGGGGCAGCCCGAGCAGGTTCGCGCGCAGATTCACCTGGGTGCCGCCGTTGAAGAAGTCGATGGCTGCCGCGACGACCGCGATGGCGCTGAGCGTCATGGAGAGGATGCGCGCCCAGTTGCTTCCGCGGAAGATCAGCGTGATCAACGCGAACTGCACCAGCAGACCGAGGATCGTGACGCAGAGCGTGAACACGGCGATGATCAGCGTGGCGTTGCGGGCGAACTCGTCGGGCACGCCCTCGACGTCGATCGACAGCGATCGCACGTAGCTCGCCCAGTGCGTCGCCGTGACAACCACGAAGAACGCACCGGCCAGGGCGCGCAGGCCGAGAAGCGCGCAGCCGAGGGCGATCGAGATCGGGCGCTTGTCCGCTGCCGCCTCGACGACATCCGTTTCGTTCTCGAACTCAGGGCGTGATCGCACGCCGCGCAGATCGACGACCGGCAGGTCTCCGTCGGTGATGATGGAGTCGCCGCCGCCGTTGCGCGCGTGATAGCCGGTCGAGAAATCCCGGATGGCGCCGACCCGCACGGCGGCATCCCCCTTCTCGATGGACCGAACGACGTGATCGCGCTCGATGTCGGTGTTCGCGTCGATCTTGTGCGTGACCTGCAGCGTGAACAACGAGAGCCCTACGCGACGATCGAACGTCGCGGCGCCGAGCCAGTCGGCCCGCTCGCCGCCCGGCAGCCGCCAGTCTTCAGGACACTTCCAGAACCGCACGTGGTGGCGCTTGGCCGGGTTGCCCAGCACCTCCTGCTGATATGCGAGGTCCTGCTGCCTTCCGAAGAGCAGCAGCGGGCTGACCGGTGCCTCGTCGTAGCTGCGGCGCAGGAGCGTCGACGTCACGATGCGCCAGCTCGAGCGCACGGTGACGGGGTCCGCGCGGGTCCAGCCGGCATCCGCCATGATCGTCTCCAGCTGGGCCTGGGTGCCGAGCAGGGCCAGGTTGATCGGATCCCCGAGCAGACCGTCGCTCGTGCGGGCGCGGCCGATGAAGTAGTTCGGAACGTAGATGCGGGTGAGGATGCTGTGCAGTCTCGGCAGAACGAGGTACGCCAGCAGCGCCCAGAACAGCACGAAGAAGACGATGAGCCACCAGCCCCAGCTGAAGCTCTCGGATGCCAGCAGCCACGCCAGCCAGATCGCCGCGAGCGTGGCGAGCAGAAAGTAGCCGTAGTCGATGGCACGGGCCAGCCGCCAGCGGATCTTGCGAGACGGCCGCTTCTCCGGCTCCAGCTCGCCCTCCGGGGTGGTGCCTGCCGCACCGGGTACGGGGTGCGAGGCCGTCTCCACGACGGCATCGGACTGCGCGGCCGCGGCATCCTGCTGGGCGGTGGAGGCGGCGGGCTGCGCGACCGTACCAGCGGGCTGCGCGACGCTGTCGTCGGATGCCTCGGGAGACTCCCCGGGCTCCGGCTGCGTCGGCGTGGCCGCCGGCCGCGGCGCGGCGCCACCCGGCCCCGCCGCCACGGACTCCGTGGCGGAGGTCGTTCCGTCCGCGGTTCCCCCCACCGGCATGGGCCCATGCTAGGCCGTGCACGGCCTAGCCACAGCGATCACCAGGCAGCCGGAAGGCGGAAGCACCGCGCGGCCTTGACACCCGAACGGGAGCGTTTATTCAACTGTTATCGGATTGTGGCGTCTCGAACGTATCGACTCCGAACAAAACAGGGCATGATCACCTCAGCCGCATTCGGAAGTTGAACGCGGCGAAACCCGGAGGAGTCCGAGTCTCATCAAAGGAGAGAGAGACGTGAAGAAATCGACGCTGATTTCTGTCGCCGTTCTCGCGAGCGCGTCAGCACTTCTGCTGGCGGGCTGTTCGAGCGGAAGCGGCGGCAACAGCACCAACAATGCTGGCGGAAAGACCCGAGCGTGCGTCATCCTTCCCGACGCGGTGTCGTCACCGCGGTGGGAGAACGGTGACCGCCCCGCGCTGGAGAAGGCGATCAAGGATGCCGGCTTCCAGGCGGACATCCAGAACGCCCAGGGCGACACCAGCAAGTACGCGACCATCGCCGACCAGCAGCTCAACAAGGGCTGCGGTGTCATGCTGCTCGTCGACTACAACGGCGCGGGCGTGACGGTGGCCAAGAAGGCGAAGAACCAGGGCATTCCGGTCATCGCCTACGACCGTCCCATCAAGGGCGCCGACTACTACGTGTCGTTCGACAACACGAAGGTCGGCGAACTGGAGGGCCAGTCCATCGTCGACGGCCTCAAGGCCGAGGGCAAGGACCCGGCGACGGCGGTCGTCGTCTACATGGGCGGTGACCCGACCGACGGCAACGCCAAGATGTTCCACGACGGCGCCGTCAAGGCGATGTCCGCAGCCGGTATCAAGCCGGCCGCCGAGCCGCCGGGGATCTGGGACGCCGACAAGTCGGCCACCAACTTCGAGCAGGCTCTCACCTCGCTCGGTGGCCACGTGGATGCGGTCTGGGTCGCCAACGACACGAACGCATCCGGCGTCATCTCGGTTCTGGACAAGAACGGCCTGAAGGTCCCGGTCTCCGGACAGGACGCGTCGACGGCCGGCCTGCAGAACGTGCTGCTCGGCAAGCAGACCGCCACGGTCTACAAGCCGTACCAGGACGAGGCGAAGGCCGCATCCGATCTGGCCATCACCCTGCTGAAGGGCAAGAAGCCGAGCGGCATCACTCAGAAGGTGGATGGCGTGCCGTTCATCGCCGAGACACCGCAGCTGATCACGGCCAAGGACGTGCAGAAGGTCATCGACGACGGCAACGCCAAGGCGAGCGACATCTGCACCGGTGCTGTGCAGGCCGCCTGCGCGCAGTACGGCGTGAAGTAGCTCCACCGCACGACAGCGAGGGGCTTCGCGCACGGACCGCTCGTCCGCCGCGAAGCCCCTTCGCTCGTGCTCTCCCGCGTGCACGCCCCCGCACGTGAGAACGCCGGCAGCGCACGATCGAATCGTGCCTGACCGCATGTGACGTCAGATCCGAAAGGAAAGGAACCCGACATGGATGAGCCGCTCATCTCGTTGACGGGAGTCAAGAAGAGCTTCGGCCCGGTCGACGTGCTCCGCGGAGTCGACCTCAAGGCCTACCCCGGCAAGGTGACAGCCCTCGTCGGCGACAACGGAGCGGGAAAGTCCACGCTCATCAAGGGCCTCGCCGGCGTGCAGCCGTACGACGCGGGCGAGGTGAGATTCGACGGCGAGCTCGTCAACCTGCACAACCCGCGGGAGGCATCCCGTCTGGGCATCGAGGTCGTGTATCAGGACCTCGCGCTGGCGGACAACCTCGACATCGTGCAGAACATGTTCCTCGGCCGCGAAGAGACGCGGTGGGGCACGTTCGACGAGGGAAGCATGGAGCTGGCGACGAGCCGCGCCCTGCAGCAGCTCTCGGTGCGCACCGTCAAGTCGGTCCGCCAGAAGGTGTCGTCGCTGTCCGGCGGACAGCGCCAGACGGTGGCGATCGCCAGGTCCGTCATCAACAAGTCGCGACTCGTCGTGCTGGACGAGCCCACCGCGGCACTCGGCGTCGCGCAGACCGAGCAGGTCCTCGGTCTCGTGAAGCGTCTCGCAGAGCAGAACGTGGCCGTCATCATCATCAGCCACAACCTCGCCGACGTGTTCAAGGTCGCCGACTACATCAGCGTGCTCTACCTCGGGCGCATGGTGGCCTCGGTGCGCACGGCAGATACGACATACGACGACGTCGTCGGTTACATCACAGGAAGCAAGACGTACGCGGGAGAGCCGGCATGAGCACCAACGCACGAGAAGCGGAGACCACGGAGGCGCTTCCCGACCCCATGGTGGGCGATCTCATCGGCAGCGGGGTCGAGGGCGGACTCGGCGACCAGGTGCGGGCGTACTTTCAGCGCCTGCGCGGCGGGGAGATGGGGGCGCTGCCGGCCATCGGCGGCCTCGTCGTGCTCGCCATCCTGTTCACGTTCCTCAGCCCGTACTTCCTGACCGAGCGCAACTTCGCCAACCTGCTCACCCAGTCCGCGACGCTCGTCATGCTCGGCATGGCGCTGGTGTTCGTCATCCTGCTCGGCGAGATCGACCTGTCGGCCGGTGTCACCGGCGGTGTCGCGATGTGCGCCTTCATCGTGCTGGTCGACGTTCTCAAGTGGAACACATGGCTCGCCCTCGGCATCGGGTTCCTGATCGGCCTGGCCACGGGCGGGTTCATCGGATTCTTCGTGGCGAGAGTCGGCATACCGTCGTTCGTCGTGACGCTGGGACTCTTCCTGGGATTCCAGGGTCTCGAGCTGATCATCATCGGCAACGGCGGCCTCTACAACGTTCAGGATCCGGCCATCCTCGCGATCATGAACAACAACCTCCCCATCTGGGGCGGCTGGGTGATGCTCGCGATCATGGTGCTGATCTCGCTGACCGTGTCGTTCTGGGATCGCAGGCGCCGCAGCAGGGCCGGCGTTCCGAACCGCGCCGTGGTGCTCGTCTGGGTCAAGGTCATCGTGGTCGCCGTGATCGGCGGCATCGTCGTCGGGCTGCTCAGCCAGAACCGCGGGACGGGCTTCGTCAAGGTGGAGGGCGTGCCGATCGTCGTGCCCATCACGCTCGCCATCTTGTGGATCGGCACCTTCGTGCTCGACCGCACGAAGTACGGCCGCTACCTGTACGCCGTGGGCGGCAACGCGGAGGCGGCGCGCAGGTCGGGCGTGAAGGTCATCACCATCCGCTGGGTCGCGTTCGTGATCTGCTCGTTCCTCGCCGTCGTCTCGCAGCTGTTCAGCATCTCCAAGGTCGGCTCCGTCGACCCCTCGGCCGGTGTGGCCATCGTGCTGAGCGGTGTGGCAGCGGCAGTCGTCGGTGGCGTGAGCCTGTTCGGCGGCCGCGGACGCCTCATGCACGCTGCGATCGGCGCCGTCGTGATCGCGGTGATCACGAACGGTCTCGGGCTGCTCAACCTGCCGGCCGGCGTCAACTACGCCGTGACCGGTGGCGTGCTCATCCTGGCCGCGACGGTGGATGCCGTGTCCCGCGTCCGCGCCGGCGGGAGCCTGTTCCGCAGCTGAACGCGCGGTGGGTGCAGGCTCTCGCGAGCCGACAGGCCTGCGCCCGCCGTTCGCACACGTCATCCGCCGCCCATCGCAGCGACTGCGCCGATGGGCGGCGCGGCGCTGCGAAGCCCGGTGCAGCGCGGCGCGGCGAAGCTGGAGCCGAACGCGCGCGGAAGCGGCCCCGTCGCATCCCGGTATGGCCGCCGGGGAACTGCTGCGAGTATGCTGTGAAAAGTCTGCTGCCGGCGACCGACGCCCGGTAAGCGACCGGCCGGTGGGGATCGGCCGACGTCGACAAGGGGGAAGTCACATGAGCACAGCAGCACCCGCGAAACGGCCGGGCGCCGTCACCGCGGCATACGTCATCTGGCTGATCGGCGCGATCATCTCGCTGATCGGATCCATCTTCGGACTCTTCGTCGGCATCCTCGCGCTGACCGCCGGCACCGCCCTCGGCGGACTCGCAGGTGCCGCCGTCGGAGCCGTCGTGCTGATCTTCGCGATCTTCGTGTTCGTGATCGCGATCATCGAGCTGATCATCGTCAACCGGATGCGCGACGGTCGCAACTGGGCCCGCATCGTGCTCACGGTGCTGGGCATCCTCTCCGTGATCGGCTCGGTCGTGCCGTGGTTCTCGGGAGGGTTCAACTCCACGTCGTTCTGGTCCGTCGTGCAGGTGGTCGTGCTCATCGTCGCGATCATCCTGATGTATGTGCCGGCCGCGAACGCGTACTTCGCCTCCGGCGGCGCGTACACCGGCGGAGCCGGCATGGGCGGCGGCTCCTACGGTGCGCCGCAGGCCGGCACGTCCCCAGCAGCACCTCCCACGACGGCCATGCCCGCCGCTCCTCCGACCGAGGCGCCCACCGCCCGGCCGGACGACGGACGCCCGCCGATGGCCTAGCGCCGACGCGCCGAACGGACTCGACCGCCGGACTCCCGATGTGTGGGGTCCGGCGGTCGCTGCTTCGTCGGCGCCCACGACCGGGACCGCGATTGCGCCGGAGGACCTCGACCGCGGTTCCCCGCCCGACCTAGGCTGACCCCATGTCGTTCCGCGCGCTCCAGGTCACCCAGCAGACCGAAAACGGCGCGGTCACCGCGCACGAGGCGCGGGTGCGAACGCTCGACGACGATGCGCTCGAACCCGCCGACGTCGAGGTCGACGTGCAGTACTCGGCGCTCAACTATAAAGACGGCCTCGCACTGGCGGGACGCCCCGGCGTGCTGCGCACCTCGCCGATCATCCCGGGAATCGACCTGGTCGGGCGAGTGCGGAGTTCGGCCGATCCGCGCTTCATGCCGGGCGACCACGTCGTGCTGAACGGCGACGGCATCGGAGAGACCCGCAACGGAGGCTTCGCCGAACGTGCAGCGGTGCGCGGCGAGGCGCTCGTCGTGGTGCCGGATGCCTTCACCGTGCACCAGGCGGCCGCCATCGGCACGGCGGGCTTCACTGCCATGCTCGCCGTGCTCGCGCTGGAGCGAGGTGGCGTGACCCCCTACTCCGGCCCGGTGCTCGTCACCGGTGCGGCGGGCGGGGTCGGCTCGGTCGCGATCGCCGTGCTCGCGAAGCTGGGCTATCAGGTCACGGCATCAACGGGCCGCGGTGACAGCGAGGCCGACTACCTGCGGGAACTCGGCGCATCCGCGATTCTCAACCGGGCTGACTTCGCAGAACCGGGTCGCCCGCTGCAGAAGGGACGCTGGGCCGGAGCCATCGACGCCGTCGGCGGGGTGACGCTCGCCAACGTGCTGGCGCAGACGACGTACGGCGGGGTGGTGGCGTCCTGCGGAGTGGCGGGCGGCGCTGAGCTTCCGGCGACCGTGATGCCGTTCATCCTGCGCGGCGTGACGCTGGCGGGCATCAACTCGGTGGAGGCGCCGCGATCGCTGCGGCAGGATGCCTGGTCTCGCCTGGCCCGTGACCTCGACGTGCACCTGCTCGACACCATGACCTCCACGATCGGGCTCGAGGATGCGCAGGGCGCCGCAGGCCGCATCCTCGCCGGCCAGATCCGCGGCCGCACCGTCGTCGACGTGCGGCACTGAGCCGCCCCGCGTCGCCCCGCCCCACCTTTCGGCACCCGCACTCTCCCGCGCCCCACGCCGTACCGAAAACAGCAGTGATCGCGCTCTCGCGGCGAGAACAGCAGGATTTCTGCTGTTCTGGGCCTCAGTTGCCGTTTTCGGTGCGGCACGGTGGGGCCACGATTGCGCCTCAGTTGCTGTTTTCGGCGGAGCACGGCTGCCCACAGTTGCTGTTTTAGGACGGCAGTGCGCAGCTGCGGGCTGACGGCGGTGCGGTTGCGCGAGCGGCGGCGTCGGGACCCGGTCGCGGAGCCCGCACGCCCTAGGCTGGCCGCATGATCGTGATCGCGACACTGGTCGTCGCTCTCGCCGCCGTTCTGCACGTGCTCATCTTCGCGATGGAGAGCGTGTTCTGGACGCGTCCGGCCGTCTGGAAGCGGTTCGCGGTGCCGGATCAGGCCTCGGCGGACACCGTGAAGCCGATGGCGTACAACCAGGGCTTCTACAACCTCTTCCTCGCGATCGGCGCCCTGGTGGGCATCATCCTCTACGGGGTCGGGCAGCACGTCATCGGTCTGACCCTCGTGTTCTTCACCCTCACGTGCATGGTGCTCGCTGCCGTGGTGCTGGTGACCACAGGTGCGCGGTACATCCGAGCCGCGCTCATCCAGGGCATCCTGCCGCTCGCGGGCATCGTGCTGATCTTCCTGAGCGACCCGATCACGACCTGACCCGAAGCATCGAGCATGACGACTCATGACAAGCCGTGGAGGAGGCCAGGGGCCTTCGCCTATGCGCGACGACGCGTGCGCGCGCTCGTCCGGCCGCCCGTCGAGGTGTATGAGACGCCGGCGGATGTCGTCAAGCACCACGACGTCGCCGTCACCATGGCGGATGGCGTGGTGCTGCGCGTCAACGTGTACCGGCCGAGGGGCGACGGACCCTTCCCCGTCATCCTGTGCGCCCATCCGTACGGCAAAGACGCGCTCCCGAGCAAGAAGCGAAGGGGCTGGTCGTTCAGCCCGCAGTACCGGATCATGAACCAGCCGCAGCCGGTGCGCTTCTCGGATCAGACCAGCTGGGAGGCGCCAGACCCGGCATGGTGGGTCGCTCATGGCTACGCGGTGGTCAACGCGGACACGCGCGGCGGCGGCCACTCGGACGGCGTCGGCGACCTGTTCTCCGACCAGGAGGCGCACGACATCTTCCAGCTCATCGAGTGGGCGGGGTCGCAACCCTGGTCGAGCGGGAACGTCGGGATGCTGGGCGTCTCGTATCTCGCGATCTCGCAGTACAAGGCCGCGGCGCTGCATCCGCCGGCGCTCAAGGCCATCTGCCCGTGGGAGGGCTTCACCGACGCTTACCGCGATATCTTCACTACCGGCGGCATTCCGGAGAACGGGTTCGCGCGCATCTGGCTGTTCATGACCAAGCGCGTCGCCCGCGTGGCGACGGATCTCGCGGCCGGTAGGCGCGAGCATCCGCTCCGCGACGAGTGGTGGGAAGCGCTGACACCCGACCTCGCCGACATCACGGTGCCGATGCTCGTGTGCGCGAGCTTCTCGGACGACAACCTGCACAGCGTCGGGTCCATGCGCGCGTTTCAGCGTGTGGCGTCGAAGGACCGCTTCGCGTACGTGCACCGGGGACCGAAGTGGGCCACGTTCTACGGAGAGGACGCCCGCCGCGTGCAGCTCGAGTTCTTCGACCGCTACCTCAAGGCGGCGGATGCTCCCCGGCCGCCGAGGATGCGACTGGAGATCCGCGACACGGCCGACCACGTCGTCGAGGTGCGCAGCGAGGATGAGTGGCCGCTGGCTCGCACCCAGTGGACGGCCCTGCGGCTCGGTGATGGCGGAGCCCTGCACACGACCCACGGAGCCCTGCACGCGGCCGACGCGGCAGACTACGCGCCGACGGGAAGCGTGACGTTCGACCTGAGGCGCGATGCCGCGCTCTTCCGGCACGACTTCGCGGAGGACACGGAGATCACCGGGCCCATGACACTTCGGCTCTGGGTGTCCAGCGCGGGCACTGACGATCCACACCTCTTCGTGGGCGTCGAGAAGTGGTCCGGATCCCGATATGTGCCGTTCGAAGGCTCGTACGGGTACGGCAGGGATCGCGTCGCATCCGGGATGCTGCGCGTCGCGATGCGCGAGCTCGACGAGGAGCTCAGCACGCCGCACCAGCCGGAGCACACCTTCCGCAAGCTGGAGCCCGTCGACCCGGGCCAGGTCGTCGAGGTGCTCATCCCGCTCACCTCGTCTGCCACGCTCTTCCGGGCCGGCGAGTCTCTCCGGCTCTTCGTGGCCGGACGCTTCCCCGAGCCAGGCAATCCGTTCTTCGGGCACTTCCCGGCTCGCTATACGCCGAGCAGGGCGGGCAAGGCGACCATCCATTGGTCTGCCGAACGGCCGTCAGCTCTGGAGATCCCAGTGATCCCTTGGCGCTGATCCCGCCGCCGATCCGCCCGGGTCAGCGGCGCGTGGTCGCGCCGCGAACCCTCGGCGACACGTGCTCTGCCCGAAAGCCCCGGCCGATCATCCGCGCGGCCAGCCGCTGAACGATCGGGATGACGGCGGACAGCACGATCCGCCTCGGCTCGGGCAGTGGCGAAGGCAGCAGCGAGACTCCTGCACCGTTGATCACGTGGTGCGCAGCGAGCTGCACCGCCTGCATCGCGCGCACCGGCGTCATCCGCCTGCGCTGCACCCAGGCGCACGCCGCATCGAGAGCGGATGCCCGCGCACCGGCCACCGGGCCGGCCCCGCGCAGCAGCGGGGCGAGCCGGTTCGCCGTGGCGACCGCATCCTGCACGGCGAAGTTCACACCGACGCCGAAGGCGGGCGACATCGCGTGCGCGGCGTCGCCGATGCAGAGCAGTCCCGGTTTCCACCACGTCTCCAGCCGGTTGATCTGCACGGACAGCAGCTTGAGCTGCGAGAACGACGTGAGCTCGCCCACGACGGGTTCCAGGAACGGCGCCGTCTGCACGATCGCATCCCGAACCGCCTCGAGCCCCTGCCGGTGCAGGTCGTCGAACCCGCCCTTGGGAATCACGAGACCCATCTGGTAGTAGCCCTCGCGAGGAATCGTGAGCACCAGCCGGTGCTCGTCGATGTATCCGAGCGTGTCCGGCGGGCGCTCAGGCGGATACGGCAGGCGGAACCACACCACATCGATCGGGGCGCCGAAGTCGGTGGACGGCAGGCCGGATGCCGCCCGCAACACGGAGTCCCGCCCGTCGGCGGCCACGGTGAGCGCCGCGTACACCTCGACCGGTCCGTCCGGGCCGTTCGCGAGCACTCCGGTCACGCGCGCCGCGCGGGAGGTTGCGCCGGCGGACGCCGCGCCTCGGCCGCCCGACCCGTCGGCGCCCGGGGCTTCGTCGACGAGCAGCTGCGTCGCATCCGTGTTCATGAACAGCCGGAACCCCTGATACGCCCTGGCGTGCTCGGCGAGGAAGTCGAGAAAGTCCCACTGCGGCATGAGCACGAGGAAGTCGTTGCGGCCGTGCAGGCTGTCGAAGTCGACCGGCGTGATGCGCGTGCCGTCGACGACGGCGTCGAGGGTGGAGACCGAGGTGTGCGGCAGCGTGAGGAAGGCGTCACGAAGCCCCAGCTCGTCGAGCACCTGCAGCGTCGACGGGTGGATGGTGTCGCCGCGGAAGTCGCGGAGGAAGTCGCCGTGCTTCTCGAGAACGGCGACCTGAGCACCGGCGCGCGCGAGCAGCATCCCCAGCATCATCCCGGCGGGGCCGCCACCCACGATGCAGCAGTCGACGTCGACGCGGGTGACCTCCGCGTCCGGCTTCTGACGGCGCGCGCGACGGGATCGAGCGCTGTCCGATCCGGTCGCGCGCAGCTGCGCCATGGTTAGGAGATCACCTCGTCGGTCGGGCCGTCCGATCCGGGGTGGATGTCGCGCAACGCCTCGACGAGCTGCGACGCGTGCTGCGTCGACACGATGACCCGCGAGAAGCCCTCGGCGACCTCCGTCGACGACGGCGGGTCGGCGAGCGCACCGGGAACGGCGCCCGAGCCCCCCGCGGCGAGGTCGTGCGCCACCTCGCCCGGCGTCGAGGAAGCATCGACGGATGCCGTCGCCGCGGCACCCTGCTCGTCCGCTGCACCCTGCTCGTCCGCGGCATCCGGGTCGGGCTGCTCGATGTCGATCACCACGGCCGAGCGCTGCTTGCCCTTGAGTACCAGGAAGTCCTTGCCGCCGTGGAACTTCCATGTGCCCACCGCGAGCGTCAGCGGGATGCTGTTGCCCGGCGCGCGCACACCGCGGATCCAGATCCACGGGTCGGCCGTGATCGCTACAGAGCGGATGCTGTCACGCGGCACCACGATGTCGTCGCGACGCAGCGCGAGCATCTTCTCCGCACGAGTGAGGCGGATCTCGAGACGATCGCGGTACACGTGGAAGTCGGCCATGCCACTAGTCTGCCGGGTCGCCTTCGCCCGGTCCGGCATGCATGCGCCGGGAGGCGAGACGTTACCGAACTGAGGCCTCGGCGTTCCGGCATCCGGTCGACCGCGGGTCTGCGAGGCGCCCGCAGCGCACCGCCCCGATCCCCGCGCAGCGCGGCAGACGCATAGTCCACGCTGATAACGCTTTGGGCCTGCTGAGGCCCGAATCGCGTAGGGTGAATCCGTGGTAGCCGCCCGTCGAACACCGGGGTCGCAGACTTCATTGCGTGAAGCCAATCGCGGCCGCATCGTCGACGCCGTCAAGAAGTACGGAGGGCTGAGCCAGATCGAGCTCGCCGGCCTCACCGGGCTGTCGCCCGCCACCGTCTCCAACATCGTCAAAGAGCTGAGCGGTGCGGGCGTGCTCAATACCGCGCCCGGCACGCGCAGCGGCCGTCGCGCCCAGCACGTCACCCTCGCGCACGCGCTCGGACTCGTGGCCGGCGTGCACTTCTCCACGCGCCATCTGCGCATCTCCATCTCGGATGTCGCCTACACGGTCGTGGCCGAGACGCACATGCCGCTCGCCAAGGACCACCGAGCCGACAACGAGCTCGACCGCGTCATGCTGCTGCTGGCCGACATGCTCGAGACCGCCGGGGCCGGCATGCTCGACCTGCTCGCCGTGGGCGTCGCACTCCCCGCACCCGTCGACCGCCGCACGGGGCGCATCGCTCGTCGCGGCATCCTGCGCGGCTGGGACGGCGTCGAAGTGGCCGACGTGCTGCAGCAGCGGCTGAAGCGACCGGTGTTCGTGGACACGGATGCGAACGCGGCCGCACTCGGAGAACTGCGGCTCGGCGCGGCACGCGGCAAGGAGGACGTGGTCTTCATCGACGTCGGCGACCGCATCGGCGCGGGTCTCGTGCTGGGCGGCCGGGTATACTCCGGTCACGCCGGGATGGCGGGCGAACTCGGTCACACGGTCATCCAGGAGGACGGCCCGGTGTGCGAGTGCGGCAACCGCGGCTGCGTTCAGGCCATCGCGGGCGGGAGTGCGCTCATCCAGCGTCTGCAGGCGGGCAGCAACCGCGGCCTCAAGCTGCAGGACGTGATCGTGCGGGCCATGTCGAGCGATGCGGATGCCATCCGCGCCATCGCCGACGCCGGAACGGCGATCGGCGTCGCCACCGGAAACCTGTGCAACCTGCTGGATCCGGAGCGGATCGTGGTCGGCGGCGACCTCGGGCAGTCCGGCGAGCTGCTGCTCGGCCCGATGCGGCGCGAGGTCGAGCGCTCGGTGCTGGCGGGAGGCGCCTTCGCGCCGGAGATCGTGCAGAGCCAGCTGGGGGCAGGCGCCGCCGCCATGGGCGCCGTCGCCATGGCGGTCGATCGCGTCTCGATCCAGCCGGAGGAATCGGCGCCTCAGGAGGATGCCGGGGAATGAAGGCGATCCGCGCGAGTTCGCTGCTCGCGGTCGCCGCTTGCGTGCTCGCCCTCATGGGGTGCTCGAACGCGGTGGCGCCCGGCGACACGACGCACGTCGCCGTCGACCCCGCGCACGCGACCATCGGCCTGCTTCTGCCGGACTCCACGAACACGCGGTACGAGTCCGCCGACCGGCCGGCGTTCGAACAGCGCATCCACGACAAGTGCCCCGGTTGCACCGTCGCCTACCAGAACGCCTCGGCCGACGCCGCCAGGCAGCAGCAGCAGGCCGAGTCCATGCTCGCGCAGGGCGTCGCGGTGCTCGTGCTGGATGCCGTGGACGGCGAGGCAGCGGCATCCATCGTGAACGAGGCGGTCGCGAAGGGCGTCCCCGTCATCGCCTATGACCGCATCATCGACAGCCCCGACCTGTCGTTCTTCGTGTCGGCGGACAACGAACGAGTCGGCGTTCTGCAGGCGCAAGCGCTCGTCGACCGGCTGCACGAACTGAACGTGCCGGACGGGTCGGGCATCCTCATGGTCAACGGATCGCCGACGGACGACAACGCCCGTGCCTACAAGCGCGGCGCCCACTCCGTCATCGACCGTTCGGGATACGACGTGCTCGCCGAATACGACACGCCGGACTGGGCGGGCTCCGAGGCGCAGAGCTGGGTGGCCGGGCAGATCACGCAGTTCGGCAGCCGCATCGCCGGCGTCTATGCCGCCAACGACGGCCTCGCGCAGGGCGCCATCGCCGCTCTGCAGGCGGCAGGCGTCACACCGGTTCCGCCCACGACGGGTCAGGATGCCGAGGTGGCGGCCGTGCAGCGCATCCTCGCCGGCACGCAGTACATGACCGTGTACAAGCCGATCAGGCGGCAGGCGACCATCGCGGCCGACGCGGCGCTCACGATCGTGCACGGCGGGCATCCGAAGGGCACGAGCACGACGAAGACGGCCGGGAAGTCCGTTCCCACCGTCACGCTGGTTCCCGAGACCGTCACGGTGCAGAACGTGAAGAAGGTCGTGATCGACAGCGGCTTCCACTCGGTCGTCCAGATCTGCACGCCCGCCTACCAGGCATACTGCAGAGAGCACGGCATCTCGTGACGGGACGAAGCGCGGAGCAGGGAGCTGCAGCAGGGGGAACCGCGGCGGCGCTCGAGCCCGTCGTGAGCATGCGCGGCATCACGAAGTCGTTCGGTCACATCCACGCCCTGCGCAACGTGGACCTCGACCTCTACAGCGGCGAGGTCGTCGCGCTCGTCGGCGACAACGGCGCCGGCAAGTCGACGCTCGTGAAGATCCTGGCTGGCGTGCACCCGCCGGACTCCGGCACTGTGGCCTTCGAGGGCCGCGTTGTCTCCATCCCGACGCCTGCGGCATCCAGGGAGCTCGGCATCGCCACGGTCTTCCAGGATCTCGCGCTGTGCGACAACCTCGACGTCGTCGCCAACCTGTTCCTCGGTCAGGAGCTGGGTCGCGGCCCCCTCGACGAGGAGACCATGGAGCAGCGCTCGTGGGAGCTGCTGCGGCAGCTGTCCGCGCGCATCCCCTCGGTGCGGATGCCGGTCGCCACCTTGTCCGGCGGCCAGCGCCAGACCGTCGCGATCGCGCGGTCGCTGATCGGGGAGCCGAGCGTCGTCATCCTCGACGAACCGACGGCCGCGCTCGGTGTGGCGCAGACCGCAGAGGTGCTCAACCTCATCGAGCTGCTGCGCGACCGCGGGCACTGCGTCGTGCTCATCAGCCACAACATGGCGGACGTGCAGGCCGTCGCCGACCGCGTGATCGTGCTGCGGCTCGGCCGCGTGAACGGGCGGTTCCGTGCACCGGAGCTGAGCTACGAAGACATCATCGCCTCCATCACCGGGGTCCTGAACCTCGAGGAGGGCACGCCGGAAGACGATCCGCGCGAGCGCTTCCGAGACGGAGGCGGACGATGAACGCAGCAGAGCGCGCGGTGCCAGGTCGCGGTCGGCCGATCCCCGAAGACGGCGCCGCCTACACGCTGCGCGACCTGGCATCGCGGTTCGCGACGAGGCTGCGCGACGGCGAGCTGGGCTCGCTGCCCGTGGTGATCGGCCTGGTGGTCATCGCCGTGCTGTTCCAGGCGCTCAATCCGCGCTTCCTCGCCCCTGGCAACCTCGTCAACCTCACGCTGCAGGCCGCCCCGCTGGGAGTCATCGCGCTGGGCACCGTCGTCGTACTGCTCGTGGCCCAGATCGACCTATCCGTCGGATCGGTGAGCGGTCTGGCGAGCGCGATCGTCGGCGTCTGCGCCATGCGACTGCAGTGGCCCATCCTCGTCGGCGTCGCGGCCGCGATCGTCGCAGGCGCCGCGATCGGCGCGTTCTACGGCTTCCTGCTCACCCGGTTCGGCGTGCCGAGCTTCTTGATCACGCTCGCCGGACTGCTCGCGTTCCTCGGCGTGCAGCTGGCGCTGCTCGGGCCGAGCGGATCCATCAACATCCCGTTCACCGACCCGCTCGTGCAGTTCGCGAACACGTGGTTCCTGCCGCCATGGGCCGCGTACGTCGTCGCCGGCATCGCCGCACTCGCCGTGCTCGGCACGGGGCTCGCGCGCAGGCGCAGAAGGATGCGCGCACAACTGCCTGCCGAGCATCCGTCGGTGACGATCGTGAAGGCGGTCGCGCTGCTCGTCGCCCTCGGCATCGTGGTGTGGTACCTGTCGCTGGACAGGGGCACGGCCGTCATGCCGGTGCTCTTCCTGCTGCTCGTCGTCGTCATCTCCTACCTGCTGCGTCGCACGAGGTGGGGCCGCTCGGTCTTCGCCGTCGGCGGGAACGTGGATGCCGCCCGCCGCGCAGGCCTGCCCGTCACGCGAACGCTCGTGACGGCATTCGTGATCTGCTCGGCCCTCGCCGCGCTGGGCGGCGTGCTCTCCGCGGCACGGCTCGGATCGGCGACGACGCTCACCGGCTCAGCCGACACGAATCTCAACGCGATCGCCGCGGCCATCATCGGCGGAACGAGCCTGTTCGGGGGCAGGGGCGGCGCGTGGTCGGCCGTGCTCGGCGTGCTGGTGATCTCGGCGATCTCGAGCGGGCTCACCCTGCTCAACCTCGACTCCTCGGTTCGATACATGATCACGGGCGCGGTGCTGCTCCTGGCTGTCATCGTGGATTCACTTTCCAGACGATCGCGTGCCAGCAGAGGGCGCGGCTGAATCCCTAGTTGCGGCTATTCCACTGGCGTTTCGGTCGTCTCGCGTGTGCGTTGTGTTCGGGTCTGAACGTCAACGCCTGCTCAGATGTGCGCTTGTGTTCAACAGATGAATGCAATTGTGTTAGCGTGGCGTCTCGTTGCCGCACCCGAGGCGACAAGGCGCGGCCCTCAGGGCCGCAGCACCACGGGACGAGGGCGTCGAAGCGCACCCGCCAGGGCCTCCTGCATTGACGCCGGCGGATTCCTCGCCCCGCACAGCGAGAGGAACATCCGTGGCGAACGCCCCGATTCTGGAAATGCGCGACATCACCAAGCGCTTCCCCGGTGTGGTTGCACTCTCGGACGTGTCGATGACCGTGGCGCATGGCGAGATCCATGCGATCTGCGGGGAGAACGGCGCGGGCAAGTCGACCCTGATGAAGGTGTTGTCCGGCGTCTACCCCTACGGCACGTACGAGGGCCAGATCATCTTCGAAGGCTCCGAGGTCCGCTTCTCGACCACCAAGCAGAGCGAGTCCGCCGGCATCGCGATCATCCACCAGGAGCTCGCGCTCGTTCCCGAGCTCTCCATCACCGAGAACCTGTTCCTCGGCAACGAGATCACGCGGTTCGGCGCGATCGACTGGGTGGCGTCGCAGAAGCGCGCGCGTGAGCTGCTCGACCTGGTCGGTCTTCGCGAAGACCCCGACACCCTGATCAAGACGCTCGGCGTCGGCAAGCAGCAGCTCGTCGAGATCGCCAAGGCGCTGCACAAAGAGGTCAAGCTGCTCATCCTCGACGAGCCGACGGCCGCGCTCAACGAGACGGAGTCGCAGCACCTGCTCGATCTCATCCTCGGTTTCAAGAAGACCGGCATGACGTCGATCATGATCAGCCACAAGCTGAACGAGATCGAGCGCGTCGCCGACTCGATCACCATCATCCGCGACGGCAAGACGATCGAGACTCTGGATGTCTCGGCCGGCGACGTGGACGAGGACCGCATCATCCGCGGCATGGTCGGTCGCTCGCTGGAGAGCCGCTTCCCGGAGCGCACCCCGAACATCGGCGAGACCTTCTTCGAGGTGCGGAACTGGACCGTGCAGCATCCGGTCGACCCCGACCGCCTCGTGTGCAAGAACGAGAGCTTCTTCGTGCGCCGCGGCGAGATCGTGGGCTTCGCCGGCCTGATGGGCGCCGGCCGCACCGAGCTGGCGATGAGCGTGTTCGGCCGCAGTTACGGCACCTACCTGAGCGGCGAGATCTACAAGGACGGCCGGAAGATCAGGCTCGCGAACGTGCACGACGCCATCGAGCACGGTCTCGGATACGTGAGCGAGGACCGCAAGACGCTCGGCCTCAACCTGCTCGACAGCATCAAGCGTGCAACGGTCTCGGCCCGGCTGGACAAGATCTCCCACGGTGGTGTGGTCGATGACCTGCTCGAGTACAAGGTCGCCGAGGAATACCGCCAGGCGCTGCGCACCAAGGCGACCTCGGTCGACGAGGGCGTGAGCAAGCTCTCCGGCGGCAACCAGCAGAAGGTCGTGCTGGCCAAGTGGATGTTCACCGATCCCGACCTGCTCATCCTCGACGAGCCGACGCGGGGCATCGACGTGGGCGCCAAGTACGAGATCTACAGCATCATCAACCAGCTGGCCGCCCAGGGCAAAGGCATCGTGCTGATCTCCTCGGAGCTTCCGGAGCTGCTCGGCATGTCCGACCGCATCTACACCATCTTCGAGGGCCAGATCACGAACGTGATGCCCGCGCGAGAGGCCAACCCCGAATCCCTCATGGTCAGCATGACCTCCACCCGAAAGACCGGACAAGCAGCATGAGCAAGTTCTCCCAAGGTCTGCGCACCCTGACCGGGGGCCGCGGACTCAGCCAGTACAGCATGATCATCGCGCTCGTCGTGATCATCGTCGTGTTCGAGATCTGGACGGGCGGCTACACGCTCGACCCCACGAACGTGATCAACATGGTGCAGCAGTACTCCTACATCCTGATCCTCGCGATCGGGATGGTGATGCTCATCATCGCGGGCCACATCGACCTGTCGGTCGGCTCGGTCGCCGCGTTCGTCGGCGTGGTCGTCGCGCAGTCGATGGCCGTCTGGCATCTGCCTGCCGGCCTGGCCATGCTTCTCGGCCTCGTCGTCGGCGCTCTCGTCGGCGCATGGCAGGGATTCTGGGTCGCGTTCGTGCGAGTTCCCGCGTTCATCGTGACGCTCGCCGGGCAGCTCATCTTCCGCGGCGCCAACCAGGTGGTCGGCAACTCGACCGCCGTGCCGACGCCGGCCTCCTACAACTGGATCGGCAACGGGTTCCTGCCCGACTTCGGACCGGACTTCGGTTACAGCAACCCCACGCTCATCCTCGGCCTGATCGTCGTGGTCGCGCTCATCTGGACCGAGGTGCACGGCCGCCGCAAGCGGGTGCGCATGGGCGCCGCGCCGCAGCCTCTCTGGGTGAGCGTCGTGAAGCTCGTCGTGCTGTGCGGTGTGACGGTCTTCGCCACCTACCTGTTCGCCACCGGCCGAGTAGGCACGAGCTTCCCGATCGTCGGCATCATCGCCGGGCTGCTCATCCTGCTCTACAGCTTCATCACGAGCAACACGGTCTTCGGACGCCACATCTACGCGATCGGCGGCAACGCCAGCGCTGCCGTGCTCTCCGGCGTGAAGTCCCGCCGGGTGAACTTCCTGCTCATGATGAACATGTCGGTGCTCGCCGCCGTCGCGGGCATGGTCTTCATCGGCAACGCTCAGGCATCCGGTCCGTTCGACGGCACCGGATGGGAGCTGGATGCGATCGCCGCGGTCTTCGTCGGTGGCGCCGCGATCTTCGGCGGTGTCGGCACCGTGGCCGGATCGATCATCGGTGCGTTCGTGATGGCGTTCCTCGCCAACGGCCTGTCGCTGCTCGGTCTGGACTCGTCGTGGGTGTCGATCATCCGCGGTCTCGTGCTCATCGCCGCCGTCGCCTTCGACGTCTACAACAAGACCCAGGGCCGCCCGTCCATCACGGGCCTCCTGCTGCGCGGCATCGGCATCGGCCGCAAGAAGGACTCAGCCGTCACCGAGGGCGACATCGAGGCGCAGCCTCAGGGCCTCGACAAGCCGGCGGGCGAACAGGTCGACAAGGTGCCGGTGTCCTGAACCGGTCGTCCGGCCGTCGTCGCCGATCGGTCGCGCTCCGCGGAGACCGGTCGGAGCGGCCGGCAACGGCTCGCTGTCCGAGGCACCACAGGACAGCACACAGAAGGCGTGGTCCGCGGTAGGGCCGCCCTGCAATCCACACAACAAGAAGGAAAAACATGCGCAAGAAACTGCTCATCGGCCTCACGGCCGTGGCCCTTGCCGGTGTCGCCCTGACGGGATGCTCGTCGCGCGCGAGCTCCGCCTCGGCCGACACGGCCGTCAAGAAGGGTGACACCGTCGGCGTCGCCCTGCCCGCCAAGACCTCGCAGAACTGGGTGCTGGCCAAGGCGTCGTTCGAGAAGGCGCTGCAGGGTGCGGGCTTCAAGTCCGACGTGCAGTACTCGGCGACGGTCGCGGACCAGCAGAACGTGATCCAGTCGATGGTCACGAAGGGCGACAAGGTCATCGTCATCGCGGCCCAGGACGGCAGCCAGCTCGGCACCCAGGTGGCTCAGGCCAAGAAGTCCGGCGCCACGGTCATCGCGTGGGACCGCAACATCATGAACACCAAGAACGTGGACTTCTACGCGGCGTTCAACAACTACAAGGTCGGCCAGCTGCAGGCGCAGGCGCTGCTGGACGGCATGAAGGCCAAGAAGCCCACTGGCCCGTACAACATCGAGATCTTCGCCGGTGCCAACACCGACGCGAACGCCACGGTGTTCTACAACGGTGCGATGAGCGTGCTCAAGCCGCTGATCGACAAGGGCGAGCTGAAGGTGCCGTCCGGCCAGACGTCCTTCCAGCAGGTGCAGACGGACAACTGGGACCCGAAGAACTCCCAGACGCGCATGACGAACATCATCACGAAGTCCTACTCGAACGGCACCGAGCTCGACGGCGTCCTCTCTCCGAACGACACGCTCGGCCGCTCCATCATCACGGCCGCCCAGCAGGCCGGTCTGCCCGTGCCGATCGTGACGGGTCAGGACTCCGAGACGGCATCGATCCCGCTGATCATGAAGGGCCTGCAGTACTCGACCATCTACAAGAACACGGATGACGAGGCCAAGGCAGCCGTCGACCTGATCACCGACCTCGCTAACGGCAAGAAGAAGCCGACCGGCGTCGACTACAACGACAAGACGAACGCGTACAACGGCACCATCACCGTTCCGTACAAGCCGCTCACCCCGGTGCTCGTCACCAAGGAGAACGCGGTCAAGGCGTACGCCAACAACCCGACTCTGGAGAAGCTGGCCACCGACAACCAGTAGCTCACCAGCGTCACCTGGGGCCGTTCGCGTTCGCGCGGGCGGCCCCTTGTGCGTGCTTGTTCCGCTGCGGCGGCGACGGTGTCCCCCGGCGAGACTACAGTTCCCCGGCGAGACTACAGTTTCCGCGGCGAGACTAGGTACAACGGGCATAGTCTCGGCGCAGCATCCGTAGTCTCGGCACGGCATGCGTAGTCCAGCGCAGCATGCGTCGTCTCGGCAGCGTCCAACGCGCACCGGCCGGATGCCGCCAGCGCTACTGGAGGCGCGGCGCGGCTATGCGGGGCGGGCGGATGCCGCGGCGCGCGCGGCCGCGGGCAAGGCATCCAGCACTCGCTCGACCGTGGCGTCGTCGTGGGCTGCCGTGACGAACCAGGCCTCGTAGACACTGGGCGGCAGCGACACTCCCGCGTCCAGCATGGCATGGAAGAACGGGGCGTAGCGGAACGCATCCTGCGCCTGCACCGCCACGTAGTCGGTGGCAGGCGTGTCACGGAACTGGACGCTGAACAGGTTGCCGGCGCGCGAGATGACGTGCGGCACGCCGGCCGACGTCAGCGCGTCGTCGACGCCCTTCGAGATCACCTCGGCGACGCGGTCGAGGTGTGCGTAGACATCCGCATCCGCCAGTCGGAGCGTGGCGAGCCCGGCTGCGACGGCGACCGGGTTTCCGGACAGCGTGCCAGCCTGATACACCGGGCCGATCGGGGCCAGGAGCTCGAGCAGGTCGCGGCGGCCGCCGAGAGCGGCCAAGGGCATGCCGCCGCCGATCACCTTGCCGAACGTCACCAAGTCGGGCACGTAGGTCGGCGACACGAGCGCTCGCGAGCCGTCATCCTCCTCGCGCACGGCAAATGCCGTCTCGCCCCACCACCCTGCGGGGCCGACGCGGAATCCCGTCAGCACCTCGTCAAGGATCAGCAGCGCTCCATGCTGGTGCGCCGTGTCGGCCAGGAACGCGTTGAATCCGGGCGCCGGAGGCACGACGCCCATGTTCGCGGGCACCGCTTCGGTGATGATCGCCGCGATGCGGTCGCCGTGCTCCTCGAAGACCGCTCGCACAGCTGCCCGATCGTTGTACGGGATCACGACCGTCTGCGCGGCGATGTCGGCCGGCACTCCCGCAGAAGCGGGCAAGGCGAGAGTGGCGAGTCCGCTGCCGGCATCCGCCAGGAGACCGTCGGAGTGGCCATGATAAAGGCCGGAGAACTTGACGATGAGGTCGCGGCCCGTGGCGCCTCGCGCGAGACGGATGGCCGTCATGGTCGCCTCGGTGCCGGTGGAGACCAGGCGAAGCTCGTCGACGAGCCTGGTCGTGACGAGAGACCGGCCGGTCAGGTGGTGCGAACCGGGCGTCACGGTGAGGCGGTCGATGACGAGTTCGGCCAACTCGGTCTCGGCGAGGGTGGATGCGCCGAAGCTCAGCCCGCGCGCGGCGGCATCCTGCACGGCCGCCACGACCTCGGGATGCGCGTGCCCCAGGATCGCCGGCCCCCACGACGCGACCAGGTCGACGTATTCACGACCCTCCACGTCGGTGACGTAGGGTCCGTGTGCCGCCACCAGCGACCGCGGGGTACCGCCGACCGACCGGAAGGCCCGCACCGGGGAGTTGACGCCGCCGGGGATGGACCGCTTCGCCCTCGCGAACGCCTCGTCGTTCGTCGTCACCGCCGTGTCGCCGACCGTCGCACCGCTCATTTCAGCCACCCGGCCGCCTCGACCGCCCAATACGTCAGAACAGCGTCCGCACCCGCCCTGCGAATGCTCGTCAGGGTCTCGAGCGCCGCGCGGTCCCTGTCGATCCAGCCGTGGCCGGCTGCCGCCTCGATCATCGAGTACTCGCCGCTGACCTGATATGCCCACACCGGAATATCACTGATCTCGGCGACGTCGCTGAGCACGTCGAGGTACGACATGGCCGGCTTCACCATGAGGATGTCGGCGCCCTCGTCGAGGTCGAGCCGCGCCTCCCGCAGACCCTCACGCCGATTCGCCGGGTCCTGCTGGTAGGAACGGCGGTCGCCCTGAAGCTGAGAGTCGACGGCTTCGCGGAACGGTCCGTAAAAGCCCGACGCATACTTCGCGGCGTATGCAAGCACGGCGGTGTCGGTGAAACCGCTCGCGTCCAGAACATCCCGCACCGCTGCGACCTGGCCGTCCATCATCCCGCTGAGCCCGAGCAGCTGTGATCCCGCCTCCGCCTGCGCGAGCGCCATGTCGCGGTAGCGCTCCAGCGTCGCGTCGTTGTCGACGCGACCAGAGGCATCCAGCACCCCGCAGTGGCCGTGGTCGGTGAACTCGTCGAGGCAGAGGTCGGTCTGCACCACGAGCGCATTGCCTGCCTCGGCGACGGCGGCTCTCGTGGCCACGTTGAGGATTCCATCGGGATCGGAGGCGCCAGTGCCGACGGCATCCCGCACCTCGGGCACACCGAACAGCATGATGCCGCCGATGCCCGCCTCGGCCGCCTCCGAGACCGCCGCCTTCAGGCTGTCCAGCGTGTGCTGCACGACCCCCGGCATGGATGCGATGGGCTGCGGCTCACTGATGCCCTCACGCACGAACACCGGCAGGATCAGCTCCGCCGGGTGCAGGCGCGTCTCCGCGGTGAGCCGGCGCATGGCAGGTGTGGAGCGGAGACGTCGGGGGCGAACAGTCGGATGCAGGGCGTCGTTCACCGCTCCAGATTAGGCGGCGTGCCCTGTGTGCTCGCCGAGGCGGTGACGGAGAGGGAGGTGCTCGCGACGGCGGGGGCGACGGCGCGGCGAGACGGCGGTTGTACGGATTCGCCTCGTTCTCGTCGTGGTGCCCGGTTTCGACAGGCTCAACCGGCGATACGGGTCTTACAGGGGCGGCCGGCGGTAGGGGGGTTTCGACAGGCTCAACCGGCGATACGGGTCCTACAGGGGCGGCCGGCGGTAGAGGGTTTCGACAGGCTCAAGCCGGCCGTGTGGGGGTCTGACAGGGCGAGGCTCGGCGGAAGGGACGCGTCGGTACGATCGAAGCGTGGGTACGGCGGAATCGTGAGCGATGCATCCACGCCGGAACCTCGACCGAACAGCTCGCGAACGCGCCTCGCCGTCGCCAGCCTCAGCCTGGGGACCGCGCTCAATCCGCTGAACTCCTCGATGATCGCGGTGGCGCTCGTCGACCTGCAGAAGACGTTCATGCTGGGCATCGCCGAGGCGACCTGGGTGATCACGGCGTTCTATCTCGCGTCGGCCGCAGGCCAGCCCTTGATGGGCCGACTGGGCGACAGGTTCGGTCCTCGACGGCTCTTCGTGTTCGGCATGTGCGTGGTGATGGTGGTCAGCGCGCTGACGCCGTTCGCGCCCTCCTTCGCGCTGGTGTGCGTCGGCCGCATCGGCCTCGCGATCGGGACGGCGACCGCCTTCCCGTCCGCTGTGGCGATGATCCGGCCGCTGAGCGCGCGATCCGGGGTGTCGTCGCCGCGGCTGCTCGGACGCATCCAGATCGCGAACACCGCGGGAGCCGCCGTCGGTCCTGTGCTCGGCGGGCTGCTGGTGAGCACACTCGGCTGGCAGGCGATCTTCGCTGTCAACGTGCCCCTCGCCGCGCTGGCACTGATCGGTACGAGGATGCTCGCGCCTGCTGACGAGCCGCGTCGCACCGAGCGATTCCGCCTGCTGATCGCCAACTCGGACATCCCTGGCATCGCGCTCTTCATCGGCATGCTCGTCGCGCTGCTCGTGTTTCTGCTCGGCCTGCAGTCTTCGCCGTCGTGGTGGCTGCTGGCCGCAGCAGTGCTGGCCGGGGCGGGCTTCGTGTGGCGGGAGCTGACGGCGTCCGTTCCCTTCATCGACCTGCGGCTGCTCGCCGCCAACCGGTCGCTGATGATGGTGTACCTCTGCTTCGCCGTGTTCAATCTCGTGTACTACACGGCGTTCTTCGGCCTGCCCCAGCTGCTGCAGGAGCACGGCGGATACAACGCCGGCATCACGGGGCTGCTCATGTTCCCGCTCGCCGCCGTCACTATCGGGCTCACGCCACTGGGCGCCAGATGGATCGAGACGCGAGGCCTGCGCTTCACGCTCATCGTCGGCGGGCTCGGCCTCATCGTCGGCGCCGGGCTGCTGTCGATCGCCGGCGTCACGACCAGCCCGATCGCGATCCTCCTGCTCACCGCGGCCATGGGCGCACCGTACTGCGTCGTGAGCATCGCGATGAGCCAGGCGCTCTACGCCTCTGCGGCGCCGAAGGACGTCGGGGTGGCCGCCGGCATCCTGCAGACCTCGCGGTACGTCGGCGCCATTCTCGCCACGACGGTGCTCGGCATCGTGTTCGTCAACGGATCGTCACCGGATGCTCCGCAGGAGTGGATCGCCGTGGTCGCCATCGCGACGGCGCTCGCGATCGTGCACGCCGTGCTGCTGTTCTTCTGGCATCCGCGGGCGTACGAGGAGCGGACGGGGCCCTAAGGTCCCGCGCCTGCCGCCCTCGATCCTCGATCGCGCCGGGAGATGGGATTCCGCGATGGCCGGACTAGCGGCGCGGCTGCCGGACGACCGGCCCTACACCCGCCCGCGGTTGCGCTTGCGGATGGGACGCGGCGCCTTGCCTCCGACGAACGAGCGGCCGGCGTCGACCACGAAGCCGCCCTGGCGAAGGGCCTGCCTGCCCACGAGCATCCTGAACCCCATCTGGTCGCGATTGGTCAGCGTGGTCTCGGCCAGCACCGTGCGGCCGAACAGCTCGAGCTCGAGGAGCACCACGTATCGGCGCTGGGCGTGGCCCGTCGAGCTTCGGACGACCCGCTGGTCGTGAACGGGACATTCGACGAGCACGGCATCCTCGTCGGATTCCTGCCACGGCCGCACCCGGAACCTCACCCGGTCGCCGCCGTCGAGCTCCTCGATGTCGAAGGCGTGCAGCGCCGAGCTGCGCGCTCCCGTGTCGAGCTTCGCCTTCATCCATGGCACATCGATCGCGGGCAGGGCAACCCACTCGCGCCACCCCACGACGGTGCTTGAATGGATGGTCTCGCCCATTCCCCCCATCTTTCCAGGAGCCCACGTTGAAGTTGGCCATTCTGTCGCGGGCGCCTCTGTCGTACTCGACCCAACGCCTGCGGACGGCCGCCGCCGACCGAGGCCACCGCATCAAGGTTCTCGACACGCTGCGCTTCTCGATCGATCTGTCGGGGGACGAGCCCGATCTGCAGTATCGCGGCAAGCTCCTGTCGGACTACGACGCCATCCTGCCCCGCATCGGCAACTCGATCACGTACTTCGGCACGGCCGTCGTCCGCCAGTTCGAGCAGATGGATGTGTACACCCCGAACACGGCGAACGGCATCACGAACTCGCGCGACAAGCTCCGTGCCAACCAGATCCTGTCGCGACACAACATCGGCATGCCAGCGACGGCCTTCGTGCACAGCAGGGCGGATGTGCGCACCGCCATCGAATCCGTCGGCGGCGCCCCGGTCGTGATCAAGCTCCTGGAGGGCACGCAGGGCATCGGCGTCATCCTGGCGCCGGAGGCGAAGATCGCCGAGGCGATCATCGAGACGCTGCACTCCACCAAGCAGAACGTGCTGGTGCAGTCGTTCATCGCCGAGAGCAAGGGCAGGGATGTCCGCGCCCTCGTCGTGGGGGATCGCGTCGTGGCCGCCATGCGGCGCGTGGCGAGCGGCGACGAGTTCCGTTCGAACGTGCACCGCGGCGGCTCCGTCGAGCGCATCGACCTGCCGCCGGAGTACGAGCAGGCCGCCGTGCGCTCTGCCCAGATCATGGGGCTTCGCGTCGCAGGGGTCGACATGCTCGAGGGCAACGACGGACCTCTCGTCATGGAGGTCAACTCGTCCCCGGGTCTCCAGGGCATCGAGGCCGCGACCGGGCTCGATGTCGCCGGGGCCATCGTCGACTACATCGACAACCAGGTCGCGTTCCCGGAGATCGACGTGCGCCAGCGGCTCACGGTGTCCACCGGATACGGCGTGGCCGAACTCATCGTGGGTGTCGGCGCCGACCTCGTCGGCAAGCGCCTGCGGGACTCAGGGCTCGACGAACGCGACATCACGGTGCTCACGCTGCACAGGGGCGCCGCCGTCGTGCCGAATCCGCGCGGCAACACCGAGCTCGAGGCTGGCGACCGCCTGCTGTGCTTCGGCAAGCTCGAGGAGATGCGCTCGATGATCCCCGCGCGGCGGCGACGCCGCACCAAGGTGCGCAAGCTGCCCAAGGATGCCCTGGCCGTCTGATCTTCTAGCCGTCTGACCGTCTGATCGCCTGAGCGACTGACCTTCTGACCGCGCGACCGCGGACCGCGCCCGGCCGCATCCGACTTCCGCGGGGCCTCGACCCGGTGCGTATTCAGGAAAAGGGGCCACTCGGCCGCGATATGCGGTCGAGCCTCGGCTGATCCTGAATTGCGCGGCAAACGGAGTAGGGCATTGCGCGGCGGACGGGGCAGGACGTTGCGCGGTGGAAGCTGCGGCGAGCGGCGAAGGAGCCGTCGCGCTCAGCGGTACAGCGGCATCAGCTTCGCCTGCTCGACGAGCCAGGCGCTGAACGCCCACGGTGCGCTCCGGAGCGCAGCGCCCAGCTCGGCAGGCGCCGCGACCGCGACCTCGGCGACCTCGGCCGGGTTGAGCACCGGCTCCCCCACCGCTCGCGCGACGTACACCGGGCACACCTCGTACTCGACGACGCCGTTCGAGTCGAGAGCGCGGTAGCGGAAGTCAGGGAGCACGAGGCGCAGCTCGGCGAGCCGGATGCCCAGCTCGTCGCGGGCGTGGCGGTGCACGGCATCCGCGACATCCTCCCCCGGAGCCGGATGCCCGCAGAACGCGTTCGTCCACACGCCGGGGAACGTCAGCTTGGACAGCGCCCGACGCGTCAGCAGCACTCTGCCGTCGTCGAGCAGCACATGACACGAGAAGCCCAGATGCAGCGGCGTCTCGGGTCCGTGCACCGTGACCTTCTCGGCGGTGCCGACGGACGCACCGCTGTCATCCAGAAGCACCACGCGGCTCGAGTCGACGGTCACAGTGTCGAGTCTGCCAGCATCGCGGATGCCGGCGACGAGGCCTGCCTCGCCGGCGTCGGTCACGAAGCCGCCAGGCGCGCCGCGGCCTGAGCGACCACGTCGACGAGCGAGTCGGCGGTGCGCTCGGGTGCGATCACGTCGACGCGCAGGCCGTACCCGCGGGCATCCCGAGCCGTTCGCGGCCCGATGGCCGCCACGAGCGTTGATGTCGGAACGGGCCCGAGCTGCTGCTGCACCTGCTCGGCGACGCTGCCGGAGGTGACGAGGATGGCGTTGATACGACCGGATGCGACGTCGGCCACCACCTGCTCCGCCACGGGGATGCCGACGGTGCGATAGGCCACGACGGACTGCACGGAGTGTCCCAGCGCCGTCAGCCCGTCGGTGAGCGTCGTCTTCGCGATCTCGCTGCGCAGCGTGAGCACGCGCAGCGGCACGACGCCTCGCGTCATCGCCGGCCACTCGCGCAGCATGCTGGAGGCCGAGCTGTCGTCGGCAGGAACGAAGTCGGCGCGGTATCCGGCGGCCAGCAACGCGGCGGCGGTGGTCTCGCCGACCGCCGCGATGCGCGTGTTGTGCGCGATGCGTGCCTGGTGGGCCGACAGCACATCGACTGTCGTGGCACTCGTGATGGTGACCCAGTCGAACTCTCCGGCGGCGAGCGACACCAGCGCGCTCTCGAGCGACGCCTCGTCGGAGGTCGGTGCGAAGTTGATCATCGGCGCCACGACGGGCGAGCCGCCGTGGGCCCGGATGTCCGCCGCGACCGAGTCGCCCCACGGACCACCGCGCGGCACGAGCACGCGCCAGCCGGCCAGAGGTTTCGCACCCTGCGTGGGGATCGGTCCCGTGGTCATCAGGCGGCACCTCCGAGCGGGGCGAGGTCCGCTGCCCCGGACTCGAAGAGCTCGTCGACGACGCGGCGGGCGGCATCCTGTGCTGCCTCAAGCAGGGCGGCCTGCCCGTTGCCCTCCAGGCTCACGGCGTGGGACGAGGTCAGGCGCCTGGTGCCGTCTGGCTGGTAGACGGTGGCGGTGAGGAACAGCAGGCCGTCTTCGACGAGTGCCGTCGTGCCGAGCGGGGCGGCGCATCCCGCTTCGAGCCCCGCAAGCACTCCTCGCTCGGCGGCCACGACAGCGCGCGTCGTCGCGTGGTTCACCGCGTTGAGCGCCTTCGCGAGCGCGCGACCCTGCTGCGACGCATCCTTCGCGCGACGCGTCTCCAGCGCCAGTGCGCCCTGCCCCGGAGCCGTCGGCCAGTCCGAAAGCTCCAGGTGCTGGGTGGCGGCATCCGCCCGGCCGAGCCGGCCGAGACCGGCGGCCGCGAGCACTATGGCGTCGAGCCTGCGGTCGTCGTCGACGTCGTCGAACACCCGGCCGAGACGCGTGTCGATGTTGCCGCGGATGTCCACGACCGTCAGGTCGGGCCGGCGCGACCTGACCTGGGCGATGCGCCGAGGCGAACCCGTTCCGATCCGCGCGCCGGCCGCCAGGTCGTCGAGCGTCAGCCCGTCTCTCGCGCACAGCACGTCGCGGGCGTCGGCCCGTTTGGGAACGGCGGCGAGCACGAGGTCGGGATGCTCGGCCGTCGGCAGATCCTTGAGCGAGTGGACGGCCACGTCAATCTCGTCGTTCAGCAGCGCCTCGCGGAGCGCTCCGGTGAAGACGCCCGTGCCGCCGAGCTGGGACAGCGACTCGCTCGTCGTGTCGCCATGCGTCGTGATCGTGACGAGCTCCACGTCGAGCCCCGACGCCCTGGCGAGCGAATCGGCGACCTGACGGGTCTGCGCCAGGGCAAGGGCACTGCCGCGAGTGCCGATTCGCACCGTTGTCATCGGGCTTCGACCTTCTCTCGACGCGCTCCGACGGGGCCGTGGTCCGGCCAGGGACCGAGGCCGGTGACATGCGGCCGCTCCTCGGCGGGAACGTCGTTCAGCCGCTCCTCGATCAGGTCGACGAGACCGGAGACGAATGCCGGATGCGTGCCCGGCGTCGGAACGCGCACCGCACGCAGTCCGTTCTCGACCGAGGTCGTCAGCGCCTCGTTGTCGAGGTCCCACATGACTTCCATGTGATCGCTGACGAAACCGAACGGCACGATGACGACCGCCTTGGTGTGGCCGTCCGCGGCGAGGTCGACGATGGCGTCGTTGATGTCGGGCTCGAGCCACGGTGTGCGCGGGTCGCCGGAGCGGGACTGATACACGAGCGACCACGGGATGCCGGCTGCCGCGGCATCCGAGACGGCATGCGCGACGGCGCAGTGCTGCGCGACGTAGGCCCCGCCCTTGCCGAACTGCGGGCCGGATGCCTCGGCGGCCGCGCTCGGGATGGAGTGCGTCACGAACAGGATGTGCATGTCGTCAGGGGCCACGGCGTCTCCGGCGCCGTCGGCCGAGTCGGCCGAGAGCTCGGCGACGGCCGCGCTCACGCCCTCGATGAACGGAGTGACGAACCCCGGGTGGTCGAAGTATTCGCGGATGCGGTCGATCGACACGACGTCGGTCAGGTCGTTCTCCGCGAGTGCACGCTCGAAGTCCTCCCGGTACTGGCCGACGCCGGAGTACGACGTGTACGCGCTGGTCACGAGTGCGAGCAGGCGATCGTGACCGGCCTCGTGCGCCTCGCGCACGGCATCCGTGAAGTAGGGATGCCAGTTGCGGTTGCCCCAGTGGATGGGCAGCTCGATGCCGCGCCGCGCCAGCTCGGCCTCGAGCGCGGCCTTGAGCTGCCGGTTCTGCTCGTTGATCGGGCTCACTCCGCCGTGGTACCGGTAGTGGTGAGCCACCTCCTCGAGCCGTTCGTCCGGGATGCCGCGCCCACGCGTGACGTTGCGCAGGAACGGGATGACGTCATCCTGACCCTCTGGACCGCCGAAGCTCGAGAGCAGGATCGCGTCGTATGTCGTCATTGCAAGACCTCAGGGATGTCTGTCACAGGAATGCGCCGACCCGTGTAGAACGGGACCTCCTCGCGCACGTGCCTGCGGGCATCCGTGGCGCGGAGATCGCGCATCATGTCGACGAGATCGACGAGATTGTCTGACTCCATCGGCAGCAGCCACTCGTAGTCGCCGAGAGCGAAGGCGGCGACGGTGTTGGCGAGCACCGAGCGGAACGCCGCACCCTTCCGGCCGTGGTCGGCGAGCATGCGGCTGCGCTCAGCGTCGGGGAGAAGGTACCACTCGTAGCTGCGTACGAACGGATAGACGACGAGCCACTGCCTGGGCTCTATGCCCTTGAGAAACGCCGGCACGTGGGCCTTGTTGAACTCGGCCCCGCGGTGCACGCCCATGGCGTTCCACGTGGGCAGCAGATCGCCGAGCAGCTTCGTGCGACGCAGACGGCGGAGCGCGGCCTGCACCTGCTCGGGCACGGGGCCATGCAGCCACACCATAAGGTCGGCGTCGGCCTTCAGCCCCGAGACGTCGTAGAAGCCGCGGATGGTGACGCCGCCGCTCTCCACCTCGGCCACGGCCGACTCGAGCTCCGACGTGGCCCATTCCACGTTCGGCTCCTCGAGGTCGAACGGTCGGCTCGGGTCACGTCGCAGCACGGCCCAGAGCGTGAAGCCGTCTGGCTGTGCTGTCTCGTCGGATTCGGGGTGCTGGGCAGGGGAAGCGGATGCCGCGTCGGCGGCCGCCGGGTGTGTCATGGCATCCAGTCTCCCCCGTTGCCCTCTGAGCAGCAAAAGCAGCCAGGAGGCCTTGACGCACGGCGGGTCGATTCGACGCGACGAGCAGTGCGTCGCTCGTCAAGCCCTTGGCTACTGACATATTTGGACGCAAGCTGAACAAACCTGAGGAATTACCGGCATGAACCGAATAAAACCCTGCTTCGTGGTGTTGATAGATACAAATGTCTGAATCGTTGAAGAACTCCAGCCGTGTCGCGGAGCAGTCCTCCACGAGCACGACCTCTCGCCGCAAGCGCCCGAGCCGCGCCAAGGCGAAGCCGATCATGGATGCCCGCGCGAAAGTGATCTCCGCCTTCCCGTGGGCCCAGAACCTGTCGTACACCGAGCAACAGCAGTTCGCTGACGAGCTCGCGCATCACCCGCGCGACCTCCCGAACGGCCAGCTCGAAGCGCTGATCCTCTCCTGGAAGAACCGGGCTCGTCGGGTCGCGTAGCACCGCGCCTGTAGCGCTGCGTTCGCGGTAGCCGCCTCAGTCTCACGACGTGGCGGCGGTCTTCGGCGCGCCCGATCGCGCGTTCGCCGGCGACGGAACCGGGATCATGACCCCGGCGAAGAAGTCGGCGAGCGCGTCGGTCTGCTCCGGCGGCAGCACGTGCGCGACGTACTGGTCGGGGCGGACGACCACGACGACTCCGCTTCGGGAGAGTTCCCGCGCCTCGAAGATGTCCTCGCCCGGTCCCGCCGCGTAGACCTTCTCCCAGTCGGTCAGCCCGAGCGGTCCGGTCTGCGGACGGAAGAGCGGGGGCACCTTGGCGAACTCCACCTCGTCGTACGTCTGCTGGTAGACGACCTTCACGTCGAAGACCGCGTCGACATCTGCGTCCTGCGGCGTGAAGCGCGCGATGGGCGAGTTCGGCGCATCCTGCATCCACTGCGCCCAGCTGTCGAGCGCGGATGCCTCGCCGGCGGCCGCAGCGTCGGCGAAGGCATAGATGCGCCACCTCCCGTCGGCTCTGGCGTGATGCCCGAGGTGCACGACATTGCCGTCGCAGACCCGCACGACCTCCGCCGACTTGAAGCGTCTGCCGATCGGGAATCCCGCTGCCAGCTCCTGGTGCACGGCCTCGCCGGTGATCATCGACGGGGTGTACTGGGTGAGGAACCCGGACGGGAAGTCCGAGGTGCGCACGTAGAAGTCGGCCAGTTCCTGCGGGCTCTCGAACTCCTCCGGCTTGCGTGCCATCAGCTGCGACCATTCCCGGTCGAAGTCGATGAGCTCTTGCGCCACGGGCTGCCGTTCGGCCGAGTAGGTCGCCAGCAACGACTCGGGGCTGCGCCCGGTGAGCACGCTGCCGAGCTTCCATCCGAGGTTGAAGCCGTCCTGCATCGACACGTTCATGCCCTGGCCGGCCTTCGCGCTGTGCGTGTGGCAGGCGTCGCCCATGAGGAAGACGCGAGGGGTGCGGTCCGATCCCTCGGGAACGTCGTCGAACTTGTCCGTCACCCGGTGACCGACCTCGTACACGCTGCTCCAGGCCACCTGCTTCACCTCGATGGTGTACGGATGCAGAATCTCGTTGGCCTTCGCGATGATCGCGTCGATCGGGGTCTCGCGCACCCTGTGATTGTCGTCGTCGGCCACCGGTCCGAGGTCGATGTACATGCGGCAGAGATAGCCGCCCTCTCGTGGGATGTGCAGGATGTTCCCCGCCTCGGCGTTGATCGCGCACTTGATGCGCCAGTCGGGAAAGTCGGTGTTAACCGTGACATCCATCACGCCCCACGCGTGCCTCGCGAACTCGCCGAGGTGCTTGCGCCCGATGGCGTCGCGCACCCGGCTCTTGGCGCCGTCGCCTCCGGCCACGTACTTCGCCTGCACCGTGCGTTCCTCACCCTTGCGGGGTCCGGCGACGTAGCGGAGGCGCACCTCGACGGGATGCTCGCCCTCTTCGTGCACCGTGAGCCCCGTGAACTCCACCCCGTAGTCGGGCACGATCCGGCCGGGGCCGTTGGCCGCAGCCTCGGCGAAGTAGTCGAGCACGCGTGCCTGGTTCACGATGAGGTGCGGGAACTCCCCGATGTGCTTGGCGTAGTCCTCGGTGCGCGAGGTGCGGACGATGTTCTGCGGGTTCTCCGGATCGGGTCCCCAGAAGTTCATGTACGCGATGTTGTACGCCTCTGCGACGATGCGCTCGGCGAACCCGAAGGCCTGGAACGTCTCGACGCTCCGCGGCTGGATGCCGTCGGCCTGCCCGAGCACGAGCCTCCCCGCTCGCTGTTCGACGACCCGCGTGCGGATGTCGGGATACTGCGAGAGCTGCGCCGCGAGCAGCATGCCTGCTGGACCGGAGCCGACGACGAGCACGTCGACCTCGTCGGGGAGGTCAGCGGGCCGGTCGATGCCCTCGCCGGCCGCCGGCAGCACCCGAGGGTCTCCTGAGACGTAACCCTGATGATGGAACTGCACTCCTGGTCACCCCTTCGTGGAACCCGGCCTTCGATCTCCAGCTTGAACGATCCGCCGCCCGCCGGCGACACCGATCATGCGTTCTTCAAGCCGTAGATCGGGCTCGCCTCCTGTTCCGGCTCGTGCTCGAACCCGAGCGGGATGCCCGTTCGATCGCGCAGCAGGAGCGTGGCCACGAGGCCGATGGCGGTCATCCCCGCCAGGTACCACGTGACGGATGCCGTGCTGTGTGTCGCCTGCACGAGCGCCTGAGCGATCGTGGGCGCGAACGCCCCACCGAGGATGGCGCCGATCGCGTACGAGATGGACACCCCGGAGAACCGGATCGAGGCGGGGAACAGCTCCGTGTACAGCGCCGCCTGCGGTCCGTACGTGAATCCGAGGCCGAGCGTCAGGATGACGAGGCCGAGGAAGAGCAGCCAGATGTTCCCCGAGTTCACGAGCGGGAACAGCAGGAACACGCCGATCAGCTGCATGATCCAGCCGACGATGTAGGTGGTGCGGCGGCCGATCCGGTCGGAGAACAGACCGGCGACCCACGTCGAGATCAGCCAGGTGACGGCGGAGCCGGCAACGGCCCACAGCACGGGTCCGCGTTCGAGACCGATCGGTCCTGCCGGGTCGGTGGCGTATCCCTGGATGTAGCCGCCCGTCGTCATGTATCCGACGGCGTTGTTGCCTGCGAACACCAGCGCGGCCACGATGACCAGCAGCACGTGTTTGCGGAACAGCTGCACGATCGGCATCCTGGTGCGTTCCTTGCGCTCGGCGATCTCCACGAACACCGGGCTCTCCTCCAGGCGGCGCCTGGCCCAGTAGCCGATGCCGATCAGTACGACGCTGAGCAGGAACGGCACCCGCCAGCCCCACGCCAGGAACGCGTCGCCTGGCGCGATGAGCGCCATGAGCGCCATGATTCCCGATGCCAGCAGCAGGCCGAGCGGAACACCGATCTGCGGCGACGACCCGAAAAGTCCCCGCTTGGTCTTCGGTGCGTGCTCGACGGCCATGAGCACGGCGCCGCCCCATTCGCCGCCGGCGGAGATGCCCTGCAGCACGCGCAGCAGGATGAGCAGTGTCGGCGCAGTTGCACCGATCACGGCGTAGGTGGGCAGTAGTCCGACGAGAGTAGTCGCAGCTCCCATCAGGATGAGCGTCACCACGAGCACCCGGCGACGGCCGTACTTGTCGCCGAAATGGCCGGCCAGGAACGCGCCGAGCGGCCGGAACAGGAAGCTCACACCGACCGTGGCGAACGAGAGGATCTGCGAGAACTGCGGACCCGCCGGCTGGAAGAACAGCTGCCCGAACACGAGGCCCGCCGCCGAGGCGTAGATGAAGAAGTCGTACCACTCCACGGTGGTGCCCACCACGGTCGCGAGCACCACGCGACGGCGGTCTGACGGCTGTGCGATGGTGCCGGTGTCGGTGAACCCGGCCCTGCCGGCCGTTCCGCGCTGCGTCGATGCATCCACTTCGCTGACTCCTTCGTCATGCCGCGATCGGTTGTCGCAATGCGACCGATCATATACGATTTGAGATACGATGCAACGGCGTCGGCAGCCTCAGCCAGCACAGCGACGCACACCTCGCGCGGCTCGACCAGGAATGCGAGGCGACCGACGCAGCGAACGCGACGACGCAGGCAGGAGTGCCACCGTGACCAGTGACAGCGCAGGGGCGGATGCGACGGCATCCCCCGTTCGTCCGGCCCGCGACGTCGATCCCCGTTTCGCCGCGCTTCCCTCACGCCCGGGCAAGATCGTGGCCGTGCATCTGAGCTACGCGTCGCGGGCTCGGCAGCGTGGCCGCCGGCCATCGGCTCCCTCCTACTTCTTCAAGCCGTCGAGCTCCGTCCAGGCGACAGGCGGCGAGATCGTGCGTCCGCTCGGCACGGAGCTGCTCGCCTTCGAGGGCGAGATCGCGCTCGTCATCGGCCGTGACGCGCGGTTCGTGTCTCTCCCCGACGCCTGGGACCACGTCGCCTGGGTCACCGCCGCGAACGACTTCGGCGTGTACGACCTGCGCACGAACGACAAGGGGTCCAACGCCCGCTCCAAGGGCGGCGACGGATACACGCCGATCGGGCCCGCCCTCATCGACGCCCGCGCCGTCGATCCTGCCGACCTGCGGCTGCGAACCTGGGTGAACGGTTCGATCGTGCAGCACGACACCAGCGAGGGGCTTCTGTTCCCGCTCGCGCAGTTCGTGGCCGACCTGTCGCAGCACTTCACGCTCGAGGCGGGCGACGTCATCCTCACCGGCACGCCGGCCGGATCCTCGGTGGTGCAGCCGGGCGACGTGGTCGAGGTGGAGGTGGATGCGCCGACCGCTCCCGGGCATCCCTCCTCCGGGCGGCTGACGACCACCGTCGTCGAGGGCACGCGGGCGTTCGACCCGGCGGTGGGATCCCTTCCCGCCGTCGATGACACGCAGCGCGCCGAGGCCTGGGGTTCGCTCGAGGCCGCGGGAATCGACCCGCACGGGGCGGACAGCGCCGTGCCCGCCGTGGCGCCGGCATCCGCCGACCGCGGCCTTGCGCCCGGCACGGCACCAGGCCGGCCGCCGGCCGAAGGAGAGGCTGAGCGATGACCGATGCAGTTCAGGACCCTGTGCTGGCCACAGGCAGCAAGTCGCAGCTGGCCTATTCGTACCTGCGCGAGCGCATCGTCGATCACCGCTACACGCCGGGCTACCGACTGGTGCTCGGGACCATCGCCGACGACCTCGGAATGAGCGTGGTCCCGGTGCGCGAGGCCATCCGCCGGCTCGAGGCCGAAGGCTTCGTGACGTTCGAGCACAACGTGGGAGCGAGGGTGGCCCTGGCCGACGAGACCGAGTACACGTACGCGATGCAGACGCTCGGGCTCGTCGAGGGCGCGGCGACGGCACTCTCCGCTCCCCTCGTCACCGATGCCGACCTGGATCGCGCGCTGGAGATCAACGAGCGCATGCGGCGGATGCTCGACGACCTCGATCCGCACGAGTTCACGCGCCTCAACGAGCAGTTCCATTCCGTGCTGTTCGAGCCGTGTCCCAACCCGCACATCCTCGAGCTCGTGCACCGGGGATGGGGCCGCCTCCGCGGTGTTCGCGACTCCACGTTCTCCTTCGTGCCGCAGCGCGCACGCCACTCGGTCGAGGAGCACGAGCAGATCGTGCAGCTCATCAGGGACGGCGGCGAGGCCCTCGACATCGAGCTCACCGCACGCAACCATCGCTGGCGCACGCTGGATGCCTTCCTCGCGGCGCGCCACCCCGACGCCCACCGATCGGAGAGCCCATGACCGACACCAGGGAACCAGAAGAACGTCGCATACCGAGCGACCTGCCCGGCCGCATCCGGCACTACATCGACGGCGAGTTCGTGGACTCCGCCGACGGCGACACCTTCGAGGTGCTCGACCCGGTCACGAACGAGACGTACGTGCGGGCGGCTTCGGGCAAGAAGGCCGACATCGACCGCGCGGTCTCCGCAGCGCGCCGAGCCTTCACGGAGGGACCTTGGCCGCGGATGCTCCCCCGCGAGCGCTCGAGGGTGCTGCACCGCATCGCGGACATCGTGGAGTCGAGGGACGCCCGGCTCGCCGAGCTCGAGACGTTCGACACGGGCCTGCCGATCACGCAGGCGCTCGGGCAGGCGCGGCGCGCGGCCGAGAACTTCCGGTTCTTCGCCGACCTGATCGTGGCGCAGGCGGACGACGCGTTCAAGGTGCCTGGGCGCCAGATGAACTACGTGAATCGCAAGCCCATCGGCGTCGCCGGGCTCATCACGCCGTGGAACACGCCGTTCATGCTCGAGTCCTGGAAGCTCGGCCCCGCGCTCGCGACCGGCAACACCGTCGTGCTGAAGCCCGCCGAGTTCACGCCGCTGTCGGCATCGTTGTGGGCCGGCATCTTCGAGGAGGCGGGGCTGCCGCGCGGCGTGTTCAACCTGGTGAACGGACTCGGTGAGGATGCCGGCGACGCGCTCGTCAGACATCCGCACGTGCCCCTCATCTCGTTCACCGGCGAGAGCAGCACCGGCCAGCTGATCTTCGCCAACGCGGCACCGTTCCTCAAGGGACTCTCCATGGAGCTGGGCGGCAAGAGCCCGGCCGTGGTGTTCGCGGATGCCGACCTCGGCGCCGCCATCGACGCCACGATCTTCGGCGTGTTCTCGCTCAACGGCGAGCGCTGCACGGCGGGCTCGCGCATCCTCGTCGAGCGCGCCGTCTACGACGAGTTCGTGGAGCGCTATGCGGAGCAGGCGAAACGGGTGGTCGTCGGGTACCCGCACGACCCGGCCACTGAGGTGGGCGCGCTCGTGCACCCCGAGCACTTCGCCAAGGTGATGAGCTATGTCGAGCTCGGGAAGTCCGAAGGGCGGCTCGTCGCGGGCGGCGGGCGCCCGGCGGGCTTCCCGGACGGCAACTTCGTGGCGCCCACCGTCTTCGCCGATGTGAAGCCGGATGCCCGCATCTTCCAGGAGGAGATCTTCGGCCCCGTCGTCGCCATCACCCCGTTCGACACCGAAGAGGAGGCGCTGGCGCTGGCCAACGGCGTCAGGTACGGCCTGGCGGCGTACGTGTGGACCAACGACCTGAAGCGAGCCCACAACTTCTCGCAGTCGATCGAAGCCGGCATGGTGTGGCTCAACTCGAACAACGTGCGCGACCTGCGCACGCCGTTCGGCGGCGTGAAGGCATCCGGTCTCGGTCACGAAGGCGGATACCGCTCCATCGACTTCTACACCGACCAGCAGGCGGTGCACATCACGCTCGGCCCCACGCCGAACCCCACGTTCGGCAAGGCGCCGGAGCACCACATCGCGTCGTCCCTCGACGACCCGGACCCGCGATGAGCCCCACCCCCCGCCGCACCCCACCGCCCGTCAAGCAAGGACGCTGACATGACCGACCGCAAAGACATGACGCTGACCTCCTCGGGCTTCTACGTCTCGCAAGAGGCACCGATCGAGTGCGACGATCCGGTGCCCACCCCGTCGGTTCCGGCACCGGACATCCTGCGCTGCGCCTACATGGAACTCGTCGTCTCCGACCTGCAACGCTCTCGCGACTTCTACGTCGACGTGCTCGGGCTCACCGTGACGGAGGAGGACGAGAGCTGCGTCTATCTGCGCTCACTCGAGGAGTTCATCCACCACAACCTGGTGCTGCGCCAGGGCGACGTGCCTGCCGTCGCGGCGTTCTCGTACCGGGTGCGCACCCCAGACGACCTCGACAAGGCCGTGGCGTTCTACACCGAACTCGGATGCCGCGTCGAACGGCGTGCAGACGGCTTCACGAAGGGAGTGGGCGACTCGGTGCGAGTCGTGGATCCGCTCGGCTTCCCGTACGAGTTCTTCCACGACGTGCAGCACGTCGAGCGCCTCGCGTGGCGCTACGACCTCTACACGCCGGGGGCGCTCGTGCGCCTCGACCACTTCAACCAGGTCACACCCGACGTGCCCCGTGCCACGAAGTTCATGCAGGATCTCGGCTTCCGCGTGACCGAAGACATCCAAGACGAGCAGGGCGTCGTCTACGCCGCATGGATGCGCCGCAAACCCACCGTGCACGACACGGCCATGACGGGCGGCGACGGCCCCCGGATGCATCACATGGCGTTCTCGACGCACGAGAAGCACAACATCCTCGCCATCTGCGACAAGCTCGGTGCTCTGCGCCGGTCGGATGCCATCGAACGCGGCCCCGGCAGGCACGGCGTCTCGAACGCGTTCTACCTCTACCTGCGCGACCCTGACGGCCATCGCGTGGAGATCTACACGCAGGACTACTACACGGGCGACCCCGACAACCCCGTCGTCACGTGGGACGTGCACGACAACCAGCGACGCGACTGGTGGGGCAACCCGGTGGTGCCGTCGTGGTACACGGATGCCTCGCTCGTGCTCGACCTCGACGGCATCCCCCAACCCGTCGTCGCGCGCACCGAAGCGTCGGAGCTGAGCGTCACGATCGGCGCGGACGGCTTCTCGTACACCCGCGAAAGCGACGGGGAGGAGTCGATGCCCCAGTGGAAGCAAGGGGAGTACAAGCTCGGGCATCAGTTGTAGGGGCCGGGTTGGGGGCGCTTTGGGGGTGACCCCAAAGCCTTGAACCCCGCCCGAGTCGTACGGGAGGGGAAAGGAGAGCGAGCGGGGGCTACCTTGCGCGGAAGGACCGCACCACCAGCCATACGACTCCGGTGAGCGCGGCTGCGGCGACGCCAGCCACAGCGGCGAGGCCTGCGGGGTTTTCGCGCGCTGCTGTGCGGATGCGCTTGGGCAGGTTCAGCTTGTCCTGCAGCGCATCCAGAGTGGCGGCGAGCTCCGCTCGGGCCGCAGCAACGTCGGCCGCGGGGTTCGACTCCTCCTTGCCCCTCTCGGCGTCTCGGCGTGCACCCGGAGAGACGTTGCCGCTCGACTCAGTGGTCATAGTCGCCCAACCCCTTCACCGCGTTGACGTCCTGCTTCACGCTCGCGATTGTCTCGGTCGGCGCCGGCGGCATGCCGCGCTTCAACACCGTGAGACCCACGAACCCGATGATGCCGGCCAGCACGAGCAGTCCGGCCGCCACGATCAGCGCCGCCAGCCATCCGGGAAGCACGACGGCGATACCGAGCACGGCCGCCGCCACGAGCGTGCCGAGCATGAAGAACAGCAGCGCACCGGCCACCACGAACATGCCGATGCCGAGGCCGAGGTTGATCGCCTTGCGCACCAGCTCGGCCTTGAGCTGCGAGAGCTCGGCCTTGAGCAGCGCCACGACGAGCCCAGGCAGGTCGCGCAGAAGCTGGAGCAAGGAGCGCTTGTCGCGCACGCTCGGTGTGAGGGGCGCAGCGCCGCCCGACGCACGCGTACTCGAGGTCCGAGTGCTGTCGGACATCAGGACGCCTGCCCGCCCGATCCCGCGGAACGGCGCGAGCCGTTCGACTTCGCTCCGCCGGCGGACGCGCCCGAGCCACTCGACCGCGAACGACCGGATGCCGAGGTGGAGCTCCCCGCGTCCGCTTTGTCAGCTTCGTTCGCCGCGGACGGGCTCGCGGAGCCCTTCGACTTGGTCACGGCTCGCTTGATGTTTTCGGTGACCATGCCGCCGAGGTCGCCGATGCGATCGGCGGTGAAGTCCTGCACGGTGTGCACCTGCTTCTGCACGGCAGGCGAGTCCCACACCTTCAGCCAGGCGGACTTGATCTGCTCGTACCTCTGTCGTCCTGCACGGGTGCCGAGTACATACCCAGCCCCGAGTCCGACGACGAAGAGAACCTTGCCTTTCATCGTGCCCCCGCCCCTGCAGCGTTCGACCGCAGTGTCATTCCTTGTCGGTCAGCGTGTTCCAGCGTAGTGCGCGGATGCGTTCTGCCGCCTTGCCGGCATCCGGCACGACGGAAGCGAGCCCGGTTCCTGCCAGCCAGGAGCCGGTCACTTCGAGTCCTTCCACCTTCTGGACCCCGTCGCGCACGCGTTCGATGCGCTCCCGCTGCCCTTGTGCGGCAACGGGCGGGACGTTGGTCCAGCGCACCACATCCAATCCGACGACACTAGATTCCGCTATCGGAATATTCAAGAGGGTTGACGCGTCGGCGATGACGCGCAAGCGGATCTCCGCGTCGCTCGCTCCGGCCAGTGGACTGGGCGCACCGGCCCTGCCGTACGAGAGCCGGAGCACGTGTCTGCCAGCGGGAAGCTGCCGCGCCACCCACTCCCACTTCGCGGTCACGTGTGTCAACGCCTTCGCCGCCACCTCGGTCTGAGGCACGGTTTCGGCCACCAGCATCCCGGTGCCGCGAGGCGCCGCGTCGAGGCGCTCGTCGTCGACGACGATGGTCACGATGTCGACGTCGGACGACTCGGGCCAGCCGAGCTCCTGCACCGTCGAGAGACTCTCGGATGCCTGCGCCAGCAATGGCAACGCCGTCTCGGCCGGCGCGGCCAGCAGCACGGCATCCGCCTCGATCGCCTCGCCGTCGTCGAGCATCACTCGCCAGCGTCCCGGACGCTCGGCCTTCGGATGCCCGTCGGCGCGCTCGCCCCGCACTCCAGCTGTGCCCCGGGCTCCGGCCGCGTCTCGGGCGCCCGCGCCACCATCGCCGTTCGCGCGCGCGTGCTGCCCATCGTCGAACACCTCGTCGACGGAGGTCGCCAGCGCGCGGGTGGCATCGGGCTCGGCCGAAGCGCGCTCGGCATCGACCAGAGCGACGACGCGCGCTCCGGTGCGGATGCCAGCGCCGCGCGTCGTCGCATCCGATGCCAGCACGTCGATCAGCCTGGCCATGCCGCCGATCAGTCCACCGACGGCGGACCCGGGCTTCGCCGAGGCTCGCAGATCGGCAACGCCGCCGGAGAGCGAGCCGGTGCGCGTGATCGCCCTGCTGAGCCCCGGCGCCGCCACGGCGACGTCGAGGTCGTACGGTGACGCGGAGTACACGCCGGTGGTCACGGGCGCCACGAGGTTGTCCAGCACGGCGGCGCCCATGCGGCGACGCACGAGGCGTCCGAGGTTGCGCTCGTCCCCGATCTTCAGCACGGGCATCAGACGGTCCAGGTATGCGCGGAACGCCCCGCCCCAGCCGATCGCGGCGATGACGTCGGTGGCCAGCGGTGAGCTCGGGATGCCGAGCAGTCCCGCCTTGGGAGTCGGCACCGCCCGCCCGGGCAGCTGCAGCCAGGCACCGGCCGCGAGCGGTGTCACGACGTCGTCGCCGAGACCCAGCTCGTCGAGCAGCGCGGCGACGTGTCCGCCGCGCGTGGCGAAGCTCTCCGCACCGGCATCCAGCTGGATGCCCGCCACCTCGTGCCGGGCGACGCTCCCGCCCAAGTGCTCGCGTGCCTCGATCACCGTGACGTCGAACCCCGGCCTGGCGAGCTCGCGCGCAGCGACGAGGCCCGCGGCACCGCCTCCGATCACGACCACACGCGTCGGTTCGTCGGCGATGGCGCGCCGGAACGCCTTGCGCTCCGCCTCGCTCAGGCTCATTCGCGCACTCCGTGCACGAATTCCACGATGCGGGTCAGCACCGTGGGATCGGTGTCCGGCGGGACACCGTGGCCCAGGTTCACGACGTGCGACGGCGCGCTGCGACCTCGCTCGATCACGTCGCGCACGTGCGCCTCGATGACCGGCCACGGGGCGCCGAGGTATGCGGGATCGATGTTGCCCTGGAGCGGAACGATGTTCCCCAGCCGTCTGCTCGCCTCGTCGAGCGGCACCCGGTAGTCGACGCCCACCACGTCGGTGCCGACGTCGTACATGGCCTTCAGGAGCTCGCTCGTCCCCACGCCGAAGTGCACGATCGGCACGTTCCGCAGCGCAGGCGTCGCGGACACCGTGTCGGTCTCTTCGGGAACCGGGTAGGCGAGGTCGCGCACGTAGGAGAGCGCCCTCGTGGATGCCGGGGCGACGTGCCGCGTGTAGTCCTCAAGAGAGAGCGCGCCGGCCCACGAGTCGAACAGCTGGGCGGCGCTCGCACCCGCGAGCACCTGTGCCCGCAGGAACGTCCCGGTGATGTCGGCGGCCCAGTGCATCAGGGCGTGCCAGGCATCCGGGTCGGCGTGCATGAGCGTGCGCGCCCTGATGTGGTCCTTCGACGGACCGCCCTCGACGAGGTACGCCGCGAGCGTGAAGGGAGCGCCGGCGAAACCGATCAGAGGCACATGCCCCAGCTCGGCGAGGCCGGCCACCGTCTGCCGCACGCCCTCGGCGACCGGCGCGAGCGCATCCGGATCCAACGTCGGCAGCGCGGCGACCTCCGCTGCCGTGCGAACGGGGGCGCCGAGCACGGGGCCCTTGCCCGGCACGATGTCGATGTCGACTCCGGCGAGCTTCAACGGAACGACGATGTCGCTGAAGAAGATCGCGGCATCCACGCGGTGCCTGCGCACGGGCTGCAGCGTGATCTCGCTCGCGAGCGCGGGGTCGAGGCAGGCATCCAGCATGCTCGTTCCGATGCGCAGGTCGCGGTACTCGGGCAGCGATCGACCGGCCTGGCGCATGAACCAGACCGGCAGTGCGGCGGGGCGCGTGCCGGAATACGCCGTGATCAGTGGCGACCTCGAGGTGAGGCCCGCGACAAGCGGATGCTCGGATGCGAGGCCCTGCCCGCGCTCCGTTCGGTGCTGGGCGGGGGCGAGCGGCGCTGCCGGTTCGGGTGATGTCACGCGCTCGATTGTCCCACCCGGGGCTGAACGCCCGCCCGCGCCGGGTCACCGCAACGGCGCGGCGCAGACGCACAGACACAGCGGCGTACCATCGAACGCGTGCTTCTCTGCTTCACCGCGAGCCACCGCACGGCCGACTTCGAACTGCTCGAGCGGCTCGAACGGCGCGCGGGTGACGTCGACGCGGCACTGCGAGCGCGCACGGATGCCTTCGCGGGGTCCGTCGTGCTGGCCACCTGCAACCGTTTCGAGGCCTACCTCGACGTGACGGATGCCGCCCGCGCGGATGCCGCCGACCTCGCTCTCGCCATCGTGAGCGACGCCACGGGCGTCGCCCCCCACGAACTGCGGGCCTCGACGGCCGTCGTGCACGACCACGCCGTCGCCGACCACCTGTTCTCGGTGGCGAGCGGTCTGGAGTCGCTCGTGGTCGGGGAAGGCGAGATCGCTGGCCAGGTGCGCAGGGCACTCGAGTCCGCCAGGGCTCATCGCAGCGCGACGAGCGACCTCGAGCGGCTGTTCCAGACGGCATCCAGGGTCTCCCGGGAGGTCAAGAACGGCACCAAGGTCGGCTCCGCTGGCCGCTCCATCGTGCGGCTCGCGCTCGAGCTCGCGGCCAGCCGCATCGCGGACTGGTCGACGGCGAGCATCCTGCTCGTCGGGACGGGCAACTACGCGGCTGCGAGCCTGAAGGCGCTTCGCGACAGAGGCGCCGAGAACGTGCGGGTGTGGTCGCGCACGGGTCGCGCCCAGGCATTCGCCTTGAAGCACGATATCGAGGCGGTCGCTCGCGACGGTCTCGTCGAGGCGGTCGCGAGCTCGGATCTCGTGGTCACGTGCAGTGTCGCTCCCACCGTGCTGCTCGACAGGCGACTGGTGGAGCAGGCGAGCCTGCTTCCGGATGCCGTCGTGCACCGCCTCGTGATCGACCTCGGACTGCCCAGGAACGTCGACCGCGACGTCGCGTGGGTGACCGGAACCGAGCTGCTCGATCTGGAGACGATAGGCCTGCACGCACCGCTGGAGGACTTCACCGCGACCGAGCGCGCTCGGTCGATCGTGGGGGATGCCGCGGCCGAGTTCGCGGCGAAGGGCGACGAGCGCGCGGCGGAGCCTGCGCTCGTGGCGCTGCGCACCCACGTGTTCGGCGTGCTCGAGGCGGAGCTCGAGCGGGCGAGGCGCCGCGGAGATTCCAGCGAGCAGACCGAGGCCGCACTGCGTCATCTCGTCGGAGTGCTTCTGCACACGCCGTCTTCGCGCGCCCGAGAGCTGTCGAGGGAGGGCGAGGCCGACGCGTTCGTCGCCGGCGTGAACGCCGTCTTCGGGCTCGATTCGGAAGCGGCGCGAAGCCTGCGTATCGTTGCTGACGAGGGCCGGGCATCCTGATCGACCGCAGAGGCGCGTGGCGGGCGTCGCGACTGCGCGGCCGGCAGTGCGCCACACCGAGGTGGCCCAGTGCACGAGGGACGGAGCAACATGACTTCTGAGACGACGACCGGTTTCGGCTTGCTGGCGCTGCCCTTCGAAACCCGCGAGATCGCGACGGAGCGGCTGCGGCTGCGGCCGCTGACGAAGGCCGATCTCGCGCATCGCAGCGAGAACTACCAGAAGCGCAAAGACGTGGTGCGTTACCTGCGCTGGGAGGCGCACGACCACGACGAGCCGGCGGAGAACCTCGAGAAGAGGATCGCCCTTGAGCGTCTCGCGCGCGACGGCGACGGCCTCATCTTCGCCGTCGAGCTGTGCGCGACCGACGGCTCGACCGACCACCGGGTGATCGGCGACATCAGCCTGTCGGTGAAGAGCACGCGCGACGCCCAGGTCGAGATCGGCTGGGTCTTCCACCCCGCCGTGCATGGCCGTGGCTTCGCCACGGAGGCCGCGACGGCCCTGCTCGCCGTGGCGTTCCACGAGCTCCGCGCCCACCGGGTGTACGCGGAGCTGGACGCCGCGAACGAGGCATCCGCGCGCCTGTGCGAGATCCTCGGGATGCGGAGAGAGGCACTCCTGCGCGAGCGCGATCACGTCGACGGCGAGTGGCACGACGTGGCGATCTTCGGCCTGCTCGCCGACGAGTTCGAGGCGGCTCAGACCGCCGCGAAGTAGCCTCCGACGCGACGCGGACCGGCGACACCCGGGCCCGCGACACACGGCGAGGTATGCGCTGACTCGCGTCCGCTTGCGCCGCTGAGAGCCCGTTCCGGTGCACGATGGGTGGATGAGCGATCAGCAGGGTTTCCCCGAGCCGTTCGGCGAGAGCGGAGGAGCAGGTGCGGCCGGTGGTCCGGAGGGGCCGGAACGCCGTGGCATGAGGGGCCGCACGATCGCCATCATCGTGCTGGCGGCCGTTGTCGTCGTGCTCATCGTGGTGGTCGCCTCGCTCGTCTTCGCGCGCGGCACCAAGGTGAGTCCCACGGCGACGCCGATCACGACACCGACCACGCCCAGCCCCACGCCGACCAGGACGAGCACGCCGACGCCCACGCAGTCCGGCGGCACGGCGACGTGCTCCGTGAACGCGTTGTCGGTCACGCTCGGATCGTTCAGCGGTGCGGCGGGGAGCACCTACGTGCCGATCCTGTTCAAGAACACGTCATCGAAGCCCTGCGAGCTGCACGGGTTCCCCGGTGTGTCCTTCGTGGGCAAGGGCAACGGCACCCAGCTGGGCGCGGCCGCCGACTGGGATCAGTCCCAGCCGATCGTGCAGAACACGCTGCAACCCGGATCCACGGTCGCCGCCAAGCTGCGCATCGCTCAGGCCGGCAACTACGACTCGGGCCAGTGCCAGCCCCTGGTCGCAGACGGCCTGCGCGTGTATCCGCCGCACTCCACGAAGTCCGTGTTCGTGCAGGCAGCCAACCTCACGGCGTGCCAGAACGACGCGGTGCACCTGCTCACAGTCATCTCGCCGGTGGCGCCCCAGTGATCCGTTAGTGCAGTGATCCGTTAGTGCAGTGATCCGATAGCGGCGGTGACCGCATTGCCGTAGTGATCCGATTGGGCAGTGACGGACGACTCGGCGCTGCCGGTGCGGGAACGGACGCGTTCGCGCAGAACGCGCCGGGGACATCCACGCATTCCCCGATCGACGGCGACAGGGCGCCGATCGCGGCATAGCGTAGACGCATGGCGGGCAGGGGCAGGGCGGCCTTCATCATCGGCGGGACCGGACAGATCGGAACCGCTGCTGCGCGACATCTGGCAGCGCACGGCTGGTCCGTGATGGCCGCGCACCGCGGTGCCCACGAAGGCGACCCGGCCCTGCACGACCTGGATGTCACGAGGGTGCGTCTCGACAGGGACGACACCGAGGCGCTCCTGGCGCTGGCCGAAGGCCACGACCTGGTGCTCGACACCGTCGCCTTCGAACCGAAGCACGCCCAGCAGCTGGCGCAGCTGGCCGGTCTGGTGGGATCCGTCGTCGTCATCTCCACCGGAGGCGTGTATCAGGATGCCCAGGGCCGCAACCTCGACACCGCGATGGGCGCGGATTCCTTCCCCGTCTTCCCCGACCCCATCGACGAATCCCAGCCGACCATCGCGGATGGCGCGCCCACGTACGGCGTACTGAAGGCGCGTCTGGAGCGCGAGCTTCTGGATGCCGACGAGCTGCCGGTGAGCATCCTGCGGCCGGGCGCCGTGCACGGTCCGTTCAGCGAGGCGCTGCGCGAGTGGTACTTCGTGAAACGCGTGCGCGACCGCCGCACGCACGCCGTGCTGGCCTACGGCGGGGCGAGCAGGTTCAGCCCGACCTCGACGGCCGCCATCGCCGAGCTCACGAGACTGTGTGCTCAGTCGCCGGCGAAGCGCGTGCTCAATGTCGCCGACGACGATGTGACCGTGAGCGACATCGCTTCGGCCGTGTTCGACGCGATGGGCCGCAGCATCGAGCTCGTGCCGGTCGACGGGGCTCCCGCCCGCGGAGTCGGGAGCACGCCGTGGTCGACGCCGCATCCCGTGGTGCTGAGCACGCGTCGCGCTCGGGACGAGCTCGGCTTCGAGCCGCCCAAGCCGTATCGCGACGCCGTGCGAGAAGACATCGAGTGGATCGTCGACGTCGTGCAGGGCGCCAGAAGACGCCAGGTGTCGTGGCGCACGCTCTTTCCGCACCTGGTGCACCGCTACGGGGCGGATGCCTGGTTCGACTACGACGCAGAAGACGAGCTGCTCGAGACGGCCGGCGTCGCCGCGGGGTGAGCGCGTCGGGTTTCGACAGGCTCAACCCGCGGTCGGCAGCCGGGCCGGTTTCGACAGGCTCAACCCGCCGTCGGACACCGCATGGTTTCGACGAGCTCAGCCCACGGTGGGCCGCGGCGTCAGGCGACGCCGAGGTACGCCTCCTTGATGGCCGGGTTCGTGAGCAGCTCCCTGCCCGTCCCGCTGTGCGTGATCGTGCCGGTCTCCAGCACGAAGGCGCGATGCGCGCGGGCGAGAGCCTGGTTGGCGTTCTGCTCGACCAGCAGGATGGTCGTCCCCTGCTCGTTGATCTCGGTGATGATGCGGAAGATCTGCTTGATGAACTGCGGCGCGAGTCCCATCGACGGCTCGTCGAGCAGGAGCAGGCGCGGCCTGCCCATCAGCGCGCGGCCGATGGCGAGCATCTGCTGCTCGCCGCCCGACATGGTGCCGCCGACCTGCGTCTTGCGTTCCTCCAGCCGAGGGAAGAGTGTGAAGACGCGCTCCAGATCCTCTTTGACGCCCGTTCGGTCCTTGCGCCCGTACGTGCCCATGTCGAGGTTCTCGAGCACCGTCATCCCGGGGAAGATGCCGCGGCCCTCTGGCGCCTGCGAGATCCCCATGCCGACGCGGATGTGCGCCTTCGTCTTCGTGATGTCCTGGCCGTCGAACTTGATCGAGCCCCTGGTGAGGTTCAGCAGCCCGGAGATCGACTTCATGGTCGTGGTCTTGCCCGCGCCGTTCGCGCCGATGAGCGAGACGATCTCGCCCTCCTCGACCGTGAACGACAGTCCGTGCAGCGCCTCGATGCGGCCGTAGCCGACCACGACCTCGTCGAGTTCAAGCAGCGTCGTCATCGGGCTCTCCCAGGTAGGCGGAGATCACGCGAGGGTCGTTGCGCACCTCGGCGGGCGATCCGTCCGCGATCTTCTTTCCGAACTCCAGCACGACGATGCGGTCGCACACACCCATGACCAGCTTCATGTCGTGCTCGATGAGCAGCACGGTGTAGCCGTCGGCCCTGATCGTGCGGATCAGGTCCATGAGCTGTTCCTTCTCCGCAGGATTGAAGCCGGCCGCCGGCTCGTCCAGGCAGAGCACCTTCGGGTCGGTGGCGAGCGCGCGAGCGATCTCCAGTCGGCGCTGGCTGCCGTACGGCAGGTGCCGGGACAGCGTGTCGGCGGCATCCGCGATTCCGACGAACTCGAGCAGGGCGAGGCCGCGCTCGATCGACGACTTCTCTTCGCGGTAGTGCCTCGGGCTGCGCACGAGGGCGCCGGGAACGCTCGTGCGGTGCCGGGCATCCAGCCCCACCACGACGTTCTCGAGCGCCGTCATCTCGCCGAAGAGGCGGATGTTCTGGAACGTGCGGGCGAGGCCGGCCCTCGTGATCTTGTGCTGCTTCTTGCCCTTGATCGACGTGCCCTCCATGAGCACGTCGCCGCTCGTCGGCTTGTAGACACCGGTCATTGCGTTGAACGCCGTGGTCTTGCCCGCGCCGTTCGGGCCGATCAGTCCGAGGATCTCGCCCCTGTTGATGTGGAACGTCACGTCGTCGAGCGCCGTCAGGCCCCCGAACTTGACGGTGACGGCCTTCACCTCCACGATCTTCTCGCCGACGGCCACGGCGATGTCGCGCTCGGATGCCGCCGCCTCGGCGAGCTCCTCGTCGACACCGGCCTCGGCCAGGGTCGCGGCGAGCTCTGCCGCATCGGGCACGTCGGCGTCTGCCTCGGGCGACGGGTCGGGGCCGATGTCCGTCAGGTCGGCGTCCTCGGGTCCCGCATTGGGGACCGGCTCGGGGATGGCGCCCAGATTCGGGTCGTTCTCGACGGGGATGCGCTCGGGGCGCTCGTCGCGGGGGTCGTCGCTCATGTCGCTCATTCGTCACCACCGTCCCTTGCATCTGTCGGCACGACGCCCGTGACGGGCGCGTCGGCCGGTCGCGCGCGCCAGACCGACGCGGACTCCGCCGCGTGGCTGGATCCCCCGCGCACCGCCTGCAGCTCCTTGACCTTGTCGCCGATCAGACGCGAATACGTCAGAAGGTGCGACTTCGCGGCCACCAGGCCCTGCGGACGGAAGATCATCATGATGATCAGCAGCACGCCGAAGATCAGGTACTTCCAGTCGGCGATGGCCGTGAAGCGGAGCGGGATGTAGGCGACGATCGCGCCACCCAGGATGGCGCCCACCTTGTTGCCCGACCCGCCGAGCACGACGGCGGCGACGAACAGGATCGAGGTCGCGACGTCGAACTTCTGGTTGTTCACGAAGCTGACCTGGCCGGCGAACAGCGCTCCGGAGAGGCCGCCGATGCCCGCGCCGATCGCGAACGCCCACAGCTTGAACTTGAACGTGGGAACGCCCATGATCTCGGCGGCATCCTCGTCTTCGCGGATAGCGATCCAGGAGCGGCCGACGCGGCTGCGCTCGAGGTTGCCCACCAGGATCAGGATCACGATGATCACGGTCACGGCGAGCCAGTACCACGGCGTGCCGTTGGAGGCCGAGAAGATCGGATGCCCTTCGGCGTTCGTCCCCGGCGGATGCCCGACCTCCTGGAACCCGACCTGCCCGCGAGCCGCCGGGATGATCGTGGCCAGAATGCGGATGATCTCGCCGAACCCGAGCGTCACGATGGCCAGGTAGTCGCCGCGCAGTCGCAGCGTGGGAAGGCCGAGCGCCACGCCGAACACCATGGCGATGCCGATGGCGAGCGGCAGCGTCCACAGGTACGGGATGTGGATGAGGGACGAGTCCGGCGACGTGAAGAACGCCGCGGTGTACGACCCGATCGCGAAGAACGCGATGTATCCGAGGTCGAGCAGGCCGGCGAATCCGATCACCACGTTCAGGCCGACCGCCACGAGCGCGTAGACGGCCATCTGGAAGCACGAGATGGGGAAGTCGTTGCCCGGCTCGGTCGTGATCAGCCACGGGTTGGCGACGGGCAGGTAGTAGACCGCCGCCGCCACGATGATGAGGAAGAGCCACTGCTGCCAGCGCGCCATGCGGTTCCACCGCCTGCGCCAGCCGCCGAGGAACCGCTTGCGGCCTCCGAACGACTCATCAGCGTCGATCTTCTGGGTCGTGCGTGCCGACGGCATCGGGGTGCCGCCTCCGATGGCGCTCATGCGCGGCTCCTTCCGAGGGACTGCCCGAGCAGGCCGGACGGTCTCACGAGCAGCACCAGCACGAGCACGATGAACGCGACCACGTCGGTCCACTGCGAATCGCCGAGCAGCAGCTGTCCGTAGTTGCCGATGATGCCGATCAGCAGACCACCGAGCAGGGCACCGCGGACGTTGCCAATGCCACCGAGCACGGCGGCCGCGAAGGCCTTGATGCCCAGCACGAATCCGCCGTTGTAGATGACACCGCTCGGTACCTTCATGACGTAGAACAGTGCTGCGGCACCGGCCAGGATGCCGCCGATCACGAACGTCGTGACGATGATGCGGTCCTTGTTCACGCCCATGAGCGTCGCCGTGTCGGGGTCCTGCGCCACGGCGCGGATGCCACGTCCGACCCGGGAGCGCCGGATGTACTGATCTGTCGCCACCATCATGACGATGGCGGCGATGATGATCGTGAGCTGCTGGCTGTCGATGATCGCGCCGAACACCTGGAAGATCGGCGTCGGGATGAACATCGTCACCGCTGGCTCCGCGTTCGATCCGCGCACCAGGAAGATCAGGTACTGGATGGCGAAGGATGCGCCGATGGCCGTGATGAGGAACGCGAGCCTGGATGCCCCGCGCCGCCGCAGCGGCCGGTAGGCCACGCGTTCCACGATGAACGCGGTGACGACCGAGAACACCATGCCGACGATCATGGCCAAGAGCAGGTTGCCGATGATGGCCCAGATGGACAGGTTCGGCGGGTTGGGACCGAAGCCCAGGGTGGACAGCGTGGCCACCACGCCGTAGCACCCCATGATGAAGACCTCGGAGTGCGCGAAGTTGATGAGGTTCAGAACGCCGTAGACGAGCGTGTAGCCCAACGCGACGAGCGCGTAGATGGCGCCGAACGTGAGTCCGTCGAACGTGGCGGGCCAGAAGTTCTGTACGAGTGAGTTGACGTCGAAGTTGATCCAGCTGTTGTCGGCGTGGACGGATGCCGGCAGGGCCGCCGACAGATTCAGGAGCGTATCGAGCATGTGGTTCTTCCGGTGCAATGCCGAGGCCCGACCACATCGTCGGGTTTCGGCTGGTTCGGGTCAAGCATGACCGCGCCGCGGGGCAGGTAGAGCGATGCCCCACGGCGCGGCCCGATATCTCGCTTGGACTAGCCGATCTTTCCGACCGACACGATCTTGCCGTTGTCGACCTTGTAGCCGTACACCGTCGACTGCGCGAGCTCACCTGTGGAATCCCACTTGTAGTGCTTGCTCAGGCCGTCCGCGTCGTAGCTCTTGACCCAGTCCTTGAGCTTGGCCCGGTCGGTGTTGCCCTTGTCGATGCCCGCGAGCAGGATCGTCGCCGAGTCGTAACCCTCGATCGAGTACGTTCCGGGAGCGGCGTTGAAGGCGGACTGGTACTGGTCGGAGAACGTCTTGATCAGTTCACCCGGGAGGCAGGGGCAGGTGAAGTACGCGTTGTTGGACGCGCTGCCGGCCAGCTTGATGAACTGGTCGTCCTTCACACCGTCGGGGCCGATGAACAGGCCCTTGTAGCCCTTGTTCACGAGCTGCTGGTCGAACGGAGCACCCTCGGCGTAGTAGCCCGAGTAGTACACGGCATCCGGCTTCGCGTTGATGATCTTGCTGACCGTAGCGGAGAAGTCCTTCTGGCCGGTCGTCACCTTGTCGGTGCCTGCGAGCTTCGAACCCAGCGCCTTCTGCACGGCGGTGGAAAGGCCGATGCCGTAGTCGGAGTCATCCTGAACCACGTAGACCTTCTTGGCCTCGAGCTTGCCGGTCGCGAACTTCGCGGCGGCGGGGCCCTGAACGTTGTCATTGCCCAGGGCGCGGAAGAAGGTCGTCCATCCGTTCTGAGTCAGGCCGGGGTTCGTCGCCGATGCAGTGATGTGCACGAGTCCGGCCTGCTCGAAGATGCCGCCCGTCGCCTTGGACTCGCCGGAGAACGGCAGTCCGACGACACCGATGATGTCGGACTCGTTCACGGCCTGCGTGACCACGCCTGGGGCCTTGCCGGGGTCGCCCTCGGTGTCGAACTTCTTGAACTGCACCTGGCAGCCGGGGTTGGCCTTGTTGTGCTGGTCGACGGCCAGCTGAACGCCGTTGTAGATGTTGATGCCGAGCTGTGCGTTGGGGCCGGTCTCCGCGCCGATGTAGGCGAGGGTGAGGCCGCTGTCGCACTTGGCCTTGCCGTCGCCGGCCGGCAGAACCGCGTCTTTCGGCACGTCGATCGACGTTTGAACGGGCAGGTCGATCTTGCTCGAGCTGGACGTCGAGCCTCCCGTCGACGACTGATTCACACAGCCGGCGGTCAGGAGCGCGATCGCTGCTGCCGCGGCCAGCGCTCCTATGATCCTCTTGGTTGCCATGGAGGTTGCCTTTCAGGTCCTGTGCAGGGGGCGTGTCGGACCCCGCGTTGCACGGTTGCAATGTCCTGAACCGTAGACGAGTGATGAGACGTGCCGCAACGCAATCGGCACGCATTGTGCCAAATCTTTACAAATGCGCCACATGCGCTGCCTGCCAGACTTCGGCGAGATTCCGCCAATCTCGACGGCATCCGGCCGCGTTCGGGCCGGCCGAGGAATCCTCAGTGCACGTACTCGAGCAGGTCGCGTCCGACGGCCCTCATGCCGTCGAGCACACCGAGCCGCGCAGACAGATCGGAGTCGTCGAAAGCGGTCGAGACCACGTACGCGACGCCCGCTCTCGGTCCCCTCAGCACACCGACCTCGCTGCGCACCCCGGTGTCCGACCCGGTCTTGTTCATCAGCAGCAGCCCGTGGTCGGGTCCGCGATGCGCAAGCGGGTCGAGACCGAACGCGCCCGCGACCATCGACAGGTCGTGGTTGAGCGAGAGCCAGCCCACGACGCGCTTGCTCGTGCTCGCGTCCACGGCCTCGCCTCTCGCGAGCGCCGCGAACAGCCAGGTGAGCTCCTTGGCGCTGCCGACGGAGAGCTGTGGAGCGTCATCCGGTCCGCGGTGGTCGCGCACCAGGTCGAGCATGGCCGTCTGGTGCAGACCGAGCTGCTCGGTGCGCATCCGTACCGCGTCGAGGCCCACCCGGCGCAGCAGCACGTTGGTGGCCAGGTTGTCGCTCGTCGCGCCGACGAGAGCGGCAAGGTCGGCGAGCGGAAGCGATGGCACGACGAGGTGCTGCCAGATGCCCGCCTCGCCGACGGCGTCGCTCTGCAGACGATCGACGAGGCTCAACGCGCTCGTGTCGCGGGACTCGAGCCGCGCGGCCACCTCGACGAGCAGGAGCACCTTGCCGATCGACGCGGTCGGCATGACGACGTGGTCGTCGACGGAGAACAGCACGGCGCCCGTCGCGAGGTCGATGGCGCGCGCCGACACCTGCACGCCGGCGAGCGCGAGCTCGCCGAGGGCGGCGAAACCGCGGCTGAAGCTGTCTCCCGGCTCGCGTCCGCGGTGTTTGCCGCGACGTCCGCCCGCGTGTCGAGCTCGGCGTTCTGAGCCTTGCACGGGGGCGCTCACGGTCGGGTTGATCCTCGAAGCTTCATGCTGGGATGACGCCGCGTCCCCCGGCGCGGCATTCGGGCGTGACTCCATCAAACCATGCTCGAAGAGCGGCTTGCGATCCGATCACCAGATGCGGACGCGCTGCTCGGGATCGAGCCACGCGGCATCCGTCTTCTGCACGTCGAACGCGTCGTAGAACGCGTCGATGTTGCGCACGATCTGGTTGCACCTGAACTCGTTCGGAGCGTGCGGATCGATCGCGAGCAGCCGGATGACCTCCTCGTCGCGCGCCTTCTGCTGCCAGGCCTGGGCCCAGGAGAGGAAGAATCGCTCGGCGCCCGTGAACCCGTCGATGACGGGCGGCTCCTTGCCGTCGAGCGAGAGCAGATACGCCTTCCACGCGATGCCGAGACCGCCGAGATCGCCGATGTTCTCGCCGATCGTCAGCGCGCCGTTGACGTGGTGATCCGGCACCTGCGCGGGCACCAGCGCGTCGTACTGCGCGATCAGCGCGTGGGTGCGCTTCTCGAACGCCTTGCGGTCGGCGTTCGTCCACCAGTCCTCGAGCTTGCCGTCGCCGTCGAACTTCGAGCCCTGGTCGTCGAAGCCGTGGCCGATCTCGTGGCCGATCACCGCGCCGATCGCGCCGTAGTTGGCCGCGTCATCCCTGTCCGGGTCGAAGAACGGGAACTGCAGGATGGCGGCAGGGAACACGATCTCGTTGAAGCCCGGGTTGTAGTACGCGTTGATCGTCTGCGGCGTCATGAACCACTCGTCGCGATCGATCGGCTTGCCGATCTTGCCGAGTTCCCGATGGAACTCGAACTCCGCCGAACGCCGCACGTTGCCGATCAGGTCGGTGGGATCGATGAGCAGGTTCGAGTAGTCGCGCCACTTGACCGGGTACCCGATCTTCGGCGTGAACTTCGCGAGCTTGTCGAGCGCCCGGTTGCGCGTCTGCTCCCCCATCCATTCCAGGGTGCGGATGGAGTGCTCGTATGCCGTGGTGAGGTTGCCGACGAGGATGTCCATGCGCCGCTTGGACTCCGGCGGGAAGTGCTCCTCCACGTAGACGCGGCCGACGGCTTCGCCCATGGCGCCCTCGACGAGCGAGACGCCGCGCTTCCACCGCTCCCGGATCTGGGGGGTGCCGGTGAGGGTGCGCCCGTAGAAGTCGAAGTTCTCGTTGACGAAGTCGCCGCTCAGGTAGGGGGCCGCGTCGTGCAGCACCTTCCAGCTCAGCCAGTCTCGCCACTGCGAGAGCCGTTCCTCGGTGAGCAACGGCGCGAGTCCGGCGGTGAAGCTCGGCTGCCGCAGCACGACCTCGTCGAACGCGCCATCCGGCGCTCCGAGCGCCTTCAGCCAGACGCCGAGGTCGACGCCGTCGGCAAGCGACGCGGCATCCGCCCACGTGTACAGGTTGTACGTCTTCTCGCTGTCGCGGCTGGCGACGTTGTCCCAGTGCTGCTTCGCGATCGCGGTCTCGAGGTCGAACACGTTCTGGGCGCGGTGGGGCGCATCCTGCGACCCAGCCAGCTCGAACATGCGCTGGACGTGCGCCAGGTACGCGGAGCGGATCGAGGCGAAACGCTCCTCTCGGTAGTAGCTCTCGTCGGGCAGCGAGATTCCGCCTTGCTCGACGAACACCAGGTAGCGCTCCGGATTGCCTGGGTCGTTGTCGACGAAGAGCTGGTAGAAGCCGCTCAGGCCGCTCTTCTCCAGCCGCCCGATGGTCTCGAGCAGCGTGTCGACGGAATCCACGTTGCCGGCCAGCGCCAAGCGGGAGATCACGGGCTCGACCCCGAGCTTCTCGATCAGCTCGGTGTTCATGAAGCTGGCGAACAGGTCGCCGAACTTGCGCGCCTCGGTGCCCTCCTCGGCGTCCTGGGCAGCCGCGATGATGTCCCGCACGGCCTGCTCCGACTTCTCGGCCAGGATCATGAACGATCCCCACCTGGCCTTGTCGTCGGGGATCTGCGTGCGAGCGATCCACTTGCCGTTCACGTGCCGGAACAGGTCGTCCTGAGGTCTGGTGCCTGCATCCAGCTCGTCGACCAGGATTCCCGAGGCGAGTTCGGATGCCTCGCCGGCCGCCGCATTCTCGGCCGGTTTCCGCGCAGCGTCAGTCATGCGCCCCAGCCTAGGGCGCGAGGCTCTGCGGCTTCTATGGGCGACCCGAGAACCGGCGAGGACCGCCGGTCGGCCCGCCGCACGACGCTGCCGTCCCAGCCGCCCCTCGTGCGGATGACCGAGAATGGTGACCGGCGTCGACCGGAAGACGCGCAAATGCGCGCGATCCGGGAAGTTCCGCACCGAGACGTGCGTTCACATGATTCGACAGCCGCCGGGCAGGGAACAAGAGTGGAAACAGCTCGCCCCCCGGCAGGCGATCCCGCCGTGAACGCTCACGCCCGCGGGCGCCGGCGAACGACGCCCTGGCACCACCACGAAACGAAAGAGGCCATCGCAAGTATGAGACACCTGAAGGGCGCGGTCGCCGTAGCGGCCGCCGCAGCGCTCTTGCTCACCGGATGCACGGCATCCGGCTCCAAGAGCAGCGGTTCGGATTCGGGCGGAACGCTCACGATCCTCACGCAGGCGACCCAGATCAACCTCGACCCGGCGAAGAGCCAGAACCTGGCGATCACCACGCTCGGTCTCGTCGAGCGCCGTCTCACCACGTGGGACATCGAGCCCGGCAAGCCGGCCAAGGTGGTTCCCGACCTCGCCACCAACACGGGCGTCGCCTCGGACGGCGGCAAGACCTGGACCTACACGCTGAAGAGCGGTCTCAAGTTCTCGGATGGCTCGCCCATCACGTCCCAGGACATCAAGTACGGCGTCGAGCGCTCGTTCGCGCCCGAGCTCTCCGGCGGCCTGAGCTACCACAAGTCGCTGCTCGTGGGCGGCTCGGACTACAAGGGTCCGTACACCGGAGGCGACCTGGCCTCGATCCAGACCCCGGACTCGAAGACCATCGTCTTCCACCTCAACTCGTCGTACGGCGACTGGCCGTGGATCGCGTCGATGCCGGCGTTCGCTCCCGTTCCCAAGACGAAGGACGACCCGAAGACGTACGGCGAGAAGCCCGTCGCATCCGGGCCCTACCAGGTGCAGTCGAACAAGAACGGCACCCAGCTCACGCTCGTGCGCAACAAGTACTGGAGCGCGAAGACGGATCGCGTGCGCTCCGGCGGACCCGACGAGATCGTGTTCAAGGAGAGCCAGGACGTGGCGACCAGCGCGCAGAGCCTGATCTCCGACGTGGGCAGCGCGAAGACCTCCTTCATGGCCGACTACCTGGGGGCCGCCCAGCTGTCGCTCGTGAACAAGAACCCGGACGCCAAGAAGCGCCTCGTCACCTCGCAGGCCGGACCGATCAACTACCTCGCGATGAACACCCAGCGAGGCGCGCTGACCGACCTCAAGGTGCGCCAGGCGATCGAGTACGCCGTCGACCCGAAGGCGTACATCATCGCCCAGGGCGGCAGCCAGGCTGCGCTGCGCGCGACCACGCTCATCACGCCGGGCATCCCGGGTCGCGTGAACTACGACCTCTACCCGTCCGGCGCAGACGGCAACGTCGCGAAGGCGAAAGAGCTGCTCAAGGAGGCCGGCCACACGAGCGGTCTGAACCTCACGCTCTGGGCTGCCAACGACACGTCGAGCCAGGCGCAGGCGCAGGCCCTGCAGCAGGGTCTGCAGCGCGCCGGCATCACGGTCACCATCAAGCCGATGGACGACCTCACGATGTACACCGAGGCGACGACGGATGCCAACCCCGACTACGACCTGATCCTGGGCGGATGGCAGCCCGACTTCCCCAGCGCGAACGGCAACATCCAGCCGCTGTTCGCGTCGAGCCAGATCGGCGGCGGCGGATACAACCTGTCGCGCTACTCGAACCCCGAGGTCGACTCTCTCATCGCCCAGGCAACCGGAGAGGTGAACGCGAAGAAGGCGGAGTCGCTGTGGGCCCAGGCCGACAAGCGCATCATGCAGGACGCCCCCGTGGTGCCGCTGACGTACTCGAAGCAGTCGTTCCTGCGCGGCGGCAACGTGCAGAACTTCTTCGTCGCGTCGTTCCCCGCGTACCCGAACTACCTCAAGGTCACGCTGAGCAAGTGACGGCGCGCAGGTCACGCTGAGCACGTGACGCAAGGCCCATCACCGTTGCGGAGCGCGGCGGTGATGGGCCGGCGTGCGGGCTTCATCGGAACGCTCCTCTCGCGAATCAGCTCCACCGCGCCGGGCACCCATCACGACCCTCGGCGGTCACCCCTCAGCAGTGACCCCTCATCAGTGACACAGTGATCCAGTGACTCTTCTGCACGACGGAGACGTCTTTGCGGTGGACGGGCTCTCCGTCTCGTTCACCGACCACGACGACGGCGCCGACGCCGCGCGCACGGTCGTCGACGGCGTGAACTTCGCACTCCAGGCCGGCCGGGTGCTCGCGCTCGTCGGCGAATCCGGCTCCGGCAAGTCGGTCACGGCGATGTCGGCACTGGGGCTGCTGCCGCCGAACGCGACGGCGACCGGCAGCATCCGTCTGCAGGGCGAGGAGCTGATCGGAGCGGATGCCGGCACGCTGCGGCGCGTCAGGGGCGGCGGCATCGGCACGATCTTCCAGGAGCCGATGAGCGCGTTCAACCCGATGTACCGCATCGGGTGGCAGATCGCGGAGGCCATCCGCGTGCACAACGGACGCCTGGCACGCAGCGAGCTCCGCGCGAGGATCACGGAGCTGCTGCTCTCGGTCGGCATCGTCGATCCGCACCGCATAGCCCGCTCCTATCCTCATCAGCTCTCCGGCGGGCAGCTGCAGCGCGCGATGATCGCGATGGCCATCTCGTGCGAGCCGGTCGCCCTCATCGCCGACGAGCCGACGACAGCACTGGATGTGACGGTGCAGGCGGGCATCCTCGAGCTCATCCGCTCGCTGCGCGACACGGCAGGCACCGCCGTGCTGCTCATCACGCACGACATGGGCGTGGTGGCCGACCTCGCGGACGATGTGGTCGTGATGCGAGCGGGAGAGGTGGTCGAGCGGGCGGACGTGCGCACCGTGTTCGAGCATCCGCAGGCGGAGTACACGCGCGAACTGCTGAACGCCGTTCCCCGGCTGGCGCCGCTGCGCGTCGAGACGGCCGGCACGGCCGAGGAGATCGGGGGTGCGGTCGTCGGTGATGCCGGGGTAGGCCGGCTCTCGTCGGCGGGCTCGGTGACGGCCGTCGCACCGCCGGCCGCAGCCGACGAGTCGACAGCTCCTGCCCCCGTCGTCGACGTGCGCAACGCCGTCGTGACGTACGCCGGAGCCTGGGGGCGACCGCCGCTGCGCGCCGTCGACGACGTGAGCCTCAGCATCCCGGCCGGCATGACGCTCGGGCTCGTGGGCGAATCGGGATCGGGCAAGTCGACGCTCGGCCGCGCGCTCGCCGGTCTCGTGACCCTGAGCTCGGGGTCGGTCTCGGTGTCGGGCACCGAACTGGCGACGACGTCGCACCGGAAGCTGCGAGACGTGCGGCGCGACGTCGGGTTCGTGTTCCAGGACCCGGCCTCGTCGCTCAATCCGCGGTACACGGTGGGACAGGCGATCGCTGAGCCTCTGCGGCTGCACACGAAGCAGGATCCCGCAGAGCGCCGCACGCGCGTCGCGAACCTGCTCGAGGCGGTGCGGCTGCCCCAGGGCTACGGCTCGCGCTACCCGCACGAGCTCTCCGGCGGGCAGCGCCAGCGCGTCGCCATCGCCCGTGCCGTCGCACTCGGACCGTCGCTGCTCATCGCGGACGAGCCCACGAGCGCCCTGGACGTCTCGGTGCAGGCGCGCATCCTCGAACTGCTCGCCGAGCTGCGCGATCGCTTGGGGTTCGCGTGCCTGTTCATCAGCCACGACCTGGCGGTCGTGCAGGAGCTCGCCGATCGGGTCGCCGTCATGCGGGCCGGCCGGCTGGAGGAGAGCGGACCGACCCAGCAGGTGCTGACCGCACCCACTCGGCCGTACACGTTGCGGCTGCTGGCCGCAGCGCCGGTCGCGGATCCCGTCGAGCAGCGACGACGCCGCGAGGCGTGGCTGGAGGTGGAGCGATGACCACGGCGAACACCGTGGAAGGCGAGGCCGTCGCCTCACGCAAGACCGGCATCCGGCACGTCGTGCAGAGCATCCGCCGCGACCCGTGGGCCACAGCAGGCGTCGTCACGATCGTCGTCTTCGTGCTCGTCGGCATCTTCGCGCCGCTGATCACCGGGATCAACGGGCAGAACCCGTACACCTATCACCTGTCGCTGCTCGACGACTCCGGAGCCCCGAAGGGCGCCGCGGGCGGCGTGAGCCTGTCGCACTGGTTCGGGGTCGAGCCGCTCACCGGCCGCGACCTGTTCTCGATCGTCGTCTACGGCGCGCGCACGTCGCTGCTCGTCGGAGTGAGCGCGACGGTCGTGTCCGTGCTGATCGGTGTGCTGGTCGGGCTCACGACCGGGTTCTTCGGAGGCTGGTACGACCGCATCCTCAGCCGCGTGGTCGACGTGATGTTCGGCTTCCCCGTGCTCGTGTTCATCATCGCGCTCACCGCGATCGTGCCGAGCTCGTTCCCGCGGCCGCTGTTCATGATCCTCGTGATCGGGTTCTTCGGATGGCCGCCCATCTCGCGCGTCATCCGCGGACAGGTGATCTCGCTGCGCGAGCGCACGTTCGTGGTGGCCTCCACGGCGATGGGAGCCGGGCCCTGGCGGGTGGCGCTGATGCAGGTGCTGCCCAACGTGACGGCGACGATCATCGTGTACACGACCATCCTGGTTCCGAGCATGATCGGATTCGAGGCTGCCCTGTCGTTCCTCGGTGTCGGCGTGCCACCGCCAACTCCCTCGCTCGGCCGCACCATCGGCGACGCTGTCGGGTGGGTGCAGACCGATCCGATGTACCTGGTGTTCCCCGGCGCCGCGCTGTTCCTGATCACGCTCGCGTTCAACGTGGTCGGCGACGGCCTGCGCGACGCCCTCGACCCGAGAGCAGGTCGCCGATGACGATGTTCCGCTTCATCCTGCTGCGCATCGCGGGCATGCTCATCGTGCTGTTCGTCATCGCGGCCATCACGTACGCCGTGTTCTACCTGCTGCCCGCGAATCCCGCTCAGCTGAGCTGCGGCAAGCCCTGCACGCCCGACAACCTCGAGCGCGCGAAGGAGTTCATGGGCACCAACCTGCCCTGGTGGCAGCAGCTCTGGGACTTCTTGGCCGGCATCGTCGTCGGTCGCACGTTCGGCTCCGGCGAGGCCGCAGTCGTCTGCGCCGCCCCGTGCTTCGGATACTCGTTCCAGCAGAACGCGAGCGTTACAGACCTGATCCTGTCGCGGTTCCCGGTCACGGCATCCATCGCGGTGGGCGCCGCCATCCTGTGGCTCATCATCGGCGTGGTCGGCGGCGTGATCTCCGCGCTCAAGCGTGGGACGGTCATCGACCGCAGTGTGATGACGCTGGCCATCGCGGGCGTCTCGGCCCCGAGCTACCTCGTGGGGCTGCTGGCCATCCTGCTGTTCGGCTTCACGTTGCAGTGGCTGCCGACGGGCGGCTACATCCCGTTCACGCAGGATCCGCTGCAGTGGTTCCTGCACCTGCTGCTGCCGTGGTTCACGCTCGCGTTCATCTCGGCCGCGATCTACGCCAGGCTCACCCGCGGCCAGATGATCGAGGCGATGGGCGAGGACTACATCCGCACCGCGCGCGCCAAGGGACTGCGTGAACCCCGGGTGGTGATCAGGCACGGGTTGCGCAACGCGCTCATCCCGGTCGTCACCATCTTCGGCCTCGACCTCGGCGCGCTGCTCGGCGGAGCCGTGATCGCGGAGAAGGTGTTCTCCATGCAGGGGCTCGGAGCGCTGCTCATCGACGCCGTGCACCAGCTCGACCTTCAGCTCGTCGTCGGCTTCACCCTGTTCGCCGCGTTCCTGATCGTGGTGGCGAACTTCGTGGTCGACCTGATCTACGGGTTCATCGACCCCAGAGTGAAGGCCGGCGTCTGACGCGTTTCACAGAGGCCGGTCATGACCGCGACCGGATCCACTCGTCGAGCAACTCGGGCAGCCGCTTCCTGAAGTACTGCAAGAAGTCCGACATCTCGGCGATGCGCGCTCCGACGACCGTGTCCTTGCCGCCTGCGGCTTCGGGGATGCCCTGGGCGAGGTTGTACATCGCGCCGTAGAAGCGATCCTCAGATACGCCCGCGGAATACCAGGGGTTGTCGGGCAGCTCGTACACGTCGCGCCTGCTGCCCGGCTGCGAGACCCGACGCACCATGCCGAAGCTCTGCAGGTACCGCACCGCACCGGAGATGGCCGCGGCACTGGCGGAGAGGCGGTCGGCGAGTTCCGCAGCCGTGAGTCCGGTCTCGGAGACCGTGAGGGTGAACAGCACTCTGCTCGCCATGCGCGGAAAGCCGGCGGCGGTGAGGAGGGCAGCAGCATGCTCGGCGTACTCGCTCAGCTTCGCCTCGTCTCGTGCCATGGCACCTCCCCCTTCGGTTGAGCGGTCCGCTTCGATGGCGCGGGCCGATTGCGCGGGCCCTTCGATTGTGCCGGTTCGTGCGCTGCGCACCGACCGCGCAGGTGACCGCGGATGACGGATGCCCGCACGCGGTTCCACGTGCGGTGCGGGCATCCTTGACGACGTCATGCGGCCGAAGCGTTCAGTTCGTGAACACGAGACCGCGGCGCGTGAACGCCCAGGCTCCGACGGCCACGAGCACGATCGTGATGGCAGCCATGATCCACGTGCCGCCCCAGTCTGCGCTGCCGAGCGGAACGGTGGGCGTGTGGTCGGTCGGGGCGATCTGCCGCACCCAGTCGGGCAGCCCGAGGAGCGCGCCGAACTCGCCGAGCACGACGCCGACGCCGAACGCGGTCCAGCCGACGGCCGTGGTGGCGCGAGGGAACACTCCGAACACGAACGCCGTCACCGCCATGTACACGCCGACGGCCGGAAGCTGTGCGAGTGCCAGGGCGATCGCCGCCCCTGCCAGCTTCGCGTCGATGCCCGACAGCGCTCCACCCATGACGGCGCCGGCAAGCACGAGGATGATCGCGGACGCCACGACGGCGACGATGACGAACGACAGGTACCAGCGCAACCGGCCGACGGGTGTGGCCAGCACGGTCTCCGCGTTCGTGGCGGCCTCCTCCTGACGCAGCCGGATGACCGTCTGCACCGCTGCGCCCGCCACGAGCAGGCCGATCAGTGCGGCCATCACGCCGAGGAACACCTCGAGCACAGACCCGGATCCGCTGCCCACCTTCTTCAGCGACGTGGCGATCTCGGGATTGGCCGCCACCGCGTCGTTCAGCGTCTTGCCGAGTCCCGCGATGAGCAGGCCGCCGACCACTGCGGCGATGCCCCAGCCGATGATCGAGCCGCGCTGCAACCGCCAGGCCAGCCCGATCGGCCCACGGAGCACCGCCGATGCCCCTGCCCGGCCCCGTCGTGACGCGACGAGTCCAGACGACGTGTCCCTGATCGACTGCAACCAGAACGAGACGGCGACGAGAACTGCGGCGAGCGCGAGGCTGAGCAGTCCGATCCACCACTCGTTCTGGGTGTACGGCCGGATGCGCAACCCCCAGCCGACGGGCGTGAACCATACGGCGGCAGACGGCGTGACGTGCAGGTGGTCTGCGGATGCCGTGCCGTTGGCATCCGCAGCCGCGTTCAGCACCCAGAGCACCGCGATCGCGGCGATACCCCAGCCGTTCGCCGCACGAGAGGTGGAGAAGATCTGCGCGGAAAGCAGGCCGATGCCGAAGAACGCGATGCCGGTGCTGGCCAGTGCCCAGCCGAGCACGAGCGATCCGGGCAGGTCGTAACCTGACGCCGTGGCGACGATCGCCGAGAGCAGTCCCATCGCGACGTTGAGGATGCCTGCGTGCACGATCGTCGCCCACGTGCTCGACGCACGGCCGGCTCGCGTGGCGACGATGAGGTCGCTTCGCCCCTGCTCCTCATCGGCGCGAGTGTGACGCACTGCCGTGAACGTGTTCATGAAGGCGACGAGCAGCATCATGAACGCGCCGATCTCGGTCATGAAGAACGAACCGGCCGAGGCGCCGTCCGGTGCACCGCGCACGGCGAGAAGGGTGGGGTTCGAGGTGAGCACCTCGATGACACCGAGGCGCATCTGATGCGTGCCGTACGTGGATGCCAGTGCCGACACGACGAACATGATGCTGAGCGCGACGACGACCACCCAGGCCGTTCCGACGACGCGGTCCCGTCTCAGACGGAATCGCACGAGCGTTCCCAGCGCGTTCATCGCACGGCCTCCAGCGAGCTGCCCGCCGCGTCGATCTCGTCGCCGTAGTGCCTGAGGAACAGCTCCTCGAGCGAGGGTGGCGTGATCGTGAGCGACTGCACGTCGAGCTCGCCGAGCCGCGGCAGAACCGAGGCGACGGCGGCACTGTCTGCCGTGAAGTGGATGCGCCCCGACGACACCGTCACGTCGTGAGCGGCAGGGATGATCTCGACAGCGGCCGGGTCGATGCCGTCGGCCGCGAATGAGATCTCGGTGCGCGTCAGGTGACGCATGTCGGCGAGGGTGCCCGACTCGACCGCCTTGCCTGCTCGGATGATGGTCACGCCGTCGCAGAGCGCCTCCACCTCGGAGAGGATGTGGCTGGAGAGCAGGATGCTCGCGCCGTCATCCTTCGCGATCCGCGACACCTGCTCGGAGAACACCGCCTCCATCACGGGGTCGAGCCCGCTCGTCGGCTCGTCGAGGATGTAGAGCTCTGCCGGCGTGGCGAAGGCCGCGACGAGGGCGACCTTCTGCCTGTTGCCCTTCGAGTAGGTGCGGGACTTCTTGCGCGGGTCCAACTGGAACGACTCCGCCAGCCGGTCGCGGCGCGCGATGTAGTCGGCCGACTTCGTGTTCGTGCCGCGCAATCGCGCGATGAGATCGATGATCTCCCCGCCGGAAAGGTTCGGCCACAAGGCCACGTCGCCTGGCACATAGGCGATGCGCTCGTGCAGCGCGCTCGCCTTGCCCCAGGGGTCTTGCCCGAACACCTGGACCGACCCGCCCGAGGCGTGGATCAGCCCGAGGAGAACACGGATGGTGGTCGTCTTGCCCGCACCGTTCGGTCCGAGGAATCCGTGCACCTCGCCCTGGTCGACCCTGAGGTCGAGTCCGTCGAGAGCGCTGACCCGGCCGAAGCGCTTCTGCAGCCCGCGGGTCTCTATCACTGAGGTCATGAGCGCGACGGTACGCTAATTTCACAAATTTGTGAAACTTCCTAACGGAATCTTTACGGTCGGCGTGCCGGGCTCACTCCCTCCCGCGCTCGCGAGAACAGGCAGGAACGCCCTTACCTCTCGAGAACAGGCAGGAGCTGCCTGTTCTCGAGAGATCTGCCTGCATCAAGGCGGACGCTGCGGGGCTCAGCCGACGGGGGTCGGCGGTGGCGCCGTCGTGTTGCCGACCCGCAGCACCGAGGTGAACGAGACGGTCTCGGTCTCGCCGCCCTCGAGCATCCGCACGATGGCGCGACCTGCAGCTCGGCCCTTCTCGTACGCCGGTTGCTCCAGCGTCGTCAGCTCATACGGCCAGAGTCCGTCCACCCGCACGCCGTCGAACCCGATGACGCTCAGCTGGCCGGGAACGGCGATTCCCAGCTCCTCCGCCGCCCGGATGACGCCGACCGCCAGCAGATCGCTCTGCGCGATGATCGCCGTCGGCCGCTGCTCGGCAGGCACCGACAGCAGCTCGCGCGCGGCTCGCCTGCCCTCGTCCACGTAACTGCCCGCTGCGGCTATGGCCACGGCGTCGGGAAAGACGAGCCGTGCGCCCTCGAGCCGCTGCAGCGCCGTGGCGGACGAGCTGATGGCCAGCAGCTCCTCGGTGACGATGCCGCGGTGGTGCGCGGCATCCAGTGGCAGCGTGATGATGGCGACCCGCTCGTGCCCGAGGCTCAGCAGGTGCCGCGCGCCGCGCTCCGTGGCGTCGCGATTGTCCTGCTCGATCACGAGGATGCCTTCGGCGGGGAATCCCTCGATGGCCACGACGGGCAGGCCGCGGTTGCGCAGCGCCGAGATGCTGTCGGCGAGCCGGGGTGTGCATCCCATGAGCACGGCGGCGTCGATGGGAGCATCCTCGACCGTGACCGGGTGTGCCGGCTGGGCGGGCATCGCCTTCACACCGGCGAGCGGATGCGCGGGCGCTGCGGCGGCCAGGATGAGCAGCGCGGCGTCGATGTGCCCGATCTCCTCGGCGATGCCGTCGAACTGCGCGATCTGGATGGGGTCGCGGAACGCCTCGCGCACCCTCTCCTCGATGACCACCCCGATGATGCCGGACCTGCCGCGGCGCAGCGAGCGCGCTCTCGGATCGGGCCCCGCGTAGTGCAGCTCACGCGCGGCCGCGAGCACGCGCTCGCGCGTCGCCTCGGCCACCGGGCCCGAGCCACTGAACGCGAGCGAGGCGGTCGACGCCGAGACGCCGGCCTTCGCTGCGACGTCGGCCAGCGTCGGGCGCGTGGAATCGTGATCGGGCATCCGACTCCCTTCTGCCGGTCCTCCACCGTGTGCGGCGGAACGGCGTTTCGTCGGCCTCTCGCACGGTGGCGATGTCCTCGCACCCTACCCACCGCACCGGTTACACACGTGTGGACCCGAGCGGCAGGACGGCGCCGTGTCCTCGACCGCCGAGCCGCGTCGTCCACCGCCGGCCTGGGGCCGACCGATGGATGCCGCCTCCTTGACGGTGCACATCCGATTCGCTAGCTTAGGCGAAAGACGCTGTCGAATCGATTCGATTCCGGGCTCCGCCCGGACGACGCGGTTCGGCGACCAGGCTCATCCTCCGGTGAGTGCGGGCGATCAGCGTCGTGCACCGCCGCGGTGGGGGCGCCGAGCGGTGCACCGTCCGCAACGTCGTCTCGGACGGCCGCCCGGGTTCCGGTGGCCGTCCGGGCGCGGCGAGCGGACGACATCCCCACCCGCACCGACCAGCGCCTTTTGGATCGACACACATGGCACGCACCGAGGCAACACCCCGCACCCGCATCGCTCCCGAGATGCGGGCCTGGCGCAACGCGCTCTTCGTCATCTTCATCGTGAGCGGGCTGTTCCTCTCCAGCTGGGTCTCTCGTGTTCCCGGCGTTCGCGACTCCCTGCATCTGTCCACCGACGTGGTGGGCATCATCCTGTTGGGTGTGTCGATCGGCGCGATCGTCGGACTGGTCGTCGCCCCTCCACTGCAGGCGCACTTCGGAACCAGGGCCGGCATCACGATCGTGGTCTTCGCAGCGGCGCTCGGTCTCGCCATCGTGGGCCTGGGTGCGACGGTGCTCGTCTCGTTCCCCGTCGTCGTCGTCGGCCTCGCGCTGCTCGGCCTGGGCAACGGCGCCGTGGACGTGATGATGAACGTCTCCGCCGCCGCCGTCGAGAAGCGCATCGGGCGCACGATCATGCCGTTCATGCACGCTTGCTTCAGCATCGGAACGGTCGCCGGCGCGGGGATCGGCGCCGCATGCGCCGCGCTCGGCATCTCCATCTTCTGGCACCTCTCTGCGATGGCGGTCGTCACGATCGCCGCAGGAGTCATCGCCGTGCGGTATGTGCCGAACACGCAGGATGTGCTCGACAAGGATGCGGCGGCGCGCGCATCCCTCGACGCCTTCGACGACCCGGCCGTTGCCGCAGCCCCTCGACGCCGCACGTTCGGCGAGACGGTGAGGTCGCAGATCACGGTGTGGGCGGACTGGCGCCTCGTGCTCATCGGCGTGGTCATGCTCGGCATGGCGTTCACCGAGGGCTCGGCGAACGACTGGATCGCGCTGGCCTCCGTCGACGGTCACGGGCTGACCAACGCGGGCGGCGCGCTCGTGCTCGACGTGTTCGTCGCAGCGATGACGATCGGACGCATCGGAGGCGGCCCGGCGGTCGACCGCATCGGACGCGTCTGGTCCATCCGGCTCACCGCGGCCCTCGGCGTGGCCGGGCTGCTGCTGTTCATCCTCGTGCCCGTGCCGTGGGCCTATGTCACCGGTGTCGTGCTGTGGGGGCTCGGCGCATCCCTCGGGTTCCCGCTCGGCATGTCAGCTGCGGCCGACGACGAGCAGAACGCCACGGCCCGCGTGTCCGCCGTGGCCATGATCGGCTACCTGGCGTTCCTCGCCGGCCCGCCCATCATCGGATTCCTCGGGCAGCAGTTCGGCATTCTCAACGCCCTCTACGTCGTACTCGTGCTGCTCGTCGCAGCGTTCGTCTGCGCGCCCGCGCTGCGCCACCGCGAGCCCGCTCCCGCGAGTCGCCCGCGCGAACACCACGCCGCCTGACGCCGGCGACCTCGAAACGGCCGGCGACCCTCGAACCGGGCAACCAAGCGACCGACGCCCGTCGAGGTCTCGGGCTCTGCCACAGCTCGGATCGTCGCCGCGATCGGTTAACCTCGACGGGTGCGGTTGGTTGTTGCTCGGTGCTCTGTCGACTATGCGGGGCGCCTCAGCGCTCATCTCCCGCTCGCCACGCGGCTGCTCATGATCAAGGCCGACGGCAGCGTGCTCGTGCACTCCGACGGCGGCTCGTACAAGCCGCTGAACTGGATGAGCCCGCCGTGCACGCTCAGCGTCTCGGCTCCCGACGCGGAGCAGGCGGATGCCGGCGCCACCGAGATCTGGACGGTCACCCACTCGAAGACCTCGGACCGGCTCATCGTGAGCGTGCACGAGGTGCTGCATGACTCAGCGCACGACCTCGGCATCGACCCCGGTTTGCAGAAGGACGGCGTCGAGGCCCACCTGCAGAAGCTGCTCGCGGAGCAGATCCACCGGCTCGGCGACGGTCACACGCTCGTGCGCCGCGAGTACATGACGGCGATCGGACCTGTCGACATCCTCGCGCGCGACGCTGAGGGCCGGTCGGTGGCCGTCGAGCTCAAGCGCCGGGGCGACATCGATGGCGTCGAGCAGCTCACGCGCTATCTCGAACTCATGAACCGGGATCCGCTGCTGGCGCCGGTCTCCGGCGTGTTCGCAGCGCAGGAGATCAAACCGCAGGCGCGCACGCTCGCCGAAGACCGCGGCATCCGTTGTGTCGTGCTGGATTACGACGAGATGCGCGGTATCGACGATTCGCTCAGCCGGCTGTTCTAGACGCGGCCTGTTCTAGACGGGACACTCTTCTAGACGCGCCCTGTTCTAGACGCCCGTCCGCCTTTCCAGGTTCGCTCGCGAAAATGGCGAACCGGGAAAGGCAGCGCTAGAGCCGGACTATGCGTTGGAGCGGTATTCCTCGAGAAGGGATGCCGGAATGCGTCCGCGGTCGGAGACCTGGTGACCGTGTGCTCGCAGCCATTCCCGAACCTGGCCGAGATCTTCCTTCGACGAAGAACCACGTGATGCGCGACCGGACGTCAACGGCGAACGAACGCCGCGCGCGGTGCGGCGGCCGGCATCCAGGAAAGGCTTGAGGGCATCGCGCAGTCTGCGCGCATTGGAATCACTGAGATCGATCTCGTAAGAGACACCGTCGAGTGCGAAAAAGACCGTCTCGCCCTTTCCCTCGTCGATTTCCACGCCGTCGATATCGTCGACCAGAACAACTGTGGTTTTCTTCGCCATGGCATAACCATACGCAAAGCCATTCACTCCCCGAAAGGCCGACGCGAAGATTCGTCAATACAATTCGCGCCATTAACGGCCGTGAATGCCGGGAGCCGAACAATGGAAAGGAATCATCCTGCGGGAAAATCCGCTTCGCGGCCACGGCGGAAAGCACGACGGCAATCGAACGGACGAGTCCGCCTGCAATGGAACCGGCAAGGCACTATTCGCAGTCGCGCGCTGGCGCCGATCATCTGGGCGCGCGGGACGAATGCGGCGGCGGTCGCCCGTTTCGGCGCCTCGAGACGGAACCCGCCGCTGAGCCGTTCCCGAGAGGGTGGAGGCGGTGCTCGGCAAAACGTCGTACCATTGCCGGGCCATGAGTATCCCGACATCCATCATGAGCGAACACACCCCCCAGACCACTCGCACGTGGTCGGGCGTGCTGTTCGACCTCGACGGCACCCTGACCGACTCCGCCCCGGGCATCACGCAATCGCTTGCCGGCGCACTGGAGGAGATCGGCCACCCTGTCTCCGACCCCGACTCTCTCACCGTGCACGTCGGTCCCCCGCTGCACGAGACGATGCGTGCACTCGGTCTCGACGACCGCGAGACCGACGCCGCCATCACCGCTTACCGGTCGCGCGCCGACTTCACCGACCTGCACGGCAACGCCGTCTTCCCCGGCATGCTGGGCCTGCTGCACTCTCTGCGCGATGCGGGCATCCCCGTCGCTCTCGCGACCAGCAAGCCGACGGCCCGCGCCCGTCGCATCCTCGAGCACTTCGGGCTTCTGCAGTACTTCGACGTCGTCGGCGGTTCCCCCGACTTCGGCAGCAGCAGCACGAAGGCGGATGTCATCCGCTCCGTACGCGAACAGCTCGAGGCCAAGGGCTTCGATACGTCGCACCTCGTGATGGTGGGCGACCGCGGCCACGATGTGCTCGGCGCGGAGATCAACGAGATCCCGTCGGTCATCGTCGAGTGGGGCTACGGCTCTCCCGTCGAGGCGGCAGGCGCCATGGCCGTCGTGCACTCCGTCGACCAGCTCCGGACCCTGCTGCTCGGCTGACCCGTCGACGCGCCCTGACCCGACCGAATTCAGGACAGTGGCCCAGGCACGAGGCAGTAAGCGAGGCACGGGGCACGAGCGCGGCGAAGCCTCGGGTCAGCGCGCCAGCCGCTCTACGATGCCGCCGTACACACCAGGCAGTCGCACCGCTGCCGGAACGATGGCACGGCGGAGCGGAGAACGGGCGGCGAGCACCAGCGCGCTCGTCAGGGCGCGGAAGTCGCGAGTGATGGACAGCCACTCCCGCTCGTAACGCCGCACGTCTCCGGCGACGATGGCCGCGATCGCCGCCTTCGCCTGCGCGAAGCCGAGGCGAAGGCCTTCGCCGGTGAGCGCGTCGACGTACCCGGATGCGTCGCCCACCAGCAGCACCCGTCCTGCCGTGCGCGCCGTGGTGCGCTGCAGCAGTGGGCCGGCGCCGCGCACTCCGCCCACCTGCGCCGGCGAGTCTCCCGCGGCATCCGCTCGGAGCAGCGCCGCGAGCTCCGGCTCGTCAGCGAGCACCGTCGCGAAGTCGGTCCCGCGTCGGCCGAGCAGCGCGACCCCGATCAGCTCGGGACCCAGCGGGGTGACGTAGAACTCGGCGTTCGGCGTCCAACGCACCTCGATGTTGTCGGTCCACGGCGCCAGCGTGTAGTGCCGACGCAGCCCGAACCGCCGCGCGGATGCCTGCTGCCCCCGTGCGCCCAGGCCCACGAGCTCACGCACGCGGGAGTGCAGGCCGTCCGCCCCGATCACGTGGCCCGCGGTCAGCGGGTCGAGGCCGGGACCCGAGAGCGTGACGTGGTCGTCGTGCCGTTCGACCGCATCCACTCGACCGGGGATGACCTGGATGCCTCGCTCGGCCACGCGAGCCGCGACCGCCGCGTGCAGCTCGACTCTGGCGACGCCGCGCCCGGTCGCTCGCCGGAAGCGGTGCTCGGCGCGCGCATCCCCCTGCACGTACACCACGCCGCGCAGGTCGGCTCCAGCAGGCTCGAGCCCGAGCTCCCGCACCAGTCGCCACGCTCCCGGCATGAGTCCCTCGCCGCAGGCCTTGTCGATCGGGGCGGTTCTCGGCTCGATCACGACGGGATCGAGACCGGCCTCGGAGGCGAACAGCGCGCACACCAGCCCGACGGGACCTCCGCCGACGATCGCGAGCGGAACGTCGGGCGCCACTCACGAGCCCTTCGCGTCGACGTCCCGCCGGTCGGATGCCCGGTCGCTATCGGAGCGGCCGCCCGCGACATCCGGTGAGAGCTCCCCCAGCGCTCGATTCTCGGCCGGGATGCGGAAGCCCAGCAGCAGCACGGCGTTGAGAACGGTGAAGGAGAGCGCGGTGATCCACCCGGTGAACACGAGCGGCAGCGCAGCACCTTCGACGGCCACCGCCAGGTAGTTCGGGTGCGGGAACCGGCCGTACGGACCGCGGCGCACAGCGGAGAGTCCGGGCACGACGATGACGCGGATGCACCACTGTCGTCCCAGCACACCGATGCACCACCAGCGCAGCGCGTTCGCGAGGATGACGAGCGCGAGCATGGGCCAGCCGAGCCACGGCACGAAGCTGCCGGCGAGCCACCACTCGACGATGCATCCGCCGATCAGCCCGACGTGCAGCACGATCATCGGAAGCACCTGCCCGCGCGCGTACTCCCGACCGTCGCGGCTCAGCGACCAGCGGGCGTTCCGCGCGGAGACCATGAGTTCCGCACCGCGCTCGATCCCGATCGCGACGAGCAGCACGACGGCGGCGATCATGCGGCGGTTCGGATGCCGTCGCCGACCGCAGCGCCGTCCTGGTCGGCCCAGTGCAGAAGCACGAGTTCGGCGGTGACGCCGGGGCCCAGTGCGAAGAGCAGGCCCGTCTCGCCCGGCACCGGTGTGCGCAGGGCCTCGGAGAGGATGCCCAGCACGGCCGCCGATGACTGGTTGCCTGCTGCGGCGAGCGCGCGCCAGCTCGGCTCGAACGCGGCATCCGCCAGCCCGAGCGCCTGAGCGAACGCCTCCAGCACCTTCGGTCCGCCCGGATGCGCCAGCCACGTTGACACATCGGCCACCGCGAGCCCGTTCGCATCGAGCAGCGAGTGCACGTCGCCGGCGAAATGCCGACCGATCACATCCGGCACTCCGGCGCTGAGCACGATGCGGAAGCCCGTGCCGCCGATGTCCCAGCCGATGACGTCCTCGGTCTGCGGATACAGGCTGCTGCGCGTGTCCACGACCTCCGGGCCCGTCAGGCCGCGTTCGCGAGCGAAGTCGTCGCCGACCACCACGACGGCGGCTGCGCCGTCGCCGAACAGGCCGCTCGCCACGATGTTGGCCATCGAGTCGTCGCCGCGCTGCACGGTGAGCGAGCAGAGCTCCACCGAGACGAGCACGGCGACGTCGCGCGGATGACCCACCAGATAGTCGTGCACCCTGGCGAGGCCAGCAGCGCCCGCGACGCATCCGAGCCCGAACGACGGCAGCCGCTTGACGTCGGAGCGCATGCCGACCCGTGCCGCGAGCTGCGCGTCGATCGAGGGGGCGGCCACCCCGGTGACCGACGTGAAGAGCACGAAGTCCACCTCGTCGGCGCGGATGCCCGCTGCACCCAGCGCATCGCGGGTGGCCCGCTCGGCGAGGTCGGTGCCCGCCGTGATGAACAAGCCGTTCGACTCGTGGAACGACTGCAGGCTCGCATACCGGTCGAGCTCCATCACGAGATGGCGTGTCTCCACGCCCGCAGAGGCGTGGATGCGCCGCAGCAAGGCAGCGCGGGAGGGATCGTGCGTGAGCAGCGGTTCGAGCGCCGTCGTGATCTCCGCCTGCGAGTAGCGGTGAGCGGGAACGGCAGGGGCTGCCGCCACGATTCGGGACACACTCGCAAGCTATCACCGGGCTTTCCCGAGGTCAGGGGCTTGCGGCAGACGCACGGTTCTGCACTGGATGCCTCGGCTGCGCCCGCTCCGGGCTCCCGGCATCCGGGTGGATGCGTTCGGCCGCGTGCCGGGGTTCCGAAGGGCTCGCCGTCCACAGCCGGTGCGACGCTAGCCTGGGCGCATGACTCCGCTGCCTGAAGGATGGACGGACTTCGGCGTGGCAGCCGCGGGAGCCACCGCCGCACTGGCCGGCCTGCTGATTGTGGCGATCTCGGTCAACGTGAAGCAGATCATCGCGTCGAAGTCCGCCGTGCACGGTGCACGGGCGACCGTGGCGTCTCTGGTGCTCGCCATCGGCGTCTCACTCCTCATGCTGCCGTCGGCGCAGACGCTGCTCGGTCTCGGCATCGCGACGCTCGTGCTCGGCATCATCGCCTCGGCCATCCAGGTCTCCGCGATCCGCGCGCAGTGGACGGCTCACGAGGCCGGTCTGACGACCGGACCGCGCATCGCCATCCTCGCGCTGGCCGCGGCGCAGCATGTGCCGTTCCTCGTCGGAGGCGTGCTGCTGCTGTTCGGCGTGGAGTCGGCGCCGTGGTGGCTCGTGGTCGGCGTGGTGATGGTGGTCGTCGCGTCGCTCGTGGATGCCTGGGTGCTGCTGATCGAGGTACGTCGCTGAGTCGCAGCGGTCCAGAGTTCCGGCGAATTACCGCCCCGGTAACCGTCTAGGACGGTTTCGACAGGCTCAACCGACGGTGAGGGGCCCGGTCCGTTTCGACAGGCTCAACCGGCGGTGAGGTCAGCCGACGTTGCTGTCCGGGTGGGCGATCTGCTGCAGAGTCCACCGGTTTCCGTCGGGATCGCGGAACGTCACGAAGCGTCCCCACGGCTGGTCGTCCACCTCGCTCGCGTCGATGCCGTTCTCGATCAGGTGCGCCCGCGCGGCATCCGCGTCGTCGATCACGATCTGCACGCTGCGCTGGCTGCCGACCGGCATGTCGATGAGACCCTTGCCGAACGCGATGGAGCATGCGGAACCCTGCGGGGTGATCTGCACGAACCGCACCTCGTCACTGACGGTGTGGTCGTGGTCGACGGGCCAGCCCAGCTGGTCTCCGTAGAAGTGCTTGGCACGATCGACGTCGGAGACGGGTACGAAGATGAGCTCGATCTTCCAGTCCATGGCGCTTTCCTTTCTCACGGTGTTCGAGTCGGTGTTGCTGACGGATCCCACGCTAGGCGGCATTAAGGACGCTTTCTGTCCTGAATCCGACGAGAATCGGGGAATGGCGACCACCGCATCCCGCGTGCTCGAACTGCTGTCCCTGCTGCAGACGCACCGGCAGTGGCCGGGCGGAGAGCTCGCCGACCGGCTCGGCGTCACGCAGCGCACGCTTCGGCGCGATGTGGAACGGCTGCGCGGTCTCGGCTACCGAGTGGACGCGACCCGTGGCGTGGCGGGCGGGTACCGTCTCGAGGCCGGCTCTCAACTGCCGCCGCTGCTGCTCAGCGAAGACGAAGCCGTCACGGTGGCTGTGGGGCTCCGCTCGGCCGTCGCGCAGGGCCTCGTCGACGGCGAGCACACCACGCTCAGCGCCCTGGCCAAGTTCGAGCAGCTCCTGCCGCCGGCGTTGCGCGCCAGAACGGATGCCTTGGCCGCCGCGGTCCACACGTCGCCGTCGGGAGGCGTTCCGGTCGCCGCCGACCTCATCGGTCAGCTGGCGCTGGCGTGTCGCGACGCCGAGCGCATCCGCTTCACGTACCGGTCGGGAGACGGCGCGACCAGCGCCCGCAGCGTCGAGCCGCACGCCGTCGTGTCGCTCGGCCGGCACTGGTTCCTCGTGGCATGGGACAGGGATCGCGAAGACTGGCGCACGTTCCGGCTGGACCGCATCGCCGACGTTTTCGGCACCCACGTGCGTTTCGAGGCGCGACCGGTTCCCGGCGGCGACGCCGCTGAGTACGTTCGCACGAGCATCCGCTCCTTGCGGGCACCCCTGCGGCTCGACGTCGTGCTGGAGGCCGGCCTCGAGGAGATGCGCGCTCGACTCGGGGGCTGGGGATCCGGGCTCTTGGCCGCCGAGGAGGGCCGCTGCGTCTGGCCGCTGGCCGGCGAATCCGTCGCGCACCTGCTCTCCACGCTGGCCTGGGTGCCCGCCGACATCGGATGCACGCTGAGCGGCGATCGGGAACTGATCGCCGAGATCGAGAAGGCGGCACGACGCACCGCGGCGGCCGCGCGGGCCGGCGTCGCGTCGGTATAGTGCCACCATGACCGACGCAGCAGGTTCGCACGCCGCCGGCGGGGCATCCTCCCGACCGCTCATCATCGGAGTCGTCGCGGATGTGCCCGACGCCGTCGTGACCGAAGCGGCCGCCCTCGGCGTCGAGCTCGGCTGCCCCATCGTGTTCGCCACGGTCGAGCCGCTGCGCTACTCGATCAGCACGCTTCCCGACGGATCCGTGCTGTCGATGCCGCTGGATCCGGATGTCGCCGACACGCAGGAGGAGACGTTCGACCCCGACCTGGCCTCGCACATTCTGAGCCTGGTGCCGGATGTGCGACCCGAGTTCGTCGCGCGAGCCGGAGACCCTGCGATCGAGCTCGCCAGACTGGCGGACGAACGGGACGCTCGCGCCATCGCGGTCGGCACCCGCAAGCCCGGTTTCCGTGCGAGTCTCGAGGAGTTCCTCGCCGGATCGATCGGCGTGAGCCTCGCGCACAACCAGGCGCGTCCGGTCATCGTGATTCCCGTCGCACACACCATCGAGGGCCACGACCCGGCCAAGCGGGCGCCCGCGTCCGACGCTTCGTGACATCGCCGAGGTGACCACCGAGCCCGGCGACAGCAGGGGGCCGAGGCCGGACCGGCCGCTGCACCTCGATCCGCTGGCCATGCTCGTCGTCTTCGTCGGCGGTGCTCTGGGAACACTCGCCAGGTATCTGCTGTCGCTGGCCATCCCGCCGCTTCCTCTTGCCGGAGCGATGGGACTGCTCTACCGGGGCATCCCGCTCGCCACGCTGCTGGTGAACGTGCTCGGCGCGTTCCTGCTCGGCCTGCTGCTGAGCGCCATCGCGCGCCGCGGCGCGGAGTCGCGCCGCGGCCGCACGATACGGCTGCTCGTCGGCACTGGATTCATGGGTGGGTTCACGACCTACAGCTCGCTCGCGGTCGAGACGATCGGGCTCGGCAGCGTGCACAACGCGTGGTACTCGGCCGCGTACTGCCTCGTGACGCTGATCGTCGGCCTGGGGGCGTCTCTGGCCGGGATCGCGCTCGGATCGCGGATCTCGCGGCCACGAGCATCCGGTTCCGATGCGCAGGAGACAGGACAATGAGCCCGGCGCTCGTGGCCGTGCTCGTCGCGCTGAGCGGCGGTCTCGGCGCGGTGGCGCGCTTCGTGCTCGACGGGGTACTGCGCACGAGGCTCCGCTGGGTCGTGCCCGCCGGCACGCTCGTCATCAACGTCAGCGGCTCTCTGCTGCTCGGCGTGCTGACCGGGATCACCGTGTTCCACGCCGCGCCGGATGACTGGCGCATCGTGCTGGGCACGGGATTCCTGGGCGGCTACACCACGTTCTCGACGGCGAGCTTCGAGACGGCGCGCCTCGTGATCGAGCGCAAAGGCGTGGCATCCGTCGTGAACAGCCTCGGGATGCTCGTGCTCACCCTCGTTGCCGCGGCGGCCGGCCTCGCGCTCGCGTCTCTGTAGCGGCCTCGCGCTCGCGTCTCTGTAACGGTCAGAGCCGGGAGCTGCGCACGCTCCAGCGGCCGTCGGTGCGCGTGATCGTCAGCGGGTAGTCGAGGGCCTCGCTCACGAGGGATCCGGTGAGCACGGCATCCGCCTCGCCCTGTGCCAGCACGCGTCCGTCGCGGAGCAGCATGGCGTGGGTCGTGGACGCCGGCAGTTCCTCGAGGTGGTGGGTCACCAGCACGCTCGCGAGATCCGGATGCCTGGCACGCAGCTCGTCGACGCGGTCGAGCAGGTGCTCCCTGGCTGCGATGTCGAGGCCCGTCGTCGGCTCGTCGAGCAGGAGCAGGTGCGGGTCGGGCATCAGCGCGCGGGCGATGAGCGCGCGGCCCCGCTCGCCCTGGGACAGATTCGGCCAGCGCGCATCCCGTCTCGCCGTCATCCCCATGAGCTCGATCAGCTCGTCGATGCGGATGCGCTCCGCCGCCGTCGGCTCCCACCGCAGCATGAGCTCCTGGGTTCCGGTGATGCCGGTGGCCACCACCTCGCGCACGGTCAGCGGCGATCGCACCTCGTGTCTGGGGTTCACGTGCCCGATGAGCGACCGGAGCTCCCGCAGGTCGACGCGACCGAGCCGGCGCCCGAGAACGTCGACACTGCCCGACGTCGGATGCTGCACCGCGCCGATCAGGCTCAGCAGCGTGGACTTGCCTGCGCCGTTCGCCCCGATCAGCGCCCAGTGCTGGCCGCGATCGACGGACAGCGATATGTCGGACAGGATGGCACGCCCCTGACGCACGAACGCGACATCCGACACCGTCAGGATCCGTTGGGGCACGCGTCCATTCTGCCCTGACCGCGCCGTCCCTTCGTCTCCGTGCCTCTCGTCCCGCGCGTCCCGCTCGCCCCGTCCGGCCCGCTCGCCCCTAAGCATCCTGAAACGTACTCATCCGTCTGAGACATACCGCGCGGAGGGATGTCTCACACCACGAGGGATGTCTCACACCGCCAGGTGTCTCTCGCCCAAGACCACCCTCGGCAGGCCGACCCGCGGCGGCGTCAGCGGCGCGCGGCGTGCTCGCCCGAGTGGCGCGGCAATAGGGCGGCCTCGACCATGGGGAACACGAGCAGCAGCGCCACCACGGCGAGCGCCCAGCGATAGCCGAGCCAGGCATCCTGCGGCGAGATCACGGTGGCGGCGGCCGTGGTCAGTCGCACAATGAGGGCGGCGACGGCGATGCCGATGCCCACCGCCACCTGCTGCATGGTCGACGCGAGCGTGTTGGCCGCGGTCATCAGTTCACCCGGCACGTCGGAGAACTGCAGGCTGTTGTACCCGCTGAAGCCGATGGAGCGGAAGACGCCGGTGAAGAACAGCAGAACCGCGATGAGCCACAGCGGCGTGGTCGGGTCGATGAAAACGCACAGCACGTAGAACGCGGCGCCGATCAGGTTGCTGCCGACGATCACGTGCTTGAACCCGAACCGCCGGATGAGCGGTGTCGTCAGCGGCTTGATCGCGATGTTGCCGACGAACACCGCTCCCACGAGTAGACCGGCCTGGGCCGCGCTCCATCCGAAACCCACTTGGAACAGCAGCGTGAAGAGGAACGGCGCCGCGCTGATGATCAGCCGGTACACGCCTCCTCCTACATTCCCGACACGGAATGTATCGATGCGCAGCGCCGAGAAGTCGAGCAGCGGATGCCGCGCCTTGCGCATCCAGGCGAGCGCGGCCCCGCCCGCCGCGGCGGCCACGACGAGGTAAGTGGTGGCCCAGAACCAGTTCGTGGAGTCGGAGCCCACCTCCTCCATGCCGAGCACCAGAGCCGCGAGCGACACTCCGGCGAGCCCGAAGCCGCCCCAGTCGAGCGGCCGTGACTGCGGCGAGGGAACGTTCGGCACGATCCTCAGCGCCGCAACGAAGGCGACGATCCCGAACGGGATGTTGATGAGGAAGATCCACGGCCACCCCACGGTGTCGGTGAGGATGCCGCCCAGCGCCGGCGCCACCACGGGGGCGACAAGTGCGGGCCAGGTGAGGTAGGCCATGGCATCCAGGAGGTCGCGGCGGTCCAGTCCGCGCAGCACGGCCAGCCGGCCGACCGGCACCATCATGGCGCCGCCGACGCCCTGCAGCACCCTGGCGGCCGTGAGCAGCGGAAGGTTCGGGGCGAGGGCGCACAGCGCGGACGCGACCGTGAAGATGGCGAGCGCCGTGGCGAACACGCGACGCTCCCCGAACCGGTCGGCCAGCCATCCGCTCACCGGCACGCAGACCGCGACCGTGAGCAGGTATGCCGTCATCGCCACGTTGAGGTCGACGGCTCGCACGCCGAAGTCGTGCGCCATGGCCGGTGCCGCGGTCTGGATGATGGTGCCGTCGAGGTTCTCCATCGAGAGACCGACGGCGGCGAGAAGCGCGAGCGGCCGGTTCAGGGTTGCGGATCGGGGCACCACGCAAGTCTGCCGGAGGTTCACCGTCTCGGTCGCACGCGGCAAGCCTGCGCTGGGACGCGCCGGCAGGTCCGCCTACCCCGACGACCTGCCCATGTAGTGCTGCACGAGCGGCATGAAGATGCCGTCCACCGTGCTGTCGATGAACTCGTCGCTCACCTTCGCGTTGGTCATGAGGAGTTCATGCCGCATCAGATCGAACGGCAGGTTCTGCACGCGCTCGGGCACGACATCCAGGTCGATCTCGCCGCGCGCGGCGGCGCGGGCGAGGATCACGCTGTTCCACACGGTCCCCTGGCCGATGAGGCGCCCGCGTACCTCCGCGAGCGACATGCCAGCCTCACTGAACAGACCGGCGAGCTGAGCGCTGAGCATCACCGCCATCTCCACCCGCCTCTCGCTGGCGATGCGGAGCAACTCGCGCAGGTCGCCGGCGAGCGTTCCCGTGTCGGGCGGGTCGATGGGTTCGGTGTCGTAGTGGTGGCGGATGGCCGCGAGAACGAGCGTCTCCTTGTCGGGCCAGCGACGGTAGAGAACGGGCCTGCTGGTGCGAGCCCTCTCGGCGACGGCGTCGAACGTCAGCCCTGCGTGACCCTTCTCGGTCAGCTCGCTCCACGCCGCGTCGAGCAGGGCGTCCTCGAGCTCGGCGCCTCGGCGGCGCGTGTTCGAGGCATCCGTCTCAAGATCCACTTGTGTATCTTATCCCCAGCGCGTACCCTCGTGATTTAGATACAGTCGTGTATCTAAACGAGGAGACCTGATGAGCAACGCCCCTGCCACGCCCGCCGTGAATGCATCCGTCAAGCGCACGACGACCGCACTGGTCGTCGGAGTGCTCGCCGTCGTCTTCGACACGACGATCATGAGCGTCGCGCTGCACTCGCTGTCGACTCAGCTGCACGTACCGGTCTCGACCATCCAGTGGGTCACGACCGGCTACGTTCTCGCCCTTGCGGCCACCGTGCCGCTGAGCGCATGGGTGCAGCGGCTCGTCGGCGGCAAGCGCGCATGGATGTTCGCACTCACGCTCTTCCTGCTCGGGTCCGTGCTCTGCAGCCTGGCGTGGAACGCCGAGAGCCTCATCGCGTTCCGGGTCGTGCAGGGCATCGGCGGCGGCCTCATGCTTCCGCTGCTGCAGACCATCGTGATGCAGGCGGCGGGAGGCAGGAACCTCGGACGCGTCGCCGCCGCGGTCGGTCTGCCCGCGATGCTCGGGCCGATCCTCGGTCCCGCCGTCGGAGGCATCATCCTGAACTGGCTCGACTGGCGCTGGATCTTCTGGGTCAACGTGCCGTTCTGCGTCGTGGGGCTGTTCCTGGCCTGGCGCATGCTTCCCCGGGATGCGCGCTCGACGCCCCGTCCGCGCCTCGACGTCGCCGGGATGGTGCTGCTGCTTCCCGCGCTGGTCGCGCTGCTGCTCGGCCTCTCCAATTCGGCGGGCGGCGACGGATTCGGGGCGACGGATGCCTGGCTGCCGCTCGCCATCGGCGGCATCCTGCTCGCCGCGTTCGTCGTCTACGCGCTTCGGCGGGGCGACCGAGCGCTGGTCGACCTCCGGCTACTGCGCCACCGCTCGGTCTGGTCCGGCTCCGCGCTGCTGTTCCTCTCCGGTCTCGCCGCGTACGGCATCATGCTGCTGCTCCCTCTCTATCTGCAGCAGTTGCGCGGATTCGACGTGCTGGCCGCCGGTCTCTTCCTCGTGCCGCAGGGTCTCGGCACACTGGCGAGCCGTTCGCTGGCCGGCCGCCTCACCGATCGCCTTGGTGCGCGCTGGGTCGCCGTCGTCGGGTTCGCCATCGTCGGCGCAGCCACGATCCCGTTCGCGTTCAGCACGGCGACGACGAACGAGTGGCTGCTGATGGCCCTGCTGTTCGTGCGCGGATTCGGGCTGGGCGCCATCGTGATGCCGCTCATGGTCGCGTCGTTCCAGGGTCTGGCGTCGGCGGACATCCCGCACTCCAGCATCATCACGCGCACGGCGCAGCAGCTCGGCGGCTCGTTCGGCACGGCGGTGCTTGCCGTGATCCTGCAGTCCGGCCTGACTGCTCATGCGACACAAGGCACGTCGGGCGTTGCCACCGCCTACGATCAGGGGTTCTGGTGGTCGATCGGGTTCACGGCCCTCGCCGTGGTGCTCTCGCTCGCGCTGCCCGGTCGGCCCGCCCCCGCACCGGATGCACACACGCCAGGACCGGAGGCTCCGTCCGCCGACGCCTCCGCGGCGCCCACCCCGGCGCGATCGGCCGTCTGAGCCGGGCCCGGCCTACGAACACCGTGCGTCGAGCCGCCGACGTCGCACCCGGCTCAGGCGCTGAGCAGCTTCTCCACCTCGGCTAGCAGGATCGCCGTGCACAGCCCTTCGAGCGCCTCCTCCAGCTCCGGCAGCGGAGGCATGGTGGGAGCGATGCGGATGTTCCTGTCGCGCGGGTCCTTCTTATACGGGTACGTCGACCCGGCCGGTGTGACGGCGATACCGGCCTGCGCGGCCAGCGCGACGGATCGCGCTGCGCATCCGGGATGCACGTCGAGGCTCACGAAGTAGCCGCCCTTCGGAGACGTCCAGGTTCCGGCTTCGTAGGGCGCGAGCCGGCGCTCGAACGTCTCGGCGACGGCCTCGAACTTCGGTGCGACGAGCTCGCGATGCCTGAGCATGTGCGCCGCGACGCCCTCCGCATCCCGCAGGAAGCGCACGTGACGCAGCTGGTTGACCTTGTCGGGTCCGATCGACTGCACGGCGGCGTGGCTGAGGTACCACGAGATGTTCGCCGGTGACGAGCCGAAGAAGGAGACACCGGCGCCGGCGAACGTGACCTTCGAGGTGGAGGCGAACACGAACACGCGGTCCGGGTTGCCCGCCTCGGCCGCCAGCGACAGGATGTCGATCGGCTCCGGCACGTCGTCGGTGAGGTGGTGCACGGCGTAGGCGTTGTCCCAGAAGATCCGGAAGTCCTTCGCGGCCGGCAACGACACGAGCGCGCGAGCGACCTCTTCCGTGTAGACGGCCCCCGTCGGGTTCGAGTGCACGGGCACGCACCAGATGCCGCGGATCGTCGGGTCCTCGGCGAGCAGCCGCTCCACCTCGGCGATGTCGGGCCCTGCATCCGTCATCGCCACGGGAACCATGCGGATGCCCAGGTGCTCGGTGATGGCGAAGTGGCGGTCGTATCCCGGGACCGGGCACAGGAAGGTCACCGTCTCCTCGCGCGACCACGGCCGCTCGCTCTCGGGAAGGCCGTGCAGCATGGCGTGTGCGACCACGTCGTGCATCACCGTGAGGCTCGAGCTTCCCAGCGCGAGGAGCTGGGGCACGGGCACGCGCAGAACGTCGGAGAACATCGCGCGCAGCTCAGGCAGCCCCTGGGGGTTGCCGTAGTTGCGGGTGTCTGTGCCGGACTCGTCGCGGAAATCCCCGTCCCCGGGCAGCGAGAGCAGCGCGTTCGACAGGTCGAGCTGCTCGGGCGACGGCTTGCCGCGCGTGAGGTCGAGCGAGAGCCCGCGGGCGACGAGCGCGTCGTAGTCGGCGGCGAGCTGCGAGTGCAGGTCGCGCAGTTCGGCTGAGGACATTTCGGCGAGCGCGGTCACCCTTGAATCGTAGCCATCGCCGCATGCCCTACACGGCACGCCGACCAGGCCCACAGCGCTCACGCCGAGCGTTCTGCCGACGACCCGGAGCGCTCCGCCGTCGAGGGTGCCTAGGCGGGTGCCTCGGCGTACTCTGCCGAGACGACGATGGGCATGTGGTCGCTGTCTCCGCGCGGCAGCGTCTCCACGGTGCGCACGTCGAGCCCTGCCGAGGTGACGAAGTCGAAGTGGCCCTTGAAGAACTTGTACCTGGTGTACGTCTTGCGGTCGCTGAGGGCCATGTCGTAGCCGGATGCCTTCACCCGCTCACCCAGGGACTGGGTGAAGAACGGGTAGTTGTAGTCGCCGACCATGAGCGTCGGGGCGCCGTGGCCGAGCCGCAGGAGCTCCGCGTGCGCCGCCTTGATCTGGGTGCGCCGAAGCGAGTTCAGCGCCGTGAGCGGCGCGGCGTGGAACGACGCGACGACGACCTGGTTGCCCGTCTGCACATCCTCGAGCAGGGTGCCGACCAGCCGCTCGTGGGCGGGGGCGAGCACGCGGTCGTGCAGGGACTTCTTCAGCTCGAACGTGTCGGTGTCGTGGAGCCGGAAGCGATCCTTGCGGTAGTACACGGCGAGGCCGAGCCGGTTGCGCTTCGTGGAGTCGGCGAGCGTGAGCGTTGCCACCTCGTTGGGGAGCGCGCCGGTGTCCACTTCCTGCAAGCACATCACGTCTGCCGTCGTGGATGCCGCCAGGTCGAGCAACTCGCCCGTCGCGCGATTCTTCCGGAGGTTGTAGCTGAGTATTCGTATCAGGGCGATCACTTCTCCGTTGCTGCGGTCGGTGACGCGATGATACCCGCGCTGCGTGAGCGCCGGGTGAACACGGACGCAGAGGCCGACGAGTGGTCGGCAGTCGGCACGTGGGCGGCGACCCGTGCCGCGAGAGAGCACGCTGAGCGCTCCGGATGCCGGTTCACTCGTCTTCGACCCAGTCGAACGTCTTCGTCACGGCCTTCTGCCACGTGCGATACCTGCGCTCGACGCCGTCGCGGTCGCTCGTCGGCTCCCATCTCGCGCCCTCCTGCCAGTTGGCCCGAAGCTCGTCGAGGTCCTGCCAGAAGCCGACGGCGAGCCCGGCAGCGTACGCGGCGCCGAGAGCCGTGGTCTCGGCGACCGTCGGGCGCACGACCGGGATGCCCAGGACATCCGCCTGGAACTGCATGAGCAGCTCGTTCGCCGTCATGCCGCCGTCGACCCTGAGCTCGGCAAGGGGCCTGCCGGTGTCGTGCTCGACCGCCTCGAGCACGTCGCGTGTCTGGTAGGCCGTGGACTCCAGCGCGGCCCTGGCCAGGTGGGCCCTGTTCACGAACCGGGTGAGGCCCACGATCGCGCCGCGGGCATCCGGTCGCCAGTACGGCGCAAACAGCCCGGAGAACGCCGGCACGATGTACGCGCCGCCGTTGTCGTCGACGGAAGCGGCCAGCTTCTCCACCTGCTTGGCGTCGCTGATGATGCCGAGGTTGTCGCGCAGCCACTGCACGAGAGACCCCGTGACGGCGATGGACCCCTCCAGCGCGTAGCGCGGAGCCTCGTCGCCGAGCCGGTACGCGAGCGTGGTGATGAGGCCGTTGCGGCTGTGCACGATCTCCTCACCCGTGTTCACGATCACGAAGTTGCCCGTGCCGTACGTGTTCTTCGACTCGCCAGGGCCGAAGGCGGCCTGGCCGAACGTCGCGGCCTGCTGGTCGCCGAGGATGCCGGCGATCGGCGTCTCGCGCAGCAGGCTGTGTGTCTCGGCCTCGCCGTACACCTCGCTCGACGACCTGATCTCGGGGAGCATCGAGCGCGGCACCCCGAACACGTCGAGGATGTCGTCCCGCCAGTCGAGCGTCGTCAGATCCATGAAGAGGGTGCGCGACGCATTGGTGACGTCCGTGGCGTGCACGCCGCCGTGCCGTCCGCCGGTGAGGTTCCACAGCACCCAGGTGTCGGTCGTGCCGAAGAGCAGATCGCCGCGCTCGGCGCGCTCGCGCGCGCCATCCACGTTCTCCAGGATCCACGCGATCTTCGTGCCGGCGAAGTACGTGGCGAGCGGCAGTCCGACGTCGCGGGCGAACCGGTCGGTGCCGCCCTCTGCGGCGAGCCGGTCCACGATGGTCTGCGTGCGGGTGTCCTGCCAGACGATCGCGTTGTACACCGGCTTGCCCGTGTGCCTGTCCCACACGACCGCCGTCTCTCGCTGGTTCGTGATGCCGACGGCGGCGAGATCGTGTCTGGTGAGATTGGCCTTGCCGAGTGCGACACCGACCACCTCGCGGGTGTTGCGCCAGATCTCCATGGGATCGTGCTCCACCCAGCCGGCCCGTGGGAAGATCTGCCGGTGCTCGAGCTGTCCGACGGCGACCACGCTGCCCGCATGGTCGAACACGATCGCTCTGGTGCTCGTCGTTCCCTGATCGATGGCGAGGATGTGCGTCGGCATGCCGCAAAGGCTAACGACTCGGGAAACGTGCGCGACTCCCCGCGCCGCGAACCGCCGACTCCTCCCCGAGCGCTCCTCGTCTCCACCGCGACCGGCACCTGGGTGGCCCATTGTCGGCTTTACGAGGAATCCTCAATGGCGTAGCGTGTGTCACGTTTCGTCGTCGGTGCCGTGGCCCCCGAGAACGCCGGCGTCCGGCGGATGCGCGTCAAGCCCCGCCGGCGCCGTGCTTCGGACCGTCTCCCGCCACCCGGGCTGGGGATGCTCTCACGCCCCTTCTCGCCGCTACTGTCGGAGAGCGCCGGTCCCGGCGCCCGAGTGGAAGACGCCATGCCATCGCAATCCAGCCCGCTGCGCCGACGACGAGCGATTCAGCATCCCCGTGCGCACGGACGCCTGCTGCGCTCCCTCGTCGTTCCCGTGCTGGCGGTGACCGGAATCCTGCTCAGTGCGTGCGCCACGAACGCCTCCGCCCTCGCCGGAGGGGATTCGACCAGCACCACGACGGCGACGCCCTCGTCCTCGGCCTCGTCGTCCTCGCCTTCTGCGACCGCCGGAGCGGGCACGGCGCTCGCGCTGCTCGCTGCGCTTCCGGTCAAGGGCAAGGCCCCGCACACCGGATACGACAGGGTGGGCGACTTCGGTACCGCGTGGAAGGACGTCGACCGCAACCACTGCGACACCCGTGACGACGTGCTGGCGCGCGACCTCACGGCCGTCACCAAGCAGGGGTCGTGCACTGTCGAGACCGGAGTGCTGAACGACCCGTACACGGGCAAGACGATCGACTTCACCCGCGGTGTCCGCACTTCGCTGCTGGTGCAGATCGATCACGTCGTTCCGCTCTCGAACGCCTGGCAGACCGGAGCGCAGCAGCTCAGCCAGGAGCAGCGCGAAGCGCTCGCGAACGATCCGATCGAGCTGCTCGCCGTCGACGGCCCCACCAACGAGAGCAAGGGCGACGGGGATGCCGCCACCTGGCTCCCGCCCAACCGCGGATTCTGGTGCTCCTACGCCGCGAAGCAGGTGTCGGTGAAGGCGGCGTACCACCTGTGGGTGGCGCCGGCCGAGCATGACGCTCTGGCGCGCATCCTCACGACGTGCCCCGACGAGCCTGCGCTGAAGTCGACGCTTGCGCCTTCCGTCGGGCTGGGCTGAGCCTCGCCCGCACCGGCACGCGCCGACCGGCGGGTCGCCGGTGCTCAGTCGGTGTGGGGGCTTCGGAGATCGGCGACGACGTCGGACACGTAGCGTGCGCGTGTCTCTGCGCGCTTCGCGAGCGCAAGCTTCGTCAGGGCCGCGCGCCGCACCCCCGGCGTGAGCGCCTCCCAACCGGCGCGAACGCCAGCGGCCTCCAGGGCGGTGGCCAGGTCGTCGGGCACGACGAGAGCGTCAGCGGCGTCGAGGATCGTCCACATGCCGTTGGTCTTGGCCTCGTCGACGAATCGCCTGCCGGCATCCGTCATGCGTCCCTCGCGCTCCAGCCGCTCCACGCGCTCCTTGTTGCTGCGCGACCAGGGTGAGGCCGGGCGCCGCCGCACGAACCACAGTGCTGAGCGCTCGTCGTCGATCGACTTCGACTGGCCGTCCACCCAGCCGAACGCGACGGCTTCGGTGATCGCCTCGTCGTAGCTCATCGCGGGCCGCCCTGTCGCCGGCCGCCACGACACGAGCCAGACGCCAGGTGATGAATCGTGATGCTCCTCGAGCCACCGGCGCCATTGCTCGGGCGTCTCCAGATGCACGTGCTCGGCATCCCTCGGGCTCACGCAGGCTCCTGCCCGAGGTACGCCGCGATCGCGGCATCCACTGTCTCGTCGCGAAACCGGAAGCCGTCGCCCAGGAGCGCGGTCGGCAGCATGCGCTGACTGCTCAGGATGAGCTCCTGAGCGGCATCCTGAAGCGCCAGGCGTAGCGCGAAGCCGGGGACCGGCATCCCGTACGGGCGGTGAAGGCGGCGGGCGAGAGTCCGCATGAACTCCGCTTCGGTCGCCGGTGCCGGGCCGGCGAGGTTCACCGCTCCGCTCAGGCCACCTGCCGCCGGCTCGGTGCCGATGATGTGGTCGATGGCCGCGGCCTCGTCGTGAAGGCTGATCCACGGCCACCACTGCCGGCCACCTCCGATGGGACCGGCGAGGCCCGCGAGCGCGATCGCCCGCAGCGGAGGCATGGCTCCGGTGGGCCCAACGACGAGGCCGGTGCGCACGAATGCGACGCGCGTCAGGTCGGATGCCGCGGCCGCCTCCTCCTCCCACGCCTTGACCACGGCGGAGAGGAACCCGCTGCCTCGCGGCGACCTCTCCGTGAGGTCTTCGTTGACGCGGTCGCCGTAGTAGCCGACTGCGGATGCGCTGACGAAGACGGACGGCGCGCGCTCGGCCGCTCGGATGGCGTCCACGATCGTGCGCGTGGCATCCAACCGGGACTCGATGATGACCTTCTTATATGCGGGCGTCCACGGCAGCCTGCTGGTCGGGGCCCCGGAGAAGCTCACGACGGCATCCGCACCGCTCACGACGGCGGGGTCGAGGATGCCCGCTGCCGGCTCCCACTGCACCTCCTGCTGCGTACGCCCCGAGCCGACTCCCGCGGGCCTGCGCACCAGTCGCACGACCTCGTCGCCGGACGCGCGCAGCCGTTCCGTGAGCGCGGACCCGATCATGCCGGAGGCGCCGGCGATCACGATGCGCCGCGTTCGGCGACCGGGAGACGCGCAGCCCGTCTGTTCGCTCATGTGCCGCCCTTCGCCGCGTATCCGGCCTTCCGATACACCTCAGTGTGTCGCGGATGCGGTCGGTTGTCGTCCCCTCGACAGGGCGTGGATCGTGCCACCGAGGCACAGCGGCCGGGCGCCCTCTCCGTCACCTCTAAAATGAGTCTTCACGTGCTCCCATCCCAGATCCTCGAAAGGGGAAGCACCCATGCCCGATCAGAACGCGCTCGATGCCGTCATCGCCCTCGCCCGCCACCGCGGGTTCGTCTTCCAGTCGGGCGAGATCTACGGCGGATCGAGGTCGGCGTGGGACTACGGGCCCCTGGGCGTCGAGCTGAAGGAGAACATCAAGCGCCAGTGGTGGCAGACCATGGTCACCGGACGCGACGACGTGGTCGGTCTCGACTCGAGCGTCATCCTGCCCAAGCAGGTGTGGGTGGCATCCGGTCACGTGGGCGTCTTCAACGATCCGCTCGTGGAGTGCCTGCACTGCCACAAGCGCTTCCGGGAAGACCACCTGATCGAGGCGTACGAGGCGAAGAAGGGCAGGGCGCCGGAGAACGGGATGGGCGACATCGTCTGCCCCAACTGCGGCACTCGGGGCCAGTGGACGCCTCCGCGCGACTTCAACATGATGCTCGAGACCTACCTCGGGCCCATCAAGGACGAGTCGGGACTGCAGTACTTGCGTCCCGAAACCGCGCAGGGCATCTTCGTCAACTTCGCCAACGTCGTGCAAGCATCCCGCATGAAGCCGCCGTTCGGCATCGGGCAGATCGGCAAGAGCTTCCGCAACGAGATCACGCCGGGCAACTTCATCTTCCGCACCAGGGAGTTCGAGCAGATGGAGCTCGAATTCTTCGTGGAGCCGGGAGACGACGAGAAATGGTTCGAGTACTGGATCGACGCCGCCTGGGACTGGTACATCGATCTCGGTGTCGACCCGATGAACCTGCGACGCTACGAGCATCCCAAGGACAAGCTGTCGCACTATTCGAAGCGCACGATCGACATCGAGTACCGCTTCGGCTTCACCGGCGGCGACTGGGGTGAGCTGATGGGTGTGGCGAACCGCACCGACTTCGACCTCACCACGCACACCGAGCACTCGGGCAAAGACCTCTCGTTCTTCGACCAGGGCCGCAACGAGCGCTACATCCCCTACGTCATCGAGCCGGCGTTCGGCCTCACGCGATCGCTCATGGCGTTCCTCGTGGATGCCTACCACCAGGAGGAAGCACCGAACGCGAAGGGCGGCACCGACGTACGCACGGTGCTCAAGCTCGACCCGCGACTGGCACCCGTGAAGGTCGCCGTACTCCCGTTGTCGCGCAATGAGAGGCTCTCTCCCGTGGCACGCAAACTCGCGTCCGACCTGCGCAAGCACCGCAACGTCGAGTTCGATGACTCGGGGGCCATTGGCCGCCGCTACCGCCGACAGGACGAGATCGGCACGCCGTACTGCGTGACGGTCGACTTCGACTCGCTCGACGACGACGCGGTGACTGTACGCGACCGCGACAGCATGGGGCAGGAGCGCATCCCGATCGAGGGACTGGATGCCTACCTCACGGAGCGCCTCCGCGAGCGCTGACCCGCGCTCCCGCCCCGCGGGTTGAGCCCGTCGAAACCCCGGAACCGCGGGTTGAGCCTGTCAAAACCCGGTCCCCGCAAAGCGGGTTTCGACAAGCTCAACCGACGGTCGGACGACACTCACACTCCCGCGGGTTGAGCCTGTCGAAACCCCGGAACCGCGGGTTGAGCCTGTCGAAACCCCGGAACCGCAAAGCCGGTTTCGACAAGCTCAACCAGCGGTGGGGCGGCACTCACACTCCAGCGGCGGGACGGCTCACGTCCTGGGGTCGACGTGCACCTTCGGTCCGGCGGAGGCGCCGACGGGATGCCGTCCCGCGAGCACGGCCTCAACCTGATCGAGGCCCACCGTCGCGGCGACCAGCGGACGCGCGTCCACCGTGCCCGACGCGAACGCCGCGATGGTGGCGTCCAGACCGGGTGAGGCGCTCAGGATCCCCGTGGCCGTCACATCCTTCAGCAGGAGCGCGCGCGTGTCGAGGGTGCTCGGCTGCGACGCGATGCCGATGAACACGACGCGGCCGCCCGGCTGCACGAGGTCGACGACGCGAGCCGCTGTCGAGGCGTCCGTCGCCGCGTCGATGATAGCGTCGAATGGTTGCTGCTCGAACGACTCCCAGCCGATGGATGCGCTGAAGCCGAGCGACCGGGCGAACCCGACGGAGGACTCCGACACTCCGACGAGCCGCACGTCGCGTCCCGCCGCGCGCACGAACATCGCGGCGAGAAGGCCGATCGTGCCGGGTCCCACCACCAGCACACGCTCGGCCTCCCGGCCGGAGTCGAGCATGAGAGCCGCCTGCGCCGCGCGCAGGGCGTTGCCCGCCGGCTCCACGAGGGCGCCGAGCTGATCGTCCACGGTGTCGGGAAGCGCGTGCAGGGAAGTCGCGGGCACGGCCATCCGCTCGGCCAGAGCGCCCGGCCGCCCTCGGCGGATTCCCACCTCCTCCCGCTCGGCGCACACGTGCTGCCGTCCGCTCATGCAGAGCCGGCAGCGGCCACACCCCAGCATGGTGTCGCCCGTGACCCGCCTGCCCAGCCACGACGCATCCACTCCGTCGCCGATGCCGGTGACCACTCCCATCCACTCGTGGCCGATCCGCACCGGGTAGCTCGCGTTCCCGTCGTGCAGGTACGCCATGTGGCCCGTGTAGAACTCGACGTCGGTGCCGCACACGCCGGCGCGGAGCACGTCGACGACGACCTCACCCGGCGCCGCCACCGGCTCCGGCACGTCGGCGACCTCCGCTCGTCCCGGTCCCGTGATCACGAACGCCCGCACGGCTGCCTCCGTCCCCGTCGTCGCGGCTGTGTGACGAGCCTAGAGCGCACGGTTGCGCCTACTGGGCCAGCCCGACGCCGAGGCTGATCGCGCTGACCGTGCTGAGCACGGCACGCACGAGGTTCCATGCCGCCCAGCGCGCCTCCCCGAACCTCCGGCGTATGGATGCGGCATCCAAGGCTGCGTCCGTCGACGCCGCCTTGAGCGCATTGTTGACCGGCAGGTGCACCGCCATCGTGATGACGACGCACGCCGCCGTGCCGACGAGCGCCACGATCGCCCAGACAGCCGGAGCATCGCTCCACGAGCCCACAGTGGCGACCGCGCACAGCACGGGCGCGCCGAAGAAGATCGCCAGGAGGAACCACGGATTCACGATCGCGCGGTCGAGCGCGGCGAATGCCGTCACGAACGTGCGATCGTCCACGCGGCGCAACCCCGGCATCACGGCGAAGGCGTAGAGCTGGAACACTCCCGCCAGCAGCCCGGTCGAGACGGTCGCCGCGACCAGGGCGGCCGTGCTGATGATGTCCTGCATGGCTCGACGGTAGCGGTCAGAACGACGTCGACGAGCGAGCCACCCGACGAGAATGGGCGGATGGCGGAGACGATGCGGGCGGTCGTGTACGACGAGATCGGCGAACGGCCTGGCATCCGTCGAGTCGCTGTCCCCGCATGTCCGTCCGACGGCGCGCTCGTGCGCGTCGAGGCGACGGGCGTGTGCCGCTCCGACTGGCACGCGTGGCGCGGGCACGATCCGGTGCCGCTGCCCATCATCCCGGGCCACGAGTTCGCCGGTGTGATCGCGGAGGCCGGCGCGGACGTCACGCGCTTCGCACCCGGAGACCGCGTCACCGCGCCGTTCGTGAACGGCTGCGGCCACTGCGAGTGGTGCCTGCGAGGCGATGCCCAGGTGTGTCCTGACCAGTCGCAGCCCGGCTTCACCCGCAACGGCTCGTTCGCGGAGTACGTCGTCGTGACGGCCGCGGACACCAATCTCGTCGCTCTGCCCGACGGTGTGCGCACGGATGCCGCTGCCGCCCTCGGCTGCCGCTTCGCGACAGCCTTCCGCGCCGTCACCGTGCACGGGAGGGTCGCCTCGGGTGACAAGGTCGTCGTGTTCGGATGCGGCGGCGTCGGCCTCTCCGCCGTCATGATCGCGGCGGCGCTCGGTGCGCACGTCACCGCGGTGGACGTCTCGGATGCAGCGCTCGCCCGAGCCCGTGAACTCGGCGCGACCAACGTCATCCGGTCGACTCCGGACTCCGCGCCAGAGGATGCCGTACGGGAGGCGACCGGCGGCGGCGCGCAAGTGTCGATCGACGCGCTGGGCTCACCCGCGACGGCCGGGGCTGCCGTGCGCAGCCTGCGTCGACGCGGCATCCACGTGCAGGTGGGCCTCATGCTCGGCGATGCCGCGCTGGCACCGCTTCCGTGGGACCGCGTGGTCGCGTGGGAACTTTCGGTGATCGGCTCGCACGGCATGAGCGCGGCGGACTACCCCGCGATGCTCCAGCTGATCGCCGACGGCCGCCTCGACCCGGCGGCCCTCATCGGATCCGTCACCGACCTCGAGGGCGCGATCGACGCGCTCGAGGCGATGGATGCGCCGCAGCCGGCGAGCGCCGGAATCGTCATCGCGCGGCCATAGTATCCGGCGGGCCGTCGCCCATCCACGTGGGTCGATGCGATTCGGTGCGCCCAGCGGAGCGGCCCCTTCATTGGGGAGCGGTCCGTGACGACGGCCTCGCCTAGGGTCGTGCAGGCGCCATCCCATTCAAGGATCACGCGCGAGCAGCCAGCACCACCACCACTTCGACCGAAGAAGGATCCTCCCCCATTGCCAAAGACACCCGGTTCACGTTCGACGGCGGGGCGGGCACGTACGTCGGAACCATCATCCTCGGCTTCTTCATCACCGTGATCACGCTCGGCATCTGCTACCCGTTCGCGCTCGTGCTCAAGCAGCGCTGGCGCGCGAAGCACACGTACATCGACGGCCAGCAGCTCGTGTTCACCGGATCGGCCATCGGACTCTTCGGCCACTGGATCAAATGGTTCCTGCTGTCGATCATCACGCTCGGCATCTACCTGTTCTGGGTGGGACCGCGCCTTCAGCGCTGGATCACCGTGAACACGGAGTTCGCCGCGCCGGTCGCACCCTTGCAGCCTCTGGTGCCTGGGGCGTTCGTCGTGGCATCGCCCGCTGCCAGGGCGTAGCGGAGAGACCCTGTCGGGCGCGCGGGACGCTCGTCGTCGCTAGCGCCCCTCCCCCGCCGCCGCGCGGCGCGCGGAGCCTCCAGCGCTGGGGGCCCGCCCATCCCTGTGGGGCTTCGCGTCCCCGCACGTACGAATGACAAAGAGCCCGGGCTCCAGGTTCCCTCTGCGCGCTCGAGGGGGTCGTTGTCCCTAGCGCCCCTCCACACGCCGCTGCGCGGCGCGCGGAGCCTCTGGCGCTGGGGGCCCACCCCTGCGCGGCTTCTCGTCCTCCGCACGTACCAAACGGAAAGGCCCCGGTTTCCCGGGGCCTTTCCGTTTGGTGCGCGAGGGGGGAGTTGAACCCCCACGCCCTTTCGGGCACACGGACCTGAACCGTGCGCGTCTGCCTATTCCGCCACTCGCGCCGATACGTCGACACTCGCGTGCCGACCCAGAGAGGCTAGCATGCAGCGGCGGACGATGCCATTTGGCGCCGACGTCATCCGGGCGCCAAGCGCGGCCCCGCCGCGACCCACCACACGCAGGCTGCGACCGGGGCCCTTCACACGGTGTGCGGCTAACATGCACATAGTCGTCGGGCAGATCGGGAGACCTGTGGGCATTCTGGACAATTTCGAGAAGGGCCTCGAACGCGCCGTCAACGGTGCGTTCGCGAAGACCTTCCGGTCCGGCCTGCAACCGGTCGAGCTGACGAGCGCTCTGCGCAGGGAGCTCGACACGAAGGCCGCCGTCGTGACGCGGGACCGCATCCTTGCGCCGAACGACTTCACGCTGCTGCTCTCCCCCAGCGACTACAAGCGCATGCGGGCCATGGGCCCCGCGCTCACCGACGAGCTCACCGACTTCGTGCAGCAGCACGCGCGCACGCAGCACTACCAGTTCGCCGGCGGCATCCAGATCAGCATGCGGCCCGACGAGTCGCTGTCGACCGGCATCCTCCACGTCGAGTCACAGAACATGAAGGGCGACGTCGCCTGGGTGCCCGTGCTCGACATCGCAGGCAAGCGGTATCCGCTCGCGAAGGGGCGCACCGTCGTCGGCCGTGGTCGCGAGGCCGACATCACGGTGGATGACACCGGCACGTCCCGCAAGCACATCGAGATCGCGTGGGACGGCGCGCACGCCCAGGTGCGCGACCTCGGTTCGACCAACGGATCCCAGCTCGACGGCCAGCCGGTGAAGAAGGCCGTGCTCGACCCCGACTCGGTCATCACCATCGGGCGCACGCGCATCGTGTTCCGGGTGCTGCCGCAGGCATCCGCCGCCAGGCAGCGAACCACGGAGCCCGACGACGTCAGCCGCAGACACGACATCGACGGGTTCTGGCAGCGATGACCGTCAGCACCCTCACCCTCTTGGTGCTGCGCGTCGGGTTCCTCCTGCTGCTGTGGCTGTTCGTGTTCGCCATCGTGTACGCGCTGCGCAGCGACCTGTTCGGTCAGCGTGTGCGCAAGCTGCAATCGGATGCCCAGTCCGGCCCGTTCGCACACGTGCCGTCGGCCCCGTCCGGGTCGCCGTCGCCTCGCACCCCCGGCACGGGAGTCGCCGCGGGCGGTGCGGCTTTCGGGGGCGCCGTGCCGACGCCGGACCACCCTCTCGCCGGCCTGGCCCGGCCCACGACGGATCCCGTCGAGCAGCAGCCCGGAGGCGCGCGCACCTCAGGGTTCGATCAGCACACCGGTGCGTTCCCGAACCGGGGCGGCTTTCCCAACCGCCCGATGGCCACGGTGCTCACCGCGAACAAGCTCGTCATCACGTCGGGCCCGCGCCGCGGCACGGAGATCCCGCTCGGCAACGAGCCCATCACCATCGGCCGCTCCGGCGAGTCCGGCCTCGTCATCCGCGACGACTACACGTCGACGCACCACGCCCGGCTCATGCTGTGGAACAACGAGTGGATGGTGCAAGACCTCGACTCCACGAACGGCACGTTCCTCGACGGTCAGCGCGTGACCGTGCCCACCCAGGTTCCCCTCGACGCACCCATCAAGATCGGCACGACGACGTTCGAGCTGCGACGGTAGTCCATGGTGACCTCGATCAGGGCCGCTGCGGCGTCGCATGTCGGCAAGGTGCGTTCGAACAACCAGGACTCCGGATACGCCGGAGCCTCTCTTTTTCTCGTGGCAGACGGAATGGGCGGCCACGCCGGAGGCGACGTCGCGTCGGCGATCGCCACCAACCGCATCAAAGAGATCGACCACGACTACCCGACGGCAGAGGATGCCCAGGTCGCTCTGCAGTCGGCGCTGCTGGCGGCGAACGGCCTGCTCGCCGAGACGGTGTTCGAGCATCCGGAACTCACCGGCATGGGCACCACCGTCAGCGCCCTGCTCCGCGTCGACGGCAAGGTGGCGCTCGCGCACATCGGCGACTCGCGCATCTACCTGCTGCGCGACGGCCGGCTGAAGCAGATCACCATCGACCACACGTTCGTGCAGCGACTCGTCGACACGGGACGCATCACGGAGGAGGAGGCGCTGACGCATCCGAGACGGTCGGTGCTGATGCGCGTGCTCGGCGATGTGGACTCGTCGCCGGAGATCGACACCTGGACGCTTGACACGCTCCCCGGCGACCGCTGGCTGATCTGCTCCGACGGGCTCAGCGGCGTGGTCAAGCCCGAGCTGATCGAGGGCATCCTCGCGAACGTCGACTCTCCCAAGGCTGCAGCCGACCGACTCGTGCGGGCGAGTCTGGATGCGGGTGCGCCCGACAACGTCACCGTCGTCGTCGTGGACATCGACCGCGACATGGACGGCGTGCGGGAACCCATCACCGTCGGCTCGGCGTCGGCTCCCGTGCTCTTCGAGCAGGAGGTAAGCACGCACACCCGCGCGCTGCGCTTGCCCGCGCTGCGGCTGCATCCGGCTCGACCGGCCACCGGACCGACCCACTTCGAACCGCAGACCGACGACTACCTCGACGAGCTCATCGAAGAGGACCAGCGACGAGCCAGGCGGCGCAGGCTCACCTGGCTGCTCAGCGCCATCCTGCTCGTGGTCGCGCTCGTGCTGGCCGCGATCCTCGGCTACGAATGGACGCAGTCGCGCTACTACGTCGGGGAATCGCACGGCAAGGTCGCCGTCTTCCAGGGCGTGCAGCAGAGCCTGGGACCCATCTCGCTCTCGCACGTGCACACGCAGACGAACATCTCCGTCGACAGCCTGAGCGCGTACGAGCGGCAGCAGGTCGAAGACACCATCAACGCGTCGTCGCTCTCCGACGCGACCCGGATCGTGAGGCAGCTCTCCGATGACAGCTCCGGCTAGCGCGACGGCACCCTCCGCACGCTCGGGCGCCACCACCGCGCCCGTGCGGCGCATCCGCCTGCCCAAGAAGCTGCGCAACCTCGAGCTCGGCCTGCTGATCTTCGCGTGCGCGATCAACGCCATCGCGGTCGTGCTCGTGGAGCTCGGCGCCCTCGGACACCTCGACTTCACGCTCGTGTACCTCGGCGCCGGCCTCTCGGCGCTCGTCGTGGCCATGCACGTGGTCATGCGCTATCTGGCACCGGATGCCGACCCCTTCATCCTTCCTATCGCCACGGCGCTCAACGGCATCGGCATCGCGGAGATCTACCGCATCGACATCGCCAGGCACGATTCGGGCTGGGAATCGGCCGCCGTCCGGCAGATCGTGTGGACCGCGATCGCCGTGGTGTGCGCCATCGCCGTGATCGTGCTCATCCGCAACCACCGGGTTCTGCAGCGCTACACGTACGTGTTCGGGTTCGGAGCACTCGTGCTGCTGCTCCTGCCGATGCTTCCGCTCATCGGACGCCAGGTGAACGGCGCGCGGGTGTGGATCGGCATCGGCTCCTTCAGCTTCCAGCCGGGCGAGCTCGCCAAGATAGCGCTCGCGATCTTCTTCGCCGGATACCTGGTGCAGGCGAGGGACTCGCTGTCGATGGTCGGCAAGAAGGTGTTGGGCATCCGGTTCCCGCGACTGCGCGACCTCGGCCCGATCCTCGTGCTCTGGGCGATCTCGATGGCCGTCATCGTGTTCCAGCATGACCTCGGCACCGGTCTGCTCTACTTCGGGCTCTTCCTCGTCATGATCTACGTGGCGACCGCCAGAGTCGGCTGGGTGGTCATCGGACTCGTGCTCTTCATCGGAGGGGCGCTCATCGCCAGCCGGGTGCTCGACTACGTGCAGGGACGATTCCAGAACTGGCTCAATCCGTTCAACGACCACGTGTACAATGCGTCGGGCGGCAGCTACCAGCTCGTGCAGGGCCTGTTCGGGCTGTCGCACGGCGGGCTCCTGGGCACCGGCCTTGGACAAGGGCATCCGACGGTCACGCCGCTGGCGGAGAGCGACTACATCATCGCCAGCCTCGGCGAGGAGCTGGGCCTGATCGGCCTCTTCGCTATCCTCTGCCTCTATCTGCTGTTCGTCTCGCGCGGATTCCGCGTCGGCTTCGCCAGCCAGGACGACTTCGGCAAGCTCCTCAGCGTCGGCCTCGCGTTCACCGTCGCGCTTCAGGTGTTCATCGTGATCGGCGGCATCACGCGGGTCATCCCGCTCACCGGTCTCACGACGCCGTTCCTCGCCGCCGGCGGCTCCTCGCTCGTGGCCAACTGGATCATCGCGGCGCTCCTGCTGCGCCTCTCCGACACCGTGCGCAACCAACCCAGGCTGGTGGTGTAGCCCGTGAACAAGGAGATCAAGCGCGTCAGCATCGTGGTGCTGTGCATGTTCCTGGCGTTGTTCGTATCCACATCGGTGATCCAGGTCGGCGTCGCCGACACCCTGAACGCGGATGCCCGCAACTCGCGAACCCTCTACGACAGTTACCAGGTGCAGCGCGGATCCATCCTCGTCGCCGGCCAGCCCGTCGCGCAGTCCGTGCCGAGCAACGACGCCTACAACTACCAGCGTCAGTACCCGCAGGGGCCGCTCTACTCGTCGGTCACCGGGTTCTTCCCGATCAGCGGCGCGCCCACCGGCATCGAGGGCGCCATGAACAGCGAACTGAGCGGAACGTCGAACGACGACTTCTTCGACCAGCTGCAGAACCTGGTGACGGGCAAGCATCCGCAGGGCAACTCCGTCGAGCTCACGATCGATCCGGTGGCGCAGAGGGCGGCATACGACGCGCTGGGCAGCCAGAAGGGCGCCGTCGTGCTGCTCCAGCCCAAGACGGGACGCGTCCTCGCGATGGTCTCCAAGCCCGACTTCGATCCGAACACGCTCGCCGTGCACGACGTGAAGCAGGTGGATGCCACCTACCAGCAGTTGCTCGACGCGCCGGGCGACCCCCTCATCAACAAGTCCATCAACGAGCTCAACCCTCCCGGCTCGACGTTCAAGCCGGTCGTGCTCTCCGCGGCGCTGGAGAGCGGCGACTACACGCTCGACTCGCAGATGCCCAACCCGTCGAGCCTCACGCTGCCCGGCACGAACACCAAGATCTTCAACGACTCGTTCACCTCGTGCGGCCCCGGCGACACGGTCTCGCTCGAGACCGCGCTCATCCTGTCGTGCAACATCCCGTACGCCGAGCTGGCGATGAAGCTCGGCTCGAGCGCGATCAAGGCGCAGGCCGAGAAGTACGGGTTCAACCAGAGCTTCCTGGTGCCCATGCGCACCTCGGCCAGCCAGTATCCCGGGTACAGCAGCCTGGCCGACACCGCGATGAGCGGGTTCGGGCAGAAGGACGACAAGGCGACGGCGCTGCAGATGGCGATGAACTCGGCGGCCATCAGCACGGGCGGCGTGGTCATGAGGCCGAACCTCGTGGAGTCCGTGCTGACGCCGGACCTGCAGGCGAGGGAGTCCTTCAAGCCCACGGAATTCGGTCGATCGACCAGTGAAGACACGGCGGACAAGATCGCTCAGACCATGGTCAAGGACGTCTCAGAGGGCGTCGCGAGCAATGCAAGAATAGACGGGGTCAAGGTCGGCGGAAAGACCGGGACCGCGCAGAACGGCGACAAAGACCCGTACACGCTGTGGTTCACCGGATTCGCTCCCGCGAACGATCCTCAGTTCGCCGTTGCGGTCGTGGTCGACAATGGTGGCGGACTAGGTCAGAGCGGCAACGGAAACTCCGTCGCCGCTCCGATCGCGAAGAAGGTACTTGAGGCGGTGCTTGGCAAATGAGACCCACGGCAGGGCTCACGTTCGGCGGACGATATGAACTCCAGTCGCGGATCGCCATCGGCGGTATGGGCGAGGTGTGGCAGGCCACCGACCTCGTCATCGGCCGCCAAGTCGCCATCAAGATCCTCAAGGATGAATACCTCGGCGATCCGACGTTCCTCGAGCGCTTCCGTTCCGAGGCCAGGCACGCCGCCCTCGTCAACCACGAGGGCATCGCCAACGTCTTCGACTACGGCGAAGAAGACGGCAGCGCCTACCTGGTGATGGAGCTCGTGCCCGGCGAGGCGTTGTCCACCATCCTCGAGCGCGAGCACACGCTGTCCACCGACAAGGTGCTCGACATCGTGGCCCAGACGGCGGCCGCGCTGCACGCGGCGCACGCCGCCGGTCTCGTGCACCGCGACATCAAGCCAGGCAACCTGCTCATCACACCGGATGGCCGCGTCAAGATCACCGACTTCGGCATCGCCCGCATCGCCGACCAGGTGCCGCTGACCGCGACCGGCCAGGTGATGGGCACGGTGCAGTACCTGTCTCCGGAACAGGCTTCCGGGCATCCGGCCTCGCCGACCACCGACATCTACTCGCTCGGCATCGTCGCGTACGAGTGCCTTGCCGGGCGCAGGCCGTTCACCGGCGAGTCGCAGGTCGCGATCGCGATGGCGCAGATCAACGAGCAGCCGCCGCCACTGCCTGTGACGGTGAGCGAGCCGGTGCGCAACCTCGTCTACTCGTGCATCGCGAAGAACCCGGCCGAGCGGCCGGCATCCGCCGCGCATCTGGCACGCGCGGCGACGGCGCTGCGAAGGGGCGACATCCAGGCCGCTGCCGCCGCCGTTCCCGCCGTCCTCGGCGACGAGACCGACACCACGCGCTTCAACACCCTGCTCCTGCCGGGCGGAGCGGCTGCCGCGGCCGGCGGGGAGACGCAGGCCACCACCATCCTCTCGGCCACCGAGGCGGAGGAACCGCCCGCGGAACCCACGAAGAAGAAGCGCAGCCCGTGGACGTGGCCGCTGATCGCGCTCATTGCGCTGCTGGCCATCATCCTGATCGCCACGCTCATCGCGCTGCTCACTCAGAGCCACGGCAACCCGTCACCGACGTCGCCGCACACGACAGCGTCGACGCCCACGCACACCACGTCGACGCCGAAGCCGACGCGCACCCAGTCGCAACCGACGTCGGCGACGATCAACGCCGCCGACTACAAGGGCAAGACGTACGACCAGGCGGTCGGGGCGCTGAACGCACTCGGGTTCCAGAAGATCACCCGCAACGTGGGCACGGCGGCGCCGTCGCCCGACAAGGTGAACACGGTCTACGACATCAACCCGACCGGCACGGTTCCGTTCACGAGCACGATCACGCTCACCATCTACGGCGATGTCACGCCTCCCTCGAACCCCACCGACACGGTGACCCTCGTGGGCAACAAGGCGATCGTCGGCCAGCCGGCCACGTTCAACTTCGGGTCGGCGCAGTGCCCGGCCGGTCAGAACCTCACCGGCCGCCAGCTCTACGTGGACGGCAAACCCACGGGTCCGACGAGCGGCACCCAGGCGCAGTACACGTTCGGCGACACCAACCAGCACAACGTGACGTACACGATCTTCTGCGGCCAGTCCGTGGAGTCCGGTCAGTCCCCGCCGCTGGCGGTCACAGCCCAGCAGGCCAACGGCGGTGGCGGCGGCGGCAACCAGTGAGCCGCATCTGATCCGGCCGCCGTCGCCGGGGTGTACCGAACACTCAACTTGGCCCCATTACACTGTTCGCAGTGCTGCCTGACGTCGAGTACCCCGCAACAGATGAACCCCGCATGCTCGCGGGGCGATACCGTGTCGGTGAGCTCATCGGACGTGGCGGGATGGCCGATGTGCACAAGGGTGTCGACATCCGTCTCGGCCGCACCGTGGCCATCAAACTGCTGAAGCCGTCGCTCGCCACCGATCCCGCTTTCCGCACGCGTTTCCGCCAGGAGGCCCAGGCGGCCGCGCGCATGGCGCACCCCACCATCGTGCGCGTCTTCGACGCGGGCGAGGAGACGGTGCGCGATGCCATGGGCAACGAGGTGCAGGCGCCGTTCATCGTCATGGAGTACGTCGACGGTGTGCTCCTGCGCGACATCCTGCGCAAGGGTCCGCTCGACCCGGCGGAGACGGCGCGCATCGCATCCGGGCTCCTGACGGCGCTCGAGTACTCGCACCGGGCCGGTGTCGTGCACCGCGACATCAAGCCGGGCAACGTCATGGTGACCCGCGCCGGCCAGGTGAAGGTGATGGACTTCGGCATCGCCAGGGCCATCAGCGACTCCTCCGCGACCGTCGCCCAGACCACGGCCATCCTCGGCACCGCCAGCTACTTCTCTCCCGAGCAGGCCAAGGGCGAGACGGTGGATGCCCGCACCGACCTGTACTCGACGGGCGTCGTGCTCTTCGAAATGCTGGCGGGTCGTCCGCCATTCCGCGGCGACACCGCGGTCGCCGTCGCCTATCAGCACGTCAGCGAGCAGCCGGTCAAGCCGAGCGCGGTCAATCCGAGCGTGTCACCCGCGTTCGACATGGTCGTGATGAGGGCGCTCGCGAAAGACCGCTACCAGCGCTACCAGACCGCGGCGGAGTTCCGGGACGACCTGGAGCTCGCCGCATCCGGCAAGGTTCCCGTGCACAAGAAGCGCGGCGACGCCTTCGATGCCACCCTCTTCGGGGAATCGGCCACCAGCCCGACCCCCACCGAGGCCGCCCTGCGCCAGCTCGCCGACGACGACCAGGTCGTGCGCACACAGAGCCGGCCGCCCGTGCTGTGGATCTGGGCGGGCGTGCTGAGCATCGCCGTCATCATCGCCGCCCTGCTGCTGTGGGTGTTCAACCAGTCGCCGACACAGCATCTCGCCAGCAATGCGGCGAAGGTCCCGGCCGTGGCCGGCATGACGGTGGATCAGGCCACGAAGAAGCTGCACGACATCAAGCTGTCGCCGACGTTCACCGAGGAGTCCAGCACCTCCGTGCCCAAGGGAAAGGTCATCCGCACCGACCCGGGCGCCGGAGTCATCGCCAGCAAGGGCGACAGCATCGCCGTGTTCGTCTCCAGCGGCGCCAAGGCCGTTCAGGTGCCAACGGATGTCGCGGGCAAGTCCATAGACGACGCTCAGAAGGAGCTGCAGGGGCTCGGCTTCAAGATGGGCCAGATCACCCAGCAGGATTCGCCGACCGTGCCGGCCAACGTCGTCATCGCCACGACGCCCGCGGGCGGATCGCAGGCTCACGAAGGCGACACCATCAACTTCGTCGTGTCGAACGGTCAGGTGACCCTGCCCGACCTCACCGGTCAGACGGTTCAGCAGGCCAGGACCACGCTGCAGGATCCCAAGCTCGGTCTCATCCCCGATCCCGAACCCGACCCGTCGTGCAAGACACAGACCGGCGCGCCCGTCAACCATCAGGATCAGGCGCCCGGCCCCGTCCCGCAGGGATCGACCATCAAGTTCACGTACTGCACTGGGTAGCTTTTGTGGGCCTGCGGCCCACCGCGGTTGGCCAGTAGCGTGGCTGGGAACCGGCGACGTACACGCCGCCGCCTCACCGAGCGTCTTACGCCCCGCAGACACCGACCCGTCTCACACCGACTGCCTGCACACGATGCGGAGAGACACCGGGGGTTGAGCCTGTCGAAACCTGTGCGGCCTCCCGAGGGCACCGCGGCGGCCGGGTTTCGACAAGCTCAACCGGCGGCCCAACCAAACGACGGCCGGTTTCGACAACCCAACCCGTGGGCGTTCAGCCGACGGCGAGCAGCGGGTCGAGCGTGCGGGCACGCTCCTTCGCGGACTCCAGTCCTGCCACGGCCAGCCAGTTGCCGAGCATCCGGTATCCGTCCTGAGTCAGCACCGACTCGGGGTGGAACTGCACCCCGAAGATCTGCGCCTCACGGTGGCGAAGACCCATGATCACCCCGCCAGGGGTGCGCGCCGTCACCACGAGCTCGTCCGGAACCGTGCCGTCGACGACCGCGAGCGAGTGGTACCGCGTCGCGACGAACCCCTGACGGACGCCGTCGTAGAACGGCGATCCGTCGTGGTCGACGACCGAGGTCTTTCCATGCATGAGCTCTTCGGCATTCGTCACGGTCGCGCCGAACGCCTCAGCGATCGCCTGGTGTCCGAGGCACACGCCGAGCAGCGGCGTCCCGGATGCCTGTGCAGCCCCGACCATGGCGATCGACACCCCGGCATCCGCGGGGGTGCCGGGACCCGGCGACAGCAGCACGCCGTCGTAACTCGCCAGCACGTCCGCCACGTCCGCGGCGTCGATGGCGTCGTTGCGCACGACGTCGGTCTCGGCGCCGAGCTCGCGCAGGTATCCGTTCAGCGTGTACACGAAGCTGTCGTAGTTGTCGATCACGAGCACGCGGGTCATACGGCCACGGTTCCTTCCTCGTTGCTCTGCAGCAGACTATCGACCCACGGGAACACCCACGTGACGAGGCAGTACAGCACCACGGCCGCCAGCACCACGAGAAGCAGAATCCTCAGCCACACAGGTCCGGGCAGCAACCGCCACAACGCGCCGTACATCAGCTGCCTCCGACTTCGGCTGCGATCTCTTTCGGTGGTCCGGCCGACAGCGGTTGCCACGACTCGAGCACCCCGAACGCCGCGATGCGCTCCTGCGCGTGATACGGGGGATTGCACGTCGTCATGGTGATGTAACGGTCGCCGGGCTGCGCATCCTTCACCTGGGGAACGGAGTAGAGCACCTGCACGGCGCTCGGCGTCACGTACTCCATGTTGCGGAACCGGTACGTGTAGTAGCCGTCCTTCGTCTGGATGTAGATGGCATCGCCCACCTGCAGCTTCGAGACGTCGAGGAACGTGTTCCCGTACCCGGTGTCGTGGGCCGCGATGGCGAAGTTGCCGACGTCGCCTGGCATGGCCGTGTTCGGATAGTGACCGACGCCGGCGTTGTAGCTGTTCAGCACGGACTCCACGTCGACGGTCTCCCGGATGGTGCGCTTCCAGTCCGCGCCGAACCGAGGCACATAGATGACCGCGAACGGCTGAGCGGGTCCCGGGGCCTTCATGACGGGCGGCGGGCCGTAGTCGACGGTCTTCGTGCCATCCGGTGTCGCGACGGGCGTTGGCGTCGGCTTGGGGGCATCCTTGGCGTGCTCGAGGAACTTCTTGCTCTGCTCAGCCGCAGCGCTGTTCTGCTGGGCATTGAGCACGGCGGACTGCCACCAGGTCTGCCAGCCCAGGAAGAGCAGCACGAGCACGCCGGCGGTGACCAGGAGCTCGCCGATCACACCGACGACAGATACCTTGCGGCGAGGTTTCGAACCCGACGACGGATGTCTGCCGCTGGCATGCCGACGCTGCCCCCGTCGCGTCTGCGGCGACGCGCCCTCGGAGTCCTCCTGGGCGGGCAGCGTCTCGGCGAGACGCCAGTCCTCCCTGGCGGATTCCTCTTCATCGGTCACGAATCGCGAGTCTAATCGGCGACGCTCGAAGACCGCCTAGGGACTGCCTGTCAAAACCGAGCGCGGCTCACCCTCGTGCACGCGCTCAGAGGCTCAATCGGGTCGGTGGTGCGAGCGAGCACGCACCACTCTCCCCTCAATCGCCTCTAGAATGTTCGGACTATGGCTTCCAAGACCCGCACCAAGCGCTCCTCTCGATCGGTCGAAGACGTCCGGTCGAACGACGAGGCTCCCAACCCGGTCTGGTTCCTGCCGGTCATGCTCGGATTCATGATCGTGGGTCTGGTCTGGATCGTCGTCTTCTACGTGAGCGGAAGCCAGTACCCGATCCCGCAGCTCGGAGCGTGGAACATCCTCATCGGCTTCGCTATCGCGTTCGTCGGGTTTCTCATGACCACCCGCTGGCGCTGACCCGGCACTCTCCTCTTGTTGCGATTCCGCCCGCTTGAGGCGCGCTATCGCCACCTCGGTCCTCGATCACCACTTCCCGGAAGCCCCAGGCCGGTGCGACATCGACGTCGCCAGCACGTGAAGCACCCGCACGGGCACCACACGTACTTGTGCAGGAGAGCGGCGAGGGTGCGGCGCCCCTCAACCCCGACCGAAATCAGGATGACGTGCGAGTCGGCCGCGATATGGGCACGAAGCGCCGCTCATCCTGAGCTCAACCGGCCTCCGGAGCGCTGTCGCACGTAGCCGTCGACCGAATCAACGAGCACCGCGAGATCCGGCAATTACACGCCTGTAATTATCCCCTTGTGAGAAACCCTGTGGATAACTTCGGGCGTCAGCCTGCGAAGACGCGCCAGCTGCCAGCCAGTACCAGCACGACGGCGAGCGCGACGAGAAGCACGATCTGCAGCGGCTGCCGCGACCTCGAGCGGGTGCGCGTGTAGATGAGCCCCACCAGCGCGCCGCCCGCAAGACCACCAACGTGCGCCTGCCATGCGATGCCGAAGCCGGGCAGGAAACTGATCACCAGGTTGATGCCGACCAGCACGAGCAGCTGCGTCACCGGTCCGCCGAGGTGCCGCTGGATTATGAGCAGCGCCGCCATCATTCCGAAGATGGCACCGGATGCGCCGACTACCGGCTGCAACGGCGAGTCGAGAAGGTAGACGCCCACCGAGCCGGCGATCGCGCTCAGCACGAAGAGCGCGGCATACCGCGCCCGACCGAGCATGGGCTCGAGCACGATGCCGAAGATCCACAGCGTGTACATGTTGAGCGCGATGTGCAGGAGATTGCCGTGCACGAACGCCATGGTCAGCATCCGCCACGGCTCGTACTGCCCCGGATAGCCGTACGCTCCTGCGTACCAGAGCCCGCGGGTGACCGGACCCGAGCCGAGACCGGTCACCCATTGCGCGATGAAGACGACGACGCACAGCGCGATGATCGCGTAGGTCACGACGGGCTGGCGCGGACCCGTGATGCGGGTGAGGAACGCCGACCTCGTGCGCGGCGCGCTCGCACGCTGCTGCTTCATGCACTCAGGGCAGATGAACCCGACGGGCGCCGGAGTCTGGCACTCTCCGCAGATGGCGCGGCCGCACCGTTGGCACCGCACATAGGTCTGCCGGTCCGGATGCCGGTAGCAGACGAGCGCAGAAGGCTCCCCAGGTGAGGTCGGTTGCGACACGTTGAGGCCGGTGTTCGAGATCGCAGGCTGCAGCGCGGGCGCTGAGCGGCGGTCCTACGCCTGCTCGACGGTGATCGACTCGATCACGACGTCGTCGAGCGGGCGGTCGCGGGCATCCGTCGGCACGCCGGCGAGCTTGTCCACGACGCGACGCGACTCGTCATCGGCCACCTCGCCGAAGATGGTGTGCTTGCCCTGCAGCCAGGTGGTCGGTCCGACCGTGATGAAGAACTGGGAGCCGTTCGTGCCACGTCCGCCCTGGATGCCGGCGTTCGCCATGGCGAGCATGTACGGCTGTGTGAAGTCGAGGTCGGGGCTGATCTCGTCGTCGAAGCGGTATCCGGGACCGCCGGTGCCCGTGCCGAGCGGGTCACCGCCCTGGATCATGAAGCCGGGGATGATGCGGTGGAAGATGACACCGTTGTAGAGGCTGTCCGAGCGCGACTCTCCCGTGGTGGGGTCTGTCCATTCCTGCTCACCGGTGGCGAGGCCCACGAAATTGCGCACCGTCTTGGGTGCGTGGTTGCCGTACAGGTTGACGGCGATGTCGCCGTAGTTGGTGTGCACAGTGGCCACCGCGGTGTGCTTGGACATGGGCTCAATTCTTGCATAGCGGTTCTGTCCACCCCCTGGCCCTTCTGGCTTTCGGTGGCAAGATGGAGGAACTGCAAGAACGACCGGGTGGAGGAACCGTGAGTCTGTCACGAAAGCGCCAGAAGGAACTCAACCGGCTTCGTGCCGAAGCGCTCGACCTGTGGGGAGCCCAGCAGGATGTGCTGGGGCGGGCGAACACCGTCGCCCAGAAGGCCGGCCAGCAGGCTGCGATCTACACGCGCGAAGAGGTGGCGCCCCGGCTCCGCGAGAGCTACGACCAGTACGTGCGCCCGGTCACCCGCGTTGCAGGGGATGTGATCAGCCACAGTGTGGTTCCCGCTGTCGGCAACGTGCTGGGCACGGCGCTCAGTGTTGCGGATGTCGCGCACGACGCTCGCGTTCAGGCCGCCATCAAGCGCCTGCAGGCCGCCAAGGGCGAGCTGACGAAGAAGGCCAAGCCGCAGAAGTCCGGCCCCGGTTTCGGCACGTACCTCGCGCTTGCACTGGCAGGGGCCGCCGTGATCGGCATCGCGTACGCGGTGTGGCAGACGTTCAGAGCCGACGACGAGCTGTGGGTGGCAGAGGACGACTCGACGGAACCGCCCGTCGCCGAATAGCGCGCGAACGCAGAAGACCAGAAGCCGCAAGCCCGGGCGCCGCAAGCCCGAGAGCCGCAAGCCTGGGAGCCGCAAGCCTGGGAGCCGCAAGCCTGAGAGCCGGGGCCGCGGGGCCGGCCGCGTCACGCGATGAGGCCGGCGAATCTCAAGCCGACGTCGACGAGCGACACCTTGCGGAGCAGAGGCACCTCGCTCAGGTCGAACCAGCGGGCCTCATCCGTCGAGCCGTCCGCTTCGTTCGTGAGCGAGCCGCCGACCGTGTGCGCGCGGTAGATGATGCGCAGCGCCTGGAGTGGACCGAGGCCATGGCTGCGCTGCTCCACCGGGATCACGTGCGAATGCACGCCGATCAGCGCGTCGAGCTCGGCGTCGTAGCCCGTCTCCTCCCGCACCTCCCGCACCGCGGCGTCCGCGGGGTCCTCGCCCGCCTCCAGCCCGCCGCCCGGCAACGTCCAGCCGCTGCGTCCGTGCTTGTTCCAGTGCGCAAGCAGAACCCGGCCACCGTCGGCGATGACGGCGTACGCGGCGACGCGGATGTCCATGCAGACACCCTATGTCCACCCACCGCCACGGTCCCCAACCCGTAGACTCGCCCGCGTGACCGACAGCGCTGTTGACCTGCTCGAGCAGAGGCTCGAAGAAGAGGGCATTGCGGCCCCTGAGTCCCGACCGACGGCATCCCTCCTCCGCTTCGTCGGAGTCAGTGCGGGATTCGCCGTGCTCATCGCGCTGTGCGCCGTCGCGGTCATCACGCTGTGGTTCGCCCTGTTCGGCGACGGTCTCGCGCGACCGCTTGCTCTCATCGCGTCTCTGCTGACGCAGGGATCGATCGGTCCGGGTCACTGAGAGCGACGGCGGAAGCGGAAGCGGTCGGTCCGGGTCACTAAGAGCGACGGCGGAAGCCGAAGCGGTCGGCGGCAACGGTCATCCGTGCGCGTTCCGACGGCATCGTGCCACGCGGTTCCCGGCGGGTGAAGTGGAGCCTAGGGGAATCGAACCCCTGACCTCCTGCTTGCAAAGCAGGCGCTCTACCAATTGAGCTAAGGCCCCGTGCCTATTTGCAAGCGGGCCCCTGCCCGGCTTGCGACGCTACGCCACTCGCCGTACACGCTGCCGAGTCGCTATGGTCCGGATGGCGAGAACGTCATGTTGTGCAGCGGTTGATGTTCCTGCGCTTGCAGGAATCGAACCGTGGGGATACGAGGACTTGAACCTCGGACCTCTTCGTTATCAGCGAAGCGCTCTAACCGCCTGAGCTATATCCCCTGGATCGACCACCGAAATGGCCGAATGACAGACTACCCGAGCGCCTTCGATCTTGCGAATCGGCGGCCGTCGGCAGCGGCGCCGGTATCGTCGATGTTCGGATGTCCGCGTCGGATCGACAGCGCAGCTCGCGCCGCGCTCTCGACCGGTCAGTTGTTGGTGAATCCGATCATGAGGCCGCCCGTGATCTTCACGCTCAGGTTGTAGAGCAGCGCGCAGACGGCGCCGAGCGCCGTCGTGACGACCAGGTTGAGGATGGCGACGACGATCGAGAAGCCCATCACTGTGCCCAGGCTCAGGATCGACTTGAGATCGCTGCCGCTCGTGCCCGAGATGTCCTTGAACAGGCTGTTCAGGTTGTCGAAGATCCCCGTCTGGTCCAGCACGATCCAGATCAGGAACGCGCCGACGATGGAGATGATCGCGAGGCACAGACCGATCAGAAAGGACAGCTTCACCGCCGACCAGAAGTCGATATAGACGAGGCGGAGCCTGACCTGCTTGGCCGGTCGTCCCTTGCGCGAAGAGGATTTCTGCGCCAATCGTTCCGCCACACTACTCATCTACGGTGTTGTCCTTTCCGGGCTGCTCGGCCTCCTCACCGGTCGCTTGTTCTTCCGGTTCGGCGTCGTGAGCGTCCAGATTCCGCTCGCTGTTGCGTGCGATGGAAATGATCTTGTCATCATCCGCGAAGCGTGCGAACACGACACCCATAGTGTCACGGCCCTTGGCCGGCACCTCGGCCACGGCAGAGCGTACCACCTTGCCGCTGGCAAGAACCACGAGGACCTCGTCATCCTCCTCGACGATCAGGGCACCTGCGAGGTCGCCTCGGTCGTCGCTCAGCTTCGCCACCTTGATGCCCAGGCCGCCGCGTCCCTGGCGCCGATACTGATCGACTGCGGTGCGCTTCGCGTAGCCGCCCTCGGTCACGACGAACACGTAACCCTCGTCGGGGGAAGCGGCCGTGTCCGTCTTCTCAGCACCCGGGGTCGCGATCACGGCAGCATCCAGCAGAGCGTCGTCATCACGGAAGTGCATGCCGATGACGCCGGAGGTCGACCGTCCCATCGGCCGCAGCGCCTCGTCGGTGGCCGTGAACCGCAACGACATGCCCTTGCGCGAGACGAGCAGGATGTCGGAGTCCTCTTCGACGAGCAGCGCGGAGATCAGTTCGTCTTCCTCGCGCAGCTTGATCGCGATGATCCCGCCCGTGCGGTTGGTGTCGTATTCCTTCAGCTCGGTCTTCTTGAGCAGTCCGTCTCGCGTCGCCAGCACCAGGTACTTGGCAGCGGAGTAATCGCGGATGTCGAGAATCTCGGCGATGTCCTCGTCCGGCTGCATCGCCAGCAGATTCGCGACGTGCTGGCCCTTGGCGTCGCGGCCGGCCTCGGGCACCTCGTACGCCTTCGCCCGGTACACCCGGCCCTTGGTCGTGAAGAACAGCAGCCAGTGGTGCGTGGTGGTCACGAAGAAGTGGTCGACGACATCCTCTCCGCGCAGCTGCGCTCCCTTGACGCCCTTGCCGCCGCGGTGCTGCGACCGGTAGTTGTCGCTGCGGGTGCGCTTGATGTACCCGCCGCGCGTGACGGTGACCACCATCTCCTCTTCGGGGATCAGGTCCTCGACGCTCATGTCGCCGTCGAAGCCGTAGAGGATGTTCGTGCGCCGCTCGTCCCCGTACTTGTCGGCGATCTCGCTGAGCTCCTCGGCCACGATCGACCGTTGCCGCGCCTCGTCGGCCAGGATCGCCTTGTAATCGGCGATCTCCGCCTCGAGCCTGGCCAGAGCATCGATGATCTTCTGTCGCTCGAGTGCAGCGAGGCGACGCAGCTGCATCGACAGGATCGCGTCGGCCTGCACCTGGTCGACGTCGAGCAGCTCGATCAGGCCGGCACGCGCCTCGTCGGCGCTGGGCGAACGGCGGATCAGCGCGATGACCTCGTCCAGCGCATCGAGCGCCTTCACCAGACCGCGCTGGATGTGGGCATCCTCTTCCGCCTTGCGCAGCCGGAACTGCGTTCGCCGAACGATCACGTCGATCTGGTGGTCGACCCAAGCGGTGATGAATCCGTCCAGAGGCAGGGTGCGCGGCACGCCGTCGACGATGGCGAGCATGTTCGCGCCGAAGTTCTCCTGCAGCTGCGTGTGCTTGTACAGGTTGTTCAGCACGACCTTCGGAACGGCATCCCGCTTGAGCACGATCACGAGCCGCTGACCGGTACGACCACTCGACTCGTCGCGGATGTCGGCGATACCCGCGATGCGCCCGTCCTTGACGAACTCGGCGATCTTGATCGCGAGGTTGTCGGGGTTCACCTGGTACGGCAGTTCGGTGACGACGAGGCACGTGCGCCCGTGGATCTCCTCGACGTTCACCACGGAGCGCATGGTGATCGATCCGCGACCGGTCCGGTACGCGTCATGGATGCCCTTGACCCCGAGAATCTGCGCGCCCGTCGGGAAGTCCGGGCCCTTGATGCGCTCGATCAGCGCGTCGAGCAGCTCCTCGCGCGAGGCATCCGGGTGCTCGAGCGCCCACAGCGCTCCTTGGGCCACCTCTCGCATGTTGTGCGGAGGGATGTTCGTGGCCATGCCGACCGCGATGCCGACCGAGCCGTTGACCAGCAGGTTGGGAAAGCGGCTGGGCAGGATGGACGGTTCGCGGGTGCGCCCGTCGTAGTTGTCCTGGAAGTCGACGGTGTCCTCGTCGATGTCCCGCACCATCTCGAGCGCGAGCGGGGCCATCTTCGTCTCGGTGTACCGCGGAGCTGCTGCGCCATCGTTGCCAGGCGACCCGAAGTTGCCCTGGCCGAGCGCGAGCGGGTAGCGCAGGCTCCACGGCTGGACGAGACGCACGAGCGTGTCGTAGATCGCGGAATCGCCGTGCGGGTGGAACTGACCCATCACGTCGCCGACCACGCGCGAGCACTTGGAGAACGCGCGGTCCGGACGGTACCCGCCGTCGTACATCGCGTAGATCACGCGCCGGTGCACGGGCTTCAGGCCGTCGCGCACCTCCGGCAACGCCCTGCCGACGATCACGCTCATCGCGTAGTCGAGGTAGCTGCGCTGCATCTCCAGCTGGAGGTCGACGGGCTCGATCTTGCCGTGCATGATGCCGTCGTCGCCGGCCGAATACGTGGCGACCTCGCCGGCGTCGATGTCGCCGGGTCCGAGGTCGTCGGTGCCGTCGGTCTCGTCTGCCATCTACTTCTCTTCTTCTCTTCGTGCTTCTCGTTGTCGAGCGGTAGTCGCCGCTCGACGCATCCGCGTCACGTCCGCCGTCACCGCTCAGGTCACGGCGCCGCCGCTTCGGCGATCAGATGTCGAGGAAGCGCACGTCCTTCGCGTTCTTCTGGATGAAATGCCGGCGGGATTCCACGTCCTCGCCCATGAGCGTGGCGAAGATCTCGTCGGCGGCCGCGGCATCCTCCATCGTGACCTGCAACAGCGTGCGGGTCTCGGGGTCCATGGTGGTCTCCCACAGCTCCTGGTAGCTCATCTCGCCGAGCCCCTTGTAGCGCTGGATGCCGTTGTCCTTCGGGATCCGCTTGCCCGCCGCGAGCCCGTCGGCCAGGAGCGCATCACGCTCACGGTCGGTGTAGACGAACTCGTGGGGCGCGTTCGACCACTTCAGCCGGTAGAGCGGCGGCTGCGCGAGGTAGACGTAGCCCATCTCGATCAGAGGACGCATGTAGCGGAACAGCAGCGTCAGCAGCAGCGTCGTGATGTGCTGGCCGTCGACATCCGCGTCGGCCATCAGCACGATCTTGTGGTACCTGGCCTTCGATCCGTCGAAGTCCTCGCCGATGCCGGTTCCGAACGCCGTGATCATGGCCTGGATCTCCGCGTTGGCGAGGGCGCGATCCAGTCGCGCCTTCTCGACGTTCAGGATCTTTCCGCGCAACGGCAGGATGGCCTGGGTCGCCGGATTGCGTCCCTGCTTCGCCGACCCGCCGGCTGAGTCGCCCTCGACGAGGAAGATCTCGCTCTCGGCCGGGTTGCGGCTGGAGCAGTCGGCCAGCTTGCCCGGCATCCCTCCACCTTCGAGCAGTCCCTTGCGACGAGCGGTGTCGCGGGCCTTGCGGGCCGCGAACCGGGCAGTGGCCGCCTGGATCGCCTTGCGGATGATCTCCCTGGCCTGCAACGGATTCCGGTCGAACCAATCCCCGAGCTGGTCTCCGACCACCTTCTGCACGAAGGCCTTCGCCTCGGTGTTGCCGAGCTTCGTCTTGGTCTGTCCCTCGAACTGCGGTTCGGCGAGCTTGACCGAGATGACCGCGGTCAGGCCCTCGCGCACGTCCTCGCCGGAGAGGTTGTCGTCGCGCTCCTTGAGGATGCCCTTCTCTCGCGCGTACTTGTTGACCAACGTCGTCAGCGCCGCCCGGAAACCCTCTTCGTGGGTTCCACCCTCGTGCGTGTTGATCGTGTTGGCGTACGTGTGCACGCTCTCGGTGTACGCGGTCGTCCACTGCATGGCGACCTCGAGCGCGATCTTGCGCTCGGTGTCTTCGGACTCGAACGAGATGATCTGGTCGTTGACCACCTCGGCACGCTTCGCCGAATTGAGGTACTCGACGTAATCCTCCAGACCGCGCTGGTAGAGGAAGGTGTCGTTGCGCTCCGGAACGACCTCGCCCTCGTCGTCGAGCGCCTCGCGCTCGCGCTTGTCCCACAGCGAGATGGTCAGGCCCTTGTTGAGGAAGGCGTACTGCTGGAACCTCGTGCGCAACGTCTCGTAGTCGAACTCGATCGACTCGAAGATGTCGCCGTTCGGCCAGAACGTGATCGTGGTTCCGGTCTCGTCGGTCGCCTCACCCCTGGTGAGCGGGCCGTCGGGCACTCCGTCGTGATACGTCTGCTTCCACGCGTGACCGTGCTGCTTGACCTCGACCTCGAGCCGGCTCGACAGCGCATTGACGACCGAGGATCCCACCCCGTGCAGACCACCGGAGACGGCGTACGCGCCACCGCCGAACTTTCCGCCGGCGTGCAGCACTGTGAGCACGAGCTCCACGGTGGAGATGCCCTCCGGCTGATGGATCTCCACCGGGATGCCGCGCGCGTTGTCGACGACGCGAACACCGCCATCCTTCGTCAGCGTGACCTCGATGCGGTCGCCGTGGCCGGCAAGGTATTCATCGACCGCGTTGTCCACGATCTCCGTGACGAGATGGTGAAGACCACGCGGACCGGTGGACCCGATGTACATGCCAGGGCGCTTGCGGACGGCCTCGAGGCCTTCGAGAACCTGAATCTGGCTTGCGCCGTAATCGTTGTCGGTTCCAGCCGTCTTCGGTTCTGTCGTCATTACGGTTGTGAGCTCCTGACCGCACGCATTTCGTGACTTCTCATTCTATCAAGGCCGCCCTTGCGATAGGGCGAGAAACGGCCTTCTGACGCGATGAAAGTACGAGGTTGACCAGATTTGCCCGCTCAGCCGTAGGTGTCGCGTGGACCGCGCCCTGGAACGGACCTGGGACCGCGTTTCCAGGTGGGAACGTCTGGCCCCTGAAACCGGATGCTTTCCACACCCGCGTCCGGGTAGCTGCGTTCCAGGTGCGCGAGCAGCTCTCCGCGCATCAGACGCAACTGCGTCGCCCAGCTCGTCGAGTCGCACCGCACGGTGAGCACGCCGCCTTCGATGCCGATCGGCTCAGAGTGCTTCGCCGTCTCCGCTCCGACCACATCCGACCACGCCGCGATCACCTCGGACTTCGCCAGTGGCGAGCTCCAGCCCAACTCCTCGGTGAGCGAGTCGATGACGCCGCCGAGCCCACGCGGTTCGCGTCCCGGCTCGAACGGCTGACTTCCTTCGCGTTCGGCAGGGCGAGCAGATCGGTTGCTCTTCCTCTGACCCCACGCCGGATCGGCGCCGAACAGCTGCTTGAGGTGACGGTAGAACTCGGCCGCCTCGCTCATGACGACGCTTCCTCCGCGTCGACGTCGGCTTGTGCACCGCGATCGGCGTCGGTGTCGGCTCCGACAGCGCGACCGGCATCGGCGGCGTGACCTGCACCGGCACCGGCAGGCACATCGGCAGAGAGATCGGCGCCGAGATCGGCGCCGTCGTTCTCCGCGTCGATCACCCTGCCCGCCTTGATGTGCACGGTGTGCGCCCGGAGCGCGTCCGGCACGTCATCGAGCACGGCCGACGTGACGAGAACCTGCTCGAACTCGTGAACCGAGGCGGCGAGGCGTGCCCTTCTGGCCTGATCGAGCTCCGCGAACACATCGTCGAGGATGAGCACGGGATCGCCCGTCGTCGAATGCTCGCGCAGAAGCTGAGCGGATGCCAGCCGCAGCGACAGCGCGAACGACCACGACTCCCCGTGGCTGGCGTATCCCTTCGCGGGGAGCCCGTTCAGCTGGAACAGCACGTCGTCGCGGTGCGGACCCACCAGCGTCACGCCTCGATCGAGCTCACGGGACCGCAGCGCCGTCACCGCAGCGGCGAACCGCGCCTGGGTGGAGCCCTGCGCCGAGCTGGACTCGGAGGCGGTCGACGAGGCGGTCGACCGCGAGCCGGGATCGTCGTCTTCATCCGGTGCCGCCCCGTCCACGGACAGCAACGGAACCAGACGCGGATCGTGATCGTCGCCCGCGACGGAGCGGTAGGCATCCCTGACGGGCTGACGAAGGTCGTCGATCAGCGCCGACCTCTCGTCGATGATCTCGGAGCCGAGCAAGACGAGCCGGTCGTCCCAGACATCCAACGTCGACAGCGCCGAGCCGCGCAGTCCGGATGCTCGTGCCGACTTCAGCAGCGTGTTCCGCTGGCGGAGCACTCGCTCGTAGTCGGCGAGCACGCCGGCCAGCCGCGGCGTGCGCTGGACGAGCACGGTGTCGAGCATCCGCCTGCGCACCGCCGGCTCACCGCGCACGAGAGCGAGATCCTCCGGCGCGAACAGAACCGTCGCGAGGTACCGCACCAGATCGCGCGGACGGGCAGGCCCGCGATTCACCATCGCCTTGTTCGCGGATCCGCGATTCAGCTGCAACTCCAGCAGCACCGCGCGGCCATCGTGCTCGAGACGCACCCGCACGGCGGCCGCCGCGGCATCCTGCCTGATCAGCGCCGTGTCGATGGGCGTGCGGTGCGAACCGCCAGTGGACAGGAAGACGAGGGACTCGACCAGGTTCGTCTTTCCCTGTCCGTTGCTGCCGACGAACAGGTTGGGTCCCGCCGCGAGCTGCACCTCGGCGGTCCCGTAATTGCGGAAGTCGGTCAGCGAGAGATGCGTCACCTTCATCGCCGGCCGCCTTCGGGTGCGCGTGCGATCAGTCGACGGCCTTCACGGCGTGGCCGCCGAACTGGTTCCGCAGTGCGGCGACGGCCTTCATGGCAGGCGAGTCCTCCTGCCGGGAGACGAACCGCGCGAAGATCGACGCACTGATGGTGGGCATCGGGACGGCGTTGTTCAGTCCCTCCTCCACCGTCCAGCGACCCTCGCCGGAATCCTGGACGTAGCCCTCGATGTGCTCGAACTCGGGGTCCTGCTCCAGCGCTCGCACCAGCAGGTCGAGCAGCCACGACCGCACGACCGTGCCACGCTGCCACGCTTTGAACGTCCCGGTGACGTCGTGGATGATGTCCTTGCGCGTGTCGAGCAGCTCGTATCCCTCGGCGTACGCCTGCATCAACGCGTACTCGATGCCGTTGTGCACCATCTTCGCGTAGTGCCCCGCGCCGACCTCGCCGACGTGCACGAATCCCTCGTCGCGAGGTCCCTCAGGGCGCAGTGCATCGAAGACGGGCATCACGCGCTCCACCTGGGCCGCGCTTCCGCCCACCATGAGGCCGTACCCGTTCTCGAGACCCCAGACACCGCCGGAGACGCCGGCATCCATGAAGTCGACACCCGTCTTCGACAGCAGTTCGGCGTGCTTGAAGTCCTCGGTGAACTTGGAGTTGCCGCCGTCGATGACGAGGTCACCCGCTTCGAGCAGCCCGGCCAGCTCGTTCACGACCGAATCGGTGATGGCGCCGGCCGGGACCATCGCCCACACCGTCCGCGGAGTCGGCAGCGCGGCGACGAGGTCGGCGAGCGACGCGACGTCGGAGACATCCGGGTTCGTGTCGTATCCCGTGACCTGGATGCCCTTCTTCTCGAGGCGGGCACGCATGTTGTTGCCCATCTTGCCGAGACCGATGAGACCGATGTGCATGATGAGTCCTTCCTCGAGTGAACAGAACCGGCGGCCGGGCGAACCCGGTCAGCGCAACAGCAGGTTCGGCTGCAGCAGGTAGCGGTAGCTGTCGCTTCCCGCCTGCTCCTTGCTGGTCTGGCTAGTGATCAGCACGGGACCGGGCTTGTTCGGATTGTCGGTCTTCGTGAACGAGATGCGCACGAATTCCGAGTGCACGGCACCGAGACCGTCGAGCAGGAACTGGGGTTTGAGCGAGACGACGGTGTCGTCACCGGTCAGGAGAGCATCCACGCTCTCGGATGCCTGCGCCTGCTCCGACCCGATCGCTTCGAGCGTGAGACCGTCGGCGTTGAACGTGAACCGGAGCGCCGCCTCGCGCTCCAGCACGAGCGACACGCGCCGGGTGGCCTCGATGAGGTCGGCCGTGTTGATCACGGCGTAGTTGTCGACGCTCTCCGGGAACAGCCGCTTGACCGGAGGGAAGTTGCCCTTGATCAGCAGCGAGGTCACGGTCTTCTTCTCCGCGGTGAACGCGATGAGCTCGCGATCGTCCTTGGCCACGAGCGTCACCGTGATCGTCCCGTTGTGACCGAAGGTCTTGCCGATCTCCTGCAGCGTGCGCGCGGGAACGAGCGCCGTCGACGGCTCGGACTGTCCGATCGTGCCGTCCCAGTCGATCTCCCGCACCGCGACCCGATACCTGTCGGTCGCCACGAGGCTCAGCCTGTTCTGCGCGATCTCCAGCTGCACGCCCGTGATGACGGGTGTCACGTCGTCTCTGGATGCCGCGACGCCGACCTGCGCGACGGCCTCCGAGAAGCCATCCGCCGGCACGACGCCTGCCTCGCCGGAGATCTGCGGGAGCGTCGGATATTCCTCGACCGGCATGGAAAGCAGCGTGAAGCTCGCTGTGCCGCAGGTCACGACGATGCGGTTGTCCTCGGTGGCAAAGGTGACGGGCGCGTTCGGGAGCTTCGAGGCGATCTCGGCGAGCAGGCGACCCGAGACCAGCACGGTTCCCGGTTCTTCGACATCCGCCGAGATCTCGGTCTGAGCCGAGACCTCGTAGTCGAACGACGACAGTGAGATGCCGGAGTCGGTCGTGGTGATGAGGACGCCGCTCAGTATGGGCAACGTGGTGCGCTGGGGCAGAAGTTTGACGGTGAACGATACGGCTTCGCTCAGCACATCGCGGTTGGCCTGAAACCTCAACGTCGTTCTCCCCTGTCATCGGATGCGGGTGACCGGTCCATGCTACTGCCCACATGGCGAGCCGCTCGGGAAAGAGTTCGCGCCGCTTCTCGACCCTTGAGGTTGTCGCATCGCCTGCTTAACAAGATTGTTCTTTTAATGGGCTTAACCGCTGTGGAAACTGTGGATAACTTCGCGAGTGCCGCTCGTCGAGCGGGAACTACAAGCGTGTGAGTTGTCGAAGGCATGTGGGCGACGCGGTGGTCACCAGGCAGCGGAGCGGCCCGGGAATGACAAGGATTTCACAAGCCAGACGTGATCACCCACATCGTCGAGGTTGTTATTCGTTAACTATCCCCAGAGTTATCCACAGTGTGAATATGCGCGGATGAGCACGGAGATCGACGGGTAGGCGTGGTCGTCGCTCGTCAGCGGTGCGTCTGCTTGATGCGCGCGGTCAGTTCCGTCACCTGGTTGTAGATCGAGCGCCGCTCCTTCATGAGCTCGCTGATCTTCTTGTTCGCGTACATGACCGTCGTGTGGTCGCGATTGCCGAACAGCTGGCCGATCTTCGGCAGCGACAGGTTCGTCAGTTCACGGCAGAGGTACATGGCGATCTGCCTGGCCGTGGCGATCGCTTGCGATCGGGACGATCCATAGAGGTCGTCGACGCTGAGCTTGAAGTAGTCGGCCGTCGCCGTGATGATGTCGGCCGGCGCGACCACATTGTCGTCATCCAGCGTGATGAGGTCCTTCAGCACCGTCTGCACGAGGGTCATGTCGACGGGGGTCTTGTTCAGGCTGGCGAACGCCGTGACCCTGATCAGCGTGCCCTCGAGCTCGCGGATGTTGCTGGACACCTTCGTCGCCATGAACTCGAGGATGTCGTCGGGTACGAGGATGCGCTCGCTCTGCGCCTTCTTGCGCAGGATCGCGATCCTGGTCTCGAGGTCGGGCGCCTGGACATCCGTGATCAGGCCCCACTCGAACCGCGTGAGCATGCGGTCCTCGAAGCCCGTCAGGTGCTTGGGCGGCAGGTCGCTCGTGATGACGACCTGCTTGTTGTGGTCGTGCAGCGTGTTGAACGTGTGGAAGAACGCCTCCTGCGTCTCCACTGCGCGCTGCAGGAACTGGATGTCGTCGATCAGCAGGATGTCGATGTTGCGGTACCTGGCCTGGAACGACGAGCCGCGGTTGTTGGCGATGGAGTTGATGAAGTCGTTCGTGAACTCTTCCGAACTCACATAACGCACGCGGATGCCCGGGTACAGACTCATGGCGTAGTGGCCGATGGCGTGCAGGAGGTGCGTCTTGCCCAGGCCGGAGTCGCCGTAGATGAAGAGCGGGTTGTACGCCTTCGCCGGAGCCTCGGCCACTGCGACGGCAGCAGCGTGCGCGAAGCGGTTCGACTGCCCGATGACGAAGTTGTCGAAGCTGTACTTCGGGTTGAGCCGGGTGTCGGTGCTGCGCGGTGCCGCACTGATCTCCGTGACGGGCGCCGACGGCTGCGTCACGGTGGTGGGCGTGTCGATGTAACTCGACTCCAGCCGCTCCGGTTCCAGCTGCGGGGAGTCGTGCGTGATGTTCGGGTTGACGACGATCGCGAAGTTCGACACGGCGAGCGTGTCGTCCAGGCGCCCGATCGAGTTGAGCAGCGGCACCCGGCAGCGCTGCTCGATCATGCCCCGCGTGAACTCGTTCGGCACCTCCAGGTAGAAGGTGCCCGCCATGATGCCCTTGGGCTCGACGAGACTGAGGAACCCGTACAGCTGCGGTGTGACCCGGTCATCGGTCTCGAGCGTCGACAGCACGGACCGCCATGCTGTCGTCAATGACGGATCGCCGTCAGCCATAGTTCCCCTAGATCACTCCCACGGACCACCGGCAACGGCCAGTCCGATCCACCCCGTTGTGAACCACTCGGCCGAAGCAGCAGGTCCGGCCGCTCTTATCCACACCGTTATCCCCAATGTCGTAACGGCATTCTGCGTGTCCGGCCGCGCCTTGGGCACAGGTCGATTCACAACCTGGGGATAACTTCGCATGTCACGCTAACGAATCGGGCCCGGACGCTCAAATCACCCACCGGCTCGGATCTTCACCGTTCTCGGCGTGCCTCTCCAGGCATAGTCGTCTCGCTGCGGATAATCAACGTTTCAGTTGGCCTCGGTTTGACCTGCGGAGGGCGAGCCCCTACCGTTAATGGGTTGACCGCACGCCGCGCGCGCGGCACATCTTCCTTCTCCGGGCGCCGTGGGCGAACGTGTCCCAGCAGGCCTGCCTCACGAAGAGAACCGACACATCGATCGAGAGACCTGTCTGATGAGCAAGAGAACGTTCCAGCCGAACAACCGCCGCCGCGCCAAGGTGCACGGTTTCCGTCTTCGGATGCGCACGCGTGCCGGCCGCGCCATCCTGGCGAACCGTCGTCGCAAGGGCCGCACCGAGCTCTCTGCGTAATAGCCGCCGGTCAAGGTGCTCGCCAGGGCGAACCGGATCCGGAGCGGGGCCGACTATCGTCTGACCGTTCGCAAGGGGGCGCGGGTGCACGCGCCGAACACGATCACGTACGTGCGCAAGGCGTCCGAAGGGATGCCGGTGCGCTTCGGCTTCATCGTCAGCAAAGCAGTGGGTGGCGCGGTCATCCGCAACACGGTGCGACGGCGACTCAAGGCGGTCTGCCGCGAGGAGCTTCCCCGGGTGGCGCCCGGCCACGAGATCGTGGTGAGGGCGCTGCCAGCGTCTGCGCAGGCATCCTGGATTACTCTGCAAAGTGAGATCCGCCGAGCCGTCGACAAAGTAGGCGCCCGATGCATGCTGTGATGACGACCATTCTCCTTCTTCCGAGAAATGTCGCTGTGCTGCTTCTGCGCGCCTATCGGGCGGTGATCTCACCGCTGTACGGCGATGTGTGCCGCTATTATCCGTCGTGCTCCGCCTACGCCCTTGGCGCTATCCAGGAGCACGGCGTCGTGGTCGGCACGGCTCTCGGTGTCGCCAGGATCGTCCGCTGCCACCCCTGGGCGGCAGGCGGAGTCGACGACGTTCCCCGCAAGAAGACCCCCCGCTATTCCCTCACCCCGTTCGGGTTCGTGGTGGTACGCGGCCACGCAAAAGGATGACCGACTAAGAGATGGACTTCATCTATACGATTCTCTGGCCGATCGAGTGGCTCGTACAGCTGCTGCTGATCGGCTGGCACATGCTGTGGACGACGATCGGGCTCGATCCGAACGCCGGCCTCACCTGGGTGCTCTCCATCGTCGGTCTGACCGCCGTGATCCGCGCGGCCCTGATCCCTATCTTCGTGCGTCAGATCCGCAACCAGCGGCGGATGCTCGAAGTGGCGCCGCAGCTGAAGAAGATCCAGGACAAGTACAAGGGCAAGAGGGATCAGCTCTCTCGCGAGGCGATGTCGCGCGAGACCATGGAGCTGTACAAGCGCACCGGCACCAACCCGCTGAGCTCGTGTCTGCCGCTGTTGCTGCAGATGCCGGTGTTCTTCAGCCTCTTCCACGTGCTCAACGACGCCCAGGGCGGGCACGACAGCGTCGGGCTGCTGAGCGGCGCCAACCTGCTGAAGTCGTTCCAGGACGCCACGCTTCTCGGCGCTCCCCTGAACGCGTCGTTCGGTTCGCAGTGGACGAAGATGGTCGCCGGCGAGCCGTACAGCCTGTCGGTGATGCTGATCGCGGCCGTCATGGTGATCCTGATGGTTGCGTCGCAGTTCACGACGCAGCTGCAGATCGTCTCGAAGAACATGTCGCCGGAGACGAAGGCCAGCCCTCAGTTCCGTCAGCAGCGCATCCTTCTGTACCTGCTCCCCTTCGTGTTCCTGTTCTCGGGTGTGGCGTTCCCGCTCGGCGTGATGTTCTACTGGCTCACGTCGAACCTCTGGACCATGGGCCAGCAGTGGCTCGTCATCAGGAACATGCCGACGCCAGGCAGCGACGCCGAGAAGGCGCGCGAAGCGCGGCTCGCGCGTAAGGGCAAACTGAAGGCCCCGGAGGGCGCGCCGATTCTCGTCGTCGACGAGATCCCGGCGAAGCCGATCACCACGCAGCGTCAGCAGCCCATGAGCAAGAACAGAGCCAAGAAGGCCGGCGGAAAGAAATAGTGAGCATGACAGACGAGACCACCGTTCACGACGGTGAGGAATCGCCCATCGACGCCGCCGCCGCGGATGACTCGAGTCGCACGGACCGGTCTGCGGTGGACGACGGAACGACGGATGCCGAGGGCCTGGATGCCCAGGGCGATGCGGCCGCCGACTACATCGAGGCACTTCTGGACATCTGTGATCTCGATGGCGACATCGACATCGACGTGCAGAACGGTCGGCCGTATGTCTCCGTTTCCGCCGAGGACCCGGAGGCGCTCCGCTTGCTGAGCAAGGCCGAGACCGTGAGTGCGCTCCAGGAGCTCGCCCGTCTCGCCGTACAGTCGAGCACCGGTTCGTTCTCGCGTCTGATCCTCGACATCGGCGGTTCCCGGGATGCCCGCAAGCGCGAACTGACCACGCTGGTGGACCGGGCGATCGACCGCATCGAAGAGGGCGCTGCGCAGGCGGCGCTGCCTCCGATGTCGTCGTACGAGCGCAAGATCGTGCACGACGTCGTGGCCGAGCGTGGCTTCGCGTCGCATTCGGTCGGCGAGGCGTCCGAGCGTCACACCGTCATCACGCGGGCGTAGTTTCACGTGAAACATGCACTCTGACGTCGAGTCCGAGCCCGCGTCTGCTTCATCGATCTTCGGCGCACGAATAGAGCTGGCCCGTGCGTTCACGGAAGTGCTCGGTCGCGAAGGCGAGGAGCGCGGCCTGATCGGACCGCTCGAGCCGCCACGGCTCTGGACCCGGCACGTGCTGAACTGCGCCCTGGTGGCGCCGTTGCTGAAAGCCGACGCGACGGTCGGTGATGTCGGCAGTGGGGCCGGGCTGCCGGGTCTGGTGCTGGCGATAGCGCGGCCGGATGTGCGGTTCGTCTTGATCGAGCCGATGGAACGGCGAGTGGCGTGGCTGCGTGAGCAGAGCGATTCACTGGGCCTGACGAACGTCGAGGTGATGCGCGCACGTGCAGAGGAGGTGCGGCTTCCGTCCCCTCTCGATCAGGTGACCGCCCGTGCAGTCAGCGCATTCCGCAAGCTGATCCCGCTGACCGCTCCCCTCGTTCGAGACGGCGGCGAGCTGGTGCTCATGAAGGGCGCCAATGCCGATGCCGAGATCGCCGCGGCCACGAAGGAGATCCGACGTTTCCACATCCACGACATCCGGGTGGATGTCCTCGGTGCTGGGGTCGTCGACGAAGTCACCAGGGTGATCCGGGCTACAGTGAGGTAGCTCCCCGATCGAGCTGCGGAACTCGTTTCGCGAAGGCTGACAGGCAGGACGCGACAGCGCTCACGACCGCAGCAGACCGCAGTGTGTCACGTGAAACATCCTGAAGAAGAAGCCACGAAAGGTACGCGCGTTAGTGGATATGTCGACTCCCCTCGCGAGCGAAGTCGCCGACCTCAGTCGCAGGCGACAAGCCATCGAGTCGACGACTCTTCCGCTGCCATCGCGAACCAGGATCTTCACGATCTCGAATCAGAAGGGTGGCGTCGGCAAGACCACCACCGTGGTCAACCTCGCCGCGGCGCTTGCGCGTTCGGGAGCCCGCGTGCTCGTGATCGATCTCGATCCCCAAGGGAACGCGTCCACCGCTCTCGGCGTCGAGCACCGTGAGGGAACGGCGAGCGTCTACGACGTCATAGTGAACGACATCGAGATGGCGGATGTCGTGCAGCTCTCCCCCGACCAGCCGGATCTGTTCTGCGTGCCGGCGACGATCGATCTCGCGGGTGCTGAGATTGAGCTGGTCTCGATGGTTGCTCGCGAGCAGCGGCTCGCGCGGGCTCTGAACACGTTCCTTGACGAGATCCCCGAGGGTATCGACTACGTGTTCATCGACTGCCCGCCGTCCTTGGGTCTCCTCACGATCAACGCGTTCGTAGCGGCGACCGAGGTTCTGATCCCGATCCAGTGCGAGTACTACGCGCTGGAGGGACTGAGCCAGTTGCTCAAGAACATCTCGATGATCGAGAAGCACCTGAACCCCAAGCTCCACGTGTCGACGATCTTGTTGACCATGTTCGATTCGCGCACGAATCTCGCGCACCAGGTTGCGGAGGAAGTGCGCGAGCACTTCCCCAAGCAGGTGCTGCAGTCCGTCATCCCGCGTTCCGTGCGTATCTCAGAGGCTCCGAGCTACGGGCAGAGCGTGATCAGCTACGACACCGGTTCCCCAGGGGCGCTGTCGTATCTCGAGGCCGCGGCCGAGATCGCCAGGCGCGGTGCGCCGCGCTGACGCAGCGTTCGCCACCAGACATCAGAAGCTCACACACCACCCACCGGGGCGGCGCCCCGCCAGAACGAGGAAGTACAGCAGGATGGCAGCGAAGCGCACAGGTTTGGGCCGCGGAATCGGCGCGCTGATCCCCACGGCGGATTCCGAGACGAAGCGACCGGTCGACGTGTTCTTCCACGACCGTGCCGCGTCCGCGGGTGGCGAGTCTGCGAACGACGGTCTGGTTGCGGTACCGGGAGCGCGACTTGCCAACCTCTCCCCCGACGACATCGTTCCCAATGCGCAGCAGCCCCGCACTGAGTTCGACCAGGAAGCGATGGACGAGCTCGTCGCGAGCATCCGTGAGGTGGGCGTTCTGCAGCCCGTCGTGGTGCGCCCAATCTCGGGTCTGCCGGGCAAGTACGAGCTCATCATGGGCGAGCGGCGCCTTCGTGCGACGAAGACCGTCGGCCTCCCCACCATCCCGGCCGTCGTGAAGGACACCGCGGATGAGAACATGCTCCGTGACGCGCTGCTGGAGAACCTGCACCGCTCGGAGTTGAACCCGCTGGAGGAGGCGTCCGCGTACCAGCAGCTGCTCGCGGACTTCGGGATCACGCAAGACGAGCTGGCGACGCGGATCGGTCGGTCACGGCCGCAGATCACGAACACGATCAGGCTGCTGAAGCTGCCGTCGCCCGTTCAGCAGCGGGTTGCGGCAGGCGTTCTCAGTGCTGGGCACGCCAGGGCCATCCTCGGCGCGGGCGACGAGGATGCCATGCAGCGCATCGCGGACAAGATCGTCAACGAGGATCTTTCGGTGCGCCAGGCCGAAGCGCTTGTCAGCGCGAAGCCGAAGGTGGTGAAGCCGCGCCCGGCTGCCGGTAAACGCCAGTCGCACCTCGACGAGATCGCCGAGCGTCTCGGCGACCGCCTGAACACCAGGGTGAAGGTCGCACTCGGCGCTCGCAAGGGTCAGATCACCATCGAGTTCGCCTCGGTGCAAGACCTCAATCGAATTCTCGACGAGATCGGCGAGGGTCCGTACGCCGGCTGACGCTCTTCGGGCGGCTCTCTGAGCCGGTTGTCAGTCGCACACTCCTTGGTGCGACGGGGATCGTGGACGGCTCGCGTCGTCAGCGACGAACCTGGCAGGATCGTCGTGATGACGACGTTACGTGATCGACTCCGAGCCACTCCGACCGTGACAGGGAGACCTCCCTTCTGGGATCCGTCGTCCTCGCCGTCGGACCCGCGCGAGCTGTTCATCGAGTGGTTGACCGCCGCGCTCGACGCCGGAGTGAGTGAACCGCTGGCCACCGTGCTGTCCACGATCGCCGCGGATGGTGCCCCGGACTCGCGCACCCTGCTGCTGAAGGACGTCACTGACGACTTCGGTCTGGCCTTCGCCACGGGAGCAGAATCGCTGAAGAGCGCGCAGTTGGATGTCGACCCGCGATGCGCACTCACGCTCTACTGGTCACCGCTGGCGCGGGCGGTGCGCATTCGAGGCATTGCAACGAGAGGGTCCCGGGAAGAGGCGTCCGCAGACTTCCTCGCGCGACACCCTGACGCGCGGGCGGTGGCGCTCGTGGGAAGGCAGAGCAGCGCGATGGCGGATGTCCGCCGGCACGCGGAACTGATCGATGAACAGCGCGGTCGCATCGAGGCAGACCCCGGCCTCGTCGCACCGAACTGGGCCACATGGCAGGTGAGTCCGACGCAGGTCGAGTTCTGGCAGGCCGCGCCGAGTCGCGACCATCTGCGGGTTCGGTATGAACGTCGTGGTGACACCTGGATGCACGAACGGATCTGGCCCTAACACTCGGAGTCGCGACCCCTGCCCAGCACCCACCGGGAGTTGGCCGAAGGGACAGTCCACCACCGTCCGAAACCCGATGGCCTCGCCGATGCCGCACGCTCGCCGATGGGTTCACCGCGACCGCGCGTCAGCCGACGGGACTCGGTCTCCGAGGAGGCTCGTTCATCGATGGGACCTCGCTCCCCGACGCACGCCACCGGATGCGCTCGCCTGAACGCACACCGGCCGAAGGACTTTACTGAACGCACACCGGCCGAAGGACTTCACTGAACGCGCCAAGCGATGGACTTGCAGGACGCACGTTCACAGACGGACTTGCGACCCCGGTCTAGCCGATGCACGCGATCGCCCTTCGCTCGGGGCGGTGGACTCGCCGAGTACGGGGTTGAGGCGAGAGCTCTCGGCGACACGACGTCGTTCGATCGAGCGTCCCCCGATCGACGTCGAAGTTGACGGTGAAGGCCCGCGTCTCACCAGATGTTTCACGTGAAACATCAGTGCGTCCGATTGGATGGAGTTCTCACCAAGCGCGTCCTTGTCGCGTACACCTGGGCGGTTCGACCGATGCCAGTGTTTCACGTGAAACATTGACGAAGGTGGTCGAGGCGGGATTGCCCTGAGGGTCTGCGCCGCGAGTCCGCCTCAACCGTCTAGGCCGACGCGCCAGGCCGGCGGGCGCGGGTTCGGCACGGTTCTGGGTCAGACCGCCCGTGACGCTTGCGGCCGAGTTGGCGTATGAAAAGTTGGCTCGCGCATGCGCCCGCACGGAATGCCTGGCCCCGCGTGGTTTCACGTGAAACATGCCCTAAGCGGTCGGTGACCAATTCCGGCTTCGCTCGCGTCCGGTGGGAAACCTCGGCCGCGGAGTGGAGATAGACACAGTCCGCGAGGGGATGAATCAGTCGCTGGAAAGGGATGAACCGGTCAACGTCACGCACGACGAGCCCAAGTCAGGGCTGAGCCAGCCCCATAAGCGATGAAGCAGACCCCAGGGATGAACGAGCCCCCTCGCGGTTGAACCAGCCCCTCGGGGTTCCATCAGCCCTCGTGAGGGATGAACGAGCCCACCGCAGGGACGAACGAGTCCCCGCTCCGATGAACGAGCGCTCGAAAGGAGAAACCTGTTACTCCACGAACGTTGCGGCGTCGCGGATGGCACGTTCCGCAAGCCCGGCATACACGGCTCCGAGATCGAAACCGGCGGCTTCGATGGCCAGCGGAACCAGGGACGTCTCGGTCAGGCCGGGCAGAACGTTCGCCTCGAGGAACCACGGCACGCCGTCGGGATCGACGATCAGGTCGACGCGAGAGAGGTGACGCAGACCCAGTGCCTCGTGCGCGGTGATGGCGGCCGCCGCTACCTTCTCTGTCGCCGCATCCGTCAGTCGGGCGGGAGTGTAGAAGCTGGTCTCCCCCGCGTTGTATCTGGCCTCGAAGCTGTACACGCCGTTGCGCGGCACGATTTCCACTGCGGGCAGAGCCACCGGTCCGGCTCCGGTATCGAGAACGGTCACCGCGACCTCGATGCCCGTCACACGTCGTTCGATCAGGGCGACGTCATTGTAGGTGTAGGCGTTCACGAGCGCGCGCGGCAGATCGGCGATGTCGTCGACGAACGTCACGCCTTGCGCCGATCCGCCTTCCGCCGGCTTCACCACGAGCGGTGCGGCCAGCACGTCCCCGAGTGCTTCGAGAACGCTGACGGCGCCGAGCTCGCGGAAGGTTTCGGTGGGCAGGGTCACGGACGATGGCGTCTGCACCCCTGCCCTCGAGACCACGGTCTTGGCGACGGGCTTCAGCCACGCGAGCCGCGCCGCTTCAGCATCCGCGCCGACGAACGGTACTCCGGCCGTCGTCAGAAGCGCACGGAGCGCGCCGTTCTCGCCGCTGGCGCCATGCAAGGCAGGCCACACGACATCCGGTTCCAGTTCTCGGATGGCCGCGAGCAGCATCGCGTCGGGCTCGTGCATGGTCACCCGGTGACCGTGCGCGGAGAGGCCATCTGCGACTCGCCGCCCGGAGCGCAGCGACACGTCGCGCTCGTGGGACAGTCCCCCGGCGAGGACGAGCACGTTCAATCGTTCGAAGTCGGTCATGGCGACCCTTCCCCGGTGGGAGCTAGCGGAGGTCGGAGGGCGGGAACGTCTCTGCGCTCACGCGCTGAGCTCGCAGTCTGCCTGTTCCGGCGAACGTGTTGAGCAGGTCGAGTTCGCCGTTGATCACATTGGCCAGTCTGCGCACTCCGACGCGGATCGACTCCGGCGTCGGATAGCAGAACGACAGGCGGATGTTCTGGGCGCCGTCCCCATTCGCATAGAACGCGGTGCCCGGTGTGTACGCCACCAGCTCGGTGACGGCGCGCGGCAGCATGGCCTTGGAGTCCAAGGACTCAGGCAGGGTGAGCCAGACATAGAACCCGCCGTTCGGATTCGTCCAGCTCAACTCGGGCAGATGCTCCTCGAGCGCGGAGATCATCGTCTCCTTGCGTTCGCGGTAGACGCCGCGGAAGGTGTCGATCTGCCCACGCCAGTCCGCCTCGCCCAGGTACTGCGAGACGACGAGCTGGGTGAACGAGCTCGGGCTGAGCACGGCCGCCTCGTTGGCCAGGATCAGCTTCTCGCGGATCGCGTGCGGAGCCAGTGCCCAGCCGACCCGGAGACCCGGGGCCAGCGTCTTCGAGAACGTGCCGAGGTAGACCACGCCCTCTTCGTCCACCGAGCGCATCGCCGCCGGCGGCTTCTGTCCGAAATAGAGCAGCCCGTACGGGTTGTCCTCGAGCACGAGGATGCCGTTCTCCCGGCAGATCTCCAGGATCTCCAGCCGGCGCTCCCACGTGAGGGTGACGCCCGCGGGGTTGTGGAAGCTCGGGATCGTGTACAGGAACTTGATGCGGCGCCCGACAGCGCGAGCGTTCGCGATGTGCTCGCGCAGGGCATCCGGGATCAGGCCGTATTCGTCCATCGGAACGTGATCGACGTCAGCCTGATACGACTTGAAGATCACGAGGGCGGTCACGTAACTGGGGCCCTCGGCAAGCACGAGGTCGCCGGGGTCGAGGAAGAGCTTGGCGAACAGCTCGAGCGCGTGCTGCGAACCCGTCGTGACAATCACATCGTCGGCGCTGGCACTGATGCCCTCGAGCGCCATCACGTCGGTGATCTGCTCCCGCAGCAAGGGGACGCCCTGCCCGGAACCGTACTGCAGCGCAACGGGGCCCTGCTCGCGCATGACCCTGTCCATGGCGCCGACGACCAGATCCTCAGGAAGTGCGGAGACGTATGGCATGCCGCCGGCGAGCGAGACCACCTCGGGCCGCGATGCGACGGCGAACAAAGCTCGAACCTCGCTCGCGGCCAGGCCGGCCGTGCGCTGCGCATACAGCGAGAACCAAGGGTCGAGATTGTTGCCCGCGCTGCGCAGGCTGCCGTTGTCGATCACGTGTCATTCCGTTCTGAGCGTGGATTCCATGCTAGGGGATGCGTTGCTATGGGCTTGCGAGCCGCCCTGCGTCCGAGCGGCGGATGCTTCGGCTGAGGCACCTGGGCCAATCCCGAACCGCGGGCGGTGTCCGTGAGAGCGGTACCTCGGCGGATCGCCCGGTGGAGTGGTTGGGTCGCGCGGGAGGGGTCGTTTGGCTAAGCAGGTCGCGGGGTGAGGCAGGTTGCCCGGTGAGTCACCGTGCCGCGTGGTGGATCGGTGCGGTGCGGGAACGAAAAAGCGCCCGCCCGGTGCATACCGGGCGGGCGCTGATACGAGCTGCCGACCCTCTACGAGATGAAGGCGGCCAGGTCGGCTTCGAGGGCAGGCTTCGGCTTCGCGCCGATGACGGTCTTCACGACCTCGCCGCCCTTGTAGACCTTCAGCGCCGGGATCGAGGTGATCTGGTACTTGAAGGCGGTCTGCGGGTTCTCGTCCACGTTCAGCTTGACGATCTCGATCTTGTCGCCGTGCTCAGCGGCGATCTGGTCGAGGATCGGGGCGACCGCGCGACACGGACCGCACCACTCGGCCCAGAAGTCGACGAGGATCGTCTTCTCGGAGTCGAGCACATCCTGCTGGAACGTGGCGTCGGTGACGGACTTTGCGGTGGACATTGTTCTCCTTCTTTCAGGTCGGTTTCGGTCGCCGGTCGCGACCGGGATCCTTCGGTTCGGCTCGCGCGCCGGCGGCGCATCCATCGCCTGGCCCGCGGCCGAAGATCAGTTGGCCAGTGTGAGCGCCTCACGTTCGGTCTGCTCGAGTGCCGCGAGGTAGTGCTCGGCATCCAGGGCGGCGACGGTTCCGCTGGCCGCAGCGGTCACGGCCTGGCGGTAGGTCGGGTCGACGACGTCACCCGCGGCGAACACGCCCGGCAGGTTGGTCTTCGAGCTGCGCCCCTCCACCGCGATGGTTCCGGCGGCGGTGAGGTCGAGCTGCCCGTGCACGAGATGCGTGCGCGGGTCGTTGCCGATCGCCACGAACAGCCCATCCAGCGCGAGGTCGCGCTGCTCGCCCGTGACGGTGTCGCGAAGAGTGACGCCGTTGACGGCGCCTTCACCGTTGATCGAGACGACCTCGCTGTTCCAGACGAACTCGATCTTGTCGTTCTCGAACGCGCGGTTCTGCATGATCTTGGATGCCCGCAGCTGGTCGCGACGGTGGATCAGGTACACCTTCGACGCGAACCGGGTGAGGAAGGTCGCCTCCTCCACCGCCGAGTCGCCGCCTCCGACGACGGCGATCGTCTTCTCCCTGAAGAAGAAGCCGTCGCACGTGGCGCACCAGGAGAGTCCGTGTCCGGAGAGGTGCTCCTCCTCCGGCAGGCCCAGCTTGCGGTACGCGGAACCCGTGGCGAAGATGACGGACTTCGTCTCGAACGTCTCGCCACTGCCGACGCGGACCTTTTTGACCTCGCCGTCGAGCTCGAGCGAGACGACATCGTCATACAGCACCTCGGCTCCGAAGCGTTCGGCTTGCACCTGCAACTTGGCCATCAGGTCGGGGCCCAGGATGCCGTCGGGGAAGCCCGGGAAGTTCTCCACCTCGGTCGTGTTCATCAGTTCGCCGCCGGCCTCGACGGAACTGGCAATCACGAGGGGCTCCAGGTTGGCGCGCGCCGCGTAGATGGCCGCCGTGTAACCGGCAGGGCCGGAACCGATGATGATGATCTGCCGCACGTTACTCCTCGTTTCACGAACGCCCTCTGGTCGTCGTGCGACGGTGCCTGGGCGTCTGGCGGGTAGACGCTCTCGCGTACCACTCACCCGCTGTGCTGTGCAACACAGTGTAGGCGGATGCTATTCCGCGACGCTGGGCCACGGCGGCTTCCCCTGAGATCCCGCTGTGTGGCGACGGCGTGGGTCGGCTGTGCGCTGTCACCGAGTCGAAGGACAGGTCAGCGCGAAGGCGCGCCGGGTCCGAGCGGCGGGTCAGCGCAACGACCGGCGGGGAAGGCGGTCGCGCACCAGAGCCCACGCCGTCGCGAACTCCTCGGTGCGCAGCATCCGCAGCACCCCTGCGTACACCGCGAGCATGACCACGCCGACCGCTGCGATCGCGACCACAGCAGGAAGGATGCCGGCGACGGCGAATCCGCGGGTGTACGCGCCGAGCAGCGCGAGCACGATGAGACCCGCTACGCCCGCCACGAGGGCGGATGCCAGGAATCGCCAGAGGCCGCGCACGATGCGTCGCCCGTCGACCCCGCGCATCCGTCTGCGCAGGAGCACCGCGGCGATCACGGCCTGCACGGTACCGGCGGACGAGACCGCGAACGCGATGGACATCGCGCGGAACTCCGGTGCGACGAGCAGGCAGAGCAGCACGCCGGCGATCACGACGACGACCTGGGCGAGCGTGAACAGGAACGGGGTGCGCGTGTCACCGAGGGAATAGAACGCTCGCTGGATGACGAACAGGATGCAGAACGGCACGAGTCCGGCCGCGTACCCGATGAGCACGTTCCCCATCTGCGTGTAGTCCTGGGTGAAGACGCGGGCGATCGGGTAGGCCGCGACGATGAGTGCGATGGAAAAGAAGCTGATCAGGGCTGCAATCGAGCGAGTTGCGGTGGAGAAGTCGGTGCGGAACGACGCGGCGTCGCCCTCCCGGGCGTGCTCGGCCATCCGGGTATAGAACGCCGTCACGATCGACACCGCGATGATCGAGTGCGGAAGCATGAAAATGAGCCACGACTGGGTCATCGCGGCCACCGACGCGAAGTGGCTCGTGTCGCCGACGGTGTTGGCCACGTTCGTCTCGATGACCGCGGCGAGCTGGGTGAGCAGCAGCATGGCGAACGTCCAGCCGGCCGCCTTGCCTGCTGAACCGAGATCCACACCGCGCCACTGGAAGTCGAAGCGGAACTTCAGTCCCACGCGACGCCAGAAGAAGAACAGCACGAGAGCCTGCACAGCGATCCCGAGCGTCGCTCCGCCGCCGAGCACCGCGATCATGCCCGGCGTCCAGCTGGAGACGTGAGCTCGCGGATGGTGCGCCTCGGCGCCGAACATCAGGATGAAGACGATCAGCGTCGCGATGCTGACCACGTTGTTGAACACGGGCGCCCACGTGAAGGGGCCGAACGACTTGCGCGCGTTCAACACCTCGCCGAGCAGCGTGTAGAGGCCGAGGAAGAAGATCTGCGGCAGCGACCAGTAGGCGAATGCGGTGACGAGTCCGGCGTAGGCGCCGTGCGCACCGAAGAGCTGCGCGAGGAACGGTGCGAGAAGCGTCGCCAGGAGCGCGACCGCGGCGAAGATCAGGATCCCCAGCGTGACGAGCTTGTTGATATAGGCCTTGCCACCGTCGGCGTGCACGGATGCCCGAACGATCTGCGGAACGAGCACGGCGCTGAGGATGCCCTGCGCGATGATCGCGTAGATGCTATTCGGCACCTGCGTGGCGGTGCTGTACGCGTTCGCGCCGATCGCGATGACGCCGATCGCCTGGATCAGCACCCACGAGCGCACGAACCCGAGCACGCGGGAGACCATGGTGCCAGAAGCGAGCATGGCGCTCGCACGGCCGACGCTAGCCATGCGTGCTCCCCTCCGGGCCGCCGGCATCCGCGGTCCTCTCCGCCTTGTCGGCGCCTTCCGTCTTCTCCGCAGGCTCCGTTTGCTCCGGCGGATCCGGCTGCTCCGTTTGCTCGGGCTCCTCGGTTTGTCCGGACTGCTCGGTTTGCTCGGCCTGCTGGGTTTGTCCAGCCGGTTCGGCTTCTTCGGCGCGCGCGCCAGATGGACTTGGAGCGGACTGGTCATCCGGCGACTCATCGTCGTCGCCCGGTGCACCTGCCTCGCCCGCTGCTGGGTCCGTGCCGTCGCGGCGGGCGCGGATGCGGCGCAGGATGCTGCGCGTCAGCCCGAATCCGAAGAAGAGCACGACCGCGATGCCGAGGATCAGCGCCCCCAGGCCCTCCCAGTCGGCATGGACCTCGATGGACGCGGTCTGCGGCGCGCCGATGCCCAGCCCGGTCGGAGAGTAGAGCTGGAGCCCGAGCCGCACGCTGCCGTTGCCGAGCTTGGCCTTGACGGGAACCAGCACCTTGGCGCTCGCCTTGGCGGGAATGGTCTTGGCGGTGTCGGAGTCGACCTCGAGCCGCCCGTTGGACGGGGTTGCGCGGAGCACGATGTTGACGGGCAGGTCGAATCCGTTGGTGACGGTCACGGGGATCAGGCTCTGGGCGCTTGCTACCGTGATCTTGCCCGTCGGGTCGATCTGCACCGAATTCACGGTGCTGGTCGCCTGATTGTGGAACCCGGCGACGGCGGCCGGCCAGTTGTTGTCCGACTGGCGCCACGCGACGGCGAGCAGGGAGAGCAGCTGATTGCGGGTGCGGCCGGTCAGCACCGTGGGGTCGGCGAGCACCGTGGCGAAGGCATCCATGCGGCCTGCGTCGTTGGTGAGCTCGTGCACGGCGTTCGTTCGCGCGGCATCCTGCGTCGCGTCGTCGACCTTGAGACCGTCGGAGATGGGCGCCGTAAGCGCGTCCCGGATGGACGACGCGGTGACCCATGGCAATGCGAACACCGAGTTGAGGGCCTTGCTCGCCTCGTTCGCATTGGCCGGCCAGTCGCGGTCGAGCCCTGCCAGGATGATCGTGCCCGCCGGCCCCTGCGTGCTGATCTCCGCAAGCTGGGCGGAGACGGATGCCAGTGCCGCGTTCTCCTCATCCGTTCCGGTCGCCGAGATGACAGCTCGCATTGCGTCGCTGACTCCCGTGTCGGTGACCAGGGCCGTGCCGCCCTTGACCGGCAGCGGCGCGTTCGGGGTGACCGCGAGCGAGGACTGATTGGTGTTCGATCCGGACACGATCGTCGAGGGATAGCCGTTGCTCACCAGCGACTCGAGGTCGCTCGAGCGCAGGCTGTCATCCGCAGGCCACGCGATGCCGCTGAACGTATACGGCCAGGAGAGCAGCTGCGCCGTGGTGGGCACGTTGGGCTGGGGTGTCGGCGTGGGCGTCGGCGTGACGAAGGGGTTGGTGGTGGCCGTCGGAGTCGGCTCCGGCGTCTCGCCCACCGCGAGCTGGGCCGGGAAGTTCCTCGGGTTGACGGCGTAGCCGAACGACGTCGGGGTCAGGAGCGACGTCAGCCCGGACTGGAGCTGGGTGGCGACATCCGCGTCGCCGTACTGCAGGGGGAACGAGTCGTTGCTGAGCAGGTCGAGCTCGGTGAGCCAGTTCTGCGCGCTCTGCGGTGCAGAGGTGCCCAGCACGCGGATCGACGCGATGATCATCGGATCGATGGCGATCGCGATCGACGGGTGGTCCCTGGCGAGGTCCAGCTGTCTCGTGAGGAGGCCGTCGGGTGCGGTGTACGTTGCGAGGTCGTCGGCGGCGATGAGGCCGTTGGATGTCGGCGGCACCGTGATCGGCATGGCGACGGCCAGCCCCACCTGGTGCTGATCGCCTGTTCCCTCGTACGTGAGGCTGGAGTAGCCCTTGCCGACCGTGCCGCTCGCATCCGTCACGGTCGCCGTGAGTCCGTAGACGGCGGTGTCGCCCGTGATGGCGACGGTCTGCTCCGGGATGGTGACGGTGGCGACCCGCTCGTTCGTGCCTGCTGTGACCCCCTGTGTCGGCACGGTCGCGATGACGCGCGTCGCCGGGTCGTCTCCGCCCGGCTTGAGCCAGGCATCCAGGGACTGCCGGCTGTCCAGCGGCTTCTGGGTGATCGCGATGGTCGCCGTGCCGGGTGAGATGAACTTCGACGACGCGTTGCCGATGCTGATCGTGACCGTCACCGACTCCCCGGCGGATTCGGTTCCGGCGTTCCCGGCGTACAACGACACGGTCGGGGTATCGCCGCTCGCGGCGGTCTGCGCCCGGGCCGGCAGCGGGGAGGCGGCGAGGCCGCTCGTGGCGACGACAGCAGCAGCCGCCGCGAGAAGCGCGCCACGACCGAGTCCCCGTAGCCTGCGTCTCAACTGCATGCGGCGGCGCAGGGGTCGACGGGGAGCATGTCGGCAATTGTACGGGGCACCAGGGCGCGATCCCGGGGGCGGTGCGGCAGGTTCGGAGCGGCCTCGGCGCAGGCTCACAAGCATCCGTTATGTGGTCGCGGCGGCGGAGCTGCGATCTCGCGACGCCCCGGCGATCGTGCTGCGCGCCCTGGCCGGCCCGCTGAGCGGCCGCGATGGCCACCGGTAGACTGTCGAGCACTATGCAGAGCGTCGCCGAGTCCCTCGCGCGCCTGCGCGAAACCGCCGAGTCGCCCGTCGTTTCGCGCCTCGCTCGGGCCTTCGCCGATGCCGGGCACGAGCTGGCGCTCGTCGGAGGACCGGTGCGCGACGCCCTGCTCGGCCGGGACGTGCACGACCTGGATCTCACGACGGACGCGCGACCGGAACGCACCATCGAGATCGTGAAGCCTCTGGCGGATGCGTGGTGGGACATCGGCCGCCAGTTCGGCACCGTCGGCGCCCGGTTCGGTGACGAGACGGTGGAGATCACGACGTATCGCACCGACAGCTACGACGGGGCCAGCCGCAAGCCCGATGTGGTGTTCGGCGACGCGCTCGAGGGCGACCTCGTGCGACGCGACTTCACCGTCAATGCGTTGGCGCTTCGCCTCCCGGAGATCGTGCTCGTGGATCCGTCGAACGGCGTCGAGGACCTTCTCGCGAAGGTTCTGCGTACCCCGATCACGCCGGAGGTCTCATTCGGGGATGACCCGCTGCGCATGCTGCGAGCGGCGCGGTTCGCATCGCAGCTCGGTTTCACGGTCAGTGACGACACCGTGGCGGCGATGCGCGAGATGGCGGATCGCATCGAGATCGTCAGCGCCGAACGCGTGCGCGACGAGCTGGTGAAGCTCCTCACGAGCGACGATCCTCGGCCGGGCCTGGAGCTTCTGGTGGAGACGGGGCTGGCCGAACGCATCCTGCCCGAGCTCCCGGCGCTCCGTCTGGAGATCGACGAGCATCATCACCACAAGGACGTCTACCGCCACACGCTGACGGTGGTCGACCAGGCGATCGGATACGAGAAGGAGCGGCATCCGGGCGACGCACCCGACCTCGTGCTGCGCCTGGCGGCCCTGTTGCACGACATCGGCAAGCCGGCGACCCGACGGCTCGAGCCCGCCGGCGCGGTGAGCTTCCACCACCACGATGTCGTCGGCGCCAAACTCGCCCGCAAGCGGCTGCGCGCACTGCGCTTCGACAACGAGACGGTGGATGCCGTCGGTCGCCTGATCGAGCTGCACCTGCGCTTCTTCGGATACGCCGACGGCGCGTGGACCGACTCGGCAGTGCGTCGCTACGTGCGGGATGCCGGCGACCAGCTCGAGCGACTGCACGAGCTCACGCGTGCGGATGTCACCACTCGCAACCGCCGCAAGGCCGACCTGCTGGGCTTCGCGTACGACGATCTCGAGCAGCGCATCAAGGAGCTCAAGGAGCAGGAGGAGCTCGAGGCCGTTCGCCCCGATCTGGACGGGAAGGATGTCATGCGCATCCTCGACCTGAAGCCCGGCCCCGACGTCGGCCGGGCGATGAAGTTCCTGCTGGAGCTGCGTCTCGACGAGGGCCCGCTCGGCGCGGAAGAGGCCGAGCGGCGCCTTCGGCAGTGGTGGACGGAGCAGTAGCGGGCCGCGAAGTGGGAGAAGGCGGCGGTGCGTCCGGCCGGTGCCTGCGCGAAAATCGGAGCTGGCGGACGACACGCTGTCCGTTGCGGCCGACACGCCGGTGGGGTGAGCGGATCTCCGATTTCCGGCACGCAGGTTTGAGGATCGGCACTCAGTCCACGAGGCGCACGCCGAAGACGGTGCGGATCGGCTCGCGCTGGCCGCCGGAGTGCACGACGTGCGAGCCGTCGACGGTGAGCTGCGTGGCATGCGCGCGGAGCGCATCCGTGATCGCGGGCAGCCGGTCGGACGCGTCGACGACGAAGGCTCGATCGGCATCCGCCGGCACGAGCTCGGCGAACGGGACTCCGGCCGAGCGGCTCGCGCTCAGGGCAGCGCTGCGGATGCTCCGGTGATCCGGATGCCCGTACCCGCCCAGATCGTCGTAGCTCACCACCAGGTCGGGCCGAAGGTGTTCGACGAGCGCGAGCACGTCGGCCTTGACCTCGGATTCCGGCGCTCGCGTGAGTGCCTCGGCGGGCGCGTCGTCGACCGCACCCGCGAGGGTCGGGGTGACCCAGCGCATCCCGGAGTCGCTGTACCGGCGCGACGCCGCACCCGCATGCCTGGCGGGCGGCTCGCCGAGGAAGAAGGCATCCGGGATGCCGAGCGAGCCCACCGCACGACGCCACTCCCCCTCACGGATGCGCGTGAGCGCCGCGGCGTCGTCGCCCACGTCCGCCCGCAGCGCAGGGACGACCTCCCCGCGCTCGCCCCGTGTCGCGGTCAGCAGCTCGACGCGGACGCCACGATCGGCGAGCCAGAGGATCAGCCCTCCTGAGGAGAGCGTCTCGTCGTCGGGATGCGCGTGCACGAAGAGCACGGAGCGCGCACCGTCGAAGGGGTTCACGCGCAGGGCCGCCAGGATTCGGACGCCGCCTGGTCGATCACGTCGCGGTACACCTGCACCGTCTCCTGGGCGGTGCGGTCCCAGGAACGCTGCCGCGCGAAGCGTCGGCCCGCGGCCGACAGCGAGCCCCACAGGTCGTCGTCGCAGAGCAGCGTGGTGAGGCGAGCGGCCCACGCAGCCGGATCCCGCGAGGGAAGGAGCATCGCCGCCCGCCCGCTCACGGCTTCCACCAGCCCTCCAGACGCGGACGCGAGCACGGGCACGCCGCTCGCCTCCGCCTCCAGCGCGACGAGTCCGTACGTCTCCGAGTGCGACGGCACGAGCACCGCAGAGGCGTGCGCGAACACGTCGGCCAGACGTTCGCGCGAGAGCGGCCCGGTGAAGTGCACCCGATCGGCGATGTCCAGCTGCTCGGCAAGAGCGTGCAACTCGGCGACGTGCCACGCGTATCCGTCGGTGGGGCCGCCGGCGATGACGAGGTACGGCCGCACATCGGCCGGCACTGCCGCGACCGTGCGGATGGCGAGGTCGATGCCCTTCAGCGGCTCCAGTCTGGCGGCGGTCACCACGTAGGGACGCGGATCCGTGCAGCGGGATGCCGGGCGGAACAGGCCGCAGTCGACGCCGGGGAGCACGACGCGCACCCGGCTCTGCTCGGCACCCAGGCGGTCGAGGATGGTGCGTTCCTCGGCGTGGCTCACGGCGACGATGGCGTCCGAGCAGCGGGCGAGGTACTCCTCGCCCGCGAGCCGGCCGGCGGACTCCGGCCGCTCCCCCTCGCTCAGCGCTGTCGAGGGATGCGCCGCGATGCTGTGGAAGCTCTGCACGTGCGGAACGCGACGCGCCCGCGCGAACGGAAGGCCGGCCATCCCTGCCAGCCAGTGGTGCGAGTGCACGATGTCGACGTCGCAGACGGCATCCAGTCCAGCGCGGAACGCAGCGACGAACGCCTCCTGCTCGGCCTTGGGACGCAGCGTCGCAGGCCCGGCGTCGACGAGACGCAGCACCACACCCGAGGGGCGCGTGCTGACGGCGGGCAGGTCGGGCGTGAACCGCCTGGTGATCACCTCGACGTGGTGTCCTTCGGATGCCATGCGCTCGGCCGTGGCGCGCACCAGCACGTTCATGCCGCCCACGTCGCCCGAACCGGGTGCGGAGAACGGTGAGGTGTGCAGCGCCACCACCGCGATGCTCAAAGGTCGACAGGACATGCGACCAGCCTAGGTTTCGCGACCTGGCGAATCGGCGGGTTGACCTCTGGCGCGCACCTCTCGCCCTGCCAGCGGTCGGACCAGGCGAGGGTCGCTCGACGCCGCGATTCGCGGCCCACCGCGGCATCCGGTATCCTTGAGCAGTTGTCTGCCCGCCGGGCACCCGCACGCGCGAGCAGACCGCGATGCACATACCCTCCTGCTGCAGAGATACTGCAGCCGTTTTAGTCCAGAGGAGGTGGGTTAGTCATGCATCAGTACGAGTTGATGGTCATCCTCGATCCGGAGATCGATGAGCGCACCGTTGCTCCCAGCCTTGACAAATTCCTCAACGTCATCCGCACGGATGGTGGAACGATCGACAAGGTCGACATCTGGGGCAAGCGCCGCCTGGCGTACGAGATCAACAAGAAGGCCGAGGGCATCTACGCCGTCGTCGACTTCACCGCGAACTCGGAGTCCACTCAGGAGCTCGACCGCCAGCTGAACCTCTCCGAGGCCGTCATGCGCACCAAGGTGCTGCGTGCCGAGGAAGCCATCGCTCAGGTCGCCGCCGCTGCCAAGCGCGCCGACGAGAAGGCGGCCCGCAAGGCCGACAAGGCGAGCGCTTAGTCCGATGGCAGGCGAGACCATCATCACCGTGGTGGGCAACCTCACCGCCGACCCGGAGCTGCGCTACACGCAGAACGGGTTGGCCGTTGCCAACTTCACCATCGCATCCACTCCCCGCACGTTCGATCGCGCGGCCAACGAGTGGAAGGATGGCGAGGCTCTGTTCCTGCGCGCGAGCGTGTGGCGTGATTTCGCCGAGCACGTGGCGGGATCACTGACCAAGGGCTCGCGGGTCATCGCAACCGGTCGGCTCAAGCAGCGCTCGTACGAGACGAAGGAAGGCGAACGCCGCACTTCGATCGAGCTCGAGATCGATGAGATCGGGCCGTCGCTGCGCTACGCCACCGCCTCCGTCACGCGTGCGCAGTCGTCGTCGGGAGGCCGCATCGGCGGCGCACCGAGCGACGACCAGTGGGCGCCGTCGACGCCGGCATCCGACTCGAGCGCCGACGTGTGGAACGCGCCGGGCAGCTACAGCGACGAGACGCCCTTCTAGGCGTCCGCGCTCTCACCAACACCGTCGCGGATGCCTGAAGGCAGGCATCCGCATCATCCGAAGGAAAGACCATGGCTGGAAAGTCGAGCGGCGACCGCCGCAAGCCGATCCGCAAGGGCAAGGACGGAAAGAACGCCGCCCCGGCGAAGACCGTCCACGTTGGCGTCATCGACTACAAGGATGTCGCCACCTTGCGCAAGTTCATCTCGGAGCGCGGCAAGATCCGCGCCCGCCGTATCACCGGTGTCTCCGTGCAGGAGCAGCGCCTCATCGCGAAGGCCGTGAAGAACGCCCGCGAGATGGCACTCCTGCCCTACGCAGGCTCTGGCCGTTAGGAGTCACCCATGTCGAAACTGATTCTGACGCACGAGGTCTCCGGCCTCGGTTCGGCCGGTGACATCGTCGAGGTCAAGGGCGGATACGCCCGCAACTACCTCATTCCTCAGGGCTTCGCCATCGCGTGGAGCCGTGGCGGCGAGAAGCAGGTCGAGCAGATCCGGTCGGCACGTGCCGCCCGCGAGCACGCGACCATCGAAGAGGCGCAGGACCTGCGCGCGAAGCTGCAGGCCACGAAGGTCAGGCTGACCGTCAAGGCCGGCGCCGAGGGTCGGCTGTTCGGTTCGGTGAAGCCGGCCGACATCGCGGCGGCTGTGGAGGCCGCGGGCATCGGCTCCGTCGACAAGCGCAAGATCGAGCTCTCTGCCCCGATCAAGTCGGTCGGCGAGCACGAGGCCACTGTGAAGCTGCGCGACGACATCAACGCCACGATCACCCTGCAGGTGGTCGCGGCGAAGTAACGTCGTCCGAACGCGAAGAGCGGGTCGCACCATCTTGGTGCGACCCGCTCTTTTCGTGCGCGCTGTAACGTCCGCGTCCACTCTGGGCACGCTCGTGCGGCTCTCTTGCGGGCGACAGGAGAGGTGCCACTCGACGTATGAAGCACTGCGGCGCATGCCCACGTGCACATACAGCTTCGACGCCTCACCCCGGGTGGCCCCCGCTTGCGGGACTCGCCCGCCGGACCCGTTCTGCGCTAGCGCTCAGCGGAGTTTTCCGCAACGTTTGTCCACATGCCGGGAGTGTCGTCGAGGACGCAAGTCACAGGCATCCAACTACTTTTCACACCCAGGCCCGGGATAACTTCTTCCCTGATCAGTGGCAGTTTCGCTCCAAAACTTCGTGGGTTATCCCCAGATCTTCCCACACCTTCTGCACACGGCTCGCGGCGTTTCGCCCAGACTCTCCACACAGTTATCCACAGGGCAAGTTGTGACCGGCATGAGGGCTCCCTAGGGTTGGTGAGCGTCGCACCGCGAAGCCGGAAGATCACCCGAATCGCGGTCTCTGTCGGGGGTTCCTGAGACCGTGTAAGCGCATCCGCACGACGGCTCACGCTCGTCGTGGACGACGACAACTGCCGCGCGCCACGGGGTCCGCGCGACGGCGTGAAAAAGAGCACATGCGGTCGGTGGGTCCGACCCGAGGGGAAGAGGAGGTCTGCGTGTCGATCGCACACTTGGGTCTGGCGGACAGCCGCACCGCACCCGAAGGTCGATCGGCGGAGCGGGTTCCTCCTCACGATCTGCTCGCCGAGCAGAGCGCGCTGGGAGGCATGCTTCTCAGCAAGGATGCCGTCGCCGATGTCGTCGAGACCGTGCGCGGCGGCGACTTCTATATTCCCAAGCACGAGGTCATCTTCGAGGCCATCCTCTCGCTCTACTCGCGAGGTGAGCCGACCGACGTGATCGCGGTCACCGACGAGCTCAGCAAGACCGGCGATCTCAGCCGCGCGGGTGGACCCGAATACCTGCACACGCTCACCAGCCTCGTGCCGACGGCCGCGAACGCCGGGTACTACGGCGAGATCGTCGCCGAGCGGGCGCTCCTGCGGCGTCTGGTGGAGGCCGGAACCCGCATCACCCAGATGGGATACTCCGGCGAGGGCGAGGTGCTCGACCTCGTCAACGAGGCGCAGGCCGAGATCTACTCGGTGACCGGTTCCACCGACAGCGAGGACTACATCCCGCTGACGGATGCCGTCACCGCCGCCATCGACGAGATCGAGGCCGCCAAGCACAAAGACGGCACCATGACCGGCGTGCCCACGGGTTTCGCCGACCTCGACGATCTCACCAACGGCCTGCATCCCGGTCAGATGGTCATCGTTGCGGCGCGCCCGGCGCTCGGAAAGTCCACGCTCGCTCTGGACTTCGCGCGAGCGGCAGCCATCAAGCACGACCTGCCCACCATCTTCTTCTCCCTGGAGATGGGCCGCAGCGAGATCGCCATGCGTCTGCTGTCGGCAGAGGCGTCGGTTCCGCTGCAGAACATGCGCAAGGGTACGGTCGACCAGCGGGACTGGACGACCATCGCCGCCACCCGCGGCCGCATCAACGACGCCCCGCTGTACATCGACGACAGCCCCAACATGACGCTCGTGGAGATCCGCGCGAAGTGCAGGCGGCTGAAGCAGCGAGTGGGTCTGAAGATGGTCGTCATCGACTACCTGCAGCTGATGACGAGCGGCAAGCGCGTCGAGAGCCGCCAGCAGGAGGTGAGCGAGTTCTCGCGGGCTCTCAAGCTTCTCGCCAAGGAGCTGCAGGTTCCGGTTGTTGCGCTCTCCCAGCTGAACCGTGGTCCCGAGCAGCGAGCCGACAAGCTGCCGGCCCTCGCCGACCTCCGTGAGTCCGGCTCGATCGAGCAGGACGCCGACGTCGTGATCCTGCTGCACCGCGAGAGCGCGTACGAGAAGGACAACCCGCGGGCCGGTGAGGCGGACCTCATCGTGGCGAAGCACCGCAACGGACCGACCCGCACCGTGACCGTGGCGTTCCAGGGGCACTTCTCGCGGTTCGCCGACATGGCGGCGATGTAGGTCGGTGATGTGGCGGCGCATGGTTCCAAGTTGAAATGTCGGATTCCACGACAAGTGTCGGTGAAATGTCGGATTCCAAGACAAATGTCGTGAGATGTCGGAGTCGACACTTATCTCGGGATCCGAACTCCAGGCGTGTTGCAGTTGAGGTACCCGTGCGGGCATTTTCACCGGGCGGGTCTTACGTGCATCATGCTGCCGGCGAGGACGTGTGGCTACCGAGCGAGTCCTGCTGAGCGCAAGCGGACCCCGTTACGTTCGTGAGCTTGTCTGGCGATCCGCGGTGATCCAGCGGGCAACGGCGTCCTCGTCGTTGCTGTTGATCACCCGTGTGGCCGCGTCCCGTACAGCGGGGACCGCGTTGGAGACTGCGTATGACTCGTCAGCGATGGCGAACATGGGCAGGTCGTTGTGGTTGTCGCCGAAGACGACGAGACGATCGGCGTCGAGCGTTGACGCGAGACGCTGAATCGCCTTCGCTTTCGTTCCGTCTTCGTGATGGAACTCGAGCCAGTCCAGGCCAGGGGTGCCGGGGTCGACGCTGAGAAAGTGTGCCGCGCTGCCGAGTTCGGGAATCAGAGCGGTGCGCAGCCCGGTCAACTCTGGATTCTGGGCGAGGATCGAGATGTAGAACACCGATGCCGCGTCGAGCGGATCGTCCGCCGTCGCTGGTCGCAGGCGCGGGTCGTTGGAGCGGGAGGCCAGGAATGTTTGCACGCCGAGGGTCATCCGTTCCGGGCGCCAACGGATCCAATCTCGGCCGTCCTCGAAGGTGTGCATGATGGGCTCGGCTGTCGCGTGCGCGTCGCAGAGCCGGAGCGTCGCCTGCACGGTCGTCGCGCCTAGGAGTCGAAGGTCCGCCGGCTGGCCGGTGTCCGGATCTGCGGTGATCGTTCCGCCGTACGTGAGCAACGGCAGCCTCAGGCGCAGAGCTTTGGTCGCTCTTCTGGAACTCAGAAACGATCTTGCCGTTGCGTAGGTGAACAGTGCGCCGCCATCGATCGCGGCATTCAACAACCGCGCCGACGCGGCGCTGAGCGAGCCATCTGACCTCAGCAGGGTCCGGTCCAGATCGGACACGTACAACGTGCGCGGCCCTGCACTTGAAGTCATGGCCGCAGCCTCTCACGCACCTGAACCCCAGGTGCGCATAGGGGATCCCTGATTGCGGCATTGCGTTGACGAAGACGAGCGGCTCGAGTGCTGCCTTTCGGCGTACTAAGGAGGCGTGGCAGGCAGGCTGCGACCACGGAATCCGTCTAAATGTCGTCCCCGAGCGTCAAGATGAGCGGGTGACCGAATCTCCGTTGAACGAGGCCCGCGACTGGACCGGCGAATGGTGGCTTCCCGATGACCCGAACACGAAAGTACCCGGGGTGCTGTCGTTCTCGCCCGATGAGGGGCTCCGGCTTCGCCTGATTGGTGGCTGGGATTACCAAGTCACGCATCCCGGCGAAAATGGGTCAACGATTGTCACGGACGAGTTGAAACAGTGGCAGATGGTTCTCGGCACGGGCGATGGAGAAGCGATGACACTACTTGGCGTTGGCGTTGTCACGGCGAGGTCGCACGGCTTCGGCGGGCTGTTCGGCCCTCCTGCCAAGCTAGAACTAAGGGCGGGTATCGGGCTTGTGGGCGTCTACATGGACGATCCCGATGAGGCGGCATTCGTGGCCGCCTCGGCTCATGTTGAAGATCTCACTGTGTGGTCTCGGCGTTCCGGTATTGAGGAGACGCACCACTGGGGTTCGGATCCTGACTCAGTGAGCGGCGAGATTCGTCTCAGCCGTCTCTCGCCGCTTTCGGTCGAAGCGGGGCCGCTGACTGTCAAGCTGAGCCATTACTCATGGCAGCCGTATTCGGAGCTGTCCCGCTCTCGCACGCTCACTCGCGTGCAGGAGAGTCAAGTGATCAGGTTCGAGAGGGAGGAGCCGCAGCCGCTCGAATACTGGACCGAGCTGCTGGACGGTATGGCCGACCTGATGTCTCTGTCGACCCTTCGGGCGTGCGGCATTGTCAGCATGCGCGTCTACTTTCCATCGAAGCCGGATGATTGGCCCGAGGGCCACCCAATGCAAGGTCATCCGCACAAGGTCGACATCTACAGAATCAGGGTGGTCAAGCCGAAGCCGAACGACAAAGCACTTGACCTGCGCAATTACGTCCTGACGCTCGACGACGTGCCGTTTGAGCAACTGCTCCCGCGTTGGCTCGAGATGCGCGATACCTTCGCGGCCGCCCGCAGCATGATCCTCGGACTGAGGTACGTGAGGACCGGATACATAGAAACGCGGGTGGTGACTGCGGTCGCTGCCGCGGAATCGATGCACCGTGCCCTGGAGCCTGCGCCTCCGATCCCGCCAGACGAGTTCAAGCGAATTCGCAAGACGATCCTCGAAGCCGTACCGCCCGAGCGGAAGACCTGGCTCGCGGACCGCCTCAATGAGCATTCGAACGTGCCAACACTAAAGGAGCGTCTACTTCAACTGGTGGAGCGAGTTGGAGTCGCCGGCCAACGCTTAGTGCACGACCCCGCCGTATGGGCGAAGGCGGCGAAGGATGCGCGCAACAATCTGGCACACGTCGGTACCGCTGAAAACGACCTCGAGCATCTGCACGCGGTCGCGGAGGTCACCGCGGGTGTTGTGGTCCTGAACCTGCTGCACGAGCTCGGCGTGCCGCAAGATCGCCTCCGTAAAGCCGTCGAGGAAAACCCAGTCCTCTCTCACGCCGCGAGGCTGGCACGCGAAGTGCTCTGCGACGATCACTCGATCACAATGCGGATCGCGATCCTCAATGCGACCGTAGTCGACGACAAGAGCCTGCCTCCCACCGAGACGCCGGCCGTTGACGAAGCTCGCGAGCCTCCCGCGCAGCGCTCGTAAGTGGATCGGCTTACGGGCGCGAGAGCTTGTTGCTCTCCCATAGTGTGCGTGTGCCAGGCCGCTATGACGATGAACTTTCCCAATTTCAGGAAATCAATCTGATCCAGGAATCGGATTCAGCGAAGCACCTGCTCGTGTACGGCACGCACGCGTTGCGCGCAGCGGCGTTTATCGAACCGGCGCGCGATCCGATCATGACGATGCTCTCTATCGGCGTCGAAGGTGCTGAAGCTCGGTCTCGGCCTCTCTTACGTTGAGGACAACCGTGTAGGGCTGCCGGCCCGAGTTCTCAAGAACGACTATCCGGCGGCCCCGGCGATTACCACATCGATGCCGCGACGTTGGCAGAGTGGGAGCAGCCGGTCAGCCGCACTGGGGTCCAACAGACTGTAGCGTTCGGCCAGGAGGAGCATCGCCGGATCAATGCGCTCGATCAGCGTGGTTGCCGTCGTCAGGCGCGTGACGCCGATGCCGATCCCGCCCACGATGCTCTCGTTTCGAAGCGACTGCATCGTGGGCCACGATTCGGCCACCGCCTGGTTGAGATGGTCGTCGGGATCGTGCAGCAGGATCACGTCGACGCGGTCTACCCCGAGTCGCCGCAGACTGGCGTCGAGGGAGCGACGGATGCCGTCGGCGCTGAAGTCGAAGATCGCCGCACCGTCCCGGATGATGCGTCCGACTTTGGTCGTGAGCAGATACTCGCCGCGGGGCCGGCCTCGCAGGAAGGCGCCGAGCATCCGCTCTGCACGGCCCTGGCCGTAGAACGGTGCCGTGTCGAACCAGCGAAGCCCCTCATCCCACGCGGTCGCGAGGGTGGCCATGCCTTCGGCCTCGCTGACGGGGGAGGCGGAAAGCTCGGCATCCGACCTTGGCCGGGCGATGCCCGCCGTCCCGAAACCTACCCTGGGGAACTCGCGGATCTCGCTCACGCTGGGCTCGTCCCGACGTGCGGTCGCGCACTCGAGCCACCAATCTGCGCCGCGACCTGGTCGAGGACCGCCGTGACCCGCAGGGTCGCCGCCATGGGGCTGAGCGGATGCTCGGTCAAACCCTGACGATAGGCATCCCGCACAGCGCGGAGCATCGGGGTCCAGTTACCGTCCCGCAAGGTGTCGATGCGACGTGTCGTTCCCGAGGAGTTGCGGACCGTGAACCCGTTAGCCGCCCAGAAGCCCTCGTCGAAGACGATAGCGCCCTCGCTGCCGCTCAGCACCGCGGCGGGGACCAACTGAGCCCGGATCGAGGTGGTCGAAACCGCCTGAGCTCCGTCACTGTAGCCAAGCAGTACGGCGGCCTCGGTGATCAGGCCGCGGTCGTCGCCTTCGTAGCCGGCCGTCGTTCCCCACGCCTGCACGCTGACAGGCTCCCCGAAGAACACGTCGGCGAGCGCTAGCGGGTAGACCGCTTGGTCGAACAGTGTGCCGCCGCCCTGTTGCGGGTCCCACAGCCAACGCGGCGGTTCGTAGGGAACTGGGCGGCCGAAGGCGGCCGTCAGCAGGCGCGGTTCACCGATCTCTCCGTCGGCGACCGCCTCCACGGCCGCCAGGATGTGCGGGTTGAACCGCATCCACATAGCCTCCATGAGGAAGCGGTGCTCCCGCGCCGCGGCTGCGACGATCGGCGCTGCTTCGGCAGCGCTCCGTGCGAAGGCCTTTTCGACGAGCGCGCCCATCCCTAGGTCGAGGGCGAGCATCGCTGCCGTCATGTGGTGGGCGGGTGTGGTCGCGACGTAGCAGAGGTCGGCGTCGACGTTGGCGGCCGCGAGGTCGTCGAGGCTGAATGCGGCGGGAATGCCCCACCGATTGGCGAAGTATTGCGCGTTTTCGATCGAGCGCCCCGCGACGGCGACGACCTCCACCCCGTCCACGAGTTGGAAGTCGGGCATGATGGCATCCGCCATTCGACCGGTCCCGATCACGACGAATTGGACGGGTCGTGGCGCGTCACGCGTCGGCGCGTCGGCGTTCGCTGACTCGCACGGCATGGGACCATGACTCATGGTAGATTATTCACATTTCACTCGACGCCTGTCAAACGAATTCAGGCCGCTCCAGTGACCCAGACGGTAGAGTGTCACCGTTTGTTGGGGGAATTGCAACATGATCACTAACTATGGCGACACCGGTATGCGCAGACGAGGATCGCCGCGCTGTCGGAGCCAGAGATCGGAGCACGTCGATGACCGAACCTGCTGAAGGAATGACGGCTCGACTTCGGGCGCTCTCTGACGAGACCGGTGGATTCGCCATGCTCGCGCTCGATCAGCGCGAGTCGTTGCGGGAGATGTTTCCCCCGCTGCCGGACGGATCACTCGTCGACGACGACACCCTTACGTCCTTCAAGCGCACGGCTGGGTCAATCCTGTGGCCGCTGGCCACTGGCATCTTGCTTGATCGCCCGCTCGCCATTCCGCAGGCCCGGCGGCCGGACTTTGTCCCCGAGAGCTGCGGGGTGATACTCGCGGCGGACGAGCTGCACAGCATCCATGGAGTTGGCGTCGTCAGCACCGGTCTCGACCCCATGGTGGACGAGGCGTTCATCCGAGCGACCGGAGCGGCGGCGATCAAGCTGCTCGTGATCTGGCGGCGGGAGCACGACACGGTGACACAGGATCTTGTGGCCCGATTCCTTGACCTGGCTGACCGAAGCGACGTTGCCAGCTTCGTTGAGGGCATCGTCCGGCCGCCCCTCGGCGAGGACTGGAGGGATTTGGAGGACCGGCACGCCGCGATCCTCGAGGCCGCCGAGGACATAGGTCGCGACGCCGACGTGTACAAGGCCGAGGTGCCGGGCTACAAGGTGGGCGACGTCAGCGGCGTTCGGGAGGCTTCCCGTGCTCTTACCCTCATCGTGGGGCATCCGTGGGTGGTGCTCTCGAACGGCGTGCACCAGCCCGACTTCGCTTCTGCCGTACACGAGGCCACCGCAGGCGGCGCCTCCGGGTTCCTCGCCGGCCGCGCCATCTGGGCCGACACGGTTGCGGAACCGGACCCGGCTCGCGCGATCTCCGAGCGCTCCGTCGCGCGCCTGCGTGAATTGTCGGCGATAGTGAAGAAATCGCGCATACGGGCAACAGGGGCTGGAGGATCGGCGTGAGCGTTCAGAAGTCGCGGGCCACGCGCACCTCGGGCTCGAACCGGCGCGAGTTGATCGCGGCGCTCGTCACCGAGCAGGGGTTCTGCACGGTCACCGAGCTCGCGCAGCGGTTAGAGGTCTCGGAGATGACTGTCCGGCGGGACGTCAGCCAGCTACTCGAGGCAGGGCGCATCCGCACCTTCCACGGTGGGGTCAGTGCGGTGTCGCCGATGGAGATCGTCGGCACGAACTACTCGGAACGGAACGACGCCTACGCCCGACAGAAGCGGGCCGTCGCCGAGCGAGCCGCCGCGGAGGTGCAGCCGGCCAGCGTGATCGCCATCGACGCCGGGACGACTATGGCACACGTTGCCCAGCTGCTGCGTTCAACAGACAGCAAGATGACCGCGATCACCGCCTCGCTCCCGGTCGTGACCGCCCTCGCACCGAATTCGCTTGTCGACCTGATCTGTCTCGGCGGCATCCTGCATCCCGAGTCGCTGTCCTTCGCCGGTCCGGTGACGCTGGCGGCCATCGCCAACCTGCACATCGACATGCTGTTCCTGGCCGCGAGCGGGATGGGTGAGCGGGGCGCGTTCTGCGGCAACGGCTTCGACGCGATCACCAAGCGCGCACTCATCGATGCGGCCGATCGGGTGGTGCTGGTCGCGGACTCCTCGAAGTTCTCGCGAACGGCGACCGTGCGCATCTGCGGCTGGGACGCGATCGACGAGCTCATCGTGGATGGCGGAGCGCAGCCCGACGACCTGGACCGAGTGCGGTCCGCCGGCGTCGAAGTGGTGATCGCCTCCTCGACCGACGACTGAGCGGGGGTGGCAGCCCGATCCCGTCCGCCGCCGGCTCTTCCCGCCCATACGGCTGTTATATTAATGACATCCGGTGTGACCAATTTCACGAATCGCGCGAAGGAGCGCATCCTCATGAGAATCGCTGCCTTCCCCAAGGGCTACCTGACCGAGATGATCGTGGATCGGACCCTGTCGGTGTTCGACTGGATCGAGCGCGCCGGCTCCCTCGGAGTCGACGGTCTCGAACTGCACTCCGGCTTCTTCTGGAGCGGCGGCAGTGAGGACGAGGTTAGCCGGATCGGCGATGCACTCGACGCCGCTAGCTTCGAGATGCCGATGCTCTGCGCCTCGCCCGACCTGACGCATCCCGACAGCGACCAGCGCGCGCGGGAGTTTGACGTTGAGGTCGAGATGATCCGGGTCGCCTCCACGCTCGGGGGGCCGGGCACCAGCTGTCGCCTCGTCAGCGGTCAGGCTCACCCCGGCGTCAGCATCGACCAGGGCCTGGAGTGGGTGCATGACGCGATCGAACGGCTCATCCCGATCGCCCGGGAGCTCGACGTCGTGCTCGCGATCGAGAACCACTACAAGGCGAGTACCTGGCAGTACCCGGAGTTCGCCCAGCGCAAGGAGGTCTTCCTGCGCCTGCTCGACGGCATCGCCGAGCGCGCCCACTTCGGCGTGCAGTTCGACCCGTCGAACGCGATCGTCGCCGGTGAGGACTCCGCCGACTTCCTCGAGGCCGTGATCGACCGCGTCGTCACGATGCAGGCGTCTGACCGGTTCCTCGCCTCCGGCACCACCCTCGACGACCTACGTCAGGCCGACGGCACCATCGGCTATTCGCCCGCCCTGATGCACGGCGTGATCGGCCGCGGCCTCAACGACTACGACCGCATCTTCGCCACCCTCGTCGGCGCCGGATACGACGGCTGGATCAGCATCGAGGACGGCGTCAACGGCATGGACGAGATGCGGCAGTCGGCCGAGTTCCTCCGTGACGCGCGCGAGCGCTGGTTCGGGGGCTCGACAGCCGTCCGGGTGCGCAGCCGCGAGCTCGCGCTGCTCGCCGAGTAGGACCGTCAGCATCCGTCCGGTTCCGGGCGGGAGGAAGAAGAGGATGAGCACCACGATCCGCGGGATAACCCGCGACACATACGACCACGGGATCGTGCAGATCTCGCTCGATCTGACGTCCATCGAGGACGCACTGCGGATGGCGGCGATCGCCGTCGAGGCGGGCGCCGACTGGCTCGAAGTGGGCACGCCCCTCGTGCTCGCAGAGGGCACCAAGGCGGTCCACGCCCTCCGGCGGGAGTATCCCGACCATCCCCTCGTCGCCGACTTGAAGGTGATGGACGGCGGCTACGGCGAGGCGAAGATGTACGGCGACGCGGGCGCCGACGCCGTCGTGGTGATGGGCAGGGCGCATGACGCGACCATCGAGCGCGTCGCCATCGCCGCCGAGGAGACCGGGCTGCTCGTGATGGGCGACGACATGGGCGCCGCCGATCACGCCGCCGAGGCGCGCCGGCTCGAGGACCTCGGGGTCGGCATGGTCATCCACCACATCGGTCACGACCACCGCTCGCTGAACCGTGCGCTGAAGCTCTCGCCCCTGACCGATCTGCCGGCCGTGGTCGCGGCGACCACCGTGCCGGTGCAGGCCGTCGGCGGTCTGAGCATCGAGCAGGCGGTCGGCTGCCCGGCGCTCGGAGCCGGGATCGTCGTCTTCGGTGCGCCTCTGGCGATCGACGACGAGAACACCTTCACCATCCCCGAGGGCGACCTGCTCGGGGTGCTGATCGACGCAGTCGGCCGCGTGCACGCGGCACCGGTCGCCCACCCGGCCTGATCGCACAGAACTGGAGAAACGAAGAATCACATGAGCGATACGACGACGACCTACTTGCGCGCCGGATGGCGCTTCACCGGCCCGGTGAAACGCCCCGGCGCCCCCGACCACCTGGAGCCCGAAGTGGTGGGCGCGCATAACGCGGTCGACCTCGACGACTCCGGCTGGGAGCAGGTGACCCTGCCCCACACCGTCGCCGAGCTCGGCTGGCAGAACTGGGATCCGTCCCGGTGGGAGGAGGTGTGGGCGTACCGCTTGCACTTCGCGACGCCGGACGACGCCGCGGGCAACCGCGTGTTCGTGCACTTCGAGGGAGCGATGACCACGGCCGTCGTGAGCGTGAACGGCACCGTGCTGGGCGAGCACCGTGGCGGGTACCTGCCGTTCTCGTTCGAGATCACCGACCTGCTCGTTGACGGCGACAACGTGCTGGCCGTGCTCCTCGACTCGCGCGGGTTTCAGAACGTGCCGCCCAACCTTCCGCCGCCCGCTCCGAGCAGCTGGATCGACTACTGGCAGCCGGGCGGCATCCACCGCGACGTGCGTCTCGAGGTCGTCCCCCCGACCTTCATCTCGGCGGTCGCCACCACGCATCTCGACCCGATCGACCCGGAGCGGCGGCGTTCCGAGTTCGTGGTCAGCCTCGACTCCGCCGTCGAGGCGACGGACGCCGCGTTGACGGTCGAACTGCTCGACGCGGCGGGCGAGCCGGTCTCCACCGCGCGCGTCGACGGCGTCCGCATCGAGGCGGGGGTCTCGACGGTGACGGTGCCGCTCGGCGACCTGCAGGCGGTCGAGCTGTGGGACATCGACAATCCGGTGCTCTACACGGTCCGCACCTCGCTCACGCTCGGCGGCGACGCGGTGCACAGCCACACGCTGCGCACCGGCTACCGCGAGACGCGGTGGGACCACCACGGCTTCTTCCTGAACGGGACGCGGCGCTACCTCTTCGGCGTGAACCGGCACGGACTGTATCCGTGGTCCGGCTTCACCATGTCCGAGCGGACGCAGCGCAAGGACGCCGAGATCATCAAGCAGGACCTCAACTGCAACTTCGTGCGCTGCTCGCACTACCCGCAGGACCCCGCCTTCCTCGACGCGTGCGACGAGCTGGGGCTGCTGGTGTGGGAGGAGTCGCCGGGCTGGCAGTACGTCGGCGACCAGGAATGGCAGGACATCGCGGCGGACGACATCGCCGGCATGATCGCCCGCGACCGGCACCGCCCGTCGATCGTGATCTGGGGCGCGCGGCTCAACGAGACACCGGACCACCCGGACTTCTGGGCGCGCACCGAGGCGCTCGTCAAGGAGCTCGACCCGACGCGGGCGACGAGCGGCACGATGCACGGCGACTACAGCAGGTCGGCGACCTTCCAGCACGACGTCTTCAGCTACGACGACTACACGACCGCGGTGGATGAGGACGGCGACCGCTACCCGGTGCTCCTCCCGCCGACGGAGGAGTGGCCCTACCTGCTGGCCGAGGCCATCTCGAGCCGGAGCAGCCCGACCACGATGTACCGCCGCGTGGAGACCGCCGACGTCCAGCAGCACCAGGCGCTGGACTACGCGATCGCGCACAACGACGCGCGAGCGGACGACCGCTACCTGGGCATCATCGCCTGGGTCGGGTTCGACTATCAGGCGGGCTTCGGTACGGTCTACCACGGGCTGAAGACCAGCGGATTCGGCGACGTCTTCCGCATCCTGAAGCCGGGAGCGGCGTTCTACCGCTCGCAGGTCGCGCCGAGTGAGCGGGTGGTGGTCGAGCCGGCCTTCACCTGGGACCCGCCGGAGCACATCCTGGTCAAGGCACTCGGCAACCGGCCCGAGGACCTCATCTGGGGCCCCGGCCGGAAGGCGATCATCTGCTCGAACGTCGACCGGCTGGAGGTGTTCCTCGGCGGCCGCTCGCTCGGCACCGTCACGCCCGACCGTGAGCGCTTCCCGCACCTGGAGTATCCGCCGTCGTTCATCGACCTCGACCTCACCGGGTCGGACTCGTGGGACCTGCGGATCGACGGCTACCTCGGCGACGAGCTGGTGGCGACCCGGCGCTACGCCGGTGACCGCGTCGGCGACTCGATCGAGCTGTCGCCCGACGACTCCGTGCTGGTGGCCGACGGCCGTGACGCGACGCGCGTCGTGGTCGCGGTGGTCGACCGCTTCGGCGAGCGCCGCGGGCACTCTCGGGCGGTCATCCCGATCGACGTGGACGGCCCCGGGGAGCTCGTCGGCGACCCGGTGCTCGAGCTCGAGCAGGCGGGAGCGGTCGCCGCGGTGTGGATCCGCACGATCCCCGGACGCACCGGCAGCGTCGTGGTCAAGGCCGCCACGGGCGACCTCGGCACCACCACGGCGACCATCAGGGTCGTGGCGGCCGAGGGGTAGCGGAGCGGTACCGGCGAGCGCGCCGGAGGCGTCGGAGGCGGGGAGCGATCCTCGTCCCGGCTCAGCCCCCGGCGCGCACGCCCATGTCGAAGCGGCTGAGCACGGTCAGGGCGAGCGTCGCCGCGTCGAGAGCCAGCAGGAATGCGGCGAGTCCGAACTGTGCCTACAGGTCGCCCGCCCGGACGTGGGTGTACATCGCGCACACGAAGAAGACGACGAGCCCAGCCGCGGCGGCGACGCCGATCCCCGGCACCCAGAGTCCGGCGACCAAACCGAGCGCTCCGAGCAGCTTGAGGGTGCCGATCGGGAATCGCAGCCAGGAGACCGGCACACCGGCGGCGGCCACCGGCGCGTCCCGGCGCCCGCGCGGGCCGATCGCGGAGAGCACGGCGTCGGCGTTCCGCAGAGCGCGGTTTGTGGCGGCGAGGTCGGCGAGTTCGTGGACGACATCGACGCTGAGTTCGGGATGGCGGACCTCGAGCCGCCGCGGGTCGCGCACCACGGCGGTCACCCGGTCGCCACGGGCCAGAGCCTGCTCGACGAGCAGCCGCCCGGTCTGCCCGGTTGCTCCGAAGATCGTCACCCGCATCGCCTCGACCACCTCTTCATCAGATCGAGATCGTCACGCAGTCTCATCGCACTGCTCGAGAAGGTGACCACGCGGACCGGACAACGCGCCGGCGTGCACCCGGGCTACGGCGACGGCTAAGCGACCATGCCGGCGCGCCGCCCGAACACGATGCCCGCGGCGAGGCCAGAGCCTCCAGGGTAGTTGCCGCTGAACAGGCCGCCGAGCATCTCGCCGCAGACCAGCAGCCCGGGGATCCGGGTGCCGTCCGCGCGGAGCACCCGCCCGTCCACATCGGACTTCAGGCCGCCGAACGTGAAGGTGATGCCGCATGTCACCGGGTAGGCGAAGAAGGGCGCGCTCTCGAGGGGCATCGCCCAGTTCGACTTTGGCGGCGTGACGGAGGCGCGACGGCCGTCCTTGACGGTCGGGTCGAAAGGCGTCGAGCGATCGATGGAGGCGTTGAACTCGCTGACCGTCGCCTCGAGTTCGGCCCGGTCGATGCCGAGGGAGTCGGCCAGCTCGGCGATCGAGTCGGCGACGTGCACGCCGACGCCGGGCATGTCGTACTCCTCCTCGCGCAGCAGCGGGCGCAGGGTCGCATCGAAGATCTGGTAGCCGATCGATCCCGGCTGCTGCAGGATGAACCGGCCGTACTTCGCATAGGTGTAGTTGCGGAAGTCGGCGCCCTCGTCGAGGAACCGGTGACCCTCCCGGTTGACGATGATGCCGAGCGGATAGCTCTGGCGGGTGAGGCGATTGGTCATCTCGCGGTTGCTCTCGTTGTCAGCGGCCTCGGCATCCCACTGCACGCTGTGCGCGGTCGACCAGTCGCCGCCGCGCGCGGCACCCACGGCGAGCGCGGCCCGCAGCATCGTCCCGTCGTTGTACGGGGTCCCGCGGACGACGGCGTTGCCCCACCCCGCGCCGAGGAACTCCTCGCGCCACACCGGGTCGGCCTCGAAGCCCCCGGCCGCGAGGACGACCGACTCGGCCCGGAAGGTGACCGGACGCCCGTCGATGGACGCGACGACACCGGTGACGCGATCGCCCTCCCGCACCAACTCGGTGGCATGGGCGCCGTAGCGCACCTCGACGCCCAGCCCGCCGGCGACGCGGGTGTGGTCCGCGACCAGCCCCTGTCCGCCGTCGACGTTGCCGACATGCAGTCCGCCCCAGAACAGGTACGTGCCGTCGTCGCGCCGATAGGCCTGTCGCTCGTACATCAGCCGGTAGCGCAGGCCGAGCGAGTGGAGCCAGCGGATCGCGTCGCCCGATTCGCCGACGAGCACCCGGGTGAGCTCGGGGTCGTTGCGGCCCTCGGTCACCTTCGCGAGGTCGGCGGCGTACTCCTCCGCCGAGTACGGCGGCACCGTGGTGACTGCGAGGCGCTCGTCGTCGTCGATGAGGTCGCGGAGGTCGTCGAGCCCGCCGTGCGGGATGCGCGTGGCGCCCGCCGTGTAGAAGCTGTTGCCGCCGGCCATGACCGCGGTCCCGCGCTCGAGCAGGATCACCTTCCGACCCCGCGTCGCCGCCGCGTGCGCGGCGGTGAAGCCGGCGTTCCCGCCGCCGACGACGACGACGTCCGCGTGCACCGTGTCCGGCGATGAGTCGCTCATATTCCCGCACCTTCTCCGCGCGTTCGATCGGATCGGATCACCCGGATCGCCTATGGTGATTGTATATGATCAAAACTATGGTTGATATCGAACGGGACGGGTCGCGCGCCCCCCGCGGCCCGGGTGCCGACGCGGTCGAGTCCCTGGGCGCCATCCCGGCGGGAGCGTTCGTCGACGGCAGCTGGGTCCCGGTCACCGGCCCCGCTCGCGACGTGATCGATCCGGCCGACGGCACGACGATCGCCACGCTGCGGGATGCGACGGTGGAGACGGTCGACGCGGCCGTCCGGTCAGCGCGCCGGGCGTTCGAGCCCTGGTGGGAGCTGCCCACGTCCGATCGCTCCCAGGTGCTCGAGCGCATCGCCGACGCCATCGATGCGGCCGGTCCCCGGCTGACCCTGCTCGAGAGCGTCGACACCGGCAAGCCCCTCTCGCAGGCGCGGTCGGATGTCGCCACCGCGGCCCGCTACTTCCGGTTCTACGCCCACGCCGCCCAGCACCTCTTCGGCGACGTGATCCCGATGGGCTCGCGCGTGCTCGCCCGGACGGAGCCCGAGCCGTACGGGGTCGTCGCTCACATCACCCCGTGGAACTCGCCCCTCAGCCAGCTCTCCCGCGGGGTGGCGCCGTCGCTCGCCGTGGGCAACACCGTCGTCATCAAGCCGTCGGAGCTCGCCCCCCTCTCGTCGCTGGCCTTCGCCGAGCTGGTGGGCGGCATCGTGCCCGCCGGCGTCGTCGACGTCGTGCCGGGTGACGGGATCACGGCGGGCGCCGCGCTCGCGGGGCACCCCGGCATCGACCACCTGACCTTCACCGGCTCCGTCGCCACCGGGATCGCCGTTTCGGTCGCAGCCGCCCGGAACGTCGTGGCGACCAATCTGGAGCTCGGCGGCAAGTCCGCCGCCCTCGTCTTCCCCGACGCCGACCTAGGGGAGGCTGCGCGCTTCGCGGCTGCCGCGATCATGCGCAACTCCGGCCAGTCCTGCTCCGCGCTCACCCGGTTCGTCGTGCATGAGAGCGTGCGGGAGCGGTTCGTCGAGCTCCTGGTCGACCGCGTCTCCCGACTCCGGGTCGGCGTGGGCCGTGACGACCCGGATCTCGGTCCGATCGTCTCGGCCCGCCAGCGTGACCGGGTGTTCGGGCTCATCGAGCAGGCGGCCGACCAGGGAGGCGACATCCGCATCGGCGGGGCGTTCGCCCCGGAGGAGTGGAAGGACAGCGCCGGCTTCTTCGCCTCGCCCACGGTCGTCGCCGGGGTCCGGCCTGACTCGGTGCTCGCCACGACCGAGGTGTTCGGGCCGGTGCAGACCGTGATCGACTTCGCCGACGAGTCGGAGGCCGTCGAGATCGCTAACGGGACGCCCTACGGCCTCACCGCGGCCGTGTTCACCGCGGATCTGCGCACCGCGGAACGGGTCGCGCGGCGGATCCGGGCGGGCCAGGTGCAGATCAACGGATTCAACGGCGCCGCCGTCGAGGTCCCCTTCGGCGGCTACCGCCACTCGGGCCACGGACGCGAGAAGGGGTTCGCGGCCCTGCTCGGCTACACCCAGGTCAAGGCTGTCGTCACCCACCTCGGCTGAACGGCCGACCGTACCCGGCGGTGGCCGGGGCCGGTGCTCAGGCGACGGGCACGCCCTCGCCGCGGGCGGCCAACCACTCCTCGACCTCGGCCGTCGTCGGCATGGCGGGTGAGCATTCGCGCTTGGTCACGACGATCGCGCCCGCCATGTTGGCGAAGGCGAGGGTGCGCTGCAACGACCATCCGGACAGCAGACCGTGACAGAGGGCGCCTCCGAAGCCGTCACCGGCGCCGAGCCCGTTGACGACGTCCACCATGATCGGGGCGACCTCGACGGTCTCCTCGCGGGTCTTCGCGAGCACGCCCTTCTCCCCGCGCTTGACGATCGCCAGCTCGACACCGCGGTCGAGGAGTGCGTCGGCGGCGCGGTGCGCGTCGGTCTCGCCGACCGCGATCTCGCACTCCCGCTCGTTCCCGACGGCGACCGTCGCGTACTGCAGAGCGTCCTCGATCGCCTCGTGAGCGGCCTCCGGCGACGGCCAGAAGGTGGGCCGGTAGTCGAGATCGAGGATGGTGTGGCTTCGACGCCCCCGCGCGCGCCACGCCGCGATCTGGGCGTCGCGCGCCGGCTGCGCCGAGAGCCCGGTGCCGGTCGCCCAGAAGATCCGGGCATCGCGGATCTCGTCCAGGGGGAGCTCGTCGGCGCGGATCTTCATATCCGGAGCCGTCGGCACCCGGTAGATGAAGGAGGGGAAGCGGTCCGGCGGGTAGATCTCGCAGAAGGTGAGCACCGTGTTGATGCCGTCGACCGGAAAGACGTGGGTGTTGTCGATGCCGAAGTCGCCGATCTGACGCTTCGCGTACCGCCCGAAGGCGTCGTTGCCGGTCCGCGTGATCAAGGAGACCCGGTGGCCGTGCTTGGCCACCGCGACCGCGACATTCGCCGCGCTGCCTCCGATGGACTTGGTGAAGCTGGTGACGTCCTCGATCGGAGTGTTGATCTCCGCCGGATAGAGGTCGACGCACACGCGCCCGAGGACCATGACGTCCAGCGGATCCTGATTCTCCGGCATGAGCTGTCTTCCCGTCTGTGTCATGAGTATGTTCGAACACGAACACGTTGTAATATGCACACGGCGTAGGTCGCTTGTCAACCGCATGGCCGCGGTGGGTGAGCGCTTCCCTCGACAAGTCGTCGGCACGCTCCGGGCTTGTTCTCTTTTTCTCACGATCGAAGGAAAGACCCATGAGAGTGTCCGTGCTGCCCAAGGCCTTCGTGCCGGAGATCGCCGTCAAGCGCTCCATGTCGGTCTTCGACTGGATCGAGATGGCCAAGACGCTGCCGGTGGACGGCCTCGAGCTGCACTGGGGCTTCATCTGGGACCGATCGCCGTCGGCGGTCGATCGGATCGGCGAGGCGCTGGCCTCCGGCGGGTTCGAGATGCCAATGCTGTGCGCGTCACCCGACCTGGTGAACCCCGACCCCGACGAGCGCGCGCGCCAGTTCGACCTGGAGGTCGAGCTGATCGGCGTCGCGGCGCGCCTCGGCGGCCCGGGCGTGACGTGTCGGGTGCTGACCGGGCAGGCGCACCCCGGCCTCTCGGTGGAGCAGGGCCTCGACTTCGCCGCCGACGCCATCCAGCGTCTGATCCCGATCGCCCGCGAGCAGGGCGTCATCCTCGCGATCGAGAACCACTACAAGGCGAGCAACTGGAAGTACCCCGAGTTCGCGCAGCGCAAGGACGTCTACCTCGCGCTACTCGAGCGGGTGCCCGAGCGCGCCTACTTCGGCGTGCAGTACGACCCGTCCAACGCGACCATGGCGGGGGAGGACCCGGTCGAGTTCCTCCACCTCGTGGTCGACCGCGTCGTCTCGATGCAGGCGTCCGATCGGCGCCTGCTGCCCGGTGCGACCCTCGACCAGCTGCGCCAGGCCGACGGGACTCTGGGCTACTCGCCGCTGCTGGCGCACGGCGTCGTCGGCGAGGGCCTCAACGACTACCCGGAGATCTTCCGGGTGCTGAACGCCGCCGGCTACGACGGCTGGGTCAGCGTCGAGGACGGCGAGAACGGCATGGACGAGATGCGCGCCTCGGTCGAGTTCCTCCGCGAGGCCCGCGACAAGTACTTCGGCGGTTCCACCGCCGCCCGGGTCGCGTCGCTCGAAGCCGCCCGGGCACAGGCCGACTGAACGCGCTCGCCCCCGGCGACGACGACGGAACGCGACGACAACGGAATGGAAGACGACATGCAGGTCGGCGACGACGCCACCACCACCGCGACGAGCCGGGAGCGCATCAACACGGGATGGCTGTTCGGGGGCGAGGTCCCCGCGCCCGGGCCGGGCGGCCGACTCTACGCCGACAAGGCGGCCGCCTACTCCGCACCGGACCTCGATGTCGCGGACTGGCAGGAGGTGCGCCTCCCGCACACGGTCGTCCCGCTCTCCTGGAAGCTGTGGAATCCGTCCACCTGGGAGAAGGTGTGGGTGTACCGCCGGCCGCTGCGGGTCGAGCAGGGCCCGGGTCGCCGGTCGTTCCTCGACTTCGACGCCGTCCTGACCAACGCGGTCGTCGCGCTCGACGGGCAGGTCATCGCAGAGCACGTCGGTGGGTACCTCCCGTTCAGCGTCGAGATCACCGAACTCGTCGCCGATGGCGTCGAGCATCAGCTGGCCGTGGTCGTCGACTCCCGTGCGGCGCTGAATGTGCCCCCGAACCCCCCGGCGCCCATCCCCGCCGGGGTCATCGACTTCTGGCAGCCGGGCGGGATCCATCGCGACGTCTGGCTGCGCGACGCGCCCGCGAGCTACGTCCGCGCCCTCCGGGTCAGCCACCACGACGTACTCGACCCGGCTCGGCGGCGCTCGATCGTGGAGGTTGAGGTGGACTCCGCGACGACGTGCAATGCGCTCGATGTCGTCGTCACCGTGACGTCCGCCGACGGGGCGGAGGTGGGGCGCGCCACTCAGCACGTCGACGTCGTCGAGCAGGGGATCACCCGGCTCTCGGTCGAGGTCGGGGCGCTCGACGACGTGCGGCTCTGGGACATCGACGATCCGGTGCTCTACGACCTGACCGTCACGCTCGAGGTCGACGGGCGACCCGTCCACCGCGACAGCCGGCGCACCGGATACCGCGAGGCCCGGTTCGAGCCGGGCGGCTTCTTCCTCAACGGGCGCCGCCGGTACCTCATGGGCGTCAACCGCCACGGGCTCTTCCCCTATAAGGCGTTCTCGATGCCGGACCGTGTCGAGCGCCGCGACGCGGAGATCATCAAGCGCGACCTGAACTGCGCCATGGTGCGCTGCTCGCACTACCCGCAGTCGCCCGCCTTCCTCGACGCCTGCGACGAGCTCGGCCTGCTGGTCTGGGAGGAGTCGCCGGGGTGGCAGTTCGTCGGCGACCAGGTCTGGCAGGATCACGCGGCCGACGACATCGCGAACATGATCGAGCGCGACCGGCACCGTCCCTCGATCGTGGTGTGGGGCGCCCGGCTCAACGAGACGCCCGACAACCCGGAGTTCTACGACCGCACGGAGCGCCTGGTGAAGGCGCTCGACCCCACCCGGCAGACCAGCGGGACGATGCACGGCGACTACATGGACGTCGCGGTCTTCCAGCACGACGTCTTCAGCTACGACGACTACGCGACCGTCGTCGACGACGAGGGCCGGCGGCGCCCCCGCCTGCGACCGCCGGTGGACGGGCGCCCGTACCTCGTGAGCGAGGCCGTCTCGATCCGCAGCAGCCCGACCATCAAGTACCGGCGGGCCGAGGTGGCGTCGGTCCAGCAGCACCAAGCGCTCGACTACGCCCAGGTGCACGACGACGCCATGGGCGACCCACGGTTCTCCGGCCTACTGGCATGGGTCGCGTTCGACTACCAGTCAGCGCGGGGGGACAACCACCACCACGGCACGAAGACCTCGGGCCTCGGAGACGTCTTCCGTGTCCTGAAGCCCGGAGCTGCCATCTATCAGGCGCAGGTCTCGCCGACGGAGCGGATCGTGGTCCAGCCAGCGTTCACCTGGGATCCCCCGGAGCTGTCTCCGTCGGAGACCTACGCCACACGCCCCGAAGCGCGCGCCTGGGGCCCCGGCGCGGAGGCCATGATCTGCTCGAACTGTGACTACCTCGACGTCTTCCTCGGCAACCATCTCGTTGAGCGCGTGCACCCTGACCGGGCGCGGTTCCCACATCTGCCCTTCGCCCCCTCGTTCGTTGACCTGACGCTGCGCGACCGCCCGTCGACGGACCTCCGGATCGATGGATACCTCGGGGACGAGAAGGTCCTTACTCGTCGCTACTCCGGCGATCGCTCGGGCGACACCCTCGCGATGATCCCCGATGACCGCAGCCTGTTCGCCGACGGTGTGGACGCAACCCGCGTCGTCGTCATGATCGTCGACCGCTTTGGGGAGCCCCGCGGCGCGTCACGACGGGTCATCCAGTTCAATGTCGACGGTCCCGGATTGCTGATCGGCGACTCGTCTCTGAATCTCGAGGACACGGGCGCCGTCGGCGCGGTATGGGTGCAGACCATCCCGGCAGCGGGCGGGACGATCCTCGTCTCGGCTGTCAACCCCGAGCTGGGGAGGACTACCGCACGGATCGAGAGCCGGGCGTCGTGAGGACGATATTCTCGCCGGTTGACGGTCGCCGCGGTCTACTCGGCTTCGAGCCCATCCGCGTCGGCAGGATTGGCTGCGGTCGCGAGTCGAACGTCGATGCCGCGCTGGATCAGCATCTCGTGCTGCTGTTCGGGGATTCCATCATCGGTGATCAGCACGTGGACTGATCCCCACTCGCAGATCTTGGTCATGGCCTTCTTGGTGAACTTCGACGAGTCCGCCAAGAGCACGACCCGATCGGATGACCGGATCATCGCCCTCTTGATCGTGGCGTCCTGGTCCGTAGCGTCGAAGACGCCCCGAGAGGAGAGGCCGTGTGCTCCGAGGAACACGGTGTCCATCTGGAGGCGCGACAGCGCCTCCACGCCGTACGTGCCGATGAACGAAAGGCTCTCCCGTCGCAGCACCCCGCCGATCGACGTGACTTCGACATTCTTCTTTGCGATGAGCACCTCGGTGGCGGTCAGCGAGGCGGTGATGACTCGGATGTCGATGTCGAGGGGCAGGAGCTGAGCCACGCCCGACACGGTCGTCCCTGCATCGAGACCGAGGGTCATCCCGGGCTCGATGAACTCGACCGCGAGCTCGGCGATCCGGCGCTTGACGACCCGCTCCGAGAATGCGCGCTCGGCATAGTCGGGCATGAATGCGCGGAGCGACCCCTTAGAGCGGACGCCGCCGTGGAACTTCACGACATGGTGCTGAAGTGACAGCTCGGTGATATCTCGGCGGATGGTCATCGCCGAGACGTCGAACATCCTGGCAAGCTCTTCCACAGCGCAGTACCCGCGGAGATCGACCACCTCGACGATCTGCTTGCGGCGGGTCGCAATGGATGTCTGCTGTGCGACCTCGGACACGGATGGTTCCTCGACTTCCTGTCAACGCTCGGACAGACGCGACTTGAACACGATTCGATCACATAGCACTCGAGTGTGCAAACGATCACACATGGTTTGGTCCCCGAAATAGCGCAACTCGGGGCCCACGCGTGAACGCGGAGCCCCTTCCGGATGAGACTTTATCGCCGTCGCTTGATCGAATAGTCACATCCGGGTAGGATCGCGATGCATGCGCTGTTCGTAAGTCAACAGCCCGAACGACCTCAGCGTCAGAGCTCTGCTCTTCCAATGATGAAAGAAGCACGTATGTTCATCCTCGCTCCTTGGGCGATATGGCGAACCGGTCAGGCGGAGGCCGCCACGTGACCGCCACCCTCCTCTCACCGCGCCAACTGACACGCGGTTCGCGGAAGCGATCCCGCCACGAATCCGCCGGGTGGGTGTTCATGGCCCCCTTCCTTATCGTGTTCGTCTTCGTACTGATCACGCCGATCGTGTACGCCATTTACCTGTCGGTCTTCCAAGACCGGCTGGTAGGGGGCAATTCTTTCGTCGGGCTCGCCAACTTTGTGCAGGTATTCGCCGATCCGCAGTTCTATTCCGGCCTCGGACGCGTCACAATCTTCATGCTCGTGCAGGTGCCGATCATGATGCTGGCGGCGACGGTCGCGGCTCTTGCGATCGACAGCGCGCGGCTTCTTTTTCCGGCATTCTTCCGCATGGTGTTCTTCCTGCCGTACGCGATCCCGTCCGTCGTGGCAGCGCTCATGTGGGGATTCATCTATGGCAGGAACTTCGGCCTGATCGGAGACGTCAGTTCGTTCTTGCACTTGGATCTTCCTGATGTCCTCTCCAGCAACTACATTCTCGCCGCTATCGGCAACATCAGCACCTGGGAGTTCGCCGGCTATAACATGCTGGTTCTCTACGGCGCGTTGAAAGTCGTGCCGAAAGACTTGTATGAGGCCGCGTCGATTGACGGTGCGAACGAGTTCCACATCATCCGCCGAGTCAAGCTTCCGGCGATGCGGGGTGCTTTCGTCGTGTGTCTCGTCTTCTCGGTGATCGGGAGCTTTCAGCTTTTCGCCGAGCCCAGCGTGCTGCACACGCTTGCTCCCAACTCCATCAACTCGAGCTTCACGCCGAACTATTACGCATACAACCTCGCGTTCGCCGGCACACAATTCAACTACTCGGCAGCTGTCGCAATCGTAATGGGAGCCATCACCATGGTGGCCGCCTACATCGTGCAGGTGGTCCTGACTAGACGAGAGGGCCGAATGTGACTGCTCTATTGACCCGCTTGAGGGCCCCTTCGCGAACCGTATCGTCGGTTCGACGACACCCACAGCTGCGGCCCCGAAAGTCCATCTTCCTGACGGCCGTCATGGTACTCGGGCTGCTTTATACCGTCGTTCCGCTGCTGTGGCTTCTCATCAGCTCGACGAAGACGCAAGCAGCCCTATTCTCCACCTTCGGATTGGCGTTCGGCGGCCATTTCGCCCTCTGGGACAACGTCGTGGAGACATTTACGTATGGGCATGGCGAGTATGGCCGGTGGCTGCTTAATACGGTCCTGTATGTCGTCGTCGGCGCCGGTGGAGCGACGATCCTGGCCACGCTTGCAGGCTACGGTCTTGCTCGTTACAACTTCCGCGGTAAGCGTGTCGTATTCGCCGTCATTATTGGCGCCGTCGCCATCCCCGGCACCGCCCTCGCGGTTCCTACGTTCCTGTTGTTCAGCGCGCTCGGGCTCACCAACACTCCCTTCGCCGTCATAATCCCGTCACTGGTCAATCCTTTCGGTCTCTACTTGATCTGGACCTTCGCTACAGAAGCTGTCCCACTGGAGTTGCTGGAGGCCGCTCGCATCGATGGAGCTGGCGAACTACGCATCTTCCGATCCGTCAGCCTCCGACTACTCATGCCGGGTTTCGTGACAGTGCTGCTGTTCTCAATCGTGGGCTCCTGGAACAACTACTTCCTGCCGCTGATCATGCTCAGCGATCCTAAGTGGTTCCCCTTGACCGTCGGACTCAACAACTGGAGTGCCCAAGCGAGTAACGACGGAGGGGACGCGATCTACAACTTGGTTATTACCGGCTCGGTCGTCGCCGTGATCCCAATCGTCGTCATCTTCCTGTTACTGCAGCGCTTCTGGGAGAACGGTCTCGCCGCTGGAAGCGTCAAGCAATAGGACCGGTGAATCGAGCAATCCCGCTCGATCGCCTTGCACGAAAAAGACAAGAGGTGATAGCTGTGTCAAATCTTCAACGACGACATCGGCGACGCGCTACGTTGAGCGCTGCAGCTGTGTGCGTCGCCATCTCCGTCGGGCTCACGGCCTGCTCGCCGGGGGGCTCAAGCACGAATGAGAGCGGCGCGGGCGCCAAGCAGCTGGCAACGGCTTCGCAGATTGAGGCGGCGCTCCAGAAGCCGACGACGCTCACCGTATGGGGATGGGCCCCACAAGACGCTCCCGTTATCGCTGCCTTCGAGAAGGCGTACCCCAAGATCAAGATCAACCTGCAGAACGTTGGCAGTAGCGGCACCGAATACACCAAGCTCCAGAACGTGATCAAGGCAGGTTCCGGCGTACCCGACGTGGCCCAAATCGAGTACAACGCGCTCCCGAGCTTTGTGCTCAACAAATCGCTGGTCAACCTTGCCCAGTATGGGCAGGCAAAGAACAAGTCGAAGTTCAGCGACGCAAGCTGGGAGGCCGTGAATGTACTCGGAGGTATCTACGGAGTCCCGCAAGACACCGGGCCACTAGAGATGTTCTACCGCCCCGATGTCTTCAACAGTCTGGGGCTGAGCGTGCCCCAGACATGGGACGAGTACATCGCCGACGCCAAGAAGATCCATGAGGCTAACCCAGAGAATTACATCACCGCGGATACGGGAGAGCCGAACATTCTGAACGGAATGATCTGGCAGGCCGGAGGCCGGCCGTACTCGACGTCGGGCACGAAGGTTTCAATCAACCTGCAGGACAACGGGACGAAACGTTTCTCTTCGATGTGGGGACAGCTGGTCTCGCAAGGTCTGGTCGACACCACAGTCCCCACCTTTACGCCGGATTGGTTTACTGGACTGGCCAACGGCAAATACGCCACCCTGATCACAGGAGGCTGGGGGTCCGGCTCGTTGATCAACCACGTGCCGACGGCGACAGGAAAGTGGCGTGCCGCCCTGCTGCCTCAGTACAAAAAGGGCGAGCAGGCCAACGGGCAGACTGGCGGATCCACGTCTGCGGTGCTCGCGGCAAGTAAGCACAAGCTCGCCGCAGTCGGCTTCGCGCAGTGGTTCAGCCAGAACAAGGAGGCGAACCAGATTTGGGTCGCCAACGGTGCGACGCCCAGCATGACGGCGGTCCTGAACTCACCGGATTGGCTCAACCAGCACGTCGACTACTTCGGTGGTCAGCAGATCTACAAGGTATTTGCTGAGGCCACACGCCAGGTATCGCCGGGGTGGCAGTTCCTGCCGTACCAGGTCTACGCGAATTCTATTGTGGGGGACTCAGTTGGTCAGGAGTACGCGAAACACGGCGACCTGCAGGCCGGTCTAACCAAGTGGGGTGAGTCGCTGAAAAAGTATGGCGCAAGCCAGGGATTCACTATCACCAAATAACGACAAAATAAAAGTCGGGTGCGGGCGGACGAGTCGGCTCGCACCCGACCTAAGTATTGGTCGATCGTAAGGATGGACGTGACTCAGATCACGGAGAAGGCGCGTCGCGGCCTGGAAGCGCTGCAGACTGCGGATGGTAGTTACTCGATGGTCGCGCTCGACCATCGAGAGGTCCTTCGCGAGATGTTCCCGCCCGTCGCAGACGGTGTACTCGTGAGCGACCAGGTGCTGCAGGAATTCAAGCGCGAGGCGATCGAAATCCTCAGCCCCCACGCTTCCGGCATGCTCCTGGACAACCGCTTCGGCATACCGAACGGACAACGGCCAGCCGAGCTGCAGCCGAACTGCGGGCTTATTCTGGCGGCTGACGCCCTGACGAATGTCCGTGGCGTGGGTGTCACCGCGACGAGCGTCGACCCGCGAATAACGGTCGACTATGTCCGTGAGACGCAGGCCGTGGCGCTCAAGCTACTCGTCTTGTGGCATGGTGGGCGCAAGGGTGAGCGCGATCTTGTAGACCAATTCCTCGATTTGGCAGAGCAAGCCGGCGTCGAAAGTTTGGTCGAGGGCGTGGTGCGGCTGGCACCCGGCGAGTCGTGGCGGGACCTCAAGGAGCGCGACGAGGCGATTCTGGATGTCGCCGAGGCCTTATCGAAGGGCGCCAGTTTATACAAAGCTCAAGTTCCGGGATACACACCGGGAGACGTCTCGAGAGTCCGTGCGAGCGCCAGAGAACTGTCTGAGATAGTGGCTGGTCCCTGGGTGATCCTCTCCAATGGTGTCGCACCGGAAGACTTCCCGGAAGCTGTCGCAGAAAGCTGCGCCGGTGGCGCATCTGGCTTCCTGGCCGGAAGGAGCGTGTGGGCTGACACCGTGGTGGAGGTGGATCCGAGAACCGCGCTCCGCGAGCGCGCGGCGCCGCGCCTCCAAGGACTCGCGGAACTTGTCTCCGCAGCGCGGCACGCGCTCTAGCGAGGATCCATCGCACCGCCCAGAAGCGCGATCGGGCGGAGCTCATCCAACGAACCGACCGCGACAGTCGTCGTGACGACCGTTGGCGCGTTAGCCCGGCAGAACACTCGTGATCACCGGCGGCAATTCGGGACTCGACCTTGAGACAGCACGCGCGATCGCCGAAGCGCCGCCGGCGAACACGGCAATACTCGGGTGCCGAGAGCCTTCGCGAGCGCTTGAGGCGCCACGTTCCATCGTCCTTCGACAGGAACCGGCGGCGGTTCCAAAGTAAGTGCTGCGTCCGGCCCTGACGGTTCACCCGTCGATTACGCGAGTTCGCAAATGCATGGCGGGGTCGATCTGCATCGTGAGGCACTGGTCTACAGGACCAACTCCAGAACCCGACTCTCGGGGGGTCTGACAGGGGACGGCTCGAAGACAGCGGTCACAAATCGAGCGCCTCACGCTAGGACCATAAGACATCACGGCGGGGCGCGGACTTGACTGCCGCGTCAATAGGTCAGGCGTCCGCCGCTGACGTCGAACACGGCCCCTGTGGTGAAGGAGCATCGTGGCGACGCCGCGAAGCAGACCATCTCAGCCACCTCCGCGGGCGTGCCACGGCGGCCCATCGGGATTTTGGCGGTGAGCATCGCGATGTGAGCGGGGTCGGACTGCGAGAGCAGGTCCGTCTCGATGATAGTCGGGGCGACGGCGTTCACCAGGATCCCGCTCACAGCGAGCTCCTTGGCCACCGACTTCGTCATCCCGATGACCGCGGCCTTGGCGGCCGAGTACGGGGCCTTCTGCGGGTTGCCCTCCTTGCCTGCGACACTCGCCATGTTCACGATGCGGCCGTAGCCAGCGCGCAGCATGTGCGGGATCGCGGCCTTCATGCAGTGGAAAGTGCCGTGCAAGTGGACCCGCATGACGTCCTCAAAGAACACTGTAGGCGTCTCCCAGAGATTGTTGGGCGGTCCGGAGGTGCCGGCGTTGTTGATCAGGATGTCGAGAGAGCCGAAACGGTCGACGATCGCGTCGATCTGTTCCACAACGTCATTCTCGAACCGGACGTCGAGTGCAGTGCCGTCGCAGGCGATGCCGCGTCCCTGCGGCTCCTCCCGTATCCCCGTCGCCGCCGCCTGTGCAGCTTCCCCGTCGCGAGCGGCGATGACCACATGGGCTCCCCGAAGAGCTAGAAGGGAGGCGACCGCCAGACCGATCCCGCGGCTGCCGCCAGTCACGAGGGCGACCTGGCCGCGCAACTCCGGCTCGGGCGCGGCCGGGGCCGACGGTGATCCGGCTCCGCTCAATGCCGCTCCGTCGTCGTCAGCGACACGCCGCCGTCGACCGGAAGCACCACGCCAGTCAGGTAGCGAGCCTCTTCACTGGCCAGGAACACGGCCGCATAGCCGACATCCCACGCCGTCCCCTCACGGTGCAGGGGCGACGAGTGTCGGCGACGCTCGCGCACGGCGTCGGTCATCTCGCGCGAACCCGCGTGCGGAGTGAACAGCGGTCCGGGAAGGATGCAATTGACCCGGATGCCGTCGGCGGCATGGTCCAGGGCCATACTCTTCGTGAGTGAGATCACTGCACCCTTTGAGGCGGAGTACGGCGCACGGCCCGTCGGCCTGAGCGCGGCCAACGACGAGGTCGTGGTGATCGCGCCCCCGCCGGCCCGTGACATCGCCGGGATCGCGTACTTGCCGGTAAGCATGATCGTCGTGACGTTGACGCGCATGACCCGGTCCCACAGCTCTTCGGTCACGTCGACCACGGTCCCTCGACCGCTGATGCCGATGTTGTTGTGCAGCACGTCGATGCGACCGTGGGTGTCGAGCGTGTGAGCGATTAGGGCTTCGGCCACGACAGCACGACTGAGATCGCCGACGAAGGTGGTCGCCGTGCCTCCCTCGTCGGCGATCATTGCCCGGGTGACCTCGGCGGCGTCGGGGTCGAGGTCGTTGACGACCACCGTTCCGCCCTCGCGCGCGAACAGAAGTGCGACCGCCCGCCCGTTGCCGATCTCGTCGCCGGGTGCACCGGCCCCCGTTACGACGCACACCTTGCCGGCGAGCCTGTTCATCGTTGGCCTCCCACCAGTATCGCCACCGGGCAGAGTACCTCGACGCGCGCGCCAGTTGGGCTGAGGAGCCCGCTCTGCGGGTCGACGTGAAACGCTCGGACGTCGTCGATGTCCTCGTTGCCGACGTAGAGCTCGTCGTCGACTACCGCGAAGTGCCGCGGTGTGCGGCCGCCGGTGGGGGTGTCGGCGATATGCCGCAGGTCGTCGTCCTCGACCTCGAAGGTCGAGATCATGCCCACGCGGCGATTGCCCACGTGTAGGAAGCGACCGCCGTGGCTGAGCACAATCTCGGAGGGCTGTGGTCGCACCGGGTCTCCGGCGGGACCGGCCGGAGAGCGATGGGCCAGCGAGGGGCGGTCGCCGACCCACTCCAGCTTCCCGTCGGTACTCGTTCGGAACGTCATGACCAGCCCGCCGAGCTCGGCGGAGACGAACAGCCGTCCGTCGGGGTGCAGCGCGAGGTGCCGGGGGCCGGCGTCGGCCGGGGTGGAGGCGGCGGCGACCTCGGTGATCTTGCCGGTCTCCGCGTCGATCGCATAGGTGAGGACCTGGTCGGTGCCGAGATCCGTGCCGTAGACGAAGCGACCGTCCGGCGCGAAGACGGCGCAGTGGGCCCGAGCGGTGCGCCCCGGTCCGGCGGCCGGGCGCCGGTCGACGAGGTCGAGCAGCTCGCCGACCGTGCCGTCGTCATCGACGCGGTGCACGGCGAAGCACCCGCCGAAGTAGTGCGAGGTGAAGAGGAACGTCGTGCCGTCGACGACGCCCAGGGCGATGTGGGCGGGGCTCGAACCCGTCGCGGTCTGCGCGATCAGCCGCGTCGAGCCGTCGGGCTCCACCGCGTAGGTGTCGATGGTGCCGTCCGGCAGCTCGGAGGCGGCGTAGAGCCGGTCGAGCGTCGGGTGCTGCACGAGGTACGCCGGGCAGCCCCCGCGATCGACGCCCACCAGGCGGAGCACAGCCCCTTCGGGAGCCGCCGACAGGGTCGTCAGGCCCTCTCCACGAGCGCCCTTGGGCGCGGTAAACGATCCGACGAAGAGCGTGCGCTCGGGCTGCGGACTCATCGGAGCACCGCCATCCTCCGGGTCATCGGTCGACCCGGCTCGGGTCGATCAGGAACTTGGGCCCGGGCCCCCGGGTGTGCGGCGCGCGACCCGTGAGCACGTCCTCCGCCTGCTCCAGCGTCACGGTGGCGGCGATGAGCGGACGCGGATCGACGGAGCCGTCCGCGTAGGCGGCGATCGTGTCGTTCAGCCCGAGCGAGCCGCCCAGGATGCCGTGCACGGTGATCTCCTTGTGCACGATCGTGCGGGCGTCGACCTCGCTCGGCGTCGGCGCGACGCCGATGAAGACGGCCACGCGGCCGGCGTCCACGGCGTCGAGCGCGAAGCCCGGCATCACGGGGGAGTTGGTCGCCTCGATGACCGCGTCCCACGGGGTCGAGGGCTGCTCGTCGGGACGCCAGGTGCCCTGGACGCCGAGCGAGCGCGCGATCCGGAGTCCGTCGTCGTCGATTCCCACCACGTGCACCTCACCGCCCGCCGCTATGGCGAACTGCGCCGCGATCAAGCCGATCGCGCCGGTGCCGAGCACGAGCACGGTCGACCCCGGCAGGATGCCCGCGGCCTGGACCGCACGGAACGAGTTCGCGCCCGGCTCCACCATCGCGCCCTGCTCGTCGTCGACCTCGTCCGGCAGCCCGCGAAGCGAGACCTCGGGCACGAGCAGCTTCTCGGCCAGGGCGCCCGGCCAGTTGCGCCGCACGCCGATGCCCCAGTGGTCGTCGCAGAGATGGTGACGGCCGGAGAGGCACCGCGCGCAGTGTCCGCAGCCGATCAGGGTGTCCCCGGTGACTCGCCGCCCGAGCCATGCCGGGTCGACGCCCTCGCCCAGCTCGACGACCGTGCCTGACCATTCGTGGCCGAGCCGGATCGGATAGCTGAGCCGGCTGCGGGCGAGGCGCGCCTCGTCGCCGGTGAAGATCGAGACGTCCGTGCCGCAGATGCCGACGAGGGCGACATCCACCACCACCTGTCCCGGCCCGGCGACCGGCGGGTCGACCTCGACGACCTCGCCGTGACCCCGCTCGACGATCTCGAAAGCGCGCATGGGTCAGGGGATCTGTGAGATGTCGCCCGACTCGGCGTAGTCGTACGCCGCGGCCGGATTCTGGGTGGCGAGCTTGCCGCCGCTGACATCGATGAGGGTGCCGGTGATGTAGCCGGCCTCGTCGGAGGCGAGGAAGCAGATGAGGTTCGCGATGTCGTCCGTCGTCTCCCAACGCCGCAGGGAGAGCGTGCCGAGCAGCCGATCCTGCTCCGCCGCCTCGCGCTCGGTGAAGTGGTTGAGCAGGGTCGGCACCATTCCCGGCGCGTAGCTGTTGACCGTGATGTTCCACGGCCCGAGCTCGCCGGCGAGTGCCCGCGTGAACTGCACGACGGCCATCTTCGACGACGCGTACGCGGCGTGCGCGACCGACGGGATGACGGCCGCGAACGACGCCGCGTTGATGATCCGGCCGCTCCGCTGCGCCTTCATGGCAGGGATGACGGCCTTGCTCATGATGAAGGTGCCGGTCAGGTTGACCTCGTGCACGCGCCGCCAGGCCGCGACCTCCAGCAGGTCGGTCGGCGCGGTGGCGCCGATGCCCGCGTTGTTGATGAGCAGGTCGATCCGCTGGTGCTTCGCGAGCACCTCGCCGATCACCTCGTTGACCCGCGCCTCGTCGGTTATGTCGCAGAGGAACGCGTCGCCCTCGGTGCCGTGCTGGGCGAGCTCGCCGGGCAGCAACTCCAGGTCGGCCGCATTCACGTCGAGCCCGATGACGCGGACTCCCTCGCGCGCGAGCCGCCGGGCGATGTCGCGCCCGATCCCTCGTCCTGCGCCGGTGATGACGGCCACGCGGCCCGTCAGATCGATGTGCATCGGTCAGCCCCTCTCGTCGACGCCGGAGCGTCGTGTCGGTGTCATGTCCACGACCGCGGCGCCGGCCCCGAAACCGGGGGCCGCAGCGCGGATTGTGACTCGGCCCGTTCGATCCGCCTGCGAGCGGATCCATACGGCGGCGATCGCGCCGATCCGGTCGAGGTCGACGAGCGGCTCGCCGACCAGTGTCGCCGGTCCGTCGATCTCGAGGGAGACCGTCGGTAGCGCGGTCGCCCGCGGGTTGCCGTAGCGATCGACCACGGCGATGGTCACACGCGTCGCGTCGGACCCGTCGGCCAGAAGGCTCTGGTCGTCGGCGCGGAGCTCGAGCGCGTCGCCGGTGCGGTCGCCCGACCAGCGACGGCTGCCGACGAGCGCTCCGTCGACGAACCCGTCGATGCGCAGCTCCGGATCGCGGCCGGTGAGCGACAGGTCGACGAACGAGGGCGGGTACTCGAGGTGCGGGAACCGCTCCCGGTCGGGCGTGACCGTGCCGACGAGCTCGGCGCCCAGGTAGACCTCGAGCCGGTCGCAGTTGGAGCAGATGATCGCCTCGGATCCGGGCCCCCACTCCGCGGTCTCCGGGCGGTCGGCGTAGCCGTGGGCGTTGCCGAACTGCGGGGGGTCCCACGCGAACGCGGGCTCGATGACGACTCTGGTCGTCGGCGCCACCTGCGAGCGGTACAGCGCTGCACCGGGCTTCGGCACCCGGAACATGTCGGTCAGACCCGTGAAGCGCACGCCGCGGCGGCCGTTGCCGCGCGGCGACTGGTAGTCGAATGCGAGCCACGCGAGCAGTCCGCTGAAGGAGGTGTCGCCGCGCGCGTGATCGTGCGCGACGGCGTAGTCCCGGGCCTGGTGCTGAGCCACCGCCGCCGTCTCCGTCCGGCGGTAGTGCGTGGTCGGGCTGCTGCGCGCGGCCACCGACTCGCTGACCAGGTACGGCCGGTCGCGCACCGGCTCCACGAGATCGGGACGGCGGTCGCCGTCCTCGAGGCGGGTCGTGTAGTCGTCGTAGCTGAACAGGTCGTGCTGGAACGTCATCGACCGGAAGTACTCGCCGTTGGTGGCGCCGCTCGTCGCCCGGGTGGGATCGAGCCGCTTGACGAGCGCCTCGGTGCGGCCGTAGAAGTCGGGGTTGTCCGGGGTCTCGTTGAGCCGAGCGCCCCACACCACGACGGAGGGCCGGTGCCGGTCGCGGACGACCATCCGCTCGATCTGATCGAGCGCCGCCTCCTGCCACTCCGTGTCACCGATGAAGTGCCAGCCGGGCGACTCCTCCCACACCAGGAGGCCCAGTTCGTCGCAGGCGTCGAGGAAGGCGGCGGACGGCGGGTAGTGCGAGCACCGGACCATGAGGCAGTTGAGCTCGCGACGGAGGACCTCGGCGTCCTTCCGGTGCACGCGGTCCGGCATCGCGAATCCGGCGTACGGGAAGTAGGCGTGGCGGTTGGCCCCCATGAGGTAGCGCCGACGCCCGTTCAGATAGAAGCCGTCCAGCTCGAAGCGGGCCTCGCGGTAGCCGGTGCGGACCGACCGGGCGTGCAGGTCGCGGCCGTCGGCGGTCAGCACCGCCTCGACCTGATAGAGCGCCGGGTCGTCGACGTCCCAGAGGCGAATCCGGTCGAGCCCGCCCAGTTCGACGGTGTGCTCGGATCGACCGGCGGGCACCCGGAGCGGCTCGCTCGTCGTGCCGGCGATGATGTCGTCGCCGGCACGCACCCGGATCGTCAGCGCGGCGTCGTCGACGGCGTCGACCGCGTCGATCGTGATGACGGCGCTCGTGGTCCGCCGAGCGGAATCCAGGACGTCGCGGTGCGTGAGCGCCACGTCGCCGATGAAGGCGGCGGGCTCGTAGCGCAGCCAGACGGCGCGATCGATCCCGCCCGGCTGGAAGAAATCGATCGCGCTGCTCGAGACCGGGTCCGGGGCGTTGGGCGGCACGTTGATGTTAAAGCGGGCGTCGAGGATCACGGCCAGCCGGTTCTCGCCGGCGACCACGACGTCCGTGATCTCGAAGCCGAACGGCAGGTACCCGCCGCGGTTCCGACCCACCTGCACGCCGTTGAGCGTCACGATCGCCGAGGTCACGGCGCCATCGAAGTCGAGGAAGACGCGCTCACCGGGTGCCACATCGACCGTGAAGGTGCGGCGGTAGGCCCACACCTTCTCCCAGGCGCGGGCGTCCCAAGCCTCCCACGAGAGCGGGACGACGGTGTGGGGCAGGTCGATGGCCTCCCACCCGCTGTCGTCGAGGTCGGCCGTCGACCACTCCGCCACGACCCGCTCGTCGAGGCGATCCTCCGGCCCGGGGTGCGGCACGGCGCCCCCGAAACGCCAACCCGCCGTCAGACTCTCGCGGCGCGACCCGGCCGCCCGATCGGCCGTCATCCGGCGAAGGGGATGACGGGCTGGCCGGCGACGCCCACGGATGCCGCGAAGACGGCCCCCGCGAGCGGCTCCGCGTCGTCGGGGAGGTTCTCCCGCGACGTCGTGATGTAGAGCGTGCTGAGGTCGGGACCGCCGAAGGTGCACGAGCTCACCTGGCTGGGCGGCAGCTCGACGACGTCCTCCAGTTCGCCCGCCGAGTTGTAGTGGCGCACGGCGGCCCCGCGGAAGAGCGCGACCCAGACCCCGTCCTCGGCGTCGACCCACATGCCGTCCGGGCCGCCCACGCCGTCCGGGATCGCCACGAAGGGGCGCCGATCCGAAAGGGTGTGGCCGTCGGCGTCGAAGACGTCGATGCGCCGAGTGCGGGAGTCGATGTAGTACATGCGGGAGCGGTCGGCGGTGAAGCCGATGCCGTTGGAGACGGTGACACCACCGAAGAGCGTGTCGACGGTGCGGTCCGTGTTCAGCCGGAGTACCTCGCCGCCGCCGGAGACCGCGGACGACTTCTGCCCGCAGATGAGCGCGCCGAGCGGATCACAGCCGCCTTCGTTGAACCGGCGGTCGGGGTCGTCCCATAGCGGGCCGGATGCCCACTCCTCGCCCTCGTCCGTCCAGAGCGCGAAGCCGCGCTCCGTGGCGACGACGAAGCCGCCGTTCTCGCGTGGTCGCAGCATCGCCGCGACGGGGGAGCCGATCTGTTGGCGGCTGACCTCGCCCGTCTCGGTATCGAGGGAGAGAACGTCGCCGGCGAGCATGTCGACGAACCGGAGGCCGCCCCATCCCTCGTACCAGACCGCACCCTCGCCGTGGTAGGTGACCGGATCTGTCACCTGTTGGGCCTTCACCATTGTCGATCCTCGCCGTTTCCCAGCCTGCTTCGTCGCGTGTGCTCATATAATCATTCATTGATCGTAATTTCGCAAACCAACGCTCCTGCGTGGGGCCAGCCGAACAGACCGCGGGCGGCGCACCGCCGCGCCGGCCACGAAAGAGACGGCCGATGGCACGCATCCCGTACCTCACATCCGATGATCTGGACATCGAGGAGCGTCCGCTGCTCGACCGCCCCATCCATATCAATCGCGCCCTGGCCAACAGCCCCGGGGCGCTCGAGGCGAACCGCTTCGTAGGTCGCTGGGCGCGCGACCGCAGCGCGGTGGACCCGCGCGTGCGCGAGCTTGCGATCATCGGCGTCGGCGTTCTGGCCCGCAACGCCTATGAGTACGCGCATCACGTGCAGCTCGCCGAGGAGAACGGCGTCTCGTCGCGCGACATCGACGACGTGCAGCGGCACCTCGCGGACGAGGAGACGGACCTCGAGCCGGTCGTTCAGGCGGCCCTCGATGCGGCCGAGCAACTCACGCTCGATGGTCGGCTCGACGATGCGTGCTGGATGGCACTCGAAGATGCCCTCGGCCGTCGCGCCGCCGTTGACCTCGTCGTCATCGTGGCGTACTACAACATGGTGGTGCGGGTGCTGGGTGCCCTGGACGTCGGGCTCGAGTACGAGTGGTCCGACTCCTTGCGAACCCATCCGCTCCGGGAGTTGTGAGCCAGATGCCGCCGGATCCGGATCCCGATCGCGGCTCGCCCGCCGCCAAGCCACCTCGTCTGCCCACGCCCCGTCTGGCCGCGCTCCGCGACCCGGCGGCATTCGACCCGGCTCAACACGCGATGTGGGAGTCCGTGGTCAGCGGCCCGCGGGCAGCGACAGCGGTGCGGCCGGAGGGCCAGTTGAGCGGTCCGTTCGACGTGCTGCTGCGCTCGCCGCAGATCGGCACGGCGGTCAGCGATCTCGGTGCGCTGCTGCGGTTTTCGACGAGCCTCGGACCACGGCTGACCGAGGTCGTCACCCTCACTGTCGCGAGCCACTGGCATGCCCGCCTCGCGTGGTCGGGCCATGCGAAGGGCGCTAGGGCGCAGGGGATCCCCGAGTCCGCGATTGAGCGCGTTGCACGGGGTGAGGATCCCGCGTTCAAGAGCCCGAGCGATCACGCGGCGTGGTCCGTCGCGCATGCGCTCGTCACGACCGGGCACGTTTCGGACGATCTGTACGCCGCAGCGATCTCGGTGCTGGGAGAGCGGACGCTCGTCGAGGTGGTCGCCCTCACCGGCTACTACTGCCTCACCTCCTTCCTCCTCAACACGTTCGAGGTCCCGGTATCCCACGGCGTCACGACGCCGTGGGACCCGCCCGCCGAGTGATGCGTCTTGGGCCGGCGAGCCGTCCGCGTGGATTCTGCGGGGTGACAGGGAGGGCTGCGTGGCTGGATAGCTTCGATGAGCGTCCGAACACCAGTGGGATGCGGAGGCGATCGTGTCCCAGACCGCTTCGTCGTACCTCCGTGAAGGACGCTCGGCGGCACCGCATCCGGCCGCCGATCAGCACACGCAAGCGCCAGCCACCGCGGTCGAGCGATGGTCCGGCCGGCCCATCCTCGTTTCTGGACTCGTCTGGACCTCATTGGGCTCGGCCGACCGATGGGACTACGGCAGTGTGATAATCTGAACACTACCTGGCAATAATCCAACACCTTGAGTCGAGAAAGAACGCGGATGCTGGATGTGATTTGTGTTGGGTCGGCCACCTCGGATCGGATCGCCCTTCTTGACCGCATGCCGACGGACGACCAGCGAGTGCTCGCCACGTCCATCACCGACGCGCACGGCGGTCCGGCAGCCACGGCAGCGGTCACGCTCGCGCGCCTTGGCGTCCGCGTCGGGTTCTGCGGTGTCGTCGGAGAGGACGAGGCAGGTGACGCTGCGCGTCGCCATCTCGAATCCGAGGGCGTGGTGACCGACTGGCTCACGGTCGATCCCGACGTGGAGACCGCTCGAAGCATGGTCCTGGTGTCGACCGCGACCGAAAGCCGTGCCATCGTCACGGTGCGGGCTCCGGCTCCTCGGGCCGTCGACATCCCATTGAGTGCGTCGACGTGGCTGCACGTGGACCACGCCGGACATGCGCCGACCCGGGCCGCGATCGACGCAGCAGCAGGTACCGTGACAAACCGTCTGAGTCTCGACGGCGGTAATCCGATCGATGACCTCGACCTGCGGGGAATCGATCTCTATGCACCGTCGGTTCCCGCCCTCCTGACGCGGTATCCGTCCGCCAGTGGCGTAGACGATGCCCTCCGTCGGGCCCGAGAGGAAGGAGCCGCATGGGTCGTCGCGACCGACGGGTCGCGGGGCAGCTACTATCTCGACGACGTGCCGCGGTTCGTTGACTCATTCGCGGTTGACGCGGTGTCGACGCTCGGCGCGGGTGACGTCTTCCACGGGGCTTTGCTGGCATCCCTCGTCTTCGGCCGCCCGCTCGACGACGCGGTCCGGGAGGCGAACGCCGTCGCTGCCTTGTCCTGCCGGGGGTTGGACGGCCGCTCCGCGATTCCGGACACGACCGAGCTGCGCGCGTTCCTCGGGGACGGGTGACGCGTGTCGTCGACCGAGACGTCGAACCACCGAAGGAAGGAATCGACAGTGCCCGCACGCATCGCAGTCATCGCTGGCGACGGGATCGGCCAGGAGGTGATGCCGGCGGCGCGGGAGTGCATCGACGCTCTCAGCGCCTGGCATCCGCTGGAGTTGACCTGGCACGAGCTCGACTGGGGCTCCGATTACTACCGGACTCACGGCCGGATGATGCCCCTCGATGGCCTCGATGAGCTCGCCCGGCACGACGCGATCTTCCTCGGCGCCGTCGGCGCTCCCGACATCCCCGACACCGAGACCCTCTGGGGCCTTTTGATCCCGATCCGGCGGCACTTCGAGCAGTACGTCAACGTGCGGCCCGCGCGCACCCTGCCCGGGATCCGGCCTGTGCTCGCCGACGACCGTCGCGTCGACCTCGTCATCGTGCGCGAGAACAGCGAAGGTGAGTACTCCGAGATCGGTGGCCGGTTCTCCCGTGGGGGGGAGGGCGAGTCGGCGGTACAGGAGACCGTCTTTACGCGGCGCGGCATCGATCGGGTGGCGCGCTATGCTGCCGAGATCGCCGCGCAACGCCACGGCCGACTCACCTCCGCCACCAAGAGCAACGGCATCATCCACACCATGCCGTTCTGGGACGAAGTCGTCGCCGAGACGGTCGCCGCGCGTGACGGGATCGAACTGACCAGCGTCCTGGCCGATGCGCTCGCCGCGGCCCTGGTGCTGCGACCGTGGTCGTTCGACGTGATCGTGGCATCGAACCTGCTCGGCGACATCCTCTCGGACCTCGCCAGCGCGGTTACCGGATCGATCGGCGTCGCCCCTAGCGCGAACCTCAACCCGGAGCGCCGGTACCCGTCGATGTTTGAGCCGGTGCACGGCTCGGCCCCCGACATCGCAGGCCAGGGCATCGCCAACCCGATCGGACAGATCTGGAGCGGCGCCCTCATGCTTGAACACCTCGGGTATGGAACGGCGGCCGCGCACCTAATCGCCGGGTTCGAGAAGACCCTTGCGGACGGGACCTCCACCCGCGATCTCGGGGGTGCCGCCTCAACTCGCGAGTTCGTCGCGTCCGTCCGCACGAACCTGGCCGAGATCGCAGACCGCTTCGTGGAGCAGGCGGAGGGGTCGAAGGAGCAGAGATGACGTATCAAGGCATCTTCATCGACGGGCGCTGGATCGAGACGCCCACCTCGCGCGCAGTGATCGACGCTTGGACTGGTGTGGAACTCGCCCGGCTTGCTGTCGCTTCCCGCGAGGACGCCGTCGCGGCCACCGACGCCGCCGTCCACGCGATGCGCAACCCCCTGGCGATCCCAGAGCGCTCGCGCGTGCTCAGCGCCGTCGCGCGCGCCATGGAGGAGCGGGCAGAGGAACTGGCCGAGCTGATCACCGCGGAACTCGGGAAGCCCCTCACCGCGTCGAGAGCCGAAGTCTCCCGCGGGGTACTGACCACCCAGTTGGCCGCCGAAGAGGCCAAGCGGTTGCCGGGCGAGTACGTACCGCTGGACGCCGCGGCAGCCGGAGCCGACACCATGGCCTTCACCATCCCCGAAGCGCGCGGAGTGGTGGCGGCGATCACACCCTTCAACTTCCCCGTCAACCTCGTGCTGCACAAGATCGCGCCGGCGATCGCGGCAGGCTGTGCCGTCGTTCTAAAGCCGTCCGACCATTCGCCATTAGCGGCCGGATTCCTTGTGCAGCTCTTCGAGGACGCAGGGCTCCCCGCCGGCTGGCTCAATCTCGTGACCGGGCCGCCCGAGGAGATCGTGGGAGCCTGGCAGGATGACGACCGCGTGGCCGTCATCACCTTCACCGGGTCGTCCGCAGTCGGTTGGGGGCTTAAAGCACGCTCGCCCCGCAAGAGTTTCGTACTTGAGCTCGGGTCCATCACGGCGATGTTCGTGGCGGCCGATGCCGATCTCGGTCGAGCGGCCGAGGCCGCCGCCGCGGCCGCGTTCACTGGGTCCGGTCAGGCATGCGTCTCTCTCCAACGCGTGTACGTCGAGCGTGGGGTCGCCGCGGAATTCACTACAGCGCTGGGCACGATCGCCTCGGCAGTCGCATATGGTGATCCGCGCAACGAGTCGACCGTCGTGGGTCCGCTGGTGACGGCAGCCGCAACCGAGCGTCTTCTGAGTTGGATCCAAGAAGCTGCCGCAGCTGGCGCCCGATTGGTCGCAGGGGGCGAAGTCCGCGACGGGGTGCTGGCTCCCACGGTTCTCACTCATGTGCCGCGGGATAGCCCGCTCATCTGCGCCGAGGCGTTCGGTCCCGTGGTCAGCGTCGTTGAGGTCGATTCGTTGGCGACGGCGATCACCGAGGTCAATGCAGCAGAATACGGCCTCAATACGTCCATCTACACTTCGGATCTTGCGACGGCCATGCAGTACGCGCGCCGGGCCGAGTCGGGCAGTGTATTCGTGAATATGCCGCCATCCTTCCGCACGGATCACATGCCCTATGGCGGAGTGAAGGGATCCGGCGAGGGCCATGAGGGCGTTAAGTATGCCGTGGCGGAGCTGCTCCGACAAAAGCTCGTTGTCCTGCACCCTTGATCGGGCTCATCTAGCCACCAGCCGGAGGTTGATCGACGTGATTCTCTCGGGCCCAGCTGGCCGCGGCCTGAAGATCACTGCCGATGCTCGGGCTGGACGTCGTCACGACCCGGTTCCTCGGCGGCAGTTCAGCTTTGGCCGGCGCCGTCAAGGGTTGAGATGAGATCCGAACTGAATCAGAAGGTTCGTCAGTGGGACCTCGACGACGAGAACCGCAGGATCGGCGATCGGATCCGCACCGTCGCCCAAGACCTCGCTGTCGAACGCGAGCTCCTGGCACCGATCACGGCGGAACGGTTCGAGCCGGGCCTGTCGCTGACACCCGGGTGAGCCGGTCGAGCCTCGTCCGGGTGCGGACGGCGTCCTATTCGGTCCGGGCCCGGTTCATTGGTCGCCCGGTTCGGTCCGGGTGCCTGTCCGCGCGTCGGAGGTGGTCGATGGACGCTCTGTACTGGGGGTGATCGCTATCCGACTCTGATGATGGATGCCGTTAGCAGTCGGATCGGCCGCTTAGGTCCCGGCTGTGATCGAGTAGTTCTTGTCGAACGTGAAGATCTGAGCTTGTGAGGCGGTGGTGAAGGTTGCGTAGAAGTAGGCGCCGACGATGTCCGCATCGTTTGGCACTTCGAATACCCATGTCATTGGTTCGGATGATTCGGGTTCCAGGAGGTGATTACATTCCGGGTTGCTCTTGACGTTGTACAGGTCGTCGATCGGGTCGAAGTTCTGATGGTTGGCGCTGACCGCCTTGAACTCGACGGGCAGGCTACAGGTCATGTCCATCGAGTCGGTTCCGCTATTCGTGACGGTCGCAGTCACGATGAAGAATTTGTTGCCAGCTGCAGGTGGCTTGTCAATGTAGGTCTCGTTCCCCGAACCCTGCCGGAAGTATGAGTTGTTCCATGTCACCGTGCTGGCGTCCGCGGCACCCGTGACTGTGATTGTCGCGCCGCTGTTGGTGAGTGTCGATCCGACACCGGGGAGTGTCGGAGCATAGGTGCCGGTACCGTTGTCGTAGTCCGATTGCATCTTGTCGGCGGAGGTGAGATCCCCGGACTTACAGGAGTCATACGCCTGTTTGAGTGAGTACTTGTCGCAAGGATCCGCCGCTGCGGCGGCCGTCTTTCTCGGTTCCGCATGATGCGTGCCGGTCTTGGCTGCGGAGTGCGACTGTGGTGCAGACGTGGCACTTCCGATACTGACTGTGGCAGCGATCGCTACGACCAGAACAACACCTATCCCAACTGTGGCAGCAGTCATCCAGCCTTTCCATCGGCGAGGTGCCGCGCTCGTCGATGCACCGAGTGAGCTGTCGTTCTCAGCCTCGACCAGTGTTGCGGCGCTGGAATTGCGCTCGTATGCGTCATGGGCGTCGACCGTCAGCTCGTCGTCCGCGAGGATGACGGCAGCCTCGTCCGACGACATCTCAATCCCGAGTTCCCGGCGGCCGGCTGCCGTTGCCAAAAGCTTCCGGAACTGTGCGATGTTCATGCGTCTCCTTAGTGATCCAGAGATGACGCTAGCGGTCCGCCGATCATCGAATTGGCACCCCTCACCCCCAAATCGGGTCCTCCGCCTCCGCCGCGTCTGGCCGTCCCAACCGCTTGCGTCCACCGTGGCGCCGGTGGTCTCCGGCGGGGTGCGGCGTGGCGCCGCGGACAGCGCAGGATGCGCAGACTGTCGGCCCACCGAACGGCCGAATGTCCACGCTGTGCTCAAGCGGATCGGCTCACGGACACGGACCGTGCGGTACGTCCCGTCCCTGAGCACGAAGGCCTGCCGGCTTGTGGTAGCTACTCTTAGCCGACAGTGATCGAGAGGTGTGCAGTTGCACGACGACGAGTTGGAGTTTGGCGAAGAGGGGCCGGCAGCCTTCGAGGCTGCCGCTCAGTTTGTGCGCGCCGTGTGGGAATGTCGGCGCTTCCTCACGATTGTCACCGCGTTCGGATATGGCAATCTCCTCGCACAGTCCCGTGACGTTGCCAGCACCACTGACCAGATGCTCGACCTTGGCGGAGACCTCACACTGCCGGAGGACGTGGAGCTCGCCGCAACAGCGTTGCGCTCACTCGTCCCCTTGTACCACGGCACGCAGCGCCCGGCACGCGTTCAGGTTCCCAGCGACTCCGAGGTGCTGAACGCCGGCCTCGCTTACACCTTCACGCTCTCCACGGCGCGGGAACTCTGGCTCGATGTCGCAGCGCGTCTTCGCCGAATCCAACCGAGCTTCGATAACTCGCCGGTGGAAGGACGCACACCGCACAAGCTCAACAGGACACCGTTCGCACACGAGTGGGACAACATGGAGTTGCCCCAGATCGACGCGTTCATCGTGGACCCCTCGGATATGACTCCCGAGGACCCTGCGGTCGCCTCCAACTCGGACGGGGACGTGTTGAGCATCGAATGGAACAAAGTGCGCAACGACACGCTCCGCAATCTGTACTTCGAGCACGGCTATAACCCCGCCGTCCGCGACGCCGCGGCGGTGGAGGTAGGTCATCGGCTGAACTCCGGGACTATGAACCGTCCCCGGTTTGATGCCGCTTCCTTTCGAGTGTGGAAGGAAGATAGAGATCATGCCGAAGAAGATTCCGGAGGAGACCAAGCAGCGGGCGACGCGGCTGGTTCTGGATCACTTGGATGAGTATCCGAACCTGACGGCCGCGTGCGAGACGGTCTCGTCGCGGTTGGGGATCGGTGCGGAGTCGCTGCGCCGCTGGGTGCGGCAGGCGCAGGTGGATGCCGGCGACCGGGCAGGGGTGACCTCGTCCGAGTCCGAGCGGATCCGCCGGCTCGAGCGGGAGAACCGTGAGCTGCGTGAGGCGAACGCGATCCTGAAGGACGCGGCGGTTTTCTTCGCCGGGGAACTCGACCCCCGACGCCGTTGATCCTCGCGTTCATCGAGGAGCAGCGGGTGAAAGGCCGCGCGGTCGGGTCGGTCTGCACTGTTCTGCGATCGCAGGGCGTGCGGGTCGCCGCGCGGACATATCGGGCCTGGAAGCATGCCGGTGCCAGCGCCCGGGACCACGCGGATGCGGTGGTGATCGATGCGCTGCTGGCAACGGCCGGAACCCCGGAGAGCATGTATGGGCGACGGAAGATGACGGCGCTGCTGCGCCGCCGCGGCCTGGCCGTCTCGGCGCGCCGAGTGGATCGGCTGATGCGAGAACTGGGCATGCGCGGGCGCACCCGGGGCCGGGGCGTGCGCACCACGATCCCGGATAAGAACGCGACCCGGGCGCCGGACCTGCTGGATCGGGACTTCACCGCTGCGGCGCCGAACCTGCGCTGGGTGGCGGACTTCACCTATGTGCGCACCTGGGCCGGGTTCTGTTACGTGTCGTTCGTGATCGACTGCTACTCCCGGGCGATCGTCGGCTGGCACGCCGCGACGACCAAGACCACCCCGCTGGTGACCACCGCACTGCGGATGGGATTATGGCGTCGCGACCGCGCCGGCCGACCAGCCGGTGAGGGCCTGATCCATCATTCGGACGCGGGCAGCCAATTCACCTCGGTCAGCTTCGCCGAGACACTCGCGTTGGAGGGCATCGCCGCCTCGATCGGGTCAATCGGCGACGCTTACGACAACGCACTGGCCGAGTCCACGATTGGGCTGTTCAAGAACGAAGCCATCCGAGAGGACAGCCCGTTCCGCAACGGCCCCCTGCGCACCGTCACCGACGTGGAATGGGTCACCGCCGAATGGGTCGACTGGTACAACAGCAGACGCCTGCACAGCACCCTCGGCGACGTCCCGCCCGACGAGTTCGAGGCCAGCTACTACGCTGACCTCAACACGCCATCCCAACCGGAGATGGCACCCGCATAGAAGCGGCACAGAACCGGGGACGGTTCAATGTGTCTCGCGCCGGCTACCGCACGAGCAAGGTAGGCGCATGCCCGGCACGTCAAGGCGGAGTTTGAAGGCAGAGCCGGACGGGTGGAAGATCTCGCGTGCACGGCCGCCATACTCGCGTTTGACGACAGTTTTGACGACATTCTGTCGTCAAACGCTGTGACTGGGACCATATCAACGTGATTCAAATAGAGCCTCTGAACAGCACTTTTACCTCAGAAGCCCCGCGTCTTCAGGGACGCTAGGTGGGTTCGAATCCCACGCCCTCTACCTTGAGGGATCGCTGAACAGGTCGCGGCCTATACATTCGAGTCGACAGCCCGTGACCGCGAGGATGGGCGGGACGCCGGCGTGTGGGCCTCCCCGCCCGATATTCGCTCCTCGTGAGAGGTTCCCTGGTGCCGAACACGCCTCGTTGCTTGCCCACATTTTGCCCACACTCGAAGGCGAACCGAAGTGATCACAGTGATCATGCGAGCCTTGAAAACGCCGCAAATCCGCGGTTCCTCGACCGAAGTGCTGTGATCGTGAGAGTTTGGCTAGAGCACACGGCTCATAATCGTGGTGTCGCGGGTTCAAGTCCCGCTCCCGCTACGCACCTGGAAAGCACTGGGAACGGCGGCCATTAACTGGCCGCCGTTCTTGTGTTTCAGGGCGGTATCGAGGTGCGACCTACTCGGCGAACACTTCGGCGGCGATTCCGTAGCCTTCGAACGCGCGGGCGGCGCCGGCGTAGGCGCTGATCTGGATGAATGCCTCGACGATCTCTTCCTTCGTGACCCCGTTGTTCAGCGCGATGCGAAGCTGTCCGCGAAGGGGTTCGAGCACTCCGAGCGTGGCGGCGATGGTGACGGAGATCAGGGCGCGGGTTCGGGTGTCGAGGTGTTCGGTGCGTGGCCATGCGGCACCGAACGCCTGCACCGTGGCGATGCGCTTGAAGTCGGCGGCGTTGGTGGGCTCGGTGTCGGCAGTGCCGAGGAACCGCTCAAGGCGGAAGCCGAGCATCCGCTCTGCTTCGTCGAGCGCGGCGGTGTACTGGCGGTTTTCGTCGTCGGTGGTCATGGTGCTCCTTCGAGTTGCTGGCCCCCGCCCGAATAGGGAGGTCCTGGTTCAGACGATAAACGCGTCCGCCATACCCCTTGCCCGGAGTCTGTCACCCGTATCGAAATATGCCTGGCCAAACGGTCAGACCGACAGGTTCGCGCTCTTCGCCGAGCTGTGAAAGGCACGCGCCGATGGTCTGGGTACGGCTCCGCTATTGCGGACAGCCGACAATGGCGGGTCAAGGGCTGCAGGAACCCGATTGCCGGTCGCCGCTCCCGCTTGCTAGCGCCTAACGCGATGCGCGCACCGGTGAGTGCAGGCATCAACCCGCTGCAAGATGCGCTGTCGCGACCCAGGATTTGACGCATTCGAGCAGGTGGATCGACGCTCTCGTCGCGCCCATCGGCGAACGGTGCGGGATCCCCTGGTGGAACATGCCCGCAAGTGTCGCTGTAGGAAGTCGCCATCTGCCCGCGGAACCCGAACTCGGTATCCCCGCAACGTACTGCGGAACCCCTGGCGCTTACCGCCATCTCGACGCGGAACCTACAGTGATGGTCGTTGGCGTCATGGAGACGTCGCGCGGCGCCCAGGTCTCCGCGCTACTCGCCGGTGTCCGGATCCTCGCCCACGCAGATCGATAGCGAGCCCGGCCGAACGGTGATCCGGGCACGTGCGATGTGGCCGAAGCTGTCGCCGTCGAGTTCGACACCGTGCGGTGTCTCGAAGCGGACGTCGAACTGCCGGCCCTGCGCATACGCGAGTGCACGCAGGTCCGGGGTGAGCGCGAGCATCCTGCGCCCGATGCGCGAATGGTGGGCGATGCCCTGGAGAGTGAGGCGGGTTCCGATACCGGCCCAGCCGAACCGGCCTCTAGGCCGCAGCATCACCACGTCGAGCAGACCGTCATCGATTCGCGCCCCCGGGATCAGGAGCATGTTCCCGGTGAGAGTTCCGCAGTTGCCCACGATGACCGTGTGGGCGCGAGACGACCTCACGTGGCCGGCGTCTATTCGGTAGTCCACGTGGAAGAGCCGATTTCTGACGATGGAGCGGGCGATCGGAGCCACATAGGCCAGCCAGCCGACATGCTTCTTCGCCAGCGCATTCGTGTTCTCGGCCATCTCGGCATCCAGCCCGATCCCGGCCATCACCAGGAACGTATGCGAACTCCGCCGACCCTCCTCGTCCTCCATGTCGGCGATCGCGACATCGACCGCCCGCGTCCTGCCCGAGAACGCCACCCGAACGGAACGTTCGACGTCGTTCAAGGGCAGACCGAGATTGCGAGCCAACAGGTTGCCGGTGCCGAAAGGCAGCAACGCCAACGCAGTTCCGCTGTCGCGCATGACCTCGGCGACCGCGCGCACCGTGCCGTCGCCGCCCGCCACCATCACCACGGATGGGTCATCCGCGAGAGCATCTCGTGCCGCCTGCGTCCCTGCGTCGTCGGGGCTCGTCTCGTACCAGGCGGAAGTCGACCACCCGTGCAGCCTCTCCTGCTCGCCGAGAGCATCCCGCAGCCGATCAAGCGGGACTTTCACCGGGTTGTAGACGATCGCCGCCCGCCTCGCATCCATCAGTCGAGCCTAAAGCTCAGTCACTGTCTGGGCGCGGAGCCGGTGCTGGGCAGTACAACCGCAAGTGCGATCGGACATTCCTCGAGACGCGTATCAGATGCGAGTGCACGTGGATACCGCGATCCCGCATCAGCCCACCGGCGAATACCGCTTCGCTGCGAGGGCGCGCCCGTGCTCGATCGCCAACCGCTCGGCAGCGGCCTTGATCTCGGCTGCCTCCTCGGTGAACCTGTCGAGCGCGGGGTTGACGCCGACGAGCGTGAACTGCCGCTGCACAACGAGAAGGTCGGCACCCCACACCTCGCTGATCACCCGGGTGAGCCACGGTGTGGAGTGGTCCCATCCTTCCTTGGGCGTGCCGGGGTTGTAGTTGCCGCCGAGCACCGTCGCGAGCACGGCGGGCTTGCCCTTGAGGGCGCCGCCGGCGATGCGCGGATCGGTGTAGGTGACGTCGTACCAGCTCTTCACGTGGGCAGCGACTCCCCAGTTGTAGAGCGGGATCGCCAGCAGAAGGGCATCCGCGTCGATGAGTTCGTCGGCAAGGGTGGTGGCATACGCGACGGCGGCGCGCTGATCGGGGGTGCGGTCTGCCTCGGGCACGAATCCGCTGGTCACGACGTCGCGCCACAGCGTGGCGGGCAGGGGCTGGCTGCCGAGGTCACGACGCGTGACGACCGAGTCGGGGTGCTCAGCGGACCATTCGGCTTCCACCAGATCGGCGAGGGCACGGCTCTGGGATGTCGCGGGCGTGATGCTCGCATCGAGACGGAACAACGACATGACACTTCTTCCATACACTAAGGGACTAAGAAAAATAGAGCAACAGAGCAAAAGATAGCACGGTTAGGATGGGTGTCATGGCCCAGCCCGAGACCGATGTGCGCAGGTGTGATTCGGCGATCACGCTCGCCTTCTCGGTCTTGGGCAAGCGATGGAACGGCATGATTCTCGGTGTGCTGGGCGGCGGAAGTGCGTCGTTCGTCGAGCTTCGCAAGGCCGTCAGCGGCATCAGCGACACCGTGCTCTCTGAGCGACTGTCCGAGCTCGCGGAAGCCGGACTCGTCCGCCGCGACGTAGCGGAAGGTCCGCCCGTATCGGTGCGATACGAGCTCACGGCTGCCGGCGCCGAAATCGTGCCGACCATCGAAGAGCTCGGCGCCTGGGCGCAGCGGAATCTCCAGCCTCGCGACTGACCCGCTGGTCGGTGCGGCTCTTCACGTGCGAGCGAGGGTGGCGAAGGGCGCTGCCTCGAGGAGGTGACGGATGGGCCAGGATGTCGTTATGACCCACGCCGAACCGACGTACACCCTTGAACAACTCGGAGCCGAACCGGTCGCGGAGTTCGCGTCCTTCACGCGGGATGACGCAGCTCGCCTCGGAGAGATGGCCGTCGCGCTCGTGCGCGAACGCGAGCTGAACCTCGCCATCGAGGTGCACATCGGCGACGAACTGGCATACCGCGCGCAACTCGGATCCACGGGTCAGCCGAACGCCGACGTGATCGTCGGCAAGCGACTGGTCGTGAAGCACTTCGGGCACAGTTCCCTGCTCGGCCGCTTCAAGAAGGACGCCGACCCGTCCGTGGCCGAGGGCCTCGGCCCCGAGTACAAGTTCTGGGGCGGCAGCATCCCGCTCTTCGCTAATGGCGAGCTGATCGGCACGCTCTCGTCGTCGGGTGAGTCCGACGTCGTCGACCACGAGACGATCGCGGATGCTCTGACCCGCTTCCGCGCGTAAATCACTACCGCCTCCTCGAGGACGGCGGTCCGACGATCGACCACCGGATGCGGTCTGTGGCCTCAGTTCGCCGTGCCGGCGCGCATCCCCTTCGTGGCCTGCATCATCTCGGGCGTCGGCTGGCTGATCGCGATGATGTTGCCTTCGCTGTCGCTGAACCACGCGCCGCGGAGGCCGCCGATGTCGGCGATGCCGTCGACCGTCTTCAGTCCGGGCAGGTCGTATTCGTGGAACACGACGCCGTGCGTGCGCAGCGCCGTCGCATCCCGGTCGATGTCATCGGTGACGAGGTCGAGTGCGGTGTTCTGAGCGGTGCCTGCGAAGTCGGTGCGGTACACCAGCACGGTCGTGCCTCCGATGTCGTACAGCAGATTGCCGGGCTCGTCGTCGGCGTACACCGGCTCGCGGCCGAGAACGTCGTGCCACCAGGTGCGAGCGCGGTCGAGGTCCGATGCCGGTAGAACGGCTGTCGCCATCAAGTTGTCGAACATGATGCTCCCCATTCCGGGGCGCTGCCATTCCGCGCCGGCCCAGCCCAACGCCGCGGCTACTCGCAGCACGGATGGGGCCCCGGCGCGCATTGTACTCCCGGATAGTGAGGATCACTCGAATTCATCCCTGGAGGGATGGCTTCGCGTGCCGGGCGCGTCCCGCCGACGACGCCATGGAGTGCCCGATCGGCAGTCAAGGCCGTGCTTGTCGATCGGTCAAAGCCGAAGCACTCCGCGATCCTGAAGGTTCTTAAATGTTGCGGATTTGGTTGAGCTGAGAACAAATCCCGCACTAGCCTTCGGAGCACGCCCTTTCGGGGCTATGCACACGGACGTGCATGGCAGGGGGGCTTCAATGGGGAGGAAGCAAGTGAAGTTTCACGATGCACCTGATGACAGCGGTACCGCCGACGCGAAACCGGGATTTCGCGCCGGGCCCTTCTGGGCGCGGGAGCCGCGGCCGCGGCCGGCGTGACGCTCGGCCTCGCAGGGCCGGCCTTCGCCGAGGCGGCGACCGTCGCCGGAAAGCCCGGCGGCGAGGTGCCGTTCGGGCCTGTTGTCGTCGCCGGACAGAACGGGCGCACGTCGTACGCTCGCGCCGTCCGGCTCACTGCGGGGCAGCCGGCCGGCAAGTCGCAGACCATCCTGGCGACGTACCAGGGCGGCGGAGGGCCGGGGTTCCCGATCTACCGCAGCGACGACGACGGCCGCACGTGGACCAGGTGGAGCAGCGTGCCGAGTTCGGCATCCGGGCTGTACCGGCAGCCGTTCCTCTACGAGCTGCCGCGGGCGTTCGCCGGTTTTGCGAAGGGGACTCTCCTTTTCGCGTGCAACGCGCTCGGCAACTTCAGCAGCACCAACATCCAGCTGTATGCGAGCACGGATGCCGGCCTCACCTGGCAATTCCTGAGCACCGTGGCCCAGGGCGGCCCGCCCAACACGACGAACGGTGCGACGCCGGTGTGGGAGCCGTTCCTGCTTCTGCACGAGAACAACATGATCTGCTACTACTCGGACCAGCGGGATCCGAACTTCGGCCAGAAGCTGGCGCACCAGACCAGCACGGATCTGCGCACGTGGGGCCCGGTCGTCGACGACGCGACGGGTACGGCGTACGCGGAGCGTCCCGGCATGACCACGGTGGCGCAGCTGAAGGGTGACCTGTGGATCATGACGTACGAGTTCGGCGAGCCCGATGACCCGGAGAACCCGGATCAGAACAACTACACGTATCACGTGCACTACCGGATCGCGAAGGACCCTGAGTCGTTCCGGTTCTCGCCCGACACGCCTCTCCTCGACAAGGACGGGAACGCACCGAACGGTGCCCCTGTCGTGTCGTGGTCTCAGTATCCGGGCGTGAACGGAACGATCGTCGTGACCGGCAACGACGATCAGGACTTCTTCGTCAACACGGAACTCGGCGATCCGTCGGCGTGGACGCGTCTTTCCACGCCCATGCCGGCCGGTTACAGCCGGTACACGATTCCGCTGGACGGCCCGGGAAGCCCGGAGAACCGCGGGTTGGTCTTCGTGATCACCGGAGCGCAGTACGGCGAGTCGGGACCGGTGGAGGCGGGCATCATCTCGCTGGCCGGCTGACACACCGCGAGTCGGTGCGCGGGGAAGCACTTCTGCCGGTGCTTGGTCCGCCGCGCATCGTCTGGTTGCTGATTCAGTAAGAGGAGCGCCGGGTCCCGAGCACATCGGGGCCCGGCGCTCGCTTTGTCTACTTCGTCCTGCGACCGGCCGAACGCGGAGGTGCCGCGCGCAGGTGCTCGCTCACGCGACCGAGGATGCGTGCGAGGTCACGCGCATCCTCGGCCGTGATCGGTGCGAACAGCAGTTCGTGAACGGTTGCGATGTGGCCTGGAAAGACCGTCGCAAGCGTGTCCCGCCCCGCCGCCGTGATCGCGACGATCGTGCTGCGTTCGTCCTCCGGCGATGGTGAGCGAGTGACGAGGCCACGCTGCTCGAGCACCTGCGCCTGGTAGGTGAGACCGCTGCGACTGTAGACCACGCCGTCGGCGAGGTCGGTCATGCGCTGGCGACCGTTCGGCGCGTCACCCAGTCGGGCCAGCAGCTGGAACTGCACGTAGCTGAGGTCGCCGACCTCTCGGAGCTGCTTCTCGACGGCGGGCCGCACGAGCGCGCTCACCTCGGTGAACGCGAAGTACGCCTGGAGCTGGGTCGGCGTGAGCGATGCGGGTGCGTGCGTCATGGATCCACTCTAAGGGTTGCTTTGAATTCGAAACAGAGTTAGAGTCCTCGGCAGGTACTTCCAATTCGAAGTAAATGAGAGGACTCAGATCATGAAGGCAGTGCAGTTCCATGAGCTAGGCGGACCCGAGGTCCTCCAGTACGGTGAGGCGGAGCGGCCCGCCCCGGCGGCCGGAGAGGTGCTGTTGCGCGTCGCGGCTTCCGCGTACAGCGCGGCGGATAGCAGCATGCGAGCCGGGCTGCTCCCGATTCCGATCGAGCTGCCGCACATTCCGGGATATGACGTGTCAGGCGTCGTCGACGCGATCGGCGATGGAGTCGTGGACCTCGCTATCGGTGACCCGGTGATCGCGTTCCTCCCCATGGAGCGCAACGGCGGAGCCGCTGAATACGTGATCGCACCCGCGGATGCCGTGGTCGCGGCGCCCGCGAGCATCCCGCTGGCGGACGCGGCCGGGCTTCCATCGGTGGCGCTGACCGCCTGGCAGGCTCTCTTCGATGACGGTCGCCTCGAAGCGGGGCAGCGCGTGCTGATCGTCGGGGCGGGAGGTGTCGTCGGGAAGTACGCCATCCAGCTGGCCAAGCGCGCGGGCGTGCATGTCATCGCGACGGCGAGCCCGCGCAGCATCGACGCGGTGCGCGCGGCCGGCGCCGACGAGATCGTCGATCACACCATGACCGACCTTCTGCCGGCTCTCGACGAGCGCGTCGACGCGTTGCTGAATCTCGCCCCTATCGCTCCTGGGCAGTTCGCGGAGTACGTCGCGGCGGTTCGAGACGGCGGCGTGGTCGTGAGCACGACGGCGTTCATGGCCACGCCGGGTGATGAGAGTCGTGGGGTACGTGGGGTGACCGTGTTCGTTCAACCGAACCGCGACCGGCTCGAACAGCTGGTGGCGCTCGTCGACGAGGGTGCGCTCGCTGTGGAGGTGACGCGACGGATTCCGCTCTCTGAACTGCCCGCGCTTCATGCCGAGGCGGCCGCTGGCCCGATCACCGGAAAGGTGATCGTGCTCCCCTGACCTCGAACTACCCCCGGTGTCGGCATGTTCGGCGCCGACGTCCTGGGCCCGACGGTCGACTCCGGTAGCGGCTTCACGTCGGCCGTCGGACGCCGGGGTGGGGACGACTATCGTGACCGCATGGCGCAGGTAGTGGTGTACGGGCGGCGTGAGTCGCTGATGCAGCGACGGGCAGCTCTTTCCGCAGCCATCACGGGGCGATCATGGTCGCCCTCGACTACCCGAGGGAGAAGCTGTTCCAGCGTTTCATCGCCCTCGAGGCGGAGGACTTCTTCTACCCGGAGGACCGCGGCACCGAGTACACGATCATCGAGATCTCGATGTTCGAGGGCCGCTCGGAAGCCGCCAAGCGCGCGCTCATCGCCGAACTGTTCACCCGTGTCGAAGCCGAGGCGGGAATCCGTCCACACAGCCTGGAGATCACGATCACGGAAACACCGAAGGTCAACCGGGGCATTCGCGGACAGAACGCCGCGGACCTCGCCCTCGGTTACCGCGTGGACGTCTAGTAGCACCCGCTCTGTGCTGGAAGGATGCTCGGGGTTCAGCCTTCTTCGATGTACACCAGCCCGTTGCCGAAGGGGTCGTCGAAGAAGAACATCGGCCTCCCGCCGGGGATCGTGATGGGTGCGTCATTGTGCATATCGCTGCCCGAGTCCCTGACCCGACCGAACGCTTCGTTTGCGTCGTCGGTCCCCAGGCGCACGGCGATCGGGAGCTCGCTGTCCGGGGGGAGCAGCACGATTCCCACTGACGACCCGGGCGGAACGACCTCGATCATGCGCGCGCCGGGCCAGGGTTCTCCGTCGTATCTCACCTCGCACCCGAGCACGTCTCGGTAGTACTCCAGGGCTCGGTCCTGGTCCGGAACCGGCACCGTCACGCTCAACACCCTTGTCGTCTTCGCCATGCGGCAAGTCTCGTCCAGCCCAGGCCTCCGGTCGAGCGGTGTCCAGAGCCGTGCTGCTCAGCGCTCGACAGGAACGCACGCCCGTGGTGCGCGGCAGGCCTCACGCGTACGTGGCGATGAGCTCCCGAATGGATGCCACGATCGTCGGGATCGGGATGCCGGCGGCGAGCATCGCGAGAAGCTGTCGCAGGTTGAGGATGCGGGCGTGCTCCCGCCACTCGGGATGGAGCGGCCGGACTTCGGCATACGCCTCGAAGAACGACTCCGGTACACCCCCCGAGCAGAGCATGTGTGCGACATCCACCTCGGCCCAGGTGTAGCTCACGGCTGGATCGAGGAAGGCGGGTCGCCCGTCGTGGTCGGCGATGACGTTGTTGCGCCACAGGTCACCGTGAGTGAGACAGGCGCCGGTGTCCGGAACCAGCTCGGGAAGTCGCGCGCACACCCGTTCGATCCCCGCCCGGTCGCCGGCGTCGAGCTCCTTTTCGACGCGTGCCTCACCGAGATAGCGCAAAACGCGGTTCTCGGCGAAGAAGCGATGCCCATCGGCATCCCAGGCGTTGCGTTGCGGAAAGAGACCCAGCCAGCCGTCGTTTTCCCAGCCGAAGCGGTCATGCGCGGTGGTGGTGTGCATGCGAGCGACGACGCGCCCCGCCTGCTGCCAGAACCGATCGGTGTTGGGAAGACGCGGATCCAGCGCCTCCAGCACGATCGAGTGGCGACCGACCGCCACCACACGAGGAGTGGTGAGTCCGCCCAGCGAGGCGAGTGCTTCGAGCCCCGCAGCCTCGCCGGCGAACAGGTCGGCGGCATCGCGGGTCGATGCCTTGACGACGACGACGTCCCCGTCGTCGAGCTCGCACAGCCACACCGGGTTCGCGAATCCGCCGGGGAGACGGCGCCTGGTGCGAACGGCTCGTCCTTCCGGGAGGAGGGTGGGCGACCACTCGTCGGCCTGCATCACGCCTCCCGATGTTTGTCGTTAAACACTACAAAACTCGAGCGCGCCTACTCAAGCGCGCTCGTCGTCATCCCAGCGCCGTCGCGTCGGACAGGAACCGGTCGATAACGGCCCACGTCGCGTCGGGCGCCTCGAGATGCGGCAGGTGGCCGGCGGCGGGGATCTGCACGAACCGCGCGGCCGGGATCCGATCGGCGATCGCCTGCCCGTACGCAGGGGTGACAACACGGTCGCTCTCGCCCCAGACGAGGAGAGTCGGAACCGTGATCGCATCGAGTCGGCCGAGCATGCCTGCATCGCTCATGCTCCGACCGGCGATCACCGCCATGGTGCTCGCGTTGGTGCGCAGTACGGCACGTCGCTCGTCCGTGAGTGCCGCCGGATCCACATAGCCCCGTTCCGGGTCGTGCCACGCGATCTCGGCGAGGCCACGAGCGTCGAGCGTGAAGAAGTCGGCGATGGGCTCCCCCGCGACCACGGCGCCGACTCCATCGATGTCGATGAGCGCCCCGATGAGACCCTGGTACCGCTCGTCGTCGGCCGCCTGCAGAGCCATCTCGAGTGCGATCCACCCGCCGATGGACGAGCCGACCAGAACGACATCGCGTGCGCCGCGCTCCACCAGGAACTCGAGGTAACCGGCGGCGAGCCGCGCGACGGAGGTGAGGGATTCCGGCCTGCGCGTTCCTTCCCAGCCGGGGTGCGTCGGCATGAGGACCTGCATGGTCTCCGCAAGATGGACGGCGATCGTCGCGACGGTCTGCGGACCGCCACCGCCATGCAGGATGAGGACGGTGCGCGCTCGAGGGTCGCCGCTGCTGGCGACGATCAGGTCTTCGGGAAGGATATCCATGGTGCCCCTGAATCAGTATGTTTATATAAGTATGCTGATACAGTAACACCATGACGACGGACCTGGAGAGACTCGGCCTGGCCGTCAAGCAGGCGCAGTACCGGAATCATCGAACGATGGATGCGGCGCTGCGCGGTGTCGGCGTCTCCCTCGTGCAGTGGGATGCGCTCCGCGCCATCGATCGGATGCCTGGGGCGTCGGGTCACCAGCTGGCCGCCGCGACGTTCCAAAGCGATCAGTCGTTCGGCACGCTCGCCGGCCGACTCGAGGAGCGCGGCCTGATCGCGCGGTCGCCTGGACGAGGACGCCGCCTGCAGTACGAGCTGACGAAACGGGGGCACGAGGCTCTCGAGGACGGGCATCGGGTGGCCTCCAGCGTGCTCGAGGAGCTCTTCTCGCCGCTCGACGAATCGCAGCGAACGGCCCTGCTCCACACGCTCGAGACCCTCACTGCAGCGCCATCCTCAGCCGCTGACTGAATGCCCATGCCTGGGTGGCCGGCTCTGGGAGCATGGGGTGATGGAGCATCCGTCGAGCGTCCCCGAGGTCGGCGCATCCGCGGTCAATGTCGTCGTTCCGCAGGAACTGCGCTGGCGCGATGTGCGGCGTGGCGAGGAATTCGAGCTGCAGAGCATCACGGTGCGATTGCTGCCGAACGGCGACCTGGCCGCGAAAGCATACGGGCGACCGGTCGCCGGCGGCAGGGGCGCGTACGTGTCGTTCGCCGTGCCGGATCGGCCTGAGCTCGTGGACCTGATCAACAGGGCGGCCGATCGCGCGGCCGAGCTCTGGCGTTCGCACGGCGCTTTCGGCTCGTCATAGGAGCGAACGCCCCGGTCGTGTATCCGCTGCATTCGTCGTCCGCCCGGTCGGCGCTGTTAGCGTGTTCCGATGGATGACTCCGCGTTCGTCGCGTACGTCGGCGAGCGCCTCGGTTCTCTTCCCGGCGTCGAAGCGGTGACGTTGGGCGGGTCGCGCGCAGAAGGCACGAATCGCCCCGACAGCGACTGGGACTTCTCGATCTACTACCGCGGTGCGTTCGACCCGCAAGGACTGCGCGAGCTTGGCTGGCCTGGCGTCATCGGCGAGCTCGGGAGCTGGAGCTCTGTGCCCGACACCGTGTTCAACGGCGGAGCGTGGTTGACGGTGGAAGGTCGCCAGAGCGATGTGCACTACCGGGATCTCGACGTCGTCGAGCACGTCATCACCGAGGCCGGCGAGGGCAGGTTCACGACGGAGCCTCTGTGGTTCCATCTCGCTCGCCTCCCGTCCTATTTCGCGATGGCGGAACTGGCGATGAATCGGGTGCTCGTCGGCGATCCGCCCGTTGTGCATTCCTACCCCGAGGCGCTTCGAGGACATGCTCCCGACGTGTGGTGGACACAAGCAGAGGCCGAATTCGACTATGCGAGCCGGTATCACGCCTCATCCGGCCGTCTGACCCAGTGCCTGGGACTTGTCGCCCGAGCCGCCACCTGTTCGGCGCACGCTGTGCTCGCCGCGCGTGGCATCTGGATCACGAACGAGAAGCAGCTGTTCGTTCGTGCGGGACTGCGTGAGGTGGACAGCATCCTGTCCGCGGCGACGGCCGACCCTGCGCGCCTGCTCCTGACGGTCGACGAGGCGCGAACGCTCTGCGCCGAAAGTTTGAGAGAGGCGCGCGCTGAACGTTAGGCCTCAGCGGACGGAGCCGCGATCGATCAGCCGTCAATTCCTTCGCACCGCTCGGGGTCTGCGAGGGTAGGTGACGTGGCCTCCCCGGGGAGAACTGGATGCTGCCGGCGAGATCCGACGTCGCTTCGCCGCCGGCCGCGCTGCGAACGTGGTGACCTCTCCGGCGGCGATCGCTGCCGCCCGTGCTGCGGCTCAGGCCGCGGCGGTCGCGCACATGGGAGCACACGCGCTCGGCGCGGCCGCGTACGCGGTGCGGGCTGTGCGCGAAGCGGCAGTCGATCCGGCGATCGCCGGCGACGACGAGATCCGCTGGCAGTTGGATGCGATGTCCGCCGCTGTCCGGGAGGCGCTGCGGCAGCTGCCTGCGCTCGGTGCGGATCCGTCCGGCCCGCTCGGCTCTGGCCTGCTCAGCGCGGGTGTGCTGGGATCGACCGTGCGCACCATCCAGGGCGCGATCGCCGGAGAGCGCGAGTCGCACGCCGACTGAGGCCGGGCATCCGCTGCCGCCGGCCTCCCCCGAGCGCGAGGTCAGGCCCGGTCGTGGAGCGTGATCTGATACCCGTCCGGGTCGGCGAAGGTGAACGTGCGACCGAATGGTCCGTCGATCGGCGCGGAGACGATGGTGTGGCCGTCTGCGACCAGGGCGTCGTGAATGGCCTGCACGTCGGTCGCGTGCAGCCAGATGGCGGCGCCGATGCCCGGCTGCGTCACGGCGTCGAGATCCGTGCCCGGGATGACATCACGGAGCGCGAATGCGATGGGCTTCGTCTCGAACACCACGGCGTGCGGCGGTCCGGACTGCGAGCGGACGAGGCCCAGGTAGTTCTCGTAGAACGCCTGGGATGCGTCGAGATCGCGAACCTGCAGGGAGATGAAGTCGGGGCCTGTTGCTGGCATGAGATGCTCCTCTGAATCGGATGTCAGTTGTCTGACATAGATGACTGTATGTCAGACTGCTGACATGAGTCAAGACCGCGTCGACCTTGAGACATCCCTGGGATACCTGCTCAAGGAGGCATCCAGCGCGCTGCGTTCTGCCATGGAGGATGTGCTGCGCCCGCTCGGGATGACCGTCACGCACTACTCGTGCCTCGAGCTGCTGGCGCAGCGACCGGGGCTGTCGAACTCCGAGCTCGCCAGGGGCGCGTTCGTCACGCGGCAGACGATGAACGTGCTGCTGCAGGCTCTGGAAAGGGATGGCTACGTCTCCAGACCCGCCGAGCCGCCGGTCGGGAAGGCGCTCCCTACCCGCCTCACGGCGCGCGGACGGCGCAGCCTCGAGAAGGCATCCGCAGCCGTGCGATCGGTCGAGCTCAGGATGCTGCACGGCATGACGGACGACGACCAGGCGCAGGCGTTGCGGCTTCTGCAGAGCATGGCTCGTTCGCTGCGCGACGGGTCGCAGAGCGAGGACTCCTGAGCGTGTCCACGCAGCGCCGCAACAGGGAGGAGGGCCGGTCAGCGGGTCGCCTCGGGCAATGCTGCCGCGGACGGACGGTCGTTGCAGTTGGCCTTCGCCGCCGCCGGGATCGCCTCGACATCGACGGGAAGGTTGCGGATGCCGACGGCCGAGATGAGCGCGCCGGCCGCGAAGCACGCCGCCGTGACGAGGAGCGCACGGTGGAAGCCGTCGGTGTCGATCACGCCGCCGACGATGGTGCCGAGGAAGGCGACGGCGATGAGCCCGGAGATGCGGGCGACGGCATTGTTGACGGCCGAGCCGATTCCGGCATCCGCGACGGGAATGGATCCGAGGATGGCCGTCGTCAGCGGCGCGACGGTGATGGCCAGCCCGATGCCGTAGACGACGAGCCCGGGCAGCAGCTGCCACCAGAACTCGAGGCCCGACGTCGAGGCGAGCATGAGGAGGAAGCCG
>NZ_DASZVF010000008.1:0-33108 GCF_035547335.1 Humibacter sp. | reverse complement strand
CAGGCGGACTCGTCGCCATCGAGCACGGCGAGTTGCAGGGGACGCACGTGCGCGCGATCCTGGAGGCCGACGGCTGGCGCTCGCCGTCGACGCACGTCGACCTCACGCTGCGCGACAGGGTGACGACCGCCCTGCGGTGATGCCGCTCCGCTCGCGGCTGTGGGGCTCGGTGCTGCTCAGCCCGGTGATGCTCAGCTCGGTGCTGCTCAGCCCGGTGCTGCTCAGCCCGGCGACGAGGACCGCGCCTTCTGCCGCGCCTTCAGCGCGCGTTCGCGGGCGGCCGCGAGCGCCTCACGCTCCCTCTTGCGTGCCTCGCGCAGCAGCTTCTCCGCCTCGCGACGTGCTTTCGCGGCCTCTTTGACCCGCTTGTCCGAGCCGTAGAGTGCCACGTCGTCCGTCGTGGTCTCGTTGGTTTCGGGCGTGTGGCCGTTCTCGTCGGCACGGCCGGGAGCGGTCTCGATGAAGCGCTGGATGCCGTCGAGCAGGCGTTCGAGCCCGAACCCGAAGTCGTCGAACTCGCTGGTCGTGTAGGCGCCGGAGGCGATGAGCGGCGCGAGATCGGGAAAGCGGTCAGCCGTCACCAGCTGAGCCAACGCGGCCGCGAAGCGTGCTCCGGTGGCTTCGTCTTCTGGCGCACCCGTTGTGGCGAGGTCGCTCTGCACATCGCCCACGCCGCGCACATAGGAGGCGAGCAGGAGCACGGTGGCCATCTTCTCCTCGTCGCGCAGGGGAACACCGCGCATCGCGCGCAGCGCGGTGTCGACGACGCGCATGACGTTCGGCGTCATGGGCACGCCGCTGACCGGGATCCTGCTGTACCAGGGATGACGGGTGAACACGTTCAGATTGGCCGCCGTCCACTGTGCGAGCCCGGCCCGCCAGTCGTCCTCCGGCGGTTCGGGCAGCTCAACGTCCGCGACGGCATCCTGCATGAGCAGCAGGAGGTCGTCTTTGCTGGTGACGTACCGGTAGAGCGACATGGTCGTGAAGCCGAGAGCCGAGGCCACGCGGGCCATCGACACGGCGCCCAGTCCCTCGGCGTCCGCTATCTCGATCGCCGTCTCCACTATGCGCTCGATGCTGAGCTCCCGCTTGGGCCCGCGTTGCGGACGCTCCGCAACGCCCCAGGAAAGCGCCACGGCGTGCGGCAGCGCCAGCTCTGACGTGTCGTTCTCGTCGGACATGGCGCTCCAGAGGGGGCGAACGGGGAATGCGGATGCGGCGACCGCTTCGCTGCTGTGCTCCGGCAAGTCTATGAGCCGCCCGCGCATCGGCCAGGCGGTCGAGCCGCAAGACACGCTGGTGGCCGGCGATCCCGACGCCGGCCACCAGCGTGACGGTCAGCGGCTCACTCCTTGACGCTTCGACCGAAGGCGAGCGCCGCTCCGAGCACGCCGACCACCAGGATGCCAGCGAGCCACGCGAGCGCCACCCACAGCGTGTTTCCCGGAGCCGTGCCGGACAAGAGGTAACGCAGCGTCTCGATGATGGGTGTGTACGGCTGGTGCTCCGCGAACCCGCGCAGCCACGCCGGCATGGTGTCGACGGGCACGAACCCGCTGGAGACGTACGGCAGGAAGAGGAACACGAAGTTGACCGAGGCGGCCGCGTCGACGCTGAGGAACAGCCCCGCGAGGGCGCTCAGCCAGGTGAACGCGAGGATCATCAGCACCACGAACAGCAGCGCGAAGACCCATCCGACGAAGCCGGCCCGCGGGCGGTAGCCGAGAAGCAGGGCGACGCCGAGCACCGGAACGCAGGCCGCCAGGTTGCGCAGCACGCTGGAGATGACGTGGCCGTGGAGCACGGCCGAGCCGAGCACGGGAAGGGTCTTGAACCTGTTCACCGTGCCGCTCGTCACGTCTTGCGCGACGGCTACCGCCGTCGCCGCGGATCCGAAGCCCAGGCAGAGCACGAGCGTGCCCGGCACGACATAGCCGACGTAGTTGCCGTCGGACTCGATGGCGCCGCCGAAGATGACGACGAACACCAGCATGATGCTCACCGGGATCGCGAACGCCGTCACCAGCGAGTCGACGCTCCTCAGCGTTCTCCTCAGCTCGCGACCGCACATCGCGATGATGTCGGCGATCGCGGTGCCGAAGCCGGTCTTTCGCACCGATGCGGTGTTCGGTGCCCAGTCGATGGTGGTCACGCGGCCTTCTCCTCGTCTGTCGCGCGCGCCGACGCGGCGCGGGTCGTGGTGTTGTGGGCGGCATCGCGCCCGGTGAGCGTCAGGAAGACGTCGTCGAGCGTGGGGGCGACGATGGCGATATCCGTCACCTGGATGCCGCGAGCAGCGGCCTCGGCCAGGAACGAGCGGATGTCGGCCACGGCGTTCGCCGATGGCACGCGCAGTTCGAGCGCGTCGTCGTCCACGTCGAGGTCCGCCCGGGAGCCGCCCACCTCGGCGGCCATCGACAGGTCGGCCCGCGTCGCGAACGAGAACACGATGCGATCGCCGCTGACCTGGGACTTCAGCTGGTCCGGCGTGCCCGACGCGACGATGCGGCCGCCGTCGAGCACGCCGACGCGATCGGCGAGGCGCTCGGCCTCGTCGAGGTACTGCGTGGTCAGCAGGATCGTCGTGCCGTTCGCCGCCAGGTCCGCCACGAGCGACCAGAGCTGGGTGCGGCTACGCGGATCGAGTCCCGTCGTCGGCTCGTCGAGGAACAGCACCTCGGGAGCCGCGACCAGGCTGATGGCCAGGTCGAGCCGCCTGCGCATGCCGCCCGAATAGCCGGAGACCTTGCGGTTAGCGGCATCGCCCAGGTCGAAGGCATCCAGGAGCTCCGCGACGCGGGCGCGACCCTCAGCACGGCTCAGGTGGCTGAGCCTCGACATCATCGCGAGGTTCTCCTCGCCGGTCTGGAACGCGTCGACCGACGCGTACTGCCCGGTGAGGGCGAACCTGCTGCGGGCGAGGGCCGGGTCGGCCAGCACATCGACGCCGGCGATGCTGGCGGTTCCGGCATCGGGGCGCACCAGCGTGGACAGGATGTTCACCGTCGTGGTCTTGCCCGCCCCGTTCGGACCGAGGAGCGCGTAGATCTCGCCTCTGGGCACACTGAACTCGACGCCGTCGAGCACCGGATGCCTGCCGTACGCCTTGCGCAGGCCTGCGATCTCGATGGCGGGTTGCAGGGGTGTCGTCGCCATGTCGTTTCCTTCCGTTTGCGGGTCGTCGCTGCCAGGTCGCCGCGGATCCGTATGCCGTGCTCCGGGCTCGCGTCGTCGCAGCCCGATCCGTTGAGTTTCTGCGTATCGGATACGCAGCGTGTGCGACATAAACAGTATGCATCGTAAACAAAGCGAGCACAAGCAGCTCGGCAACGGCCGACGACGTCCGGCGAGGCGACCACACGCATCGGGGCCCAGCCCGGGCACGGCGAGACACCCTAGAATCGACCGGTCATGACCACATTCTTCGACTGCTCAGACGATGACGGTCTCGCCGAGGGCACCAGGCAGGCGCGCTCCGCCATCGAGACCGGCGAGCTCATCGTCCTTCCCACCGACACCGTCTACGGCATCGGCGCAGATGCGTTCAGCGCAGCGGCGGTCGCTGCCCTGCTCGCCGCCAAGGGCAGAGGGCGCCAGTCGCCGCCGCCCGTGCTCATCCCCGCGCTCACGACGCTGGACGCGCTGGCCGAGACGGTTCCCCAGGAGGTGCGCGACCTCGCCGGTGCGTTCTGGCCGGGCGGACTCACCATCGTGCTGCCGGCTCAGCCCTCGCTCTCCTGGGACCTGGGCGAGACCAAAGGCACCGTCGCGCTGCGGATGCCCAACAACCCGGTCGCCCTCGCGCTGCTGCGCTCCACCGGCCCGCTCGCGGTGTCCTCGGCGAACAAGACAGGCATGCCCGCCGCGACGACGGCGCAGGAGGCCGAGGAGATGCTCGGCGAGAGCGTGCAGGTCTACCTCGACGGCGGCAAGGTGGGCGCGGACTACTCCGAGTCGGGCCTGACCGAGACGTCGTCCACGATCGTGGATGCGACGGCGCTCGCCACGGGAAGCGGCAAGCTGCGCATCCTTCGCCACGGCGTCATCTCCGACGAGCAGATCCGCGACGTCGTCGGCGACGCGCTCGAAGCGACGGCCGCAGGGGACCAGCAGCCCACATGACTCTCCTCCTCGCCATCGGCCTGATCACGGCGATCGTCACCTTCGTGCTGTCGATCGTCGTGTGGCGGGTGGCGCTGAAGTTCAAGCTCTACCCGCGCATCAGGGAGCGCGACGTCCACACCAGGCCGACACCTCGTCTGGGCGGCGTCGCGATGTTCCTGGGCATCGTGGTGGCGTTCGGCGTCGCGTACCTCATCTCGCTGAGCTTCCCCGGCTTCGGCGGTCCCCTGCTCGGGGTCGTCTTCTCCGATCCGACTCCGGTGTTCGCCATCCTGGGAGCCGCGCTGCTCATCGTGGTGATCGGCGTCGCCGACGACCTCTGGGATCTCGACTGGATGACGAAGCTCGCCGGTCAGTTCGTGGCGGCGGGTCTCGTCGCCTGGCTGGGCGTGCAGATCTACTCGCTGCCACTCGGCGGGGGAGTGACGGTGGGATCGCCGTGGATGAGCGTCGCGATGACCGTGGTCGCCATCGTGCTCGTGATGAACGCGATCAACTTCATCGACGGTCTGGACGGTCTCGTCGCAGGAGTGGCGCTCATCGCCAACGGGGCGTTCTTCCTCTACAGCTACCTGATCACGGTGAAGACCAGTCCGTCCAACTACTTCAGCCTGGCGTCGGTGATCGCGATCATCCTGGTCGGCGCGTGCGCGGGGTTTCTGCCGCTCAACTGGCATCCGGCGCGCATGTTCATGGGCGACACGGGCGCGCTGCTCGTGGGTCTTCTCATGGCGTCGTCCGCCATCGCCGTCACCGGGCAGATCGACCCGGTGTCGCTGCAGCAGGGCGGCGCGCGCTCCCTACTGCCCGCGTTCATCCCGATCATCCTGCCGTTCGCCGTGCTCATCGTTCCGCTGCTCGACTTCGGGCTGGCCGTGTTCCGGCGGGTGCGCGTCGGCAAGTCGCCGTTCAGCGCCGACCGCAAGCACCTGCACCACCGGCTGCTCGACATGGGCCACTCGCACCTGCACGCCGTGCTGATCTTCTACGCATGGACCGCCGTGGTCTCGATCGGCTGCCTGCTGTTCTTCTTCCAGCCCGTCTGGCCGGCGGTCGTCTTCCTGTGCGTCGGGCTCGTCGTCTGCACGGCGATCACGCTGGCCCCGCTGAGCAGACGCAAGAGCAGCGAGGTCGCCGCAGAACTCACCCCGCCGGAATCCAGCGGAGCGGATGCCGCCGCCCGCTTCGATCCGCTCGACGCGGCATCCCAGTTGCCCGGTCGTGACTCGATCCGGCACGAACCACGGAAGGAAGCCGCATCATGACCCATCCCCACCCACCGACGAGCTCTGCTCAGCGGAGCCCGCGGCCGATCGGAGCACGGCCGATGCTGGTGCTCGCGCTCAAATACGGCGCGATCTTCGCGCTCGCGGTGGCCGTCGTCGCCGGGCTGATCGGCCTTGCCGTCTCGGGAGTGCCTGGCCTGCTCGGCGGGCTCCTGGGCGCCGTGGTCGCCGCCGTCTACCTCGGGCTGACGGCGGTGACCATGCTCGTCGCCTACCGTCTGGCAGGCGGCGACCTCACGTCGCCCATCTACTTCGGCACCGTGATGGGCGCCTGGCTGCTCAAGGTGATCGTGTTCGTCGTCGTCGTGCTGCTCGTCGGATCGCAGAAGTGGGTCGACGGACGTGTGATGTTCTTCACGATCATCGTCGCGGTTCTCGGATCTCTGATCCTCGACTGCGTCGCGTACGTGCGCGCCCGCGTGCCCTACGTCGACGTCGAGCTGCCGTCCGCGGCCGGTCCTTCCGCGCCGTCCGCCGGCACGGACGACGATGCGGATGCTCGTCCCTGACCAGTCGACGACTGGTCTCCGGGCCCCGGATGCGGCCAGAGCCGCGCGTGCAGAAACGCCTTCTACGTTTGGTAGAGTGATTCAGACCCAGACCCCGACCTGTTCCTCGTTCCTCGTTGAACACCGATGCCGGAGAATCCCCTGATAACGCCCATGCTCATTTCCACAGTGCTGTCTGTCAAAGGCGACGATTCCGGTGGCTTCGAAGGTCCGTCGATCAGCGACTTCTTCCCGCCGGACGTGTTGTTCGCAGGCACTCCGTTCGCCCTGAACCGGGTCATGCTGATCCGCATCCTGGTGACCGTTCTCGTGCTCCTCGTCTTCTGGCTGGGCACCAGGAACATGAAGCTCCGCCCGTCTCGCACGCAGGTCGCGTTCGAGTACATGGTCGGCTTCGTGCGCAACGGCATCATCTACCAGAACCTCGGTGAGCGCATCGGCAAGCGCTACGAGCCGATCCTGATGACGTTCTTCTTCCTGATCCTCGGCATGAACCTCATGGGCTCGATACCCGGGTTCCAGATCGCCCCGACGGCGATCATCGGCCTCCCTCTGGTGTTGGCCATCATCGCCTGGTTCATGTTCATCATCGCCGGCATGCGCGAGAAGGGCTGGCGGTTCTGGAAGGACTCGCTCTTCCTGCCCGGTGTGCCGTGGCCGCTGTACTTCCTGCTCACGCCGCTGGAGTTCCTCTCCACGTTCATCGTGCGCCCCGTCACGCTGACCCTGCGGCTCACCATGAACATGATGGCCGGGCACATGCTCGTCGTGCTCTGCTTCGCTGCCACGCAGTTCTTCTTCTTCACCCTGCTCGCCGACGGGAACCTGCTCGGCGTCCTGGGGATCGGATCGTTCGCCTTCGGCATCGCGTTCACGCTGCTCGACCTGTTCGTCGCGATCCTGCAGGCGTACGTCTTCACGATCCTGTCCGCCATCTACATCCAGCTCGCGGTGGCCGAAGAGCACTGATCCGCTCGCGGCACCGCATCATCCACCCCTCGAAAGGAACAACGCACGTGAATATCGTCGGACAACTCGCTCCGCTCGCCTTCGGTCTGGCCGTCATCGGCTCCGGTATCGGCGTGGGCTACGTCATCGGTAAGACCATCGAGTCGGTCGCCCGCCAGCCGGAACTGCAGGGCCGCCTGCAGAGCCTCATGTTCCTCGGCGTCGCGCTGACGGAGGCCCTCTGCTTCATCGCGATCGCCGTCGCGTTCATCCCGTTCCCCCAGCCGTAACACTCAGCCGGCCAGAAGCAACTTTTCGAAGGAGTCCTAATGCTCTCCACAGCCGTCGTCGCCGAGGGGAACCTCCTCATCCCGACGATTCCTGACCTTCTGTGGGGCACGATCGTCTTCGTCATCATCCTGGTCTTCTTCATCGTGAAGGGGCTGCCGGCGATCAACAAGCTGCTCGACGAGCGACGCGACGTGATCGACGGCGGCATCGAGCGGGCCGAGAAGACGCAGGCCGAGGCCAATGCCGTGCTCGAGCGCTACACCGCTCAGCTGGCCGAGGCTCGCGCCGAGGCCGGTCGCATCCGCGAGCAGGCGCGCCTCGAGGGTGCGGCGATCCTGGCGGAGCTCAAGGAGAACGCGCAGGCGGAGGCCGCCCGCATCACCGCGAACGCTCAGGCGCAGATCGAGTCGGAGCGGGCAGGCGCGCTGGCCTCGCTGCGCGCCGAGGTCGGAACGCTCGCCGTCGACCTCGCCTCACGCATCGTGGGCGAGGTGCTCTCCGACGACAAGCGCTCCGAGGCGCTCGTCGACCGGTTCCTCGCCGACCTCGAGCAGGATCAGCTGTCGAAGGCGGGCGAGTAAGTGGGATCCGCGACCCGCGAAGCACTGGATCGCGCCAAGGCCGAACTGGCCGACGCGCCAGAGGTGACGCTGCGCACCGGTGAGCAGGTATTGTCGGCCGGTCGCACGATCGACACCACTGCGCAGCTGAAAGCGTTGCTCGCCGATCCCTCCATCGAGTTCGCGGACAAGGGCGCGATCGTCACCCGCATCTTCGGCTCGTACGACGCAGCCGCCGTGCGCATCCTGAGCGGGATCGCGCAATCGCGCTGGTCGAGCCCCGAGCAGCTGATCGACGGGATCGAGGAGATCGGCATCCGGGCCGTGGCGCGTGCTTCCGGAGACGACGGATCCATCGAGTCCGAGCTGTTCTCGTTCGCCCGCGCCGTCGACAGCGACGACGAGCTCGAGCTTGCGCTCGGAAGCAAGCTCGGCGATCCCGCGAAGCGGATCGCCATCGTCGAACAACTTCTCACCGGCAAGGCGAGCGATGCCACCCTGGTGCTGTTGAGCTATGCGGTGCAGACGCAACGCGGCCGGCGCCTCGTCGAGGTCATCGCGCACATCGCGGAGATCGTCGCACAGGATGCCGGCGCCATGGTCGTCTCCATCACTGCGGCCGCCCCGCCGACCGAATCGCAGCTCGACCGGCTGCGCGCCTCACTGAGCAAGCGGTACGGACGCACTCCCCGTTTCGCGATCACCATCGACCCCCGGCTCATCGGCGGCCTCCGCGTGCAGATCGGCGACGAGGTCATCGACGGCAGCGTGGCGAATCGCCTCGCCGACCTGCGACTGAAACTGGCCGGCTGACCCGGCACGACGCACACATCAAGGAAAACGAAATGGCAGACATCAGCATCAGCCCGGATGAGATCCGGGCCGCTCTCAAGGACTTCGTGGCCGGGTACCAGCCCGACACCACCGCCATCACCGAGGTGGGCGTCGTCGTCGACGCAGGAGACGGCATCGCGCACGTCGAGGGCCTTCCCGGTGCCATGGCGAACGAGCTCCTCCGCTTCGCGGACGGCACGCTCGGCCTCGCTCTGAACCTCGAAGAGGACGAGATCGGCGTCGTCGTGCTCGGCGAGTTCGCCGGCATCGAGGAGGGCCAGGAGGTCACGCGCACCGGAGAGGTCCTCTCCGTCGCGGTGGGCGACGGCTACCTCGGGCGGGTCGTCGACCCGCTGGGCAACCCGATCGACGGCCTCGGCGCCGTGCAGACCGAGGGCCGCCGCGCGCTCGAGCTGCAGGCCCCAGGCGTCATGCAGCGCAAGAGCGTGCACGAGCCCTTGCAGACCGGCATCAAGGCCATCGACGCCATGATCCCGATCGGTCGCGGTCAGCGCCAGCTCATCATCGGCGACCGCCAGACCGGCAAGACCGCCATCGCCATCGACACGATCATCAACCAGAAGGCCAACTGGGAGTCGGGCGACCCGAACAAGCAGGTTCGGTGCATCTACGTCGCCATCGGCCAGAAGGGCTCGACGATCGCCGGCGTGAAGGGCGCGCTGGAGGATGCGGGCGCCATGGAGTACACGACCATCGTCGCGGCCCCCGCGTCCGACCCGGCCGGCTTCAAGTACCTCGCCCCGTACACCGGTTCGGCCATCGGCCAGCACTGGATGTACGACGGCAAGCACGTGCTGATCATCTTCGACGACCTGTCGAAGCAGGCGGAGGCATACCGCGCGGTATCCCTCCTGCTGCGCCGTCCGCCGGGGCGTGAGGCGTACCCCGGAGACGTCTTCTACCTGCACTCGCGTCTGCTCGAGCGCTGCGCGAAGCTCTCCGACGAACTCGGCGCGGGTTCGATGACGGGACTGCCGATCATCGAGACCAAGGCGAACGACGTCTCGGCCTACATTCCGACGAACGTGATCTCGATCACCGACGGCCAGATCTTCCTGCAGTCCGACCTCTTCAACGCCAACCAGCGCCCTGCGGTCGACGTGGGCATCTCGGTGTCCCGCGTCGGTGGCGACGCCCAGGTGAAGTCGATCAAGAAGGTCTCGGGAACGCTGAAGCTCGAGCTGGCGCAGTACCGCGCGCTGGAGGCGTTCTCGATGTTCGCGTCCGACCTCGACGCGGCATCCCGCCGTCAGCTCGATCGCGGTGCACGCCTGACCGAGCTGCTCAAGCAGCCGCAGTACTCGCCGTTCCCGGTCGAGGAGCAGGTGGTCTCCATCTGGGCGGGCACGAACGGCAAGCTCGACGAGGTGCCGGTGGAGGACATCCTCCGCTTCGAGTCCGAGTTTCTGGACTTCCTGCGCCGCACGACGACGGTCCTCGACACGCTTCGCGACACGAACGTGCTGGATGACGACACCGTCGCCACGCTCGAGCGCGAGATCGACATCTTCAAGCTGGAGTTCCAGACGAGCTCCGGCCACTCGCTGATCGAACCGGGCAGCGAGCGCTACGAGGCGATCGAAGAAGAGGAAATCGACCAGGAGAAGATCGTCACGAGTCGTCGCTGAGCGACGCACTCGACGAGTTGACACCCAGACAGGAGTCCCATGGCAGCGCAACTTCGGGTCTACCGGCAGCGCATCCGCTCTGCCCAGACGACGAAGAAGATCACCCGCGCGATGGAGCTGATCTCGGCGAGCCGCATCTACAAGGCGCAGGCTCGCGTGCAGGAGTCGGCACCGTACACCCGGGCGATAACCCGCGCCGTTGCTGCGGTCGCCGCCCACTCCAACGTGAAGCATCTGCTCACGACCGAGGCCGAGAACGTGCGCCGGGCGGCGATCGTGATCTTCTCATCGGATCGCGGACTCGCCGGCGCGTTCAACTCGCAGGTCATCCGTGAGGCGCTCGAGCTCGAGACCCTGCTCACCGGGCAGGGCAAGGAGGTCGTGTTCTATCTCGTCGGACGCAAGGCGGTCGGCTTCTTCGCCTTCCGCAAGCGGGAGAGCGTGCGCGACTGGATCGGCATCACCGACTCGCCCGTGTTCGACGACGCCTTGGAGATCGGCAGCGAGCTGGTCGAGGCCTTCATGCGCGACACCGACGATGGCGGGGTCGACGAGATCCACATCGTCTACAACCGGTTCGTCAGCATGCTGGTGCAGCAGCCCCACGTGGTGCGGCTGCTGCCGCTCGAGCTCGTCGAGGGCATCGAGGAGGTCGAGGACAAGTCGATGCTCCCGCTCTACGATTTCGAACCGGATGCCGACACCGTGCTCGACGCGCTCCTTCCGGCCTACATCCACAGCCGCCTCTACAACGCCCTGCTCGAGTCGGCGGCGGCGAAGCACGCCGCCACTCAGAAGGCCATGAAGTCGGCGAGCGACAATGCCGACAAGCTCATCACCAACTACACGCGCCTGGCGAACAACGCTCGACAGTCCGAGATTACGCAGCAGATCTCGGAGATCGTCGGTGGCGCCGACGCCCTGGCTTCCCAGTAGCACTGGCCTCCCAGTAGACGTCTGACGACGAAACAGAGAGAGAAAGAAATGACACCGACAGCCACCGCCGAGTCCGAGGCTCAGGTAGCGGAGACGACCCCGGGCGTCGGCCGCATCGCCCGCGTCACCGGCCCCGTCGTCGACATCGAGTTCCCGCACGACTCGATCCCCGAGATCTACAACGCGCTCAAGACGACGATCAACTTCACCGGCGACGAGGAGGAGGCGCACGAGATCACGCTCGAGGTCGCGCAGCACCTCGGCGACGACCTCATCCGTGCCATCGCGCTCAAGCCGACCGACGGCCTGGTGCGCGGTCAGGAGGTGCGCGACACCGGCGCGCCCATCACGGTGCCCGTCGGCAACGTCACGCTCGGTCACGTCTTCAACGTGACCGGAGAGGTGCTCGACGTCGAGCCGGGCGAGACGATCGAGGTCACCGAGCGCTGGCCCATCCACCGCAAGGCGCCTGCCTTCGACCAGCTCGAGTCGAAGACGACGATGTTCGAGACCGGCATCAAGGTCATCGACCTGCTCACCCCGTACGTCGAGGGTGGAAAGATCGGCCTGTTCGGCGGCGCCGGCGTGGGCAAGACCGTGCTCATCCAGGAGATGATCCAGCGCGTCGCACAGGACCACGGTGGTGTGTCCGTGTTCGCCGGCGTCGGAGAGCGCACCCGTGAGGGCAACGACCTCATCCACGAGATGGAGGAGGCCGGCGTCTTCGACAAGACCGCGCTGGTGTTCGGCCAGATGGACGAGCCGCCGGGGACGCGTCTTCGTGTCGCGCTCTCCGCTCTGACCATGGCGGAGTACTTCCGCGACGTGCAGAAGCAGGACGTGCTGCTCTTCATCGACAACATCTTCCGCTTCACGCAGGCGGGCTCCGAGGTGTCGACCCTGCTCGGCCGCATGCCCTCCGCCGTGGGCTACCAGCCGAACCTCGCCGACGAGATGGGCGTCCTTCAGGAGCGCATCACCTCCACGCGCGGACACTCGATCACCTCGCTGCAGGCGATCTACGTTCCCGCCGATGACTACACCGACCCGGCTCCCGCCACGACGTTCGCACACCTGGATGCCACGACGGAGCTCTCGCGTGAGATCGCGTCACAGGGTCTGTACCCCGCTGTGGACCCGCTCGCGTCGACGAGCCGCATCCTCGACCCTCGCTACCTGGGCGAGGACCACTACCGCGTCGCCACCACGGTGAAGCAGATCCTGCAGAAGAACAAGGAGCTGCAGGAGATCATCGCCATCCTCGGTGTCGACGAGCTCAGCGAGGAAGACAAGGTCACCGTCTCCCGCGCCCGTCGAATCCAGCAGTTCCTGTCGCAGAACACCTACATGGCGAAGAAGTTCACCGGTGTCGAGGGTTCGACGGTGCCGCTGAAGGACACCATCGAGTCGTTCGATGCCATCTGCCGCGGTGACTTCGACCACGTGGCGGAGCAGGCGTTCTTCAACGTCGGACCGATCTCTGACGTCGAGGAGAAGTGGGCGAAGATCCAGAAGGAGAACGGCTGACCATGGCGACCATCAAGGTCAGCGTCGTCTCGGCCGACCGCGAGGTCTGGTCGGGCGACGCGTCGGTGGTCGTCGCGCGCACCACGGTTGGGGAGGTGGGCATCCTCCCCAACCACACGCCGCTCCTCGGAACACTGGCCGAGGGCGAGGTGCGCATCACGCTTCCCGGCGGAGAGCGGCTGGTCGCCAGCGCAGCTGACGGCTTCGTGTCGTTCGAGAACAACGAGCTGACCGTGCTCGCGGGCAAGGCCCAGCTGATCTGAGGTGACAACCGTCGACGGTCTTCGGCCGTTCGGGGCCCGCGGTTCGGGATCGATCGACTCGGATGGTGGCGCTGGTCGGGCGGATAGGTGAGGCTCGGAGACGAGACTCGCACAACGGAACGGCTGGAAGCAGACATCGCAGACACCGATCGGGAGCGTGGACCAGCCGATGCGGATCGGCGGCACTTGAGGCAGGAGGGGGCCGAAGTGGCATCGGCTACTGTTGACCGGCAGTTCGGGGACATCCGGGTTCCGGTACTGATCGCTATGGCCGGACTTCCGGGAGCCGGCAAGTCGACGATCGCCGAAGTGGTGAGCGCTCGTCTCGGGGCGACCATCGTGTCGGTGGACCCGATCGAGTCGGCCATCCTGCATGCCGGGATCGACGGGGACCAGCCGACCGGACTCGCCGCGTACCTCGTGGCCGAGACGCTTGCCGAGCAGGTGCTCATGTCGGGCCACAGCGTGATCGTCGATGCCGTGAATGCCGTGGAGCCCGCTCGCCTGCAATGGCGTGACCTCGCCGTGCGCGCCGGCGTGCCTCTGCGCGTAATCGAGGTGGAGTGCTCGGATCCCGAGTTGCACAGGACGCGGCTCGAGAAGCGCGTGCGCAATCTGCCGCATTTCGAGGAACCGTCGTGGCGTGCTGTGGAGCAGAGCCTCGAGGACTATCAGCCGTGGAAGGGGGAGTGCGCCGAGTTGCCTCGCATTACCCTCGACACGGCCAACTCGCTCGGCCAGAACGTCGAAGCGGCCATCCGGTTCCTCGGTCCGTGAGCCGCATGCCCCGGTTCCTGTCGTCCCCCGACCAGGTGGTCGTGCCCCGGCACATCGACGTCGCGCCCGGACGTGGGGTCACCGTCACCGCACGCGGCCCTGAGCTCGCCGACGGACGCCGGAGCGACAGGTGCTGATGCTTCTTCCGCCGTCCGAGTCCAAGCGCGCGGGCGGGACGGGCAAGTCGAGGCTGCAGCTGAGCAGTCTCCGGTTCCCCGAGCTGCTTCCGCAGCGCGAGCAGACCGCGCGCTCCCTGGTGGAGCTCGCGTCGCAGCCGGATCTCGAGGAGTCGGCCAGACTGCTGGGGGTTCCGCGCACACTGGTCTCAGAGCTGGCGAGCGACGCTTCACTGTTCGACTCGCCTCTGCTTCCGGCGGTCGACCGCTACACCGGGGTGCTCTACGATGCGCTGGATGCCGCCTCTCTGCACTCGGAGTCACGCAGGCACCTGGGGCGCACGGTCGCGATCCACTCCGCGGTGTTCGGCCCGGTGGGCGCTCTCGACCGGATTCCCGACTACCGCATGTCGGCGGCGTCGCGGCTTCCGGGCATCCGGTTGCGAGCACTGTGGGCGCCCGCCATCACGCGGACCCTCGCCGAGGTGCCGGGGCCGATCATCGATCTGCGGTCGGAGGCGTATGCGGCGCTCGGGCCGACGGGGGACAGGGAGGATGCCGCGTTCGTGCGAGTGGTCTCGGTGACCCCGGACGGCACCCGCCGCGCACTCAACCATTTCAACAAGCATGCGAAGGGGCTCCTCGTGCGCGCCTTCGTGCTGCAGCGCCCGCGGCTGCGCTCGGTGGCCGGCTTCGTCGCATGGGCGCGCTCGGCCGGGTTCGAGATGGAATCCGGAGCCAATCACGAGGTTCTGCTGGTCGTCGACTGAGTTAGAATCAGTTTTGTGTCAGCGGGGGTCGGCACGGGTGCAGCGCGACGACGCCCGTTGTGACGACAATCAGGGCGCTCGCAACACGAGTCTCGGGTCCTGTTCCTGCGGGCGAACGCAATACCGTCGGGTCGGCGAATGAGGTCGGCGCGCGTCCCCTCCGTGCGTCAGAGTGATCGTGCACGGTGCGATGACCGGGTTTCTGATCGCCTGCGGTCGGGCAAGTGCGATACCGGTCACCACGAGGCACACCGTAGGGATCATCGGATCCTCCGCCGACCCGGCCTTGTCCGGGTCTCAGTCGTCGGCCGCCCGCCAGCATCCGGCGACGTGGTCGTCGACGAGGCCGGCGGACTGCATGAGCGCGTACATCGTGGTGGGCCCGACGAAGCGGAAACCCAGGGCGCGGAGGCGCCGGCTGAGAGCGTTCGACTCGGCGGTCACGGCGGGAATCTCGCTCAACGTGTGAGGTGGACGACGACCCTGTGACGGCGGAGCGAACGACCAGATCAACTCCGACAGCGGTTGCGCCAGCGCCAGCGTCGCCCTGGCGTTGGCGATCGTCGCCTCGATCTTTCCCCGATGCCGGATGATCGCGGCGTTCTGCAGGAGACGGTCGACGTCGTGGCTCGTCATGGCGGCCACGTGCTCGACCTCGAACCCGTGGAAAGCCTCCCGGAACGCGGGCCTGCGCAGCAGGATCGTGCGCCAGGACAGGCCGGCCTGGAAGCCCTCGAGACAGATCTTCTCGAACAGAGCCCGATCGTCGCGCAGCGGCGTCCCCCACTCCTCGTCGTGGTACCTCTGGTACTCGGCATCGGTGCCCACCCATGAGCAGCGGGCGACGCCATCGTCTCCCACGAGCAGGTCGGGGCGCGAACGCGTCTCGGCGGGCGCGATCGCGGAAGCTGTCTCGTCGGTCTCGGTCATGCCGCCAGCGTGATCCCTTCGTGTTCGAGGAGCCAGAGTTTCGTCGGAATGCCCTGACCGCCGCTGTAGCCGGTGACGCGGCCGTCGGCGCCGAGCACGCGATGGCATCCGATGAAAAGGGGGATGGGGTTCGAGCCTATTGCGCCTCCGACAGCGCGGCCGGCCGTCGGCTTGCCCACCGCCATGCCGAGTTCGCCGTACGTGGTGTACTCGCCCCAGCCCACCTCGCGAAGCCTGTCCCACACGGCTCGTCGGAACGGGGTTCCCGAGGGATTCAGCGGAACGTCGAAGACACGACGCTCACCGTCGAAGTACTCCTCGAGCTGATCCCGAGCCAGACGCAGCACATCGTCGACCGTTTCGGGAGAGTGCTCACGTGGCAGCATCCCGTCGCGCTCGATGGTGAGCGAAGCGACGGCGGTGCCGTCGGAGACCAGTTCGAGTCTGCCGATCGGGCTCGGCATCCGCAGCAGGTACGTGTTCATGTCTCGACGGTAGGACGCACGTCAGACACCCGGCACCAAGGCCGGCTCCTGGTGGACACATGGCGTCCGCATGTGAGAGGGGAGGGAGAGTGCAGGGCCACGTTGCCTAGACTTTCGCCGTGGTACTCCTGGATGTCATCTGCCTGGTCGTCGCGATGGTTGCGGTCGCCTTCGCCGTGATCGCTCTCGTTCGCGCGCGAGCAGCCGAAGAGCAGGCGGCTGCGGCGGCGTCCGCGATCGCAAGGGCCGAGGCGAACGCGCAGGCGGCGGCAGCAGGGCTGCAGCAACTCGAGGTCAAGGTGGCGCAAGGCAGGCAGGATGCCGCCAGCGCTGCCCAGGAGGCGGCCAAGGCGGCGCAGGCTGCGGCATCCGCGCAGGCTGCGGCCGCGGCGAGCAGGCGGGAGGCCGAGGCCGCTTCGGACAAGGCGGCTCATGCTGAAGCCGAGGCCGCCCGGATCGAGGCCGGCACGGCGACAGCGAGCCTGCCGGTCGCCGTGGCGTCGTCGCGAGAACAGGCGGCAGGAAGGGCGAGTGTGCAGCGCGCCGAGGATCACGACATCGCAGATGGCGACACCGGGGAGACGGAGCGCGTCGTGCAGGTGTCGTGGCGTCTGGAGCGGGTGCGCAACTCCACGTGGGCGTTGCGCAACACGGGCCTGGCGAAGGCGCGCGACGCCCTGCTTTCCGATGCGACAGTACCGCCGAAGTTCGTGCGGCCCGATGAAGTGATCCCGCGAGACGTGGACAGAGACGATGTGCTCCAGTTCCGGGTGATGGTCGGCCGCGGAACGCCACCGCCGCGCATCAGAGTGACCTGGCGCGAGGGCGCCGGCTCGCCGGCATACTCCCGGGAGTTCACGGTCCTCACGGGTTCCTGACACGCGTCTCCGGGCACGTCGTCGCGCTCCGCGTGGCCCGGCGATCCTTCCGCGGTGATTGCGGAGTGAGCGCACACTCAGTTAGAATCCTCGGGTGCCGAAGATACCGAACCGGGCCAGTCCCTTGCCGCCCGAAGAGCGCAAGGCCGCCATCATCCGCGCGGTCATCCCGGCGATCATCGAGCACGGGAGCTCTCTCACCTCCCGCCAGATCGCCGAGGCGGCTGGGGTGGCGGAGGGTACGATCTTCCGCGTCTTCGGCGACAAGGAGACGCTGATCCGCGAGGCTGCGGACGTCTACCTCGATCCGGCTCCCGTGCGTGCCAGCCTGTCCGAGATCGACCCGACCCTGTCGCTCGAGGAGAAGGTGTCCCGCGTGCTGGTGGTGCTGAGGCAGCGCTTCCAAGGTGTGATCAGCATCATGGCGGCCATCGGGCACACGGGAGGTGAGCCGCCGCACGTCCGCTCCAGACCGCCTGGGCAGACGTGGGAGTACGCCTCGATCGTCGCCCGGCTGGTGCGACCGGAACTCGACAGGCTCAACGTGCCGGCCGAGCACGTCGCGCCGTTCATCCGGCTGATCGCTTTCGCGATGTCCATTCCGGGTTTCACGGTCGAGACCTCGTTCGACGATGAGACGCTGACCCGGCTCATCGTCTACGGGATCGCGGGCGACACCGCAGCGGGCAACGAGGATGCCGCCCGCAAGAAGACGGCCCGCGCCCTGCGCCTCGACGCCGACGCCGGCGACGACCACGAGACGAACGACATCCCGGGCGCCGATGACGCCAGCAGACCTGACGAGAACGTGGAGACCCATGCCTGAGACCCACGCGCCGCTGGGCGCGACCGAGAAGAGCGGAGCACGCTCATGCTGATGCGCCTGCTCGTGCGGTACCTGAAGCCGCACTGGCCCCTGCTGGTCGGAGTCATCGCCTTCCAGCTGCTGCAGTCGTTCGCCTCGCTCTACCTTCCGACGCTGAACGCCGAGCTGATCGATCAGGGCGTCATCAAGGGCGACACCGGCTACATCATCGCCAACGGCGGATTCATGCTGCTGGTGACGCTGGGCCAGGTGGTCTGCAACATCGTGGCCGTCTACTTCGGCGCGAAGGCGTCGATGCGGCTGGGCCGCGACCTGCGCAGAGCCCTGTTCTCGCATGTCGGTGCGTTCTCCGAGCGGGAGGTCACGAAGTTCGGCGCACCCTCGCTCATCACCCGCAACACGAACGACGTGCAGCAGGTTCAGATGCTCGTGCTGATGACCTGCACGCTGCTGGTCTCCGCGCCGATCCTGTGCATCGGCGGCATCGTGCTGGCGATCCAGCAGGATCTGGAGCTGTCGTGGCTGATCGCGGTGAGCGTTCCCGTGCTGCTGGTGTGCGTCATCCTGATCATCTCCCGCATGGTTCCGCAGTTCCGCAGGATGCAGAAGCGCATCGACCAGGTCAACCGCGTGCTGCGCGAGCAGCTGTCGGGCATCCGTGTCGTGCGCGCGTTCGTGCGTGAGGACATCGAGCGCAGCCGGTTCAAGGCCGCGAACGACGAGGTGACCGAGACCGCCCTGCGAGCAGGACGGCTCATGGCGCTCATGTTCCCGACCGTGATGCTCGTGCTCAACCTCTCCAGCGTCGCCGTCATCTGGTTCGGAGCGTTCCGGATCGACGACGGCTCGTTGCAGGTGGGCACGCTGACCGCGTTCCTCAGCTATCTCATGCAGATCCTGATGGGGGTCATGATGGCGACCTTCATGTTCGTGATGGTGCCGAGAGCCGCCGTGTGCGCCGAGCGCATCGGCGAGGTGCTGGAGACGGAGTCGACGGTCACCGCGCCCGAGCATCCGATCACGAAGCTCGACGAGCGCGGGACCATCGAGCTCTTCGAGGTCGGATTCGCCTACCCGGGAGCGGAGGATCCCGTGCTCAGCGACCTCAACGTGCGCATCGAACGCGGTCAGACGGTGGCCATCATCGGGTCGACGGGCGCAGGCAAGACCACTCTCATCAACCTCCTGCCGCGGCTCTTCGATGCCACGAGCGGATCGGTGCTGGTCGACGGCGTGGATGTCGCCGAGCTCGACCCCGACGTGCTCTGGTCGCGTATCGGTCTGGTGCCGCAGAAGCCGTACCTGTTCTCCGGCACCGTCGCATCCAACCTGCGCTACGGCAAACCGGATGCCACGGACGACGAGCTGTGGCGTGCACTGGAGATCGCGCAGGCGAAGGACTTCGTGCAGGCCATGGACGGCGGTCTGGAGGCCGCCATCGCCCAGGGCGGAACGAACGTTTCAGGCGGGCAGCGCCAGCGGCTCGCCATCGCGCGCGCTCTCGTCAAGCGCGCGGAGATCTACGTGTTCGACGATTCCTTCTCGGCGCTGGATCTGGCGACGGATGCGCGGCTGCGGCGGGCGCTGAAGGAGAAGGAGGCAGGCGCGACGTTCGTCATCGTCGCCCAGCGCGTGTCGACGATCACGGATGCCGACCTGATCCTGGTGATCGAGAACGGACGGATCGTCGGGTCGGGCACGCATGAGGAGTTGCTGGAGACATCCGAGACGTACGCGGAGATCGTGTCGTCTCAGCTGACGGCGGAGGAAGCGGCATGAGCGACACGAAGACGCCAGAGCGCGTGCCGGCTCCCGGACCACGGCGGGGACCTGGCGGAGGCGGTCCGTTCGGCGGCGCGGGCATGCCGCCGCAGAAGGCGATGAACTTCGGCCCGAGCGCGAGACGCCTGCTCGGCCGGCTGCGGCCGGAAGCCGCGTGGCTCGTCGTCGTGACCCTGCTGACGGTGCTCAGCGTGGGCTTCAGCGTGCTCGGCCCCAAGCTGCTGGGCGAGGGAACCAACATCATCGTCGCCGGCTTCGTCTCGAAGAGCCTGCCGGCCGGGGTGAGCCAGGCGCAGGTCCTGGAAGGGATGCGCAGGAACGGGCAGGGCCAGCTCGCCGACATGCTCAGCGGCATGCACCTGACGCCTGGGCACGGCATCGACTTCACGGCCCTGTCGCACGTGCTCATGCTCGTGCTGGTGCTGTACGTGTTCGCATCGGTCTTCAGCTGGCTGCAGGCCTTCCTGCTCAATGGAGTCACGATGCGCACCGTCTACCGCCTGCGCCGCGACGTCGAGGAGAAGATCCACCGGCTGCCGCTGAAGTACTTCGACACCATGCCGCGCGGTGAACTGCTCAGCCGGGTCACCAACGACATCGACAACGTTCAGCAGAGCCTGCAGCAGACGATGAGCCAGGTGCTCACGTCCCTGCTCACCGTCATCGGCGTGCTCGTCATCATGTTCGTCATCTCGCCGCTGCTCGCGCTGATCGCACTGGTGTCGATCCCGCTGACGCTGCTGGTCACGATGGTGATCGCCAAGCGCTCGCAGAAGATGTTCGTCGCCCAGTGGCGGCACACGGGCGCGTTGAACGCCCAGATCGAGGAGACCTATTCCGGGCACGCCATCGTGAAGGTGTTCGGGCGGCAGCACGAGGTCGACGAGAGGTTCGCCGCCAAGAACGAGGAGCTGTACCGGGCGAGCTTCGGCGCGCAGTTCGTGTCGGGCATCATCATGCCGTCCATGCAGTTCGTGGGAAACCTGGTCTACGTGGGCATCGCGGTCGTTGGCGGCCTGCAGGTCGCTGCCGGCGTCATCCAGATCGGTGACGTGCAGGCGTTCATCCAGTACTCGCGCCAGTTCACTCAGCCTCTCGCGCAGCTCGGCTCGATGGCCAACCTGCTGCAGTCGGGTGTGGCATCAGCAGAGCGGGTGTTCGAGCTGCTGGACGCCGACGAGCAGTCGCCCGACCCGGATGCCCCGGCCTCCGCAGGAGAGACGAAGGGCAGGCTGGAGTTCGAGGACGTCTCGTTCCGGTACGCCGAGGACACGCCGCTGATCGAGGATCTCTCGCTCGTCGCCGAACCGGGCCAGACCGTGGCGATCGTCGGACCTACCGGCGCAGGCAAGACGACGCTCGTCAACCTCATCCTGCGGTTCTACGAGGTCGGCGCCGGCCGCATCACGCTGGACGGCACCGACATCACCCGTCTGACCAGACGGGAGCTGCGCAGTCGGATCGGCATGGTCTTGCAGGACACCTGGCTGTTCGCAGGGACCATCCGCGAGAACATCGCGTACGGACGCCCGGACGCGACGGAGGACGAGGTGATCGCGGCCGCGAAGGCGAGCTACGTCGACCGGTTCGTCCGATCCCTTCCCGACGGGTACGACACGATGCTCGACGACGAGGCCTCGAACGTGTCGGCGGGGGAGAAGCAGCTTCTCACGATCGCGAGGGCCTTCCTCGCACGGCCGAGCGTGCTCATCCTCGACGAGGCGACGAGTTCCGTCGACACGCGCACCGAGCTGCTCGTGCAGAAGGCCATGAGCGCGCTCCGGCAGGGTCGCACGAGCTTCGTGATCGCGCACCGGTTGTCGACGATCCGCGATGCCGACGTCATCCTCGTGATGGAGTCGGGACGCATCGTCGAGCAAGGCACTCATGCCCAGTTGCTCGCCGCCGGAGGCGCGTACTACTCGCTGTACAACGCGCAGTTCGCAGGCGCCGTCACCGACGACGTCTGATCGCCGACGGGCTTGACCGCCGATCGGAGTGCTCGCGGGCGGCCCTGATCTGCGCAGAGTGGACCGCGATCTCCGCAGGGTCCTGTCTCCGATGGCGCCGATCTCCGCAGGGTCCGGTCGCGTCGGCTCCTATGGGCGACCGGTCCGACCGCGGCGGCACAGCCCCAGCAACTCTGCGTCCACAGGCGGGACCTCTTGCCGGAATCGAACGGATGCCCGTCCCTGGCCGAGGCGGGCGTCCGGTGCGGGCAACGCTGGTCGTCATGCCCGATCCCATCGTCGCGTCCGACCCGCTCGACCTGCTCTCCTATGTGCCCGAACTCGTCGGGTTCGAGCCTCGAAGAAGCCTTGTGCTCGTCGCACTCCGCGACCGGCTGACGTGCGGGACCTTGCGCGTCGACCTGCCACGATCGGACCCTCCGGGGTCCGGTGCTCGCGGCGCCGGTGGTCCCGGCTCCGGCTCTCGCGGTTCCGGCCCGAACGGTTGCGCTTCGACGGGCGATGACGCCGTGGCCCGCGGGTCGACGGTCCGGAAGGGCAGGCGTCCCGACGCGAAAGCGCTGGCGGAGTACGTGTCGTCCGTCGTGGGCATGGTGTGCCGTATTCCCGGCGCGAACGGCGTGATCCCGATCGTCTTCACCGACGAGGCCTGCGCCACCGGTGCGCCAGGTGCCGAGCTCTTCAGGCGGCTTCGCGCCGCGTCTCGGGCCGCAGGTTTCCTCGTGCGCGACCAGCTGTTCGTCGCGGCAGACGGGTGGGGACGGGTCGGAAGCCGGCCCCGGGCCCGTGCCGAACTCGACTCCGCGTGGCGACTGCGCAGGCTCGATCCCGACGCGGCCTACGTCGGGCTCTCGCCCTCCGAGGAAGCCGTCCTGCCGCAGGTCCCGGCCCAGCTCGTCGAGCGCACAGCGGCGGCTCTGGCGGCGCTCGGTTCGGCTCAGCGAACGCCCGACCCGGTCTGGTTCGCCGAGTACAGCGCCCGGTGGCGACCGAACGACATCGGGCCGGCCTCCGCCGCGCTGACGGCAGCGGTACTCGAGCAGCCATGGGCACGAGACGTGGTGCTGTTCACGTGGGCGTGGGGCAGTTCGGCCGGCACGCGTGCACTGCGATTTCAAGAGAGGCACCTGCGAGGCGACCCGCCCGTGGACGAGGACATCGCACTGGCCCTGGCCGGTCGTGGCAGCATCGGAAGGCCGCACCCGCACGCTGTGACGCATGCCATCGACCTCTTGCGCCAGGTCGCGGCACGGCTGCCCGCAGAGAAGCGCGGCCCGTGCCTGGCATCACTGGCCTGGCTGAACTGGGCACTCGGACGAGGATCGGTGGCGGGCGAATACGCACGGGCCGCCCTCGCCGTCGGGCCGGATTACGGCTTCGCACAACTCATTCACACCGTCGTGGAACGCGGGATGCTCCCCGAGTGGGCCTTCGTCGACCGCGACCAGGCCCGGCAGAGAGCCGGACCCCGACGGGGCACGCGAGGAGGGATGCGGCGCTGACGGTCGGCGAACGGCAGAATGGAGCGACGACATCAGCCGATCCGGGCAGCATGGAGAAGCGTCGGGCAGGTGACGGGGCGGCACTGACGTGCGGCCGTGGCATCCGTCGCGGGATCGGAGCTCCGGCCAGGGATCGGTGCAAGGAGGCGACGTGGCGCAAGCTCAGCCATCGGGGCGACGCCGTGGCTTCGTCTACGCGTCGCCGCCCCGGCCAGGCGAAGACGACTGGATGGTCGTCGCCGCCGAATCGTTTGTCGCCCTGATCGCCTCGGAGGCTGAGCGGCACAGCGTCGAGGCGGTCGCAAAGCTGACGAGTGAGGCCGAGACGCCGCTGGAACGCGTGATCGAGGCGATCCCGGCAGGGGATGGCGGCGTCGAGTCGTTCGCGGTGGTGCACTTCGACGCCGAGATCACGGACGGCTGGCAGGTCACGGCCATCGCCCGGGGCCGTGCCGTCGTGGACGTCTACTCGGTGGGGGGAGCCCGACGATTCTCCTCATCGGGCGTGCAGCCCTGGCTCATCGCAACATTCCGGGATGTCGTCGCGCTCGATCTCGGCGGACCGACGAGCCGGTTCGACGCGATTCCGCACCGATCGAACGACGCCGCGGCGTTGGCGCAGGGAACGATCAGGGCCAGCTCCATTCTCTGGTCGGCGGTCGAGAGGGCTCCCGAGAGGGTCGGCGAAGACGCGTTATCGCACGGTCCTGCCGCCTTCCGGGGTTCCGCCGACCTCGACGACGACACCGTTCGCCTGGTGCGCGGTGAGCCCCAGGAAAGCGGCAGAGGCGGTGCGCACGCAGCCCGCGTCGCGCCAGCGCCTGGCTTCGACGAGGAGACCGTGCAGCGCGCACCCGGCCGGCACGGGCCGGTCGGGCCGGAGCGCGGCCCCGCGACGCAGCCACCGTCGAGGGCCGCCGGGTCGGCGGCCCCACGGCACGCGTCGCAGGATCCGCCGTCCCAGGGCCAGCTGCAGCCGTTCTCCGCGTCAGGCGGCGACCGTTACGAACCGGATGAACGCACGGTCGCCCGTTCCGAAGCGCTGAGGTTCTACCCGGACGTCCGTGCCGCCGTCGACGGCGAGGACACCGGTCGTGGAACGTCGTCGGCCGCGGCGACGGATGATGGACCCCGAGCGGCGTCCTGCACGAGAGAGCCGGCCCCTGCCGCCCACGATGCCGCCCACGCTGCCGCCGACGAGGCTGACGACGTCGCGGTGGGAGGACGCGACGACGACGCGCCGGGCCGCGTCTTGGTCGGCGTCCGCGGCGGTGAACCGGTCGAGCTCGACGCCCCCGTCGTGTTCGGACGACGACCGGCGTCCACCCGTAGAACCGGCGTGCCATCCGTGCTTGTCACGGTGCCGTCGCCGGGCCAGGAGGTCTCCGCGTCGCACGTGCGCATCGAGCGCGCGGGGCGGGTCGTCGTGGTCACCGACCTCAAGTCGAGGAACGGAACGACCGTGCGAATCGAGGGAGGAAGAGCACGAAGGCTGCGCCCCGGCGAGTCGTTCTCGGTTCCAGGAGCGGCCGAGGTGGAGATCGGCGACGGCACCATCATCGACATCACCCCCGTATGGTGGGTTGCGTGATGCGCCGACCACCGAACCGACAGCGATACCCGAAGTCGGATGGTTTCCGTGCGCCGTTATGCCTGGACCGTCGGCGCCCGGCCACGCCTTGCGGAAGGGCACTGTCGTGACGCAGATCGGTCGCGGCAGCAAGCGGCACCACATCGCGGTGCCGGGCAGAGACGGAGCGCGCATCACGCTCACCTGGGCTGCGCTCACGGACAAGGGATACAAGCGTTCGGCGAACGAGGACAGCCTGATCGCCAAGTCGCCCATCTTCGCCGTCGCGGACGGCATGGGAGGGCATAGCGCGGGCGACGTCGCCAGTGCGGCCGTCGTGAATCGCTTGGCGGAACGGGTCTCGGGCCAGTACGTCGACGAGAAGAGCATCGACGCATCCCTGCGCGCGGCCGTCGCGGACATGGAGAAGGGCGCCGGTCGCACCGACCTCGGCACGGGCACCACCGTCACCGGCTTCGCCCTCACCCTGGCGGAGGGCCAGCCGAGCTGGCTGGTGTTCAACATCGGCGACTCCCGGGTGTACGAGCTCGAAGACGGCGAGCTTCGCCAGCTCACCGTCGACCACTCGATCGTGCAGGAACTGCTCGACGCGGGCGCCATCACCCCGTCGGAGGCCGAGGTGCATCCGCACTCCAACGTGATCACGAGGGCCGTCGGGTTCAACGAAGACCCCGTTCCCGACTTCAGCCTGGTGCCCGTGGTGGCCGGAACCCGTCTGCTCGCCTGCTCCGACGGTCTCACCAAGGAGCTCACCGAACACGGCATCCGCCACTTCCTGACGGTGGGGACGAGCCCGCTCGACGCGGCAGGCCAGCTGATGGATGCCGCGCTCGGTAACGGCGGCCGCGACAACGTCACGGTCGTCGTCGTGGACGTGCTGGAGACGCCGGAGTCGCCTCTCCCTCCCGCACGGCGCGGCGCGCGTCGACACTGATCCGAGGCTTCTCCGTCGCTGCCGCCTGGCGCTCATCGTCCACACCTCGCCACGCTGAGGAAGGGCCACGGATTCCGGTCGCGGTGAAGCAGACTGGCCACCAGTGCCCGCCTACAATGGGTGCACGTTTCCCCGCCGGAGACGATGACGACCGAGATGACGGGAGGCGCGGATGGCCGCAAGACTGCCCTCGGCACCGCCCAACCTTCCCGGCTTCTCCTACGTTCGCGCGCTGGGTTCCGGCGGCTTCGCCGATGTCTTCCTGTATGAGCAGAACATGCCTCGACGCCAGGTCGCGGTCAAGGTGCTGCTCGCCGAAGTCGTCACTCCGAGCGTTCGCGCCATGTTCCAGGCCGAGGCCAACCTGATGGCTCAGCTGAGCGCGCACCCGGCGGTGCTCACGGTCTACCAGGCGAGCGTGGCATCGGACGGGCGGCCGTTCCTCGTCATGGAGCTCTGCTCTCCTGTGCTCAACCGGCGGTATCGCAGCGACCCGCTGAGCGTGCCCGAGGCGCTTGCCGTCGGCATCAAGGTGGCAGGGGCCGTCGAGACCGCACATCGCGCGGGCGTGCTGCACAGGGACGTGAAGCCGTCGAACATCCTCACGACGGCGTACGGGCATCCGGTGCTCTCCGACTTCGGCATCGCGGCCACCATCGGCGATGCCGAGCTGACGGATGCCGTCGGGCTGTCCGTTCCGTGGTCGGCTCCCGAAGTGCTCAGCGACGAGACCACGGGAACGGTGGCCAGTGAGGTGTGGGCGCTGGGTGCCACCATCTACTCGCTCATCGCGGGACGCTCGCCGTTCGAGGTGGCGGGAACCGAGAACTCCACCGCCCAGCTCATCTCGCGCATCCAGCGTGCCAGGCCCGCACCGATCGGTCGCGCCGACGTTCCCGAGCGACTGGAAGCCGCGCTGCGGCGCTCGATGTCGAAGAAGCCGGAGTCGAGGCAGCACAGCGTTCTCGAGCTGATCCGCGACCTGCAGGCCGTCGAGACGGAACTGGGGTTCACCCCGACGCCCGCTGACGTGGTCACCGACGCCTGGGTGGCTGCGGACGACGTCGACGACGAGGAGCGCACGAGGGTCAGAGGGGTTGCGACGGTCTCTCCAGTGCAGCGCAGACGGCGGCGTCGCGAGGGAGAGCCGGAGACCACCGACTCCCGGGGTGCGGCGCGTGAGACCGGAGCCAACCCCATCCCGACGGGTGCCGGGATGGGGCGAGGAGCGATGTGGCTCATCGCCGCCTGCGTGGTGCTCGGGGTCGCGTTCATCGGCACGCTGTCCTTCGTGTTGGTGCGCACCGGCGCCTCGGGGGACATCCCGGTCGTGCGGAACATCGAAGGGCACGTCGTCGGAGGGTCGATCGAGTTCAGCTGGCAGGATCCGGGGCTCATGGCGGGTGACGAATACCAGGTCAGCGTCGACGGATCCTCCTCCAGCCTCCAGCGCAGCACGACCTTCACGGTCGACTCCGTCGACCGGCGCGTGTGCGTCACGGTCACCGTCAACCGCTCTGGCCGCACCGGAGAGTCCAGTGCGGCCAAATGCGTCGATCCCTCGGGCGTGTCGTGATCCGCTCGTTCATCGCTCGCCACCGTTCGGTGGCGCTGACGGCGGGGATCGGAGTGGTCGTCGTCGCGCTCGTCGCGACGATCGCGATCGTCTCCGGCGGCTTCGTGCAGCAGCGCATGGTGCTGGGCGACGCAGCGGTCTGGGTCACCAACTCGTCCAAGCAGCTTCTGGGTCGCGCGAACACCCAGGTGAACGCGCTCAACTCCGCCGTCACCGCCGCCGACGAGTCGGTCGACGTCGTACAGCACGGCAAGTCGGTGCTCCTGGTCGACCGAGCCAGCAACACCGTCGCCAAGGTCGACCCCGCAACGGTCACGTCGGGAAAGGCTGTCGCGCTCCCTCCCAAGGATGCCGAGATCGGCATCGCCGGATCCCGCGCCGTGATCGAGTCGCTGGCCACCGGTCGCATCTGGCTGACGCCGCTGACCGACCTGTCGTCGTTCACGTCCGCGGCGGCCCCCACCATCGATCTCGGAAGCCGCATCGTCTCATCCCTGGCTCCTGACGGCACGCTCTTCGCGTATTCGAAGCAGGCGGGAGCCGTCTACCGCATCGACGCGGCCACCGGCGACACCGTCGTGCAGACCTGGCATATCGACCCGCTCGGCAAGGGCTCACGGTCGGCGAGCGACATCCAGATCACCTCGACCGGCGGAAGATGGGCGCTCTACGACAGCTCGTCGAGGGTGCTGCGCACTGAAGACGGCACGCGTACGCTGCCGACCGAGATCGGCGGGCAGGGCGTGCTCGCCCAGCCGACGAACGACGATGTCGACCTCGCGATCGCGTCCGCGTCCGGCGTGTATCTCGTGACCTCCGGCGGGGACGTCCGCAGGGGCACGGCGGGCGGCTTCGGCGCGGCTGCGGCGCCGGTGTGGGTCGGCGGATGCCTCTACGCGGCCTGGAACACGGGGCAGACGTGGCGATCCTGCACGGGTGGCGCTGCGGGAAGGGCCGGAGCGCTCGCCGGCGTGCGCCCGGGCGCTGACCTCTCGTTCCGGGTCAACGACGGGACGGTCGTGCTCAACGACACCGTGCACGGCACCTCGTGGTCTGTGCAGCGCGGAAACGGCCTCATCGACAACTGGTCGGACTTCGCCAAGCCGAAGGACAACACGCAGCAGACCGAGGAGAACACCGAGGACAAGCCGCCGACGTACGAGAAGACGCAGGAGCCGCCCGTCGCGGTCGACGACCAGTTCGGCGCGCGACCGGGAACGACGAGCCCGCTGCCCGTTCTGCTGAACGACTTCGACGCGAACGGGGACGTGCTCGTCATCGACTCGTTCACGCCCGTTCCGCAGTCGACGGCGCGCGTGCAGCGCACCTCGGGGGACCAGGAACTGCAGATCACGTTGCCGGCGGACGCGCACGGCCAGATCGGTTTCGACTACACGATCAGCGATGGGCGCGGGGGACAGGCGAACGCGCACGTGACGGTGACCGTGCGAGAACCGGGCGAGAACTCGCCTCCCGTGCAGGCACGGGCGACGAAGGCGACGGTCGCGTCGGGCGGACGGGTCTCGACTCAGGTGCTCGGCGACTGGTACGACCCGGACGGCGACCCGTTCTACCTCACGGCGGCCTCGACGTCGTCGCCCAACACCGCGACCTCGACACCGCAGGGCACCGTCGTGTACACCGACGCCGGAAAGGGCGCAGGGCTGCAGGCCGTCGCGCTGACGGTATCCGACGGCCGTGCCGAGGGTCACGGCTCGCTGGCGATCACGGTGCGCTCGCCGACGGACGTGCCGATCATCCCGGAACCGTTCGTGGCTACGGTGGTCGCGGGAGACGAGATCACGATCTCCCCTCTGCTGCACGTTCGAGGCGGGGTCGGGCCCGTTCGACTCGCATCCGTGCCGGACAAACCGGACGTCACGCTGAGCCCCAACTTCGATGAGGGCACATTCGAATTCACCTCCTCATCGCCCGGCAGTCATTACGTGGACTACACGGTGACGGACGGCACGACGACCGTCACCGGCGAGGTGCGGGTGGTGGTCAGCCTGCCGCAGGACGCGGGAGACACGCCTGTGACCGTGCCGCACACCGCGTTCATCGAGCAGCAGAGCGCCCAGGAAGTGGACGTGCTGGCCACCGACTTCGATCCGGCAGGGGGAGTGCTCCTCATCACGGCGGCGCAGTCGCCCACCGCTTCGGACGGCGTGCGAGTCGAGGTGCTCGAGCAGCGCAGCCTTCGCGTCACGCTGACGCGACCCCTGGACGGCCCCGTCTCGTTCGGGTACACGGTGAGCAACGGCACCGCCCAGGCGAACGGCACGGTGCGGGTCATCGAGATACCGCGACCCGCGGTGCGCCAGCCTCCGGTGGCCAACCCCGACGCCGTCACCGTGCGGGTCGGGGACGCGATCGACATCCCGGTGCTCGCCAACGACACACAGGCGGATGGCGACCATCTCACGCTCGATCCCACGCTTCCGACACCGCTCCCGAAGGGCGCCGGCCTGCTCTTCGCGTCGGGCACCGAACTGCGCTACCTCGCCCCGCACAAGCCAGGCAACTACTCGGCGGTCTACCGGGTCGACGATCCGGACGGCCAGTGGGCGACCGCGCAGGTCACCATCGCCGTGCGCGAGCTGGATCCGGACTCCAACCGGGCGCCGATCCCGCGCACGATCACGGCGCGCGTGCTGGCCGGCAACACCGTGCGCATCCCCGTGCCGCTCAGCGGCGTCGACCCGGACGGAGACTCCGTCAAGCTCGTCGGCCAGTCCACGAATCCGCAGAAGGGCGCCGTGACCTCGGTCGGCGCCAACTGGATCGAATACCAGGCCGGCGAATACGCGGCCGGAACCGACACGTTCGACTACACGCTCGTCGACGCGCTGGGCGCGCACGCTGACGGGACGGTCCGCGTGGGCATCGCACCGCAGGACGGGAGCGCCCGCAACCCGGTGGCCGTCGAGGACTCGGTGACGGTGCGACCAGGGCGCACCGTCTCCGTGCAGGTTCTCGCGAACGATTCCGACCCGGACGGCAGCCCGCTCCACATCGCCTCGGTGCAGCGCACCTCGGACGACATCGCCAAGGCCAGGATCGCCGGCAAGCTGATCAAGGTCGTCGCGCCGCAGAAGGAAGGCCGATACGGCTTCATCTACACGGCGCAGAACGACAAGGGCGGGAGCAGCTCGAACTTCCTGACCGTCGTCGTGAGCAAGGACGCCCCGTTGTCGCGTCCTGTCGTTCAGGACACGGTGGTGGCGCTGTCCGACATCCTCGGCCGCTCGCAGGTCACCGTCGACCCGCTGAAGAACGTGTTCTTCGCCGACGGCCCCGTCTCCACGCTCAAGCTCTCGATCGTGTCCGGGTTCGGCGATTCGGCCCAGGTGGTCTCCGGCGGCCGGGTGCGGGTGGACGTGCAGGCGAAGTCGCAGATCATCCCGTTCAGGGTGGCGCATCCCGACGACGACTCCGTGGCCTCGTTCGGATTCATCTGGGTTCCCGGCTACGACGATGCGCTCCCGCAGCTCAAGCCGGGAGCGCCCAAGCTGACCGTGCCGAGCGAGAAGGCGCTCGTGATCGACCTGAACGACTACGTCGTCGCCGCAGGCGGAAAGCACGTCAGGCTCACGGATGCCTCCCACGTGCACGCGACGCACGCGAACGGGGACGACCTGGTGCGTGACAGCGACACGCTCGTGTTCACGAGTGCGACCCACTACTTCGGGCCCGCCTCGATCTCGTTCGAGGTGACGGACGGGTCATCCGCCAGCGATCCGAAAGGGCATATCGCCACGCTGGTGCTGCCGATCACCGTCACGGCGCGCGACAACCAGCCGCCCACCTTCACCGGCGCCCAGGTCGACTTCGAGCCGGGGCAGCAGAAGACGCTCGACCTCGTCAAGCTCACCAGGTACCCGTACGCGAAAGACCAGGCGGAGCTGCAGTACCGCGTGCTCGATCCGAAGCCGCAGGGCGCATCCGTGTCTCTTCAGGGTCAGCAGCTCACGGTGCAGGTGTCGGACAAGACGCCCAAGGGAACCCAGCTGAGCGTCATCGTCGGTGTGCGCGACGCGCTGAACGACGGGAAGGCGGGACGCGTCGACATCACCGTCGTTCCGTCGACGAGGCCGCTCGCAGTTCCCCAGCCCGACCAGGTGGTGGCGAAGCGCGGCGCCACGACCAGCGTCGACGTGCTGGCCAACGACGGCGCCACCAATCCGTTCCCGTCGACGCCCCTGAGCGTGATCGCCGTGCGCGGCGCATCCAGTGCAGCGCTCCCGCCGGGGGTGCAGGTGACGCCGAGCGGAGACAGGTCGAGGCTCGCGGTGTCGGTGTCCTCGAAGGCCCAGCCCGGCGACACGACGCTGCAGTACGAGGTGGCGGATGCGACGGGCGACCCGGCCAGATACGCCTGGGGCACGGTCACCATCTCCGTCGAAGACAGGCCGGACCCGGTCTCGAACGTACGCATCGCCGGTGTCGGTGACCGCCAGCTCACCATGGCGTGGGATCCAGGTGCAGACAATAACTCCGCGATCACCGGATACACCGTGTCGCTGTCCGGATCGGCAGGCGGGAGCGTCGGGTCGACGACGTGCCGGGCCACGACGTGCACGGTGCAGACACCCGGGAACGGTCCGCAGAACTCGGTGCAGGTGCAGGTGACGGCCACCAATGCCATCGGCAGCTCGGATGCCGTGGCCTACCCGGATGCCGTCTGGTCGAACGTCATTCCCGACGCGCCCACCGGCCTGACGGTGACTCCTGGCGACGGGCTCGTGCACGTCTCGTGGGATCCGCCGGACTCGGGTGGCGGAACGGTGACGCGCTATCGGGTCACCGTCGGCAGCATCGTCCGCACCGTCGGGGCCGGCACGACGAGCGTCGACGTCGGCGGGCTCACGAACGGACAGCAGGTGCAGGTGTCCGTCGCCTCGATGAACGACTTCTATGGCGCGCAGCCGATTTGGAACTCGGCGGGACCCGCCACCGTCGTGCCGGCAGGCAAGCCGATCTGGAACGGGACGCCTACGACGGCCGATGCCGCAGACGGTTCCGGCCGCGTCACCGTCTCCTGGGCCGGACTCGTATCCGACAACGGGTCCGCCTTCACCGGGTTCACAGTGTCAGCATCCGCTGGCTCCTGCGACCCGGTTCCTGCTGGCGCTACCGCGACCGTATGCCAGCTGCCGGCGGGCTCTGCAGTGACGCTCACCGTCACCGCGACCAACAGCGTGGGTTCGACTGATTCTGCTTCTGTTCAGGTGATACCGGCCTCGTACCCGGAGAAGCCGACGTCAGTGAACATCGAGCAGGCACAGGGGGGACCTCGATCCGACGGCCTGTACTTCCCCGTCTTTCTGGGCGCGAGCCCTGCGAAAGCTGGCTCCGGCGCGACCATCAGCTACGTCTATAGCCTCGACGGAGGATCGACTGTGCTGGCGATCTCGCCGGGCGGATCGATCGTGACGAGCGCCTACGGAGCACAGCTGAACGTGAGGGTCGGTGTGGTCGCGACGTACCCGGGAGGAGTTTCGCTGACGTCGTGGTCCGACCCGGTCGACCCGGCAACGGTCGGAGTAGCGGTCAACGCGAACGCCGACGTCACCGTGAGCAACGGCACGCTCACATGGTCATCGGCGCCCGCGGGCGCGGGCTACACCGCGGTCGAGTACCGCTGCAGCATCCTGGATCCGTTCACCCCGATGCCGCCCGCAGGCAGTTGTCCGAACCCTGGCGGCTCACTTACCGTGCGCGTCACGGCGAACGGAGGCAAGACATACACCATGGTGTACGGAACATGACGTCCCTCGGATTCGTCCCGCACCGCGGCAATCGTGACGAGTGACCTGCCCCGAACGATCCACCATCTGAAGCGCCAGAGCCTTTGGCACAGAAAGAGAGAAACGACGTCATGACGGACGCGCCGACGACTGCGACACGCTCGCTCAACCCGCTCACCGACGACCAGGCATCCTGGTTCCAGACCACGGTGGATGCGATCGTCGCGAACGTCGAACGGGTCCTGCTGGGCAAGACTCACGTGATCCGCCTGGCCGTCACGGCGTTGCTCAGC
>NZ_DASZVF010000007.1:0-67409 GCF_035547335.1 Humibacter sp. | reverse complement strand
GCGACACCTGACCCTTGGCAAGCGCGTCTACCTCCGCCTTTGTGTAGCGTCGGTGCGAGCTCGGCGTTAGGCGGACCGGATTGAGGACTCCGTCGTCCTCGAGGCGAAGTCGTGTGGAACGTGAGATGCCGAGCTTGCGCTCCACGTAGGAAGCATCGACTCTTGTCTCATCGTCATCGACTTGTCGTTTTGGCATGTCTCGCACGCTATTGCCATTTTGGCAAGCATGTCAATTGCGACACGCCTTGACGTTTTGGCACGTTGTGGGCAATATTGCAACGTGGCTAAACAAGCTGAAACGGAAACGGATGCGGTTGTCGTCCTGAGCATGGACGAGGCGATCGGGCGGCGAGTGCACCAGCTTCTGTGGGAACGCAAGCTCACCGCAAAGTGGTTGTCCACCAGGCTACGGGTGGATCCCGCGGGCATGAGCCGGCGACTACGCGGAGAACGCGGTTGGTCGTCGGATGAGATCTATATGGCTGCGCAGCTACTCGAGGTGCCGATCGCATACCTCTTCACAGGCCAGAACGACGACGGACCTCTTGCTGGTGGCAGCGCACGAGATTCGAAGGTGGGCCCTGCCGGGATCGAACCGACGACATCCACGGTGTAAACGTGGCGCTCTACCAACTGAGCTAAAGGCCCCTGGCGTGAAGTCTATCCAGACACGGCGGAGGGGATGGGTCGGCCCGGGCAGCGTGCGAGTCAGGCCTGCCGTAGCGAACGGGTCGGGCCGGGCGCAGCGTGCGAGTCAGGCGGCCTTCAGCTCGTCGAGTGCGATGCGGTACGCCTCGAGCGTGCGCGCCTCACCCGGTGCCGTGATGAAGCTCTCGCGGATGATCCCGTCGGTGTCGATGAGGAACGTCGCGCGGTTCGCGAACCCCTTGTCCTCGAGGAAGACGCCGTACTGCTTGGCCGTGTCTCCATGCGGCCAGAAGTCGCTGAGCAGCGTGAATCGGTAGGCCTCGTGCTCGGCCCAGGCGCGAAGGGTGAACTTGGAGTCGACCGAGATGCCGATCAGCTCGACGCCGTCGGCCCGGAAGATCTCGAGATTGTCCCGCAGCTCGCACAGCTCGCCCGTGCAGGTGCCGGAGAACGCGAGCGGAAAGAACACCAGGGCGACCGCGCTCTTTCCGCGATAGTCGCTGAGGCGCACGTGCTCGCCGAACTGGTTCGGCAGTTCGAAATCGGGTGCCTGGGTGTCGTTCTCCAGAGCCACCATTTCTCCTTCCGCGAGGCGAGAGTCGCCGCCATCCGTCGCGCGCGTGCCTGCGGCCGCGCACGGTACGACAGCATAGACCCGCGTACCCGGCACCGATCCGCGGCGGCCCGACAACGTCGCTAGGCTGGCCTACGGCGCGCCGACTGTCGCAACCCGACAGGGTCGGCTGCCGCCCACGATCGATCCACACAAAGAAAGAGGTCGCGGTGACTGTCAACGACCAGGACCCGTATTCGGTGAACTACATCGACTCGGACCCTGAGGAGACCGGCGAATGGCAGGAGTCCCTCGACGCGTTGGTGGCGGCGGAAGGTCGTCAGCGTGCGCGCGAGATCATGCTGAACCTGCTGAAGCGGTCGAAGGAGCTCCACCTCGGCGTGCCGATGGTCCCCACGACGGACTACATCAACACCATCGCGCCGGAGAACGAGCCCCACTTCCCGGGTGACGAAGAGATCGAGCGCCGCTACCGGGCGTGGATCAGATGGAACGCCGCGATTCTCGTCCACCGCGCACAGCGCCCCGGGATCGCCGTCGGCGGTCACATCTCCACCTACGCGTCGAGTGCCGCGCTGTACGAGGTGGGGTTCAACCACTTCTTCCGCGGGCAGGACCACCCGGGCGGAGGCGACCAGATCTTCATCCAGGGGCACGCATCCCCCGGCCCGTACGCCCGCGCGTTCCTCGAGGGTCGCCTTACCGCCGATCAGCTGGACGGCTTCCGGCAGGAGAAGTCGCACGCGCCCAACGGGCTGTCGTCCTACCCGCACCCGCGTCTCATGCCCGAGTTCTGGCAGTTCCCCACGGTGTCGATGGGTCTCGGACCGATCAACGCGATCTACCAGGCGCAGGTCAACAAGTACCTGACCAACCGCGGCATCAAGGATGCCTCGGACCAGCACGTGTGGGCGTTCCTCGGCGACGGCGAGATGGACGAGGTGGAGAGCCGCGGCCAGCTCCAGGTGGCAGCCAACGAAGGGCTCGACAACCTCACGTTCGTGATCAACGCCAACCTCCAGCGCCTGGACGGACCTGTGCGCGGCAACGGCAAGATCATCCAGGAGCTGGAGAGCTTCTTCCGCGGTGCCGGGTGGAACGTGATCAAGGTGATCTGGGGCCGCGAGTGGGACGACCTCCTCAGGCGCGACACCGAGGGCGCCCTGCTCAACATCATGAACACCACGCCGGACGGCGACTACCAGACCTACAAGGCGGAGAGCGGCGCGTACGTGCGCGAGCACTTCTTCGGCAAGGATCCGCGCGCCCTCGAGCTGGTCAAGGACTACAGCGACGAGCAGATCTGGAACCTCAAGCGCGGCGGCCACGACTACCGCAAGGTGTACGCCGCGTTCAAGGCGGCCATGGAGCACAAGGGCCAGCCGACCGTCATCATCGCGAAGACCATCAAGGGCTACGGCCTCGGTCCGCACTTCGAGGGGCGCAACGCGACGCACCAGATGAAGAAGATGACGCTGGACGACCTCAAGAAGTTCCGCGACGCCATGCACATCCCGATCACGGATGACCAGCTCGCCGAGAACCCGTACCTCCCCCCGTACTACAACCCGGGCGAGAACGACGAGGCGATCCAGTACATGCTCGAGCGCCGTCGCGCGCTCGGCGGTTTCCTGCCGGAGCGCAGGTCGAAGTACACGCAGATCCCGCTGCCCGACGAGTCGGCCTATGCCATCTCGAAGAAGGGCTCGGGCACGCAGGAGGTCGCCACGACGATGGCCTTCGTGCGCCTGCTGAAGGATCTGCTGCGTGCGAAGGGATTCGGGCACCGCATCGTCCCGATCATCCCCGACGAGGCGCGCACGTTCGGCATCGACGCGTTCTTCCCGAACGCCAAGATCTACAACCCGAACGGGCAGCACTACACGTCGGTCGACCGCGAGCTCCTGCTCTCCTACAAGGAGAGCCCCCAGGGTCAGATCATCCACGTCGGCATCAACGAGGCCGGCGCGATGGCCGCGTTCACGAACGTGGGAACGTCCTACGCCACGCACGGCGAACCGCTGATCCCCGTCTACGTGTTCTATTCGATGTTCGGCTTCCAGCGCACGGGTGACGCCATGTGGGCGGCGGGCGACCAGATGGCCCGCGGGTTCATCATGGGCGCGACCGCCGGCCGCACGACGCTGACCGGCGAGGGCCTGCAGCACGCGGACGGGCATTCCCACATGCTCGCCGCGACCAACCCCGCCGTCGTCAGCTACGACCCCGCTTACGGATACGAGATCGGCCACATCGTGCGGGCCGGCATCGAGCGGATGTACGGCGGAAACCATCCGGACCCGAACGTCATGTACTACCTGACGGTGTACAACGAGCCCATGGTGCAGCCGGCCGAGCCGGAGAACCTCGACGTCGAAGGAGTCGTTCGCGGTCTGTACAAGCTGCGCAGCGCTGAGGGCGACGGACCGCGGGCGCAGCTCATGGCATCCGGTGTCGCCGTTCCGTGGGCCATCGAGGCCCAGGAGCTGCTCGCGAGCGACTGGGGCGTGCGTGCGGATGTCTGGAGCGTGACGAGCTGGACGGAGCTGCGGCGCGACGGCCTGGCAGCCGACGAGCACAACTTCCTCCACCCGGAGGAGGAGAAGCGCGTTCCGTATGTGACGAGCAAGCTGGCCGGCGCGCAGGGGCCGTTCATCGCGACCACCGACTACATGCACGCGGTGCCCGACCAGATCCGCGCATACGTGCCTGGCGAGTTCGCGACGCTCGGAGCCGACGACTTCGGGTTCTCCGACACCCGCGCCGCCGCCCGCCGCTTCTTCAAGATCGACGGACCCTCGATGGTGGTGCGCACGCTCGAGCTCCTCGCCGCGCGCGGCGAGGTCGATCCGTCGGCGCCCGCGCAGGCGATCGAGCGGTACCGGCTCTTCGACGTCAACGCCGGCACCACGGGAGTCGCCGGCGGGGAGAGCTAAGGCAACCGGGCGTGGCGAAGCCGAGGAGCAAAGAGGAGACACTCGCCTGGCTGCGCAAGATCTCGGGTGAGCTCGCGACGGCGACGCTCAAGCGGCTCGAAGACACGCTGCCCTGGTACAGCGAGATGCCGCCGGGGCGGCGGTCTGCGGTGGGACTCGTCGCACAGGCCGGCATCACGTCGTTCATCTCGTGGTTCGACGACCCGCGGTCCACGCCGTGGATCGCCGCCGACGTGTTCGGCGCGGCTCCCCGCGAGCTGTTGCGCTCCGTGTCGCTGCAGCAGACGCTGCAGCTCATCCGGGTGGTCGTCGAGGTGGTCGAGGACCGGGTCCGCGCCAGCGGCAACGAGGACCTCGGCGAGGCGATCCTGCTGTACTCGCGCGAGATCGCCTTCGCCGCTGCCGACGTCTACGCGCGGGCGGCCGAGGCCAGAGGACTGTGGGATGCCCGCCTCGAGGCGCTCGTCGTCGACTCCATCCTCACGGGCGAATACGACGACGAGCTGCCGAGTAGGATCGCCGCGCTGGGCTGGCACGGTCACGGCGAGGTCAGCGTTCTGGTCGGAACGGCTCCCCAGCAACTCGACGTCGACCAGTTGCGGCGCATCGCGCGGCACATGAGCGCCGATGTGCTGATCGGGGTGCAGGGATCCCGCCTCGTGCTCGTGATCGGGCGCGCGCAGCCGCGGGCGACCGAGCAGGAAGAGGTCGGGCCATCCAACTCGATCGGGTTCATGGAGATCGCGCGGCAGCTCGAGCCAGGGTTCGGACCGGGCCATCTCGTGCTCGGCCATGAGGTGCCAGGGCTGGTGGACGCATCCAAGAGCGCCCGCGCCGCCCTCGCCGGCTTCGCGGTGGCGAAGGGATGGCGCAACTGTCCTCGTCCGGTTCACGCGGACGACCTGCTCCCCGAGCGGGCCTTCGCGGGCGATCCCCTGGCCAGGAGCACCCTCGTCAACCGCATCTACCGGCCGCTGCAGGCGCACTCCCCCGAACTGCTCAACACGCTCTGGAGCTACCTCGACAACGGACGCTCTCTCGAGGCGACGGCACGCGAGCTGTTCGTGCATCCGAACACGGTGCGGTACCGGCTCAAGCGCGTGACGGATGTCATCGGCTGGGATGCGACTGGCGCTCGCGAGGCGCTCATCCTTCAGGCCGCCCTCATCGTCGGTTCCATCAACGAGCCGGACAACGTCACCCGACGCCGCTGAGCACGAGCCGACCGCGGGCCGGCTCTATACGACACCGACAAGGGATTCGGCGTTAGTTCATCGAATATCGACACGGCTCGTCGCGGCACGATCGGCAGACTGGAACGGTGATTGTCGTCGCCTGCCCTGGACAGGGCTCGCAAACCCCCGGTTTCCTCACCCCGTGGCTCGCCGATGACGCATCCCGTGCACTCGTCGAGCGCTACTCCCAGGTGACGGGTGTCGATCTGGTGAAGCACGGGACCGAGTCCGACGCCGAGACCATTCGCGACACCGCGCTGGCCCAGCCGCTCATCGTCGCCGCGAGCCTTCTCGCCTTACGTGCCCTGCGCGAGGCAGCGCCGGATGCCGTCATCGGCGGCATCGCCGGACACTCGGTCGGCGAGGCTGCGGCAGCCGCGGGAGCGGGCATCCTCTCCGACGATGACGCGCTGCGCTTCGTGCGCTCTCGTGCCCTCCTGATGGCACAGGCGGCCGCCGCTGCGTCGACCGGCATGAGCGCCGTGCTCGGTGGCGACCCCGACGCGGTCATCCAGCACATCACCGGCTTCGGCCTCGAGCCCGCCAACTTCAACGGCGGAGGCCAGATCGTGGTGGCGGGCGCGCTCGATGCGCTTTCCAGACTGAGCGAGGAGCCGTTGCGCGGAACCCGTGTCGTGCCGCTTCAGGTGGCGGGCGCCTTCCACACGCACTACATGGAGCCTGCGCGAGACGGACTCGCCGCCGAGGCCACCGGTTTCACCGTGAACGACCCCACGCTCCCCATCTGGACGAACAGCGACGGTTCGCCCGTCGAGTCCGGCGAACGCTTCCTCGACCTCATGGTGCGGCAGGTCGCGGCGCCGGTGCGCTGGGATCTGTGCATGGCATCCTTCGAAGCCGCCGGAATCACCGGGCTCATCGAGCTCACGCCCGGTGGCGCCCTGACTGGACTCGCCAAGCGCGGCCTCAAGGGCGTTCCCGCCGTGGCGATCAAGACACCCGACGACGTTCCTGCGGCGGTCGAACTGCTCGCCGCTACGGCAGAAAGCAATGCCTGACCCCATGAGCACTCCCCGTCTGAACCAGGCCGTCGGGCCTCGGTTCACCCGCATCCTGTCGTTCGGCGCCGCCCGCGGCAGCCTCGTCGTGCCCAACGATGACCTCATCGGACCGATCAATTCGTCCGACGAATGGATCCGTCAGCGCACCGGCATCATCACGCGCACCCGCGCACCGCACGAGGTGCTCGCGGTGGACCTCGCGACGGAGGCCGCCAGCGAGGCCGTGCGCAGGTCTGGCATCGCGCCGGCCGAGATCGACCTCGTGCTGATCGCCACCATCAGCAACATGCAGCAGACGCCGTCGATGTCCGCCGTCGTCGCCGATCGGGTGGGAGCGAACCCCGCAGCCGCATACGACCTCAACGCCGCATGCGCCGGGTACGCCTACGCGATCGCCCAGGCCGACGCGCTCATCCGCGCCGGTGCCGCGCACTACGCGCTCGTCGTCGGCGCCGAGAAGCTGTCCGACGTCGTCGACCCCGCCGACCGCAGCATCTCGTTCCTGCTCGGAGACGGAGCCGGGGCCGCCGTGATCGGCCCGAGCGACGAGCCCGGCATCGGGCCGACTGTCTGGGGATCGGATGGATCCAAGGCGGACACGGTCGGCATGGACCACACGCTCGTGGAGTTCCGCGACGGCGAGGCAGGCTGGCCGACGCTGCGGCAGGACGGGCCATCCGTGTTCCGCTGGGCGGTGTGGGAGATGGCGAAGGTGGCCAGGCAGGCCATCGAGGCGGCAGGCATCACGCCGGACGACCTCGCCGCGTTCGTTCCCCACCAGGCCAACATGCGCATCATCGACGAGTTCGCCAAGCAGCTCAAGCTGCCGGAGAGCGTCGTGATCGCCCGCGACATCGAGACGACGGGAAACACCTCTGCCGCCTCGATCCCACTGGCAGCCCACCGGCTGCTGGAGGAGCATCCGGAGCTGAGCGGCAGGCTCGCACTTCAAATCGGCTTCGGCGCCGGCCTCGTCTTCGGGGCGCAGGTCGTCGTGCTGCCCTGAACAGACGGCCTGCCGCGGCTTCGCCACTCCACAACTGAAGAGAGCCGTGCGCCGGCGTGATCGCTGGCGCACGCACCATCGGACTTAGACTGTTCTGCTGTCACCGAATCCCAAGGAGATACAACCAATGGCACTATCCCGTGAAGAGGTCCTGGCCGGTCTGGCCGAGCTCATCAACGACGAGACCGGCATCGCGACCGACACGGTCGAGCCGGACAAGTCCTTCACCGACGACCTCGACATCGACTCGATCTCGATGATGACGATCGTGGTCAACGCCGAGGACAAGTTCGACGTGAAGATCCCGGACGAAGAGGTGAAGAACCTCAAGACCGTCGGTGACGCCGTCGACTTCATCGTCAACGCACAGGCCTGATCCCACGTCGGCGTGGCGCGTTCTGCCGCGCCGACGTTCTCCGTTGTCCACGAAATACGATGCAGCGCCCTGGCGCGCCTGAAGTTCGGGAAGCACATGAGCAAGAAGATCGTCGTCACGGGCGTCGGTGCGAGCTCGCCGCTGGGCGGTACCGCCGTGGAGAGTTGGAACGCACTGCTGGCAGGCGACTCCGGAACCCACACTCTCGAGCACGAGTGGGTGGAGAAGTACGAGCTGCCGATCACGTTCGCCGCAGAGGCGAAGGTGCGGCCCGAGGAGGTGCTCGAGCGCCCCGTCGCGAAGCGGCTCGACCCGGTGTCGCAGTTCGCCCTCGTCTCCGCGAAGGAAGCGTGGGAGGACGCCGGGGCACCCGAGGTCGATCCCGACCGGCTCGGCGTCGACTACGCGACCGGCATCGGCGGAATGTGGACGCTTCTGAACGCCTGGGACACGCTTCGCGAACGCGGTCCGCGGCGGGTCATGCCGCTGACCGTCCCGATGCTCATGCCGAACGCGCCGTCCGCCGCCGTCTCGATGCACTTCGAGGCGCGCGCGTTCGCCCGCACCGTGGCATCCGCTTGCGCATCCAGCACGGAGTCGATCGCCAACGCCTACGAGCATCTGCAGCTCGGCCTCGCCGACGTCGTGATCGCGGGCGGCTCCGAGTCGGCGGTGCACCCCATCACGATGGCGGCCTTCGCCTCCGCTCAGGCGATGTCGAAGCGGAACGACGATCCCGAGCACGCCTCCCGGCCCTACAGCGTCGACCGTGACGGCTTCGTCATGGGCGAGGGCGCGGCCAGTCTCGTGCTGGAGACCGAGGAGCACGCTCTGGCCCGTGGGGCGCGCATCTACGCAGAGCTCGCCGGCGGAGGCGTGACGGCCGACGCGTATCACATCACCGCGAACGATCCAGAGGGTAAGGGAGCGCGACGGGCGCTGCTCGAGGCGCTGGAGCAGGCGGGCGCGCAGCCCGACGAGGTCACGCACATCAATGCGCACGCCACGAGCACCCCCGTGGGCGACATCGCCGAGTATGTGGCGCTGCGGTCGGTGTTCGGCGACCGGGTCGACTCGATCCCGACGTCGGCCACGAAGGCGTCGACGGGTCACCTGCTGGGTGGCACCGGCGCGCTCGAGGCGGTGTTCACGGTGCTCGCGCTGCGCGACAGGGTCGCGCCGCCCACCATCAACATCACGACGCAGGATCCCGAGATCCCGCTGTCCGTCTCCGGCACCGCTCAGCCGCTCGGTGACGGGCCGCAGCTCGCGGTCTCCAACTCGTTCGGCTTCGGAGGGCACAACGCCGTCGTCGCGTTCCGCAGCCTCGACTGAGCCGTGCGGCTGGCCGCACCCGATGGAGCGTCCGTAGCTTCCCTGTCACGCAAATGCCGGAGAGCCCGATGGCTCTCCGGCATTTGCTTCCCCCCGGAACTGTGGCCTGCCTGGGCCCGTCATGCCCGGGGTCCGGCGGTAGGAGCTCAGCGGTCAGGGCGAAGGGTCGAAATCGTCTTGTCCGCCCCGACAGGCCGGCCCCGAGCGCTCCAGAGCCGGTCAGCCTACCTTGTGCAGCCAGACGACGGGTGCATCGTCGCTCGCGTGCCTGAACGGCTCCAGCTCGTCGTCCCAGGCCTGGCCGAGCGCGAGGCGCAGCTCGCGCTGCAGGTCGAGCGGATTGGGACCGGCCAGCTCCATCGCGTAGCGGATGCGGTCCTCGGGGATCACCGTGTTGCCCGCCGTGTCGGTCTGGGCGTGGAAAATCCCGAGAGCCGGTGTGTGGATCCACCTCCCGCCGTCGGCGCCCAGTCCTGCGTCTTCGGTCACCTCGAAGCGCAGGTGCTGCCAGCCGAGCAAGCCAGACGCGATGCGCGCGGCGCTGCCCCGCTCGCCCTCCCAGAAGAACTCGGTTCTCAGGGCGCCGGGCAGCACGGGCTGGTCCTGCCAGTGGAAGTTGACGGGACGTTCGAGTGCGCGGCCGACCGACCACTCCACGTGGGGGCAGAGCGCACGAGGAGAGGAGTGCACGAATAGCACTCCCCTGGCCTGTATTGACGCCATGGAGTCCTCCGTTCGATGTGGTGCGTCTTCCCCTACGACCACTGAACGGTTCATCCGAGGGCTCGATCGCGTGGACCGTACCCTGCGTCTCGGCGCGGAACGCCGACACGGGCATTATCCCCCGGTGAGCCGCGGAATCACAAGACTGTGATTCGCGCGGCGCGTTCCGTTGACGTAGACGCTCGTGCCGGATATGAATGCCGGGTACGCATTTACGGCTTCCGGGCGGTTCACGCCGCTCGGCCCTTCCGATCTCGTCAGCGCCATCTCGTCAGCGTGATCCCGTCAATGAGGAGTCCCATGTCGGTACGCCAGTGTCTGCTCGCGATCCTGGACCAAGGGCCGTGCTACGGATACCAGTTGCGATCCGAATTCGATCGGCGCACCGGATCGTCGTGGCCCCTGAACGTCGGCCAGGTGTACAGCACGCTCGACCGGCTGGAGCGCGACGGGCAGGTGGTCAAGGGCGGCGCCGACGATCAGGGCCACGTCTTCTACGAGATCACGACTGCGGGCCGCGCAGCCGTGCGCTTGTGGCTGCACTCCACGCTCGAGCCCGCTCCCGCCCGCGACGAGCTGGCCGAGAAGATCGCCCTGGTCACGACTCTCTCCGGAGCGGATGCGAGCCGGATGGTCGATGAGCAGCGTGCCGCAAGCGAGGCGGTGCTCACGGCACTGAAGGCCGCGCAGCGACGCCCGGACGACGCGCTGGATGCCGCCGACCTCGCGGGCATCCTCGCGCGGGACGCCCGAGTGTTCCAGGCCGAGGCGGAGGTGCGCTGGCTCGCGCACGTCGTCGAGACGCTCCGGCGGGCGCCCGAAGCTGCACGCAGGCCGGTTGCGCTGGATGCGACGCCGCCGAAGCGAGGACGCCCGGCACGTTCGGCTGTCGCCGAAGGACCCGACACAACCGTCGCGGTGTGAGTCATCCCGCTGTGCGTGCGGCCCCATCGCTGGGGGCAATTCTGAAAGAGCATTGCAGACCGACCGTGCTCCGCCTATTCTGAAACGGTCTTTCAGAAGGGACGGCGATGCAGGAGAAGAGGGTCACGCTCGACGATCCGCGCGCGGTCGCAGCGCTGGCGCATCCGGTTCGCCTCGATCTGCTCGGGCATCTGATGAGCGACGGACCCGCGACGGCGTCCCAGTGCGCCAGGGCCATCGGCGACAACCCGTCGAACTGCAGTTACCATCTGCGCGTGCTGGCCGGGCTCGGGCTCGTCGAGGACGACCCCTCGCAGGACGGCAGGGAACGGCGCTGGCGCGCGACGATCACCGGATTCACCATCGATCCGAACGCCGGCGGTTCCGACGAGCTCTTCGCCGCATCCGTCCAGGCCGACTACCAGGCCGCACGGCAGTACCTGCGCGACAGGTCACGCCTCGACGACGCGTGGCGCGAAACGGATGTCCATGCGCACTACGGTCTGCGCGTGACACCGGCGGAGCTCTCGCAGATCATCCAGCGCATCGACGACATCGTGCGCCCGTACATCGGCGCGGTGCGTGACGGGGCGCCCGATGACGCCGCGACGGTGAATCTGTCCCTCCTCGCGCTGCCCAAGCCGTCACCCGGTGCCGGATCGTGAACTCCGCGCTGCGCTCCCCCGTCTTCGCGCGCGTGCTGCTGGCGGGTTTCGTGTCCGACAGTGGCGACTGGATGCTGTTCGTCGCCCTCCCGCTCGTGATCTACCGGCTCACGGGTTCCGCACTCGGCACATCGCTCGCGTTCCTCCTCGAACTCGCGCCCGCTGTGCTGCTCGCTCCGGTCGCAGCGAGGCTCATCGTGCGCTTCGATCGCAGGGTGCTGCTCGTTGTCGTCTCGCTCGTGCAGGCGGCCGCCGTCGCACCCCTGCTCGTGGTGCGCAGCGCGGACCAGGTCGGAGTGCTGTACGGCGTGATCGTGCTGCAGGCATCCTGCTCGGCGATCTTCGAGCCGGCCAAGGACTCGTGGCTGCCAGAACTGGTGCCGCCCGACCGGCTCGTGAGCGCGAACGCCCTCGTCGGACTCGCGCAGAACGTCGGGCGACTGGTCGGCGGTCCGCTCGGCGGCGCGCTGTTGGCCTTCGGCCGCCTCGACGTCGTGGTCGCTGCTGACGTGGCGAGCTTCGTGATCGCCGCTGCACTGCTCTGGAGCGCGCCGCGTGACGCGAGGAGCGGGCAGGAGGATGCCGGCGCGTCCGCGCCCATCCGGGGACGAACGGGTGTCCTGCACGCCCTGCGGCAAGCCGGACTGCGGACGACGTTCGCCTCCATCGGGCTCGCCGCGGCGGCGCAGGGACTCTTCCTCGTGCTCTTCGTGCTGTTCGTCACCGATACGCTGCACGGATCGGACGCGGAAGTCGGGCTGCTGCGGGGCATCCAGGCGATCGGATCGATCGCGGCGGGCGCGGCGCTCGGGCTGTTCTCGATCGCGACTCGTCCGCGGCGCCTGGCCGTCATCGGGGCCATCGCGTTCGGCGTGCTCTCGCTCGTGGTGTGGAACCTCCCGGCCGCGACGACGGAGCCGTGGCCGTATGTCGTGCTGTTCGTGCTCGTGGGTGCGCCTGGGCTGCTTCTGGCTACCGGCTACATCAGCGTGATCCAGACGACGGCACACGATCGAGGGTCGGCGTTCGCCGCGTACGGGCTCGTGAACGCGATCGGGCAGGGTTTGGGGCTCGTGGCGGCCGGAGTTCTGCAGCCGGCGTCGGGTCTGCTGCCGCTGCTGGAGATCCAGGGCTGTCTGTATCTGCTCGCCGGCATCGTGATGATCGGCCGACGCGGAAGACGAACGGCAGGATCGCCGCAGCTGGTCGGCGGATCCGAGCGGAACCGGCCGGCGCCTGTCGAAAACGGGGCCCCTCCTTCGACGTCATGACGAGCGCGGATGCGAGCCGAGCGGCTCGAGCGCGATGGGCTGAGGACGTGGGATGAAGTACATGCTGATGCTGCGGGCATCCGGACCGGAGAGCGCTGAGGGTGGCGTGGACGACAGTCTCGCGGGATGGCAATCGGTGGAGCAGTTCGACGAGCGGCTGGCGAAGGCCGGAGTGCTGCTCGCCGGAGAACGGCTGGCGCCGGACGAGGGCGTCGTGGTGGACTGCACGGGAGACGACGACGCCGTCGACTACGGCGAGCACCACATGGGCGACTCGCCGACCGCGGTCTGGATCGTTCAGGTCGCCTCCCGGGAGGAAGCCATGGAGTGGGCAAGGCGCAGCCCGCTGGGTAGGGGACGCATCGAGGTGCACCGCGTGCTGGAGCTGGGCGGAACGGGCTCACCGCCGTACACGACGCCGGTGAGGGGGACGCTGTGGCGGCATCCGGGCGAATGAGCACGGAACGATCGACCGTCGCGCGCGAGATCGAGACGGTGTGGCGGCTGGAGGCCGCCAAGGTCGTCGCCACCCTGGCGAGGATGGTCGGGGATCTCGGCAGAGCCGAGGACCTCGCGCAGGATGCCCTGGTGGAGGCGATGCAGTCGTGGCCGCGCACGGGCATCCCGCGCAATCCCGCCGCCTGGCTCACGTCGGTCGCCAAGCGCAGAGCCATCGACGCGTGGCGTCGCGACGAACGAGCTGCGGAGAAGTACGCGCTCATCGCTGCCGCCGAGAACGGCGTCGACGAGGCGCACGAACCCGACGAGACCCGGATCGACGACGACCTTCTGCGCCTGGTGTTCGTCTGCTGTCATCCCGTGCTGCCGCCGGCCTCCCGGGTGGCGCTTGCGTTGCGGGTGCTGTGCGGACTCTCCACCGAGGAGATCGCGCACGCGTACCTGGTTCCGTCCGCCACGATCGGTCAACGCATCACCAGGGCGAAACGCGCGCTCTCGGCGGCCAACGTGCCGTTCGAGGTGCCCGACCGCACGGAGTTCGACGAGCGCCTGGCATCCGTGCTCGAGGTCGTCTATCTCGTGTTCAACGAGGGGTACGCCGCGACCTTCGGCGACGAATGGATGCGTCCGACGCTCGCGGAGGAGGCCATGCGGCTCGGTCGCGTGCTCGCCGAGCTGGTCCCCGATCATGCAGAGGCGCACGCTCTCGTGGCACTCATGGAGTTGCACGGATCGCGCTTCGCCGCCCGCCGCGCGCCGGACGGCTCGGCCGTGCCGCTCGCCGCCCAGGACCGCATGCGCTGGGACCGCCTTCTCATCGCCCACGGACTGGCGGCGCTCGACCGCGCCGACGCGCTGGGCGGTCAGCGGGGGCCGTACGCGCTGCAGGCCGCGATCGCCGCCTGCCATGCCAGGGCCGCCAGCGCCGACGACACGGACTGGCAGCAGATCGCCGGCCTCTACGACGCGCTCGTCGCCCGGCTGCCGACACCCGTCGTGGAGCTGAACAGGGCCGTTGCCCTGGGTATGGCGTACGGGCCCGACGCAGGACTGGAGGCACTGGAGCCGCTCCAGTCGGACGCCGCACTGGCCGGCTACGCTCTGCTCCCGGCCGTGCGCGGTGACCTGCTGGAACGGCTCGGCCGACGTTCTGAGGCGCGGCAGTCCTTCCTCGCGGCGGCCTCGCTCACGTCCAACGAACGCGAACGCTACGAGCTCCTGCGGCGCGCGACGGACGCGGACCCGCTCGGCTCGGACCCGGCATCCTGATTCGGCACGATCGCTGCCGGCCGTCGATGCGATGTCACCGGCTCTCGATGCGATGCCGCCGGCTCTGACACCCACGGCTTCGGTGACCAGGCACAGGCCCGGCGTGCCGTATTCAGGCATGCCGTATTCAGGCATGCCGTATTCAGGACACGCGCGAGCTCATCGGCGATATGCCTCCGACCGGCCGGTCATCCTGATTTCGGGGCGGGCCTGATCTGTCCGACAGCGCACGTGATGGATGTGGCGCGCGCCGCTGCGGGTCAGCAGGCGTGGCCCAGGAGGTGCGGATCAGAACTCGTGCAGTAGCGACCCGTCCTTCTTGAGCACGTTCTTCTCGCCCGCCTCGATGCGCACGCCGAACCGGTTCTGCCGCGGCGGCATCGGGCAGTTGAACGCGTAGCTGAACGCGCACGGCGGCAGGATGGCGCGGTTGAAGTCCAGGGTGATGCTGCCGTCCGGGTTCGGCGCGACGAACAGGAACCGGCCGACGGAGTAGGTGTCGTCGCCGCTCGTCGCATCCGAGAACACGAGCTGCAGCGCTCGCCCGGCCTTGAACGCGGCGAGGTTGTAATCCATGCCGTCCTTGCTGAACGTGATCTCCCCCGGAATCGCCATCTCACGGGTGGCGCCTTCGTCTTTGAGGTGCTCGAACCCGACCGAGAGCCCCTCAACCGGCGTGAACACCGCCTGGATGACCCATTCCGGGTTGTACGGGAACGCGTCGATCGAGCCGAACTCCCGGATGCCCTCCGACTGCGTGTCCCAGACTCGCAGGGCGTACTCCCCTGCCTCGTTGCCGATTACCGTTCCCGTCACGGTGTCGCTGAAGGCGATCGTGCTCGGGTCATCCGTGTCCTTGCCCCTCACCACGGCCTCGCCGTCGACGACCTCGCCGTCGACGACGACGCCATCGGCAGCGGATGCCGTCACCTTGAGACCCGATTCACTGGCGGGCAGCGGCGACCAGAGTCCGGCGGCACCCCACACGGGCTGGGGCTGCGTCTCGGTGATCCACTGCGTGTTCACCAGCGCGAGGTTGCCGTTCGGTTGCACGACGGAGTACTCCCGCCGCTCACGGAACGTCGCCAGGAGCTCGGCGGGATCTGTCGCGGGCGCTGCTGCGGTGTCGGTCATGCTTCTATCCTCTGCTACTCCATGGCACGGCGGCCGTTCACCGACGGGGTGTCTTTTGGTGAAGAATCGCGCGACGTGACGAGTCGATGATGCCCGCCGTCGCTGTGTCTTCCAACCGATCGGACACCCGGAATATGCCGCGTCTCGACCGGGATCCGTGATCGTCTCGGCGGCACGCTCGTTCGTCCCCCGATCACTTGGCCTGGTCGTAGCTGTCCACGACGGCCACGCTGAGCGGGAACTCGACGGGAAAGTCGCCGAAGAGGAGCCGGCCGGCCTCCGCGGCCGATCGACGGACCGCGTCGGCCGTTTCGTCCGCGACGGACGCCGGAGCGTGGACGACGACCTCGTCGTGCAGGAAGTAGACCACGTGGGGCCTGCGGTCGAACGGCGGTGCAGCGAGCCCCTGCTCCTGGCCCACGATCGACGTGAGTCTGTTGCGCAGCTCCGCCATCCAGCACAGCGCCCACTCCGCGGCTGTGCCCTGCACGATGAAGTTGCGTGTGAACCGCCCCCAGTCGCGAGCACGCGAGCGCGCCCGCCGCTCCTGCTCAGCCGTCGAGGACGGAAGCGACGCCGCGTGCTGTGCGGCGAGCCACTCCTCGGGCGGCGGCGGCGAGGTGCGACCGAGCAGCGTGCTCACGGTTCCCCCGCGTTCACCGGTCGCGGCCGCGTCGGCGACCAGCGCCACGGCGAGCGGGAACGCTCGCGCCAGTCGCGGAAGCACGCGCGCGCCGTCGCCCGTCGTTCCTCCGTACATGGCGGCGAGCATCCCCACCTTCGCGTGCTGCCTCGTGTCGACGATGCCGGATGCCACGAGCCCGTCGTAGAGGTCCCTGCCGCGGCCGGCCGCGGCCATCCGCTCGTCGCGAGCGAGCCCGGCAAGGATGCGCGGCTCCAGCTGGGCTGCGTCGGCCACGACGAGCTTCCAGCCGGGATCCGCGACGACGGCCGCGCGCACTTGCTTGGGCAGCTGCAGCGCGCCGCCGCCGCTGGTCGCCCACCGCCCGGTGACCACACCGCCGGGAACGTAGTCCGGCCGGAACCGGCCATCGCGCACCCAGGTCGCCAGCCACGTCCACCCGTTCGCCGTGTGCAGCCTGGACAGCTTCTTGTACTCCAGCACAGCCGGCATCGCAGGGTGACGCACCTCGCGCAGCTCCCACGCCCGCGCACTCGTCACGTTGATGCCTGCGCGCTGCATCGCCTTGGTGAGCTCGCCAGGCGAATCGGGGTTCAGGGCAGGCGCATCCAGTTCGCGCCGGATCTGCTCGGCCAGTGCTTCCATGCGCTCCGGGCGACCGCCGAACGGATGCCGCGTTCCGAGCGCGCTCGACAGCAGTCGGTCATGGACGTCTTCACGCCACGGGATGCCGGCGTGCCGCATCTCGGACGCCGCCAGCGATCCCGCCGATTCCGCGGCCAGCAGCAGGCGCAGGCGCGACCGCGCCCTGTCGTCCGAGACGGATGCCACGGCATCCAGTTGTGCCCGCAGTTCGTCGAGCTCGTCGGCTTCCACTGCAACCGACGACGGTTCATCGAGCCGGAACAGCTCTGCCTGCCCTGCCGGCTCCTGGACCGGGGTCGCCTCTGCGCCCCAGGCCGGCGCCGCGCCGTGAAGCGGCGTCATCGTCGTCGCCTCGGCGCTCCGCAGGATCGCACCGCAGAGCGCAAGGTCCCAGCAGCGTTCCACGCGCACTCCGTCGGCCAGCAGCGACGGGTACCACGAACGCGAACTGCGCCACGTCCATCGCGGGCGCACGGATGACGCGGTCTCACGCTCGTGCACCCTGCCCGGCCACTCCGTGCGCGAGATCCGCTCGTCACGCAGCGCCGCACCGGCAGCCGTGACCTCGGTCACGAGGACGTCGGAGCTTCCCGGCACCCAGGAGTCGTCGCGAAGGCCGGAACTCACCGGCTCCGGTGTGCCTGGTCGACCGCTCGAGGACCTCCCGGCGGGCGCCGTGTGTCGGACGAGTCGATACACGGCGTCGCTGTCCGGCACGGCGGACTCTGCCATGGCACCTCGATACGGCTTCAGCGGACGAAAGGACACCCGCGGCGGCTCACGGCCAGCGGGTCGAACATCTCTTCGATCCTAGGGACGTCCTCCCTCGTCGGCGCTCATTGTCTGCGCAACAGCGCAACCGCGTCGCGCACGGTGAATCCAGGAAGATACGCCCGGGCGAGCGCGAGTCCGATGGCGGGGAGTGCAGCGGGATCCGGGTAGGCCAGCAGAAGCGGCCGCAGCTCGGGCTGGAACTTGCGTTTGAATGCCAGAAGCGAGCCGAAGGCGTACATCGCCTCCAGCGACGACGCGAGGAGGCGGAGCACCCTCTCGAGGGTGCCCTGCCGGGCATCGGACGGCGCAGAGCGTGCCAACGGCGCGGCGGACAGGCTCACGAAGCTCAGGCCGTCATCGCGCGCCCGCTCGGCTGTCGCCGCGATGAGGTACTCCATGACACCGTTCGGTCCGTCCGTTCGGCGCCGCATGAAGTCCAGCGTCCAGCCGTCGACGCGACCGTCACGGTACCCGGGCATCCAGCTCGTAGCGGCCTGGACCGTGCCGTCCGAGGCGCGCGCGATCATGAGCGCGACATCGCGGTCGCGAACCTCGTCGAGGCCGCCGAGTGTGAAGCCCATCTCGGGCAGCTCCTTTCCGGCGACCCACTCCTCCGAGATGTCAGCTATCTGCGCGGCCGTCTCTCTCGAGAGCTCGGTCCAGCTCGTCCACTCCACGCCGAGCCCGTCCCGGCGTGCCCTGTTGACCGCCGTGCGGATGTCCTGAAACCGCCGCCCTTTCGGCGACCAGGCCCGCGCATCGATCACCGCCTCCTCCGCGATGACCAACCTGTCCCAGCCGATCGCCGCGAAGTGCGCATCCCAGTCCCCGGCGTCGACGCTGTAGAACGCCGGCGTCCAGCCGTGATCGTCGCAGTGCCGAGCGAAGTCCGTCATCGCGTCAGCGACGGCATCCGGTCTGCCGAAGGCCGCGCCGATCGTGATCGCGACCCCGCCGACAAGGCGGTAGCCGATGGCGGTTTCGCCGTCCGCACCGAACCAATACGAGGTCAGCGGCCAGGTGGACATGAAAGCGATGTGATCGCCGCCGTGCGTCTGGAGGATGCGTCGCGCACGTTGCGCGTCGGCCGTCGACGATGCGGCCCTGGCGACCAGTGGCGGGATGGCGGCGATCACCACGACCGCCCAGAACACCGGTCCCACTCCGTGGTACAACACCGCGCCGGCTTTCGACGACGGCAGGAAGTCGGGGATCTCACGGTGCAGGAACTCCACCGGAACGAAGCGCTCGACGGCGTCGAACGCCAGATCCGCCACGCTCACGGGCCGGTCGAACGCCGTGGTGCGCAGCGCCCAACCGAGGCCCATGTACACGACGACGAGCGCGAGCGCCGTACCGGTGACCGTGACGAGATAGCGTCGCACCGCTCGCGGAGGCGGCGGAACGTTGAAACTGCGTCGGGTCGCCAGCAGCAGGATCGCCGTCAGCGTCGGGGCGACGACGGTGGCGCCGAGCGTCAGGACGACGCCCCAGGATTCCCCGTGCGGTACGGCGTCGACGCCGGGCAGGCCGGAATGCGGGAGGAATCCCAGGTAATACCCCGCGCAGACGGCGAGCACCACGTTCATGCCGACGCCGAGTCCCCAGGCGAACCGTCGCCCTCGCGCCAGCCCCCAGGTGACCACGACGAGCACGAGGAGGGGAAGCACGCTCAGCACGATGGGGCCGACCGAGCCGATTCGCTCGAGCGTCATGGCGTGCATGCAGGCGCGGCTGACGGCGTACACGCTGCAACTGCGAAGCCCCGCAGGGTCGACGGCCGACCCGTCGTCGAGAAGCATGGCGATGGGGGCGAGCAGACCATGCGGATGTCTCGACATGGCGGCGATGACCGGTCCTGCGGCTCCCGTCGCCACGACGGAGGCCATGAAGACGCGCACCTCGTGATGCGAACTGCGAGCCCACTCCGTTGTACGACTGCCCGGTCTCAGCGCGATTCCGAGCACTAGGCCCACCACGACGGCCAGCGACCGGTACACGTCGACGGGTTCGCCGCGGTAGAGCAGGAACATCACCGTGACGACGACGGTGAGCACACGCATCCGTCGTCGGGTTCGAGCCGTCACGAAGGCGCTCGCCGTCATCACGGCACCGGCCACACCGGTGAGCGGGTCGAGCACGAGAGATGCCCGCACACCGCCGTCCCACATGCCGCCGGCGTATCCGAGCAAGGCCTGCACCGTCGCACCGACGACGTCGGCCGCGATCGCCGTCGCGAAGAAGGCGATGACGGTGCGGGCGGTGCCCATGCGGCGCTCGCTGATGCCGAGCGCGACCGCTCCGACGCCGAGAGCGACCACGAGACCGACGGCGTCGTCGGCGACGAGCAGGGAGGTCACGGGACTCCACCAATGGCCCCACAGCGCCAAGGGCTTGAAGCCGGTGGCGAGCTCTCGCCTGACGGACATCCCCATGCCTGCCGACAGCCAGAGGGCGATCGTTCCCGAGCCCACGGTTGCGAGGTACACGATCGTAAACGGGATGCGCACCGCGGCGTCCAGCACGCGCCGCAGCGTGAGTACGCCGGCCCTCGTCTCTCCCGCAGCAGTGTCGTCCGTCACTTCGTCCCCAGCCCGAGGTGGTCGCAGAGCAATGGCAGAGCGCGGGACAAGACCGTGCGCACCGTGTTCCAGTCGTGTCCGCTCCCCTCAGCGGGGATCACCGTCGCCGTCATGCCAGCGGCCTTCGCTGCCGCTGCCGTGCGCAGCAGGCCCGGCCCGAACTTGCTGTCGGCGGTCCCGTACCCGAAGACGGCCCAGGTGTCGTACGGTGCGTGCGCCTTCAGGAGGTGGAGAGGGCTGGCATCCTGGTAGGCGGATTCGGACCCGCCGAAGCCCTGCGCGAGCGTGCCGGTGCCGATGGTCGGCGCCACCTCGCCTGAGACGTCCACGATGGAGCCGAACAGCTGCGGGTCGCCCGCACCGAACTGCATGGAGCACGTACCGCCCTGAGAGTATCCGGCGACGACCCACGAGAAGCGGGTTGTGCCCACGTTCAGGTGGGATCGGATCCAGTCGGGCACGTCTCGCGTGAGGTACGTCGCCGAGTCGCCGAGCGGCGAGTCCACGCACATCGGGTTGTGCTCGGGCCTGCTCAATTGGTCCGGCACCACGACGATCGGCGCGAGGCCCTGGTGCCGTTCGGCGTACCGGTCGAGATACCGTCCGACCCCAGCCGCGGACGTCATGTCCGCCGGGGTGCCTGGCTGGCCGGAAAACATCTCGATCACGGGAAGCGTGGGCGGATGCGCCACCAGGGCGGCGGGAGGCAGGTAGACGATCGCGGGTCGCGCGGCGAAGTGCGACAGCGTCGCGGGGATCTGCACATGCCCGATCTCGCCGTGCCTCGGAAGGCCTTGGGGTGCGGTCCACTCACTGCCCAGCCGCGGATTCTGAGGAGCCGTCGCCCGCGACTGATGGTGCAGCGCGAGCGCGGGGTACGGGTCGATGCCGAGCGCGTCGGTCAGGTCGCGGTAAGCGCCGAAATCGACGTTGATCCAGGCGGCCGAGGTCAGCAGGAACAGTGGGATGCAGACAACAGCCACCGCACGCCGCCACCATGGACGGGTCACGACGCTCCACGCTGCGACCGCCAGTGCGCCGACACCGCAGGCGATCCAGGCGCGAGTGACGACCGTGAGCGGGAGGCCGAAGACCTGCCACACATCGCTCGTCAGCCAGCCGAGTACGCCGCCCACCACCGTGCCGAGCACGGCGACGGCAATGGCGACGGCTGCCGACCGGATCGAGTACCGCCGCACGAGAAGAATCAGCAGACCGACGCCCGCCAGCACGGTCACCGCGATGAGGAAAGGAGGCTTGTCGACGCGCAGCGTCATCACCGCGTGCAGCATGCTCATCCCTCCGGCTCTCTCCGCAGCTCATGGGGCAGAAGACCGATTCTGGTCGGCCCTCAAGCGGCTCCCGCTCGGCTGAGCGGCCGCTTCAGGAATGTGCCAGGTGACCCCCATGACGCAGACAGCGGGAACGCAGGGACGAGCCGCCACGTGAGAGTGCTCTCAGCGCCAGGCATCCATCGCCTGTGCTGCCTGGTGCTCGATGCCGTCGAGCGATCTCCATGACCGGCATGAACCAGCAGCGCCGGTGCAATGTGTGCCAGGCGCCGCGCCGGCACAGGCCCAATCCAGCGCAAGCCGTGATCGGCGTAGGCAACCCTGAGGCGCTCTTGAGCAGTCATCGGCGCCCGCCTGAGCTTGGTGAGCGACGATGGATTCAGGCGGAACCCGAACCGCTTTAGAACCGAATATCTCCCCCTGTACTGTGGCCGCCTCCCGACCCGAACTGGAGGCGGCCACAGCACTGAATGCGGTCGAGCCCTGCGGTGCAAGGATGAAGCCGTGACGAGGCTGAACATCGTTCCTTCTGCGGATGGCAGCTCGGACGACGCCGACTACGGAGTGATCGGGGCGAACTACAGATTCACGGAAAGACCGCAAGAGCCTCTCGATAGCGGGCCGGGTCGGACCGGGTCTCGCTCGTGACGAGGAGAGCGCGGCTGCCGATGACTCTCGTGTATGTGCCTCGGCACGGGATCTCCACGATCGTCGTCAGTCCCGATCTCCATGCCGGAATCAGTGCGTCCAGGGCGGCATGCTCGGGCTGCTCAGATGCAGGCAATCGACTCCTTCGGACGTGCTGCTCGGACAGCCTACGCATCCATTGCGCGATCTGTTCTGTGAGGGCATCCGGTCCCACGTCCTCGCGCCAGGATGGGCCGGCCAGCTCGCGCAGCAATCGGCCCCGTTCGTCCGACCCCGGTTCGGATGCATGCAAGCGTTCCAGCGCGTCCAGGTCTAGGGGTTCAGCGCTGTGGTGAAGACATTCACGCCACAGCTCTGGCCATTTCTCTCGCCACATACCGAGAGGAGCAGCGGATCGGGCCGCCCCATCCACAGGAGACGGTGTGTCGACAAGTCGCGGCGGAAGATCCTCGCCGACCGGATCCAGGCCCCACGCCTCGCGCAGCCACAAGAGCTCCAGTAGGGCCTGTGAGTCATCCATCACCGTGATCTGCATGTCGTGCGGCCATGGATTGCCGGGAATGGGTTTGGATGAACGCACCGCGCCTCCGTTGGTTGTCGTGTGCCCGCCTGCGGTATTACTGGCCCGCGATGGTGCTGCGTCGTTCGATCATCACCACGTCGCGCCACTGACCGGCATAGGGCCCGTATCCCATCTTGCCGACACGCTGCCGGATCCCGACCGTGCGGAATCCGGTGGCGGCGTGCAGCGCGAGGCTTGCTTCGTTCTCGGGGAAGATGCCCGACTGCACCGTCCAGATGCCTTCGGCTTCCGCCGCCGTCACGAACGCGTCGAGCAGGGCGCGGCCGGTGCCCTGGCCGCGCTCGTCCTCGGCAACATAGATGGAATGCTCGACGACGCCCTCGTAGACGCAGCGCGAGGACACTCGTGAGGCGGCAACCCAACCGGCAACCCGGCCGTCCCGCTCGGCCACCAGGCGCGGGCTGCCGACCTTGGCGCCGTCGAACTCGGCCCAGCTGGGCGGCCGGGCCTCGAACGTGGCATTCCCCGTGTCGATGCCCTGCTGATATATCCGCTGCACCGCGGGCCAGTCGTCGACCTGCATCGGCCGCACGATGAGCGCCATGTCGCCTTCCTTCCGGTGGGTCGAGAGTAGTGGGCCTGCTATGCGGGGTAAAGCTGTGCGATCAGCGCCTCGACACGACGGCGGATCTCGTCCCGGATCGGGCGCACCTTCTCGAGAGGCAGCCCGGCGGGGTCGGCGAGATCCCAATTCTCGTAGCGCTTGCCGGGAAACACGGGACACGCGTCACCACAGCCCATGGTGATCACGATGTCTGCGACGCGCACGTCGTCGACGTCGAGCAATCGTGGCCTGCAGGCGGCGATGTCGATACCATCTTCGGCCATGGCTGCTGCGGCTACCGGGTTGACCCTGTCCCCTGGTTGTGAGCCGGCCGAGCGGACATCCACGCGGCCCGGTGCCGAAGAAGCGAGGTAGCCGGCTGCCATCTGGGAACGACCGGCGTTGTGAACGCAGACGAACAGCACGATGGGCTTCTCCGTCATCGCTTCCTCCAGTCAATACGTGTGTACCGGCCGTCACCGTTTCGTGGCGGCCGGCCGAGGGGGTCAGCAGCAGCCAGGCTCGCAGCAGCCCTCTTCGGGGTCACAACAATCGTTCATCGTCAGCCCTCCTTCCATCGACGGATGTCGATCAGGGGCAGTCTCCGATTAAACATCGACCCTTGTCAATGTATGTGCGACACTGATGTCATGTCCGTCACCGAACTCCTGCCGATCCGCGACCTGCAGGCATGCTGCGCGCCGATCGCGCGCGAGCCGATCGACACCGCCAACGCGGAGTCGCTTGCCAAGTCCCTGAAGGCATTGGCGGACCCTGCCCGGCTGCGCCTGGTGTCGATGGTGGCCGCGCACGCAGACAGCGAAGCATGCGTGTGCGATCTCACCGGCCCCCTCCGGCTGAGCCAGCCCACGGTATCGCACCACCTGAAGGTGCTCGTCGACGCGGGATACCTCACCGTGACCAAACGCGGCACCTGGCACTACTACCGGCTCGTTCCCGGCGCACTCGACGCCGTCGCCGGTCTGCTGGCCACGGTGTGAATGCCACGGTCTGAATCGAAGCGAAAGTAGGGCGGACGGGACTTGAACCCGTGACCGGCGGATTATGAGTCCGATGCTCTAACCAGCTGAGCTACCGCCCCTTGCGAATGCCGCGATCAGTCCGCCGCGGCGGGCGCCACGTCGTCGACGGCGACGTCCGGCACCGCTTCCCCACGATACAGGCACTCGAACGTGGTCAAGGTGCGCTGGATGTCGTGAGCCGCGATGAGGCGCAGCGACTCCTTCTTCATCGCCGTGAGCTCCTCGATCGGCATACGGAGGATCTTCTCCAGCTTGTCGGCGAGATCCTGAGCATCTCCCGGGGTGAACAGGTATCCGTTCTGGCCGTCGTGCACGAGATGCGGCAGCGCCATGGCGTTGGCTGCCACGACGGGCAAGGCGGATGCCATGGCTTCCATCGTCACGATGGATTGCAGTTCGGCGATGGACGGCATCCCGAGCACCGTTGCGCGCGTGTACGCCTCGCGAAGCTCGTCCTCGGACACGTAACCGGTGAACGTCACCCGGTCGGCGATGCCGAGCTGGCTCGCGAGCTGCTCGAGATTCTTGCTCTGGTCGCCGTCGCCGACGATCTCGAGCTTGGCGTCGAGATCGGCGGGGAGCAGTCCGCAGGCACGCACGAGCACATCGATGCGCTTCTCCCCCGTGACCCGGCCCACGAAGACGATGCGATTCTCCGTTCGCGGCTCGAACGACGGTGTGTATTTGTGTGCGTCGATGCCGCACGAGATCGCGTACACGCCGCGAAGGCCGGTGTGCTCCTCGAGGAACTGCGCCGCGCGATGCGTCGGGGTGGTCACCGCTTCGGCTCTCGAGAACGTGCGGCGAACCGACTTCCAGGCGATGCGGACCGCCCAGTCCTGCAGCCATTTCGGGATCAGCGAGAACTCGAGCATGTTCTCCGGCATCAGGTGGTTCGTGCCGATGACCCGGATGCCGCGCTTCTGCGCCTCGATCACGAGCCCGCGTCCGACGATGACCGGAGACTGGAAGTGCACGACGTCGGGCTTCACCTCGTCGAGCACTCTGGCGCTGTTCTGCCTGATCCGCCACGGAAGAGCGAAGCGCAGCCACGGGTGCGGAGGCCAGCGCCAGCTGTGCAGGCGGTGCATGATCATCCGTTGGCCCTCGTGCTCCTCCACCCAGGTGCCGTGCCTGCGCCCTGCTGACGGCGCCATGACATGCACCTCGTGTCCCCTGGCGACGAGGCCGGCGGCGAGGCGTTCCGCGAAGCGGGCGGCACCGTTCACGTCGGGCGCGAAGGTGTCGGCACCGATGAGGACCTTCAGTGGCGCTCGCACGGGCGCAGGCGTAAGCGGTGGTTCCGCTTCCGCGTCGTGTGAGTGGGTCAAGAAGCCATCCTTTTCTTCATGCCGATGGGAGCGCGGCACGATAGTCGCACCGGGAGCCGAGACCGGGCGAGAATACAAGGCCCTAGTCTATGCAGGCGTCTAGCCGCCGGGCGTTTCGGTCTCGGCCGCGTCGTCATACGCCCGAACCCCCGGGTGCACCCTCGCCAGCAGGATCACGCCCACGATGGCCACAGCTCCGAGCACGACGAACGCGAGCATCTGCCACAGTTCGGCGCCTGCGGCCTCGTTGAGGATGACGATGCCGATCGTGACCGCGACGAGCGGGTCGATCACGGTGAGCCCGGCGATGACGAGGTCGGGCGGCCCGGAGGCGTACGCGTTCTGCACGAAGTACGCGCCGAGCACGACAGCGGCAAGGAGTGCGAGAACGCACCACAGCGTGAGCAGGTCGAACTCCTGCTGCTCGATGCGCGCGATCACCGATTTCGCCAGGGTCGCGACGAAGCCGTACAAGAGGCCAGCGCCGACGACGTATCCGAGAGCAGGCAGCTTCGCCCTGAAGACGATGAACGCGATGGCCGACAGCACCAGCACGACGCCGAGCACGATCAGGATCTCGATGAGATCGCTCTCGGTGACGGGCACCTCCCTCGCGGCGAACGCCGCGATCAGCACGAATGCGCCGACACCGCCGACGCACAGGCAGATGGCGAGGATTGAGCGCTTGTTCAGCTTGTTTCCGCTCACCCTGGCGTTGACGATCGACGTGATCACCAGCGAGACGGCGCCGAGCGGCTGCACCACGATCAGCGGGGAGAACGCAAGGCTGGTCAGCTGCAGTGCGATCGCGAGGCCGAGCATCACCGTGCCGAGCACCCATGACGGCCTCGCGAGCAGCAGCGTCAGCTGTCTGACCTTCAGACCGCCGCGGCCGTCGTGGTCGGTGTTGGTCTCGACCTTGGTGACGCCTCTGTGCTGCAGCTGTGCCCCGAGCGAGAGGAAGACCGCTCCGAGCAACGCGATCGGGATGCCGATGAACTGGCGAGGCTGCAGTGCCGAGAGGTCGCTCGACGAAGCAGCCAGATCGGTGATCACCCCACGACACTAACCGCAATCGGCGCCGATACCCTGGTCGAATGGCCGTTCTTCCGATCCGTATCTGTGGCGATCCTGTGCTGCACTCCCCCGCCTCCGAGGTCGTCGAGTTCGACGCCGGACTTCACGAGCTGGTGCGCGACATGTTCGACACCATGGCGGCCGCTCCAGGCGTCGGCCTGGCCGGTCCTCAGGTCGGAGTCGACCGCAGGCTGTTCGTCTACGACTGGACGGATGACAGCGAGGTACGCCACCGCGGCGTAGCGATCAACCCCACGCTCTGGATCGCACCCGTTCCGGCCGGCGAAGCGGATGCCGACACCGAATCGGAAGGGTGCCTCTCGTTCCCGGGCGAACGATTCCCGCTGCGCCGCTCGCCGCGTGCCATCCTGCAGGCCGTCGATGCCGACCAGAAGCCGTTCGAGGTGCGCGCCGACGGATGGCTGGCGAGGATCTTCCAGCACGAGTACGACCACCTCGACGGGCTGCTGTACGTCGACCGCCTGACCGACGGCTTCGCTCGCACGGCCGCGAAGGTGGAGCGCAAGCGCGGCTGGGGCGTGCCCGGACAGAGCTGGCTGCCCGGCGTGGATCACCTGGAGGACTGAGCGCAGCTCGCATCGACGCTTCTGGGGCGCTGTGCACGGAGAGCCGGCGATGCCGGCGCCCGCCCGCACCGGTGCTCCGGCAGCGGGCGGGCATCCGGTCATCGGTTCATCGGGTCATCGGCCCCGGGCGATTGGCGCGGAGCACTTCGAGGCGCTTGCGGTACTCCACCTCGTCGATGTCACCCTGAGCGAACCGCTCGGCGAGCGTCGCCTCGGCGTTGCTGCTCGCCTGCCACGGACCGAACTGCCCGTACGGGCCGTGTTCGCGCCAGAACGCCCGGCGGCGATGAGTCACCAGGAAGACGATCAGGCCGATCACCAGGATCCAGAAGATCGGGATGATGAAGAAGAACGGGAAGAACCCGCCCGCCCATGGCCCGACCCAGTGCGCGGCGGCGGCCGCTGCCACGCCGGCCGACGACTGACCCGCCGACAGGATGAGTGCACTGAACATGATGCGAGAACCTTTCTCTCATGAAGGGGCTCGGTTCGAGCCGATTCCAGGTTCTTGTTGATCGATCTCCGGCGCGTCCGCCGGCGGGAGGAATCCGACTGCTCCATCTGGAGCAGCGCAAGGGCATCGCGTGCTCCTGACGCGCGCGGCGTCAGAACCGACCGGGCGTCACCAGTCCTGACTCGTAGGCGATCACGACGAGATGCACGCGGTCGCGCGCACTGAGCTTGGTGAGGATGCGCGACACGTGCGTCTTCGCGGTGAGCGGGCTCATGAACAGCCGCAGCCCGATCTCGGCGTTGCTGAGGCCTTCCGCGACGAGCGCCAGCACCTCGCGCTCACGCTCGGTGAGCGGCTCCAGCACCGACGCCGTGACTTCCGGACGAGGGGACGCCGCGAGGCGCGCGAGCAGGCGTTTGGTGACCCCGGGCGACAGCAGCGCCTCCCCCGCCGCCGCGACGCGAACCGAGCGGATGAGCTCCACCGGATCGGTGTCTTTCACGAGGAATCCGCTCGCTCCTGCCCTGATCGCCTCCGACACGTACTCGTCGAGCTCGAACGTGGTCACGATCACGACGTGCACCTCGGCAAGCGCCTCGTCGGCGGCGATCTGGGCCGTGGCCCAGAGGCCGTCGCCGTCCGGCATCCGGATGTCCATGAGCACGACATCGGGACGCTCCCGTCGCACGAGCTCGACGGCCTCTCTGCCCGTCGACGCCTCGCCCACGACCGTGACGTCCGGCTCGTGGTCGAGGAGCGAGCGGAATCCCGCGCGCACCAGCTGCTGGTCGTCGGCGAGCACGACGCGGATCATGTCCAACCCCTTCCTGTACCGGCCGACGGTGTCAGCGGAAGCCGCGCCACCACGCGGAAGCCACCGTTCGGCGTGGGACCAGCCTCAAGTGTGCCGCCCAGCGCGGCGGCGCGTTCGCGCATCCCGAGGATGCCGCGTCCCGGCACCCGCGTCGCGCTCCCCTGTTCGGCATCCGGTTCGGCGCGATCGCCAAGGCCGCGCCCCGCCGCGTCGTACGCCGACGCCGCATTCTCGATCCGGATGTCGACCGCGTCGTCCGACGCGGTCACCTCCACGTCGACGGTGGACGCCGCCGCGTGGCGTCGCACGTTCGTGAGCGACTCCTGAACGATGCGGTAGGCCGCGTTCTGTGTCGCCACGGAGACGGCACGACCGCCCGTGCCTGTTCCCGTCGCGATGTCGCCTGACGCCACGATCTCCAGGCCCAGCTGTCGCGTCTCCTCCAGGAGGGCCGGAATGGCGGCGAGGTTGGGTTCCGGACGACGGGGAACGGCCGACTCGGCGCCGGGCTCGTCCGACTGCCGCAGCATGCCCAGCACGCCGCGGACCTCCTCCAATGCCGTCGCACTCGTGTCGCGGATCGACTGTAGGCTGCGCCTGGCGCTTTCCGGATCGTCGTCGAAGAGGTGCAGGCCCACGCCGGCCTGCACGCTGATCTGCGACAGCGAGTGCGCGATCACGTCGTGCAGCTCGCGCGCGATGCGCAGTCGTTCCTCTTCGGCTGCCGAACGCCGGCGCGATCTCTCCTCGCGTGCCGCCGCCCTGAAGCGCTCCCTGCGCGTGCTCGCGCCCGTGACCGCTGCCGCCACAACGCAGAGCACGACGGTCGCGGCGAGCAGCCGGATGCCGCCGTCGGCTCTTGCTCGCACCAGGATCCAGACGACCCCTGCCGACCCCATCCCGGCCAGCGTGCTCCACGCCCACACGCTGTCGCCCGCGACGATCGCCCTGCCCACCGCGAAGGCGACGGGGAGCGCTGCGATCGGGGGCCCTGGTGCCAGTGCGATCGACGGGAGCGCTAGAGCAGCGACGGCGATGACGGCGACTCGTCTCGACGGAACGAGGAGCAGCGCGGCGGCCACGATCCCGCTGCAGACGGCCAGCACCGCGAGCGCGTCAGGCAGGGTGTGCGTTCTGTGCCAGGGTCCGGCGATCGCGAACGCGAGTCCCGGGAGCTGAACGAACACGCTCAGCGCCGCGGCGAAGATCCTCGCCCGCCATGACCGGCGCGCCCGTTGCCCGGGCGAGAGTTCTGGCCCGGTGCGCAGCCAGGGCGGGTATGGCACCTCCTCATGCTAGCCAGCGCGCTCAGAGCGCCCATCGGCCTGACGGCGAGGCGTGCTACTCCCCGGGGAGTACGACGACCGGCCTCGCGAATGCCGCTGAGGACGGGATGCAGCTGAGGATCCTCGCCTCCGGCCTACGTCCCTTGCGCCGCCCCTGTCTCCGCCGGACGGTCCGCGTGCTGAGACCACTGGCTCCATGAGCCGGGGTACAGCGCAGCGGAGAAGCCCGCGAGCATCAGCGCGGCCGTGTTGTGCGCGGCGGTGACGCCCGAGCCGCAGTACGTGGCGACCTGCCCGTCACCCGTGACGCCCGCCTCCCGGAACCGCGCCTTCAGGTCATCCACCGCCAGGAATCTGCCCGCTGCGTCGATGTTGCCGGAGGTGGGCGTGTTCCGAGCCCCGGGTATGTGCCCGGCTCGCGGGTCTACCGGCTTCGTTTCGCCCCGATATCGCTCGGGCGCGCGAGCATCCAGCAGCACGCCGTGCTCGGGAATCGCGCCCGCCTCCTCCATCGAGACGACCGGGAGGCTGCCGTACTCGAGCGACACCGTGCCCGGGAGCACGTGCACGTCACCGGTCTCGAGCGCACGGCCTGAGGCGATCCATGCCCGGAGGCCGCCGTCGAGCATCCGCACACCCTCGAAGCCGCCGTGCCGCAGCAGCCACCATGCCCGAGCCGCCGACATGTTGCCCAGATCGTCGTACACCACGACGAGATCCCCGTCGTCGATGCCCCACGGACGCGCGTCGGCCTCGAGCTGCTCGACGGGAGGCAGCGGATGCCTGCCCTCGCGCGGTTCGCCCTTCCTGGCCAGCTGCGTGTCAAGATCGACGTACACAGCGCCGGGCAGGTGGCCGGCGCTGTACTGCGGGCGTCCGTCCGGCCGATCCAGTCGCCAGCGCACGTCGAGCATGCGCACCGGCCTGCCGCCGGAGTGTGCCGCTTCGAGCGCTGCAGCCAGATCGTCGGGTGTGATGAGGATGTCGTCGCGATCGGACATGCAGGCAACGGTACCGATCGACTCCGGACTTCGTTCGCGGGGACGACGCAGCGGCACGCTGCTCGAGGCACGGGGCGCGAGGGTCGAGGCTCGAGGCTCGAGGCTCTGGGCACGAGGAGCACGGCCCGAGCGCGATGGCCGGAACGACGAAGGCTCCCATCGGGAGTGATGAGAGCCTTCTGCTGCTCCCCCACTTGGACTCGAACCAAGAACCTGCCGGTTAACAGCCGGCTGCTCTGCCAATTGAGCTATGGAGGAATGCCCCGTGAAGGGGCTCCCCTACTTTACCAAAGCGGGGGCCACGACCAAATCGAGAAGCGCCCCTGCGCGTGCCGCCGGGCGGCGCTCACTCGCTGAGCTTGAGAGCCTCGGCGAGCTGGGCGACATAAGGGTGGGTCGGAGCCGTGAAAACGTCCTCCATCGTGCCGTAGCCGACGAGCGAACCCGACTGCAGCACGGCGACAGTGGCCGTCGCATGGCGCAGCACGCGGGCGTCGTGGCTGACGATGACGGCGGCGAAGTCGTGCTCTCCGTGCAGCTGCGCGAGCAGGTCGACGACGGCGTCTCGAACCGTGACGTCGATGCCCGCCGTCGGCTCGTCCGCGACCAGCACGCTCGGCCCGAGCACGAGCGCCTGGGCGATGGCCACTCGTTGCCGCTGGCCGCTGCTGAGCTCGTACGGGTACTTGTCCAGCACGCCGAGCGGCAGTTGCACGGAGTCGAGCATGGATGCCACGCGAAGGCCCGCGTCACGCCTGCTGAACCGCTTGTCGCGCTCGTAGATGGGCGCGGCGACCAGGTCGGAGACCGTCATCACGCGATCCAGTCGGGCGCCGGCATCCTGTCGCAGATAGCCGACGTGGAACGTCAGTTCGTCCCTTGCGCGCGAACGCAGCCTGCGGATCGAATGCCCCATCACGGTCGCATCCCCGCCCGTGATGCGCGGTGCGGCGGCGCCGTCGGAGTCGGCCCTGGCAGAGATGATGCGGGCAAGCGTGCTCTTGCCCGAGCCGCTCTCGCCCAGGATGCCGAGCACCTCGTCGGGTCGAACGCGCAGGCTGATGCCGCGGAGGGCGACGCATCCGCTCGAAGCGCCGTGCGGCGGGTACTCCGCCGAGAGATCGTCGAGCACGATCGGGTCACGGTACGTCTGTTCGGTCATGCGGTGACTCCGGCGAGCATGACATTCAGCCTATTGGGGTGCGCCGGCGAGGGCGGCCCGGGACACCCTGCTGCCGGAGCCGAGCGGCCTGTGACTCGAAGTCACTCGCCCCGCAGTCGCGCCCGCTCGGCGTCGATCTGCACCAGCTCGCGTTGGATGGCGGCCAGCGCCTCGCGGTCGGACTGGTCGGTGCGCTGCAAGCGGCCGAGCGCGTCTGCCTTGCGGCGCAGCAGGTCGCGGTCGAGCATGGATGCCGTCACGGAGGTCGCGAAGACGGCCGCACCGGCCTCATCGCGTGCCGGGATGGGTGCGACGCTCAGCTGAAGCGTCAGCGCCCGGAACGGGGCCGGCACGTCGTTCACCACGCGCTCCAGCCATCCGGGCGCCGCGTACGAATCGACGTTGGCCGCTACCGCGTCGCGGACCACGGCGAGCGATGCGTTGGAGAAGCCGGCATGCGACACCGCAACGGCGCGCTCGTGGCCGACATGCTGCGGGTACTGCAGCACAGCCATCAGGGCCTCTCGCTCCAGCCGGGTGGCAGGATCGGAGCCGATGCTCGACAGGCTCACCTCCGGAGCCCGCGGAGCCTCGTGTTCCTGCTCCGCGCGCCTCTGGCCGGCTCCCTGCTGGCCGGGTCTCTGCTGGCCGACTCCTTGCTGGCCGGGCCGGTCACGGCCCCCCGTCTCGCCCCGTGCCTGACCGGGTCCTCCCTGAGCTGCAGGATGCCGCAGCGCCGCCTGCACGGCCGACTGCACCTCACCCAGTTCCGCGCCGAGCATGCGCGCCAGCTGCCTGGTGTAGCCGGGGCGAAGCGCGGCATCCCGGATGCCCGCCACGATCGGCGCGCACTCGCGCAGTGCTGCGACCCGCCCCTCGACCGTCTCCAGGTCGTACTTGCCGAGCGCCTGCCGGATCACGAAATCGAACATGGGGCGCTTCGTGTCCACCATGCGCCGAACGGCCGCGTCACCCTGCGCCAGCCTGAGATCACACGGGTCGAGACCCTCCGGGCCGACCGCGACGTACGTCTGCGCGGCGAAGCGCCGCTCCTCGCCGAACGCGCGCAACGCCGCCTTCTGGCCCGCCTCGTCGGGATCGAACGTGAAGACGACTTCGCCGAGGCCGTTGTCGTCGCCCAGCACGCGGCGCAGCACCTTGATGTGGTCGACGCCGAACGAGGTTCCGCACGTGGCGACGGCTGTATCGACTCCCGCCAGGTGACACGCCATCACGTCGGTGTATCCCTCGACGACAACCACGCGATGCGAGCGCCCGATCTCGCGTTTGGCGAGATCGAGGCCATAGAGCACCTGAGCCTTGTGGTAGATCGCCGTCTCCGGCGTGTTCAGATACTTGGGACCCTTGTCGTCGTCGAACAGCCGCCTGGCGCCGAAGCCAACCGTCTGGCCGGTCACATCGCGGATCGGCCAGATCACGCGCCCCCTGAACCTGTCATAGGCGCTGCCGCGCTCGCCCGTGGAGACGAGTCCGGATGCCGCAAGCTCCTCGGCGCTGAAACCGCGGCCGCGCAGGTGCGCACCGAGGGCATCCCACGAGTTGGGCGCGAACCCCACGCCGAATCGTTCGGCGGCGGCCGGGTCGAAGCCGCGCTCGCCGAGGAAGCGTCTGGCTGCCTCCGCCTCGGGGGCGCCGAGCCGCTCACGGAAGAACTCCTCGGCCGCCGCGTTCGCGGCGATGAGCCGTGCCCGGTTGCCGACCTCGGCCGCAGCGGGCCCGCCGTCTTCGTAGTGCAGACTGAACCCGATGCGCGCAGCCAGCCGTTCGACCGCTTCGGCGAACGTGACGTGGTCCATCTTCTGCAGGAAGCTGTAGACGTCGCCGCTCTCGCCGCAGCCGAAGCAGTGATAGAACCCCACCTGAGGCCGCACGTGGAAGCTCGGACTCCGCTCGTCGTGGAACGGGCACAGGCCCTTCAGCGACCCGACGCCCGCGGACTTCAGCGCAACGTAGTCGCCGACGATGTCGGCGATGTTCGTGCGGGCCTTGACCTCTTCGACATCGCTCTGTCGAATGCGGCCCGCCATGGCGTTGATTCTAGGGGCGATGCCGCGCCACCGGCCGCGAGCTCGCTCCCGTGGGGGTCGGAAGCGCCTGTGGACGCAGGGTCTGCGCCCCGGAAGCGGCAGCTCAGTCTGCGGCGTGCGGCGCGTGGCGTAGGCGCTCGAACCAGGCGATGGCCGACTGGTCGGTGAGGCTCGCCACCTGATCCACCACCGCACGCTTACGCTCAGCGTCGTCCGACGCCTGCCGCCAGTCCTCAGCGAAGCCGGGGTCGAGGTTCTGCTCGCCCGTCGACAGCAGCACGTCGGCAAGCTCCGACAGCATCGTCCGCTGCCTGGCGTAGATGGGCTGCCTCGTGTTCCGTGACATCACGAACGTCGCCACGATGCCCTTGAGCACGGCGATCTCGGCCTGGATGCCGCGCGGCACGACGACTTCCGCACCGAACCGGATGAGGCTCGTCTGCGGATACGCCTCCCTGGTGGCACGCGCCGACGACACCGCGAACCGGCCGATCAGCTGGCTCGTGAGATTCTTCAGCCGCCCCTGGGCTCTGCGGGAGCCGTCCCAGTCGTCGAGCCAGACATCCAGGCTGTCCAGCCGGTCGAACGCCTCGATGAGCTCGTCGTGGCCGACCTCGCCGCCGATCCACTCGTACATCGAACCGACGAGCGCGTCGTGGTCGACCCGGCGGCCGAGCGCCGCGACGTCGATGTATCCGTTCACCACGGCGTCCTCGAAGTCGTGCACGGAGTACGCGATGTCGTCGGAGAGGTCCATCACCTGCGCCTCGATGCAGCGCACGCGGTCCGGTGCGCCCTGCCGCAGCCAGTGGAAGACCGGCTCGTCGTCGGCGTAGAAGCCGAACTTGGCGCGACCGCTGGGGTCGGCGACGGAGGATGACGCCGGCCATGGATACTTGCAGCTCGCGTCGAGGCTGGCGCGCGTGAGATTCAGCCCGTACGGCCGACCATCCGAGCCGAACACCTTGGGCTCGAGCCTCGTGAGCAGGCGCAGCGTCTGCGCGTTGCCTTCGAACCCTCCGATGTCTGCAGCCCATTCGGACAGCGCGCGTTCCCCGTTGTGCCCGAACGGCGGATGCCCGATGTCGTGCGCGAGGCACGCCGTGTCCACGACGTCGGGGTCGAGCCCCAGGCTGGATGCCAGCTCGCGGCCCACCTGCGCCACCTCGAGCGAGTGCGTGAGCCGGTTGCGCGCGAAGTCCAGGCCCGCCGTCGGGCTGAGCACCTGCGTCTTCGCGGCGAGCCTGCGCAGCGCGCTGGAATGCAGCAGCCGCGCGCGGTCTCGGGCGAAGTCGCTGCGCCGCGTCGAGTGCTCCTCGGCGAGCCAGCGCTCGCGGTCGAAGGCGGTGTAGCCCGCCTGCTCCGACGAACGGTTGTGGTGCGCCGCACCCGCGTCGGCCTCCATGGTGGTGCCGGGATCAGCCGCCACTCGTGTTCACCTCAGCCTCGGCGAGCTGCGCGTGCTGGTCGGCCGCGATGGACCGGGACTCGAGCCATCGGTCGGGCAGCGCAGGGACCTTGGGCGTTCCCGCCCGCCCGCGCGGACCCTCCGCGTCTTCGCCCGGGTACGGCAGCGTGGGGTCGAGCGTGCCGAGCAGATCGTCCAGCTGCTGCAGCGACTCGACGGTGGCGAGCCTCGCGCGCAGCTCGCCGCCGACCGGGTAGCCCTTGAAGTACCACGCGACATGCTTGCGGATGTCGCGGCATCCGCGCTCCTCGCTCTCGAAGAACTCCACGAGCAGCTCGGCATGCCTGCGGAATGCGGCCATCACCTCGCCGAGATCGGGATGCGCGGTGGCGGCGGACGCCTCCTCGGCGCTGAGCTGCCCGGAACGTGCGCGGAACGCGGCGGCCAGGTCGCCGAACAGCCAGGGACGCCCCAGGCAGCCGCGACCGACGACGACACCGTCGCAGCCCGTCTGCTCGACCATCGCCACGGCGTCCTGTGCCGTCCAGATGTCGCCGTTGCCGAGCACCGGAACGCTCGTCACCGTCTCTTTCAGCTTCGCGATCGCCGACCAGTCCGAATGGCCGGAGTAGAACTCGCTCGCCGTTCGCGCGTGAAGCGCGATCGAGGAGACACCGGCGTCCTCGGCGATGCGGCCCGCCTCGAGGTACGTGAGGTGGTCGGCGTCGATGCCCTTGCGCATCTTGATGGTCAGCGGCAGCTCACCGGATGCCTGCACGGCGCTGGTCACGATGTCGCGGAAGAGGTCGACCTTCCACGGCAGCGCGGCACCGCCGCCCTTGCGCGTGACCTTGGGAACCGGGCATCCGAAGTTCAGGTCGATGTGATCCGCGCGGTCCTCGGCGACGAGCATGGTGACGGCCTCGCGCACCGTCGTCGGATCGACGCCGTAGAGCTGGATGGAACGCGGCGTCTCGCTCTCGTGGTGCCTGATGAGCCGCATCGACTCCGGCGTGCGCTCCACGAGCGCGCGCGACGTGATCATCTCGCTGACGTAGAGACCGGCGCCGAACTCGCGGCACAGGCGCCGGAACGCCGTGTTCGTGATGCCCGCCATGGGGGCGAGCACGACCGGAACGTCGAGTGACAGCGGCCCGATGGCCAGCCGGCCGTCGGTGCGGGACCCGTGCTCAGGCGGCGCGGCGCTTAGGGTTGCGGAGGGAGACATCGTTCATGATTCTCCCAGATTGCGCCTGAAAGAACAGGCGAGCGAGAGGAGCGGTGGACAGCGATGGCGGACGGACGAGATCGAGTGCTGCAGGATGCCGCCTCCCGCGGCGTGGACGTCCGCATCGTCGAGCGGCCGGCGGCCGGCTCTCTGCACGAGGCGGCAGCACTGCTCGGCATCCAGCCGGGCGACATCGTGAAGACGCTCGTCGTCAAGCGGCACAGCGGCGACTACCTGTTCGCCCTCGTTCCCGGTGGACGCAAGATCTCGTGGGCGAAGCTGCGCTCCCTCGTCGGGGCGAACAAGCTCTCACTGCCCGATGCCGACCTCGCGCTGGAGGCCACGGGATACGAACGCGGCACCATCACGCCGTTCGGCTCGACCACGGCGTGGCCGGTCTTCGCGGACTCCAGCATCGTCGGCCGCACGGTGGCGATGGGCGCAGGCGCGCACGGCTACAGCGCGTTCGTCGACGCGGACGCGCTGATCAAGGGCTTCGACGCGACGGTCGCCGACATCACCGAGCCGGAGTGACCTGCTCGGCCTCGTCGGCGGTTCCCGGGTCAGCCGCGGGCGATGCTGCTGGGAGAACGCAGACGTCGCCGTCGCAGACGAGGGCGTTCGCGTCGCCGAGGGGTATGAGGCCGCTCACGCCGTCGCCTCCTCCGGCTCGGCGGACTCGTCGCGTTCGTGCCACACCTGTTCGAGCACCTGAGCGAACGTGGCGGCTTCCTGTGCGCCTGAGACGCCGTACTTGCCGTCGATCACGAAGAATGGGACGCCGCCGATGCCGTACTCCTGCGCGACGGCCTGGTCTTCCCGCACCGCCGCGAGGTAGTCGCTGCGCTCGAGCGCGGCGCGCGCGTCCTCGCGGTCCAGGCCGATCTGGGCGGCGTACTCCGCAAGATCGTCGATGCGGCCGACGTGGCCGCCTTCGACGAAGTACGCCTTGAGGAGCCGTTCCTTCATCTCGGACTGCTTGCCGTGCGCCTTCGCATAGTGGATGAGCTCGTGCGCCTTGACCGTGTTCGTGTGATGCATCGCGGAGAAGTCGTAGTCGAGGCCCACCTGCTTGGCGATGCCGCCGACGCGGGCCAGCATCTCGGAAGCCTGCTCCTGGCTGATGCCCTTGTGCTGCGCGAGGTAGTCCGACTCGATCCCCTCGAAGTCCACGGGAGTGTCGGGTGAGAGCTCGAAGGAGTGGTATTCGACCTCGACGCCTCGACCGTCGCCTGCTCCGGCGAAGAGGCCGGATCCCGCCTCGAACTTGCGCTTTCCGATGTAGCACCACGGGCACGCCACGTCGGACCAGATGTCAACCTTGATCGGATCAGTCACGCCTGGGTGCAACGGCACAGCGTTCGGCGCTATTCCGAGTCGGCCGTCGGCGCATCCACGGCACCGCCGAAGCGCCGGTTGCGTGCCGCGTACGTCTCGATCGCCTGCCACAGGTCGGTGCGCGAGAAGTCGGGCCACAGCGTGTCGAGGAAGACCATCTCGGCGTACGCGCTCTGCCAGAGCATGAAGTTGCTGGTGCGCTGCTCCCCCGAGCTGCGCACGAAGAGATCGACGTCGGGCAGATCGGGCACGTACAGGTGCCGCTGGATCGTATTCTCGCTGATCGCCGAGGGGCGCATCCTGCCTGCTGCCACCTCGGACGCGATGTCGCGAACGGCGTCGGCGAGCTCCGTGCGTCCGCCGTAGTTGACGCACATCGTCAACGTGAGCACGTCGTTGCCCGCAGTGAGTCGCTCGGCGAACTGGAGCTCCTTGATCACGGATGCCCACAGGCGCGGGCGCCGCCCTGCCCACCTCACCCGAACGCCCCACTCGTTGAGCTGGTCGCGTCTGCGGTGCAGCACGTCGCGGTTGAAGCCCATGAGGAATCGGACCTCGTCGGGCGAGCGGCGCCAGTTCTCGGTGGAGAACGCGTACACGCTCAGGTGCTTGATGCCGACCTGGATGGCGCCGGCCACCACGTCGAGAAGCGACGCCTCGCCTGCTCTGTGGCCTTCGATGCGCGTCAGCCCTCGCCGGTTGGCCCACCGGCCGTTGCCGTCCATGACCAGCGCGACGTGGTCGGGCACGGCGGATGCCGGCAGCCGCGGTGGATAGAGCCCTGTCCAGTCGACCGGACGGTACGCGACGGCATCCTTGTGCGTGTACGGCTTCGGGCTCATGCCGACTCCCCCGCTGCTCGGGACACGTAGGGCAGAGAACGGAGTCCGCGCTCCAGGTGCCACTGCGTGTAGGCGGAGACGATGCCGCTCGCTTTGGCCCTCGTTCCCTGGTCGGTCGTCTCGGCGGCCGCCCAGTCGCCCTTGACGAGCGCCGCGAGCAGGTCGATGACGACGCGCCCGACACGCGGTGCGCCGCTCGGGGCGCAGTCGTCGCACACCACGCCGCCCAGCTGCACCACGACGCTCGTGTGCTCGCCCGGTCGTCCGCACCGCGCGCACGCGTCGAAGCTCGGCGCCCAGCCTGCGAGCGAGAGCGCGCGCAGCAGGTAGGAGTCGAGCGTGAGCGAGGCATCGTGCTCGTGCCGGGAGAGCGATCGCAGCGCGCCGACCAGCAGCAGGTACTGCTGCGACGCCCCTTCCGACTCCGTCAGCCGATCGGCCGTCTCGACCATGGCGTTCGCCGCCGTGAAGCTCGCGTAGTCACCTGCGATCTCTGCACCATAGGCGCCGAGCGACTCGGCCTGGTTCACGATGTCGAGGCTGCGGCCCTCGTAGAGCTGCACATCCGCGACCATGAACGGCTCCAGCCGTGCGCCGAACTTCGACGCCGTGCGCCGGACACCTTTGGCGACGGCCCGCACCTTGCCGTGGCCTCTCGTGAGCAGCGTCACGATGCGGTCGGCTTCGCCCAGCTTGTGGGTGCGCAGCACGACTGCTTCATCACGATAGGTGGGCACCGCTCCATTATCGCGGTGAGGCTGGTCACCGCCGGTGCACCACGGAGCGCACAGCGCAGAAGAATGGAAGCGTGACCGAGCCCGTCTTCACCATTCCTCTTTGGGCCGACCTGACCGCGGTGGCGCTCGGCGGCGTGCAGGGAGCGCTCTTCGCCTCGGGGTTCAGGGGTCAGCGCCGGCTCGACCTGTTGGGCGTCGCCATCATCGGCACCGTCGTGGGTCTGGGCGGCGGGCTCATCAGAGACCTGCTGCTCGTGGTGCGGCCGAGCATGCTCTCCAACAACTGGTACCTGATCACCGTGATCGCGGCATCCCTGCTCGGCATGCTGCTCGCCGGACCTCTGCACAGGCTCAACTCCCTGATCGTGGTGCTCGACGCCCTCGTGATCGGCATGTTCGGCGCGTTCGGCACGGCGAAGGCGCTCGGACTGGGCGTTCCCGTCGTGCCTGCGGTCTTCGTCGGCGTGTTCGCCGCCGTCGGAGGCGGCGTGCTGCGTGACATGATCATGGGCCTGCCCGTGGCGATCATGCACGTCGGCTCGCTCTATGCGGTGGCCGCGGCGGCCGGATGCGTGCTCCTCGTCGTGCTCCACGCATTCGGCGTCGACCTGTTCGTCTCCGGCATCGCGGGATTCGCCCTCACGGCCGTCATCCGCATCCTGGCCGTCGTCTTCGACCTGTCGCTGCCCGAGCAGCGCATGCTCTACCGGCGCAAGGTGGCGGCGGAGACGGCCGCGGTGCCCATCGTGCGACGCGACTGAGCGCCTCGCGCACCGCTCAGGTGGCGTCCCACAACGACCGGTAGAAGCGGATGTGCTCCTCGTCCGGCTCGACCCCGTACGCCTCGTAGTACAGGCCGGTGTATCCCTCGCCGTAGTTCCACTCGGTGCTCCATGCTCCGACGGCGATGTCGCCCCACCTGTCGCCGATGCCGAGCCGCCCGACATCGACGTATCCCGCCACCGTTCCTTCGTCGGTCAGCAGGGTGTTCGGCGCGCACGCGTCGCCGTGGCACACGACGAGGGAGTCGACGGAGGGCGCGGGCGGCAGCCGGTCGAGCAGGTCGATGCGTTCCCGGATGCCCTCAGCGCGGCTCCGCGCGACGCGCGCCTTCACGGTCCACTCGAACGGGCAGCTCGCCACGGGCAGCGACTCGTGAAGCGACCGGAGTCCCTCTCCGAGGGCGATCACCGCCTGGCGCGGTTCCGCCAGCCACCTCTGCGTCACGGCGTTGGCACCGGCAATGGCCCGCGTGACGAGCACGTCGCCGTCCTCCCCGGAGCTGTACTCCACCACTTCGGGTACCCGGATGTATCGGCCCGCCCATGCCAGCCGCTCGACCTCGGCGGCGAGATCCAGCTCGCTCCCCGGCGGAGCCCACTTCGCGAACACGGGCTCTCGGCCGAGGCTCCCGCTCACGGTCACGCCGCCGATCTCGTTGACCCACACCACCGATTCGATGCCGTCCCCGAGTCGCCTTCTGAGCGGCTCGGGGACGGCGAACGACGCTTCGGGTCGTCCGGAGAAGACACGAACGCCGTGCGTCCCGGCCGGCGACCCGGTGTCGGGTGCGCCGATGCCGGAAGAACCGGAGACCGTCACTCAGACGGTGGTGAGCTGGCGCTCGCCCAGTTCGCCCACCCCGCCGATGCGCACCGCGCGGTTCACGGCGGACACCACGGCTTTGAGGGATGCCGCCACCGTGTCGGCGTCGATCCCGACGCCCCACAGCCTGCGGTCGCCCACCTGGAGCTCGACGTACGACGCGGCCTGCGCGTCGCCGCCCTCCGACATGGTGTGCTCCACATAGTCGTAGAGGGCCACCTCGATGCCGCGGTCGGCGAGCAGCGTGAGGAACGCGTTGATCGGTCCGTTCCCGCTCGCCTCCGTCCACTCGACGTCGTCGCCGTCGCGCAGCTTCACGCGAAGCGACACCGTTCCCGACTCGTCTTTCGATGTGGCCGTCGACTGCACCTCGAAGCGTCCCCACTTCTCGCTCTCGTCGGCGCTCGGCAGGTATTCGTCGCTGAAGATGCTCCAGAGCTGGTCGCTCGTGACCTCGCCGCCCTCGGCATCCGTCTTGGCCTGGACGACACCCGAGAACTCGATCTGCAGTTTGCGCGGCAGGTCGAGCGAGTGGTCGGACTTGAGCAGGTAGGCGACGCCGCCCTTGCCGGACTGCGAGTTGACCCGGATGACGGCCTCGTAGCTCCTGCCCAGATCCTTGGGATCCACCGGCAGATACGGAACGGCCCACACGAGCTCGTCGACGTCGACGCCCTGCTCGTCGGCGCGCGCCGCCATGGCCTCGAAACCCTTCTTGATGGCGTCCTGATGCGATCCGCTGAACGCCGTGAACACCAGGTCGCCCGCCCACGGACTGCGCTCGTGCACCGGCAGCTGGTTGCAGTACTCGGCGGTGCGCTTCACCTCGTCGATGTCGCTGAAGTCGATCTGCGGGTCGATGCCCTGCGTGAACAGGTTGATGCCGAGCGCCACCAGGTCCACGTTGCCGGTGCGCTCACCGTTGCCGAACAGGCATCCCTCGATGCGGTCGGCACCGGCCATGTAGCCGAGCTCGGCCGACGCGATCGCCGTGCCACGGTCGTTATGCGGGTGCAGCGACAGGATGACGTTCTCGCGGTGATTCAGGTGACGCGACATCCATTCGATGGAGTCCGCGTAGACGTTCGGGCTGGCCATCTCGACAGTGGACGGCAGATTGATGATGACCTTGCGCTCCGGCGTCGGCTCGAACACCTCGAGCACCTGGTTGCAGATCTCGGCGGCGAACTCGAGCTCGGTGCCGGTGTAACTCTCCGGCGAGTACTCGTAGTAGATGGTGGTGCCGGGAACCGTGGCCTCGAGCTCCTTGCACTTGCGCGCGCCGTGCAGGGCGATGTCGATGATGCCCTGCTGGTCGGTGCGGAACACGACGGCACGCTGCAGCACGCTCGTGGAGTTGTAGAGGTGCACGATCGCCTGCTTCGCGCCGCGGATCGCCTCGTACGTGCGCTCGATCAGGTGATCGCGCGCCTGCGTCAGCACCTGGATCGTGACGTCGTCGGGGATCGCGCCGGTCTCGATGAGGCTGCGGACGAAGTCGAAGTCCGTCTGGCTCGCGCTGGGAAAGCCGACCTCGATCTCCTTGTAGCCCATGCGCACGAGCAGGTCGAACATGATGCGCTTGCGCTCGGGGCTCATCGGGTCGATCAGCGCCTGATTGCCGTCGCGCAGGTCGACGGCGCACCACCGGGGCGCTTTGGCGATGCGGGCATCCGGCCACGTGCGGTCGGGGAGCTCGACTTTGATCTGCTCGTGGTACGGCCGATATTTGTGGATCGGCATCGCAGACGGCTGCTGGGTGTTCTGCATGATTCTCTTCTTCTCGATCTCGCGAATCTTGTCAGCCGACAACGAACTCCGCGACGAGGGAGGCCGAGAGACTAGGCCTCGTCGCGGCAGCTAAGAAGGAGCATGCCGAAGCGCACGAGAAAAGGGTACACCCGTTCGCGCCTCAGGCCTTCGCCACGAAGTGCTGACGGATGCTGCCCAGCGCCTCGATCTCGCTCGTCACGGTCTGCCCGGCCTCCAGGTACACGCGCGGATTCCGTCCCAGCCCCACACCGTCTGGCGTTCCGGTGAAGATCACGTCTCCCGGCAACAGCTCGACGAGAGCCGACAGGCGCGCGATGAGCGAGGGGACGGAGAAGATCATGTCGCGGGTGCGGCCGCTCTGGAGCAGCTCCGTGGTTCCGTCGGCGCGCGTCAGCGTGCATCCGATGGCGAGGTCGTCGCGGTCGGCGACGGCATCGATCTCGTCGAGTGTGACAACGGCCGGTCCGATCGGGGCGAACCCCCTGAGCGACTTGCCGAGGCTGAACTGCGCCGGGTCTCCCCAGAACTGCACGGTGCGGTCGCTGATGTCCTGCCCCACCGTGAGCCCTGCGACGTGGCTCCAGGCGTCGTCCTCGGCGATGTCGCGGCCGCCGGCCGCGATGACGGCGACGAGCTCGACCTCCCAGTCGACAGTGCTTCCGGTCAGCTCCACCTCGGTCTCGGCTCCCGCGAAGCTCGAGACGAACTTCGTGAAGACCATGGGGTTCTCCGGGACGCTGAGCCCCGACTCCCCGGCGTGGCTGGCGTAGTTGAGGCCGATCGCGAACACCTGTGGAGGTCGCGGAACGGCCGGACCGAGATCCCTCGCCTCGAAGGCGGAGCCGAGGGAGGCATCCTGATCGGCCGCCCACCGCGTGAGCTCGTCCCATCGCGCGTACACGCTCTGCGGGTCCGACTCGAACCGGCCGTCGCTGGCCCGTTCGACGTCGAGCGCGCGATCGCCCGAGAGGAGCACGAGTCGTCCGGAGAGGTTCGCGATGCGCAAGGCTGCCTGCTTTCGATCGGTCGGGATGCGGAACGCGGCGAGGTGCGGAGCAAACATCCGACCAATCGGCCGCGGGTGAACTCTATCGGATGCGCCGTTCGCCAGACCAGTCTGACCCTGACCGCGGCGGTCGTCTACGGACGGCCGCGATCATCGGATGAACCTCAGCCAAGGAGGAACTCCCTGATGACGGTGCCGAGCGCCGGATCGGTCACGGCGCTCATGTGGTTGCCCGGAATCTCCACGAACCGTGCAAGCGGCATGGCGTCGGCGAGCTCGGCGCCGGAACCGAGACCGCGGTCGTCGTCGCCCATCACGACGAGCGTCGGTGTGAGGATGTCGGCGAGCTCGGCCTCCGTGGCCCCGACCGACGTCTCCAGCACCAGGCGGAGTGCCGTCGGATCACCGCCCGTCGTGCGCAGGAACGCCTCGGAACGCCACTCCGCGCTCCCCCGCTGATGGCTGCCGAGACCGTCGAACACCCGCCGGAAGAACTCGTTGCGCTTGTCCACTTCCGTGATGCCGGACAGGCCCATGCCTGCGACGATCGCTCGCCGCGGTTCTGCACCGCGCACCATCATGCGCACGGTCGTGCGGGCGCCCAGCGAGTATCCGCCCAGGTCGTACTCGGTCAGCCCCAACTGGTCGATCAGCGCGAACGCGTCGTCGGCCAGCACGTCGCGTGGATACGCCTGCGGGTCGTGCGACTTCGCGCTTCCGCCGTGAGCACGCAGGTCGGGCATGATCACGCGGAACCCCGCTTCGGCGAGCAGCCGCGCATGACCGTAGCGAATCCAGTTCACGTAGGCGGTGGAGAAGAACCCGTGAATCAGGATCACGGGTCGCCCCTCGCCGGTCTCGCGATACGCGAGGGCCGCGCCATCCGCTCCGCGGAAGTGGTTCACAGGCAGGTCGGGGATGCGCGGCATGCTTCCAGCCTAGGGAAGCGGCCCGCGGATCCCCGCCATCGTCACTCCGGGGTCGTCCACCATCACTCCACCGACAGTGCGACGACCGGTGAGACGGCGCCGGCTCTGCGCGAGGCGACGATGCTGCACACCGCGGTGAGCAGGACTCCCCCGCCGGCGACGACCACCACCATGGCCCAGGGCACCGATGGCGCCAGGACGCCGCGGACGAGACCGCCCATCAGGGATTGCGCGGCCACCCAGCCGTAGAAGACGCCGAGCAGCAGGCCGAACACGAGGGCGCCCACCGTGAGCTGGGCGCCCTCCACGAGGATCATCACCCGGAGCTGACCCGTGGTGAAGCCGAGTGCGCGCAGCAGACCCAGCTCTCTGATGCGCTGCAGGATGCCCACCGTCAGCGTGTTGACCAGGCCGACCGCGGCGATCAGTGCCGAGAACCCCACCAGGGTGGAGAAGATGCCGATGGTGACGGAGATCGTGCTCGCCATCGCCTCGCGCTCCTCGGGGCTCAAGGGAAGGTGGAGCATGACGGCGTCGTAGTAGGTGGTGAGCGCCACCGCGAACGTCGTGACGAGTGTGACACCGATGACGAGCGCCATGGTGGCCCTGGTGCTGCGCTCGGGGTAGCGCGACGCGTTGGCCGTGGCGATGCGCGCCGCGGGCGAGCCGCCGAACAACCGGCCGACCAGCCGGAGCACCCGGGGCATGATCCGGCCCGCCGCGGCGATCACGCCGGAGAACGACAGCACGCCGCCGAAGAAGGCGACGAGGAGGCCGACCGGACTGAGCATCCCGACGAGCAGGCCGAGACCCAGGAGCACCGCGCCCAGCACGAGGAGGACGACGGCCGCCGCGACGCGAGATCGCCGTGGGCGCGCGTTCGAACCCGACGCAGCCGCCGCAGCCGTGGCCTCGAGGGGCGACACAGCGGTGACGCTGCGGCAGCCGATCCACGCCGCCAGCCAGGTGGTGAGCGCCACGATCACGACGGGTGCCGCGAGGGCAGGGTTCGCCAGTGCATAGGCGGCGCGCGGCAGCCATCCCTGTGACATGCCGACGGCGACGACCAGCCAGGCCGCGAGCACACCGACGACCAAACCGAGCACTGCGCCGATGGCGCCGACCACCAGGCCCTCACGGGCGAGCGAGCGTCGCACGTTCGACGACTCGGCACCCAGCACTCGCAGCAGTGCGATCGATCGTCGGCGCCCGGCCACAACGGTCGCGAACGTGTTGGACCTGACCACGGAGGCCACGTACACGGCCAGCAGGAGGAACACGGCCGAGACCGTGCCGAGACCGACGGCGAGAGTGCCCGACGATGCGCCGGGCGAGGCTGCGACCGCTCCGGCCACGATGGCGGTCGCCTCGATGAGCGCGACCCCGAACAGCGCGCTGACGCCCGACACCATCAGCGTCGCGACGTTGTCCCGAATACCGTTGCCGGTGCGGAGGGCGGGGCGTCGTGTCGCCGATGTCATCGCGCCGGCTCCACGGAAAGCATGAGCTCGGAGGCGTCGGCCGCAGAGAGGCGACCCCCATCGTGAACGATGCGCCCATCGGCGAGCATGATGATGCGATCGGCATGGCTGGCGGCGACGGGGTCGTGCGTGACCATCGCGATGCTCTGCCCGTGCAGGCTCGACGCCTCGGCGAGGAGCGCGAGCACCTCGCGCCCGGTCCGCGAGTCCAGATTGCCCGTCGGCTCGTCGGCGAAGATCACCGCAGGCCGGGTGGCGAGGGCCCTGGCGATCGCCACCCGTTGCTGCTGTCCGCCGGAGAGCTCGTAGGGCCGCTGCGCCGTGCGCGCCGACAGCCCGAGCGTGCCGATCAGGTGGTCGATCCAGGTCAGCTCGTCCTTGCTCGGCCGGTGCCCGTCGAGCTCAAAAGGCAACAGGATGTTGGAGCGCACGTCGAGCACCGGCACCAGGTTGAACGACTGGAACACGAACCCTGCCGACCGACGGCGCACGCGCGTCAGCTCCCGGTCGCCGAGCGATGTCAGTTCCGTCTCCCCCAGCCACACTCTGCCGCTGGTGGGAGTGTCGAGGCCGGCCATGACATGCATGAGCGTGGACTTGCCCGAGCCGCTGGCGCCGATCACGGCTGTGAACTCGCCCGTGCGGATGCCGACCGAGACGTCGTCGAGCGCGGTCACCGTGCCGCTTCCTGCACCGTAGGTCTTGGTGAGCCCGGCTACACGCGCCGCGAGCCCGAGGTCGGAGGAGTTGATCTGCATACCGACGACGCTAGGCAACGGGCGGTGTCGCCCTCGTCGGCCCAGCGGGGCATTCGCATGCGACCTCAGGATAATCCGGCCGCGCGAAATCAGCCTGCGGTGCGCTCCACGAGACCGTTCTCGTAGGCGTACGCCACCAGCTGCACACGGTCGCGGAGTCCGAGCTTCGTGAGCACCCGGGAGATGTGCGTCTTGACGGTCGCTTCCGAGAGGTACTCGCGGCCGGCGATCTCGCCGTTGCTCAGCGCTCGCGCGGCGAGGTCGAAGATCTGACGCTCGCGAGCAGTGAGGGTCTCCAGTTCTGGCGGCGTGCGCTTCACCTGCCGGGACGTGAACTGCTCGAGCAGGCGGCGCGTCGCCGACGCCGCGATGACGGCGTTGCCGGCGTGCACGGTGCGGATCGCGGCCAGCAGGAACTCGGGATCGGCATCCTTGAGCACGAATCCGCTCGCCCCGGCCTGGATTGCCCGTGCCGCGCTCTCGTCGACGTCGAACGTCGTGAGCACGAGAACCCGCGGAGTCGACCCCGTGTTGCGCGCGACGATCCGGGCTGTCGCGGCGACGCCGTCGAGCTCCGGCATGCGGATGTCCATGAGGATGACGTCCGGATCCGATCGCGAGGCGAGTTCGACGGCCTCGAGGCCGTTGGCCGCCTCGCCGGCGAACTCGAGATCGGGCTGCGACTCGATGAGCATGCGCACGCCGGCACGGAACAGCGCCTGATCGTCGACGAGAGCCACGCGGATGCGCTCGGTCATGTGGTCCGCTCCCCTTCCCGCCCGATCCCGGAGATCGGGAACACCGCCGTCACCTCGTACGTGCCGCTCACCTCGCTCGTCGGGCCCGCGCTGAGGCCTCCGCCCGCGAGGGCGGCGCGCTCGCGCATTCCGGGGATCCCGTGGCCGGCCGACGCCGTCTCGGCGGCCGCCGACGGCCGCACCGCATTGCGCACCCTCAGGTGCAGGGCCTGCTCCTCCCACAGCAGGTCGACCCCGACCGTCTTCGTCGGGTCTCCGTGCCTGAGCGCGTTCGTGAGCGCCTCCTGGAGCACGCGGTACGCGGCGAGACTCGTCACCTGCAGCAGCGGAACCGGCGTGCCGCTGACGGACTCCGCGATGCTCAGCCCCGCGCTGCGCATGCCCGCGATGAGTCCGGGCAGGTCGTCGAGCGACGGCTGCGGCCCCTCCGTCTCCTCCTGGCGGAGCTGGGTCAGCAGCAGGCGCACCTCGGCCAGTGCGGAGCGTGCCGTGGCGGAGATGGTGCCGAGCGCATCCGACTGCACCTGCGGACTCCGGGCGCCCGCGTACCGCGCGCCATCCGCCTGCGCGATGACCACCGCGAGCGAGTGCGCGACCACGTCGTGCATGTCACGGGCGATGCGGGTGCGTTCCTGCTCCGCCGCCGACTCGTACGCCGCTCGCTGCGCCGCCACCGCGGCCTGCACTTTCGCCTCGCGGGACTGCCGCACGGTTCGCACGAGCAGACCGACCGTCCAACTCAGCCCGAACAGCGTGACCATGCCGATCGCGACGGCGATCAGCGTCACCAGCACGTGCGATCCCCCACCCACCGGGCTGAAGTAGGACTCGCGTGACGACAGCGTGAGATAGACGGCGGCGAGCATGCCCCCTCCCACGGCGGAACCCAGCCCCACCAGACGGACGGTTCTGCCTCCGTACGCGGCGCTGGCGTACGCGACACCCAGGACCGCGACGTCGACGCCCGTCGCCGGGATGAGCACGGCCATCTGTAGCAGCGCCGCGATCCACACGCCGATCACCGCGAGTGCCGGGCTCAGCCGACGCACCGCCAGCGCCGCGCAGTAGATCACGGCCACGATCGGGCCGCCGAAGGGCGACTCCGCGACCGCGTTCCAGATCGTGAGGAGCAGCAGCACGCACGCGACGACGATGTCGACGATGAGCTGCGCTCTGCTGATGGAACGGATCACCCGACAACGCTACTGGGAGCGGCCCGACGCGCCCCTGCCGAGCGGCCGGAATCATCCTTCGGACGGATGAACGTGCATCCCTCTGCCGATGCCGCGCATCGGACGCAGGGCCCGCGACGCCTGCTCGGAACCGCCCGCCTGAGCCCGCGCGGGAACCGGCGGCCGGAAGTGGTCGTCGTCAGAAGCCGAGGCGGCCCAGCTGCTTGGGGTCGCGCTGCCACTCCTTGGCCACCTTGACCCGGATCGAGAGGAACACCCTGCTGCCGACGAGCGGCTCGATCTGGCTTCGGGCCGTCTCGCCGATCGCGCGGAGGCGGGAGCCGCCCTTGCCGATCACGATGGCCTTCTGGCTGTCGCGTTCCACGAACAGGTTGGCGTAGATCTCGGTGATGGGCTTGTCGTCGCGTTCCACGATGTCGTCGATCGTCACGGCGAGGGAGTGCGGCAGCTCGTCGCGGACATCCTCGAGCACGGCCTCGCGGATGTACTCGGCGATGCGGTCCTCGAGCTGCTCGTCGGTGATCGTGTCGTCCGGGTACAGCTGGGGCGAGACCGGGAGCAGGGCGATCAACTCGTCCACGAGCAGATCGAGCTGATCGTGGCGCACTGCCGAGAGCGGGATGATCGTGTCCCACTGGCGCAGCTGCGACACGGCAAGGAGCTGCTCGGCGACGGCGGACCGGGATTCGGCATCCGTCTTGGTGACGATCGCCACCTTCTTGGCCCGGGGAAAATCGTCGAGCCTCTCGTTGATGAACCTGTCGCCGGGACCGACCTTCTCGTCCGCGGGCACGCAGAAGCCGATCACATCCACATCGCCGAGCGTCGACGTGACGAGCGCGTTGAGCCGTTCACCGAGCAGCGTTCGCGGCCGGTGGATGCCTGGCGTGTCCACCACGATCAGCTGCCCGCCCGGCCGGTTCACGATGCCCCGGATCGCCCTGCGGGTGGTCTGGGGCTTGGAGCTCGTGATGGCCACCTTCTCGCCGACCAGCGCGTTCATCAGCGTGGACTTGCCCACGTTCGGCCGGCCGACGAACGACACGAAGCCCGCGCGGTACGCGCTCTCCGACGATTCCGCCGTGTCGTCTCGTCGCTTCTCGCGGCTCATCGATCGTGTCCTCTCGACTGTCCGGTGCTCTGTACCGGCACGGGTCCCGTCTCGTGATGTCTGCCCGGTCTCCGCTGCAGCGGAGCGGCATCCGCTCGGTCGCGCTGCTCGTCGCCCGAGGCCTCGGCGATGCCGAACAGCGCCGTGTCGCGCTCGGCCAGCACCGTGCTGATCCGCCGGCGCCGGCCCTCTGACCGGTCGGCCGTCAGCCGCAGCCCTGAAACGGTCGCCACCGATCCCTCGACGGGCAGCCGACCCAGGGCTTTGGCCAGGAGCCCTCCGACGGAATCGACGTCGTCGTCGTCGAGCTCGATGTCGAACAGGTCGCCCAGCTCGTCGACCGGCAGCCGCGCGCTGACGCGGAACCGGTCTTCGCCCAGCGGCTCCACGAGCGGCACCTCGTGGTCGTACTCGTCGGAGATGTCTCCGACGAGCTCCTCGATGAGGTCCTCCAGCGTCACTAGTCCCGCGATGCCGCCGTACTCGTCGACGACCATCGCGAGATGGTTCGACTCCAGCTGCATCTGCCGCAGCAGCGCATCCACCTTCTTCGACTCCGGCACGAACAGCGCAGGGCGAGCGAGCGACGCGATGGTGGAGACGTCGACGTCGAGCGGCCGCTCGAACGCCTGCTGCGCGACATCGCGCAGATAGAGGATGCCTGAGACCTCGTCCACATCGTCGCCCACGACGGGCATGCGCGAGACGCCCTTCGCGAGGAAGAGGCTCATGGCTGCAGACACAGTGGCGTCCGCGTCCACCGTCACCATGTCGGTTCGCGGAAGCATCACCTCGCGCACCAGCGTCTCGTTGAACTCGAAGATGGAGTGGATGAGCTCCCGGTCGTCCTCCTCGAGCACGTCGAGCTCGGCGGCCTCGTCGACGATGCTCAGCAGCTGCTCCTCTGTGGCGACGGCGGCCGACCGGGCGCGCGACGGCGTCACCCGGTTGCCGAGTTCGACGAGGGCCCTGGCGAGAGGTCCGATCAGCACCCGGATGCCGTGCACGAGCGGCGCGGTCGTGACCAGCAGGCCCTTGGCATGAGCCCTGCCCACACTCCGCGGGCTCGTGCCCACGAGCACGAACGACGCTCCGGTCATGATGGCGGCCGACAGGATGAGCGTGAGCCACCACTCGGACAGCACACTCGCGAAGGCGAGCGTGACGAGCACGGCGGCCGTCGTCTCGGCGATGATGCGCGCGAAGCTCACGGCATTCAGGTGCGCGCCGGGGTCGGCCGCGATCGCCTCCAGCGAGCGCCGGAACCGGGAAATCTGTCCCAGCTCGGCGATGTCGGCACGCGACTGCACCGTGATCGCGGCATCCACGGCCGCCATGAGACCGCCGAACGCCACCAGCAGCACCGCGATGACGAAGAACAGAGCGATCATGAGCGACCTATCGTCGTCGTTCGGCGACCGCGAAACCGATCAGGATGTCGCGCTGGATCGCGAACATCTCGCGCTCCTCCTCCGGCTCGGCGTGATCGAATCCGAGAAGGTGGAGGATGCCGTGCGCCATGAGCAGCTTGAGCTCATCCATGAGGCCGTGTCCTGCGGCCTCGGCCTGGGCGCCCGCCACCTGAGGGCACAGCACGACGTCGCCGAGCAGCCCGGCCGGCGTCGGCTCCTCCTCGGTCCCCGGCCGCAACTCGTCCATGGGGAAGCTCAGCACGTCGGTCGGCCCCGGCTCGTCCATCCACTGCACGTGCAGCTGCTCCATGGCGGCCTCGTCGACGAGCAGGATCGCGAGTTCGGCTTCGGTGGACACGTGCATCGTGTCGAGGGCGTACGCGGCCAGCCGCTGCAGCGCGGCCTCGTCGACCTCGACTGCCGACTCGTTGTTGACTTCGATGCTCACGGTGTCCTCTTCGCGTCTCGTGCTGGGGTGCGTCGTGTTCTCATGGCCGGTCGACGGCAAGGGCGTCAGCGCCGTTTGGGGAGATGGTCGCGCGGCGTCGCGCCTCGGCGTTCTGCGCGGTTCGCGAACTCGCGCGCCTGCTCGCGCTCGTAGTGCTCAGCCTGCTTGCGCGCGTCGTACTCGGTGTAGGCATCCACGATCCTGCCGACGAGGCTGTGCCGCACAACGTCGTCGCTCGTCAGGCGCGAGAAGTGGATGTCGTCGATCCCGTCGAGCACCCGGGTCACGAGCCGCAGGCCGCTGGCCGCCGTCGGCAGGTCGATCTGCGTGATGTCGCCCGTGATGACCATCTTCGATCCGAAGCCGAGACGGGTGAGGAACATCTTCATCTGCTCGGGTGTGGTGTTCTGCGCCTCGTCGAGCACGACGAACGAGTCGTTGAGCGTGCGTCCTCGCATGTACGCCAGCGGTGCGACCTCGATGGTGCCGCTGGCCAGGAGCTTGGGGACGAGCTCGGGATCCAGCATCTCATTGAGAGCGTCGTACAGCGGCCGCAGATACGGATCGATCTTGTCGGTGAGGGTGCCAGGCAGGTAACCCAGCCGCTCCCCCGCCTCGATCGCGGGACGCGACAGGATGATCCTGTCCACCTCTTTGCGCTGCAGCGCCTGCACGGCCTTCGCCATCGCCAGATACGTCTTGCCGGTTCCCGCAGGGCCGATGCCGAACACGATGGTGTTCTGGTCGATGGCATCCACGTACTGCTTCTGGCCGAGCGTCTTGGGCCGGATCGTCTTGCCTCGCGAGGTGAGGATCGCCTGCCCGAAGACGTCAGCCGGGCTCGAGCCCTTCTGGATGATGCGTGCGGAGCTGGCCACCTCGACGGGGCTCAGCTCGTGTCCCTCGCGCACCATGACGAGGAGCTCCTCGACGAGCGTGCGCGCCGCCTCCACCTGGCCGGGGTCTCCCGTGATGGAGATGTCGTTGCCCCGCACGTGCACGCTGACGAGCGGGTACTGCTTCTCGATGGTCGTGAGCAGTCGATCCTGGGCTCCCAGCAGGCGCACCATGGCGACGCCATCGACGTGCAGCCGGGCTTCCGCGTTGTCGCGGGTGACGTCAGCCGCGGCCGACGTCTCATCACTTCGAGCCAAGTGTTCCTTCCGCTAGATCTCCCGCGAGCACGTGTGCGTGCACATGGAAGATCGTCTGTCCGGCAGATTCGCCGTTGTTGAAGACCAGCCGGAACTCGCCGCCTGCACGTTCGGATGCCACCTGCCGTGCCACGTCGACGACGTGAGCCAGCAGCCCGGGGTCGTCCGCCGCGAGCTCCACCACGTTGCTGTACCGCTCCGTCTTCGGCACGACCACGATGTGGACGGGTGCCTGCGGAGCGATGTCGTTGAACGCGATCACCCGGTCGTCCTCGTACACCACATCGGCCGGGATCTCCCCGTTGATGATGCGCATGAAGACGCTGGGCTCCGTCTGGGTCATGTCCCTCATTCTATGGAGAACGGCGCGACGCGGAGCGGTTCCACGGCCCGACGCATCACCACCGGCCCAGCGCCACATTGAGCACCGCGAGCGCCGCGGGGCCCGCGCTCGACGTGCGCAGCACCGACGACCCGAGCCGAACCGCCTCGGCTCCCGCTTCCACGAGCCTCTCCGTCTCGTCGGGCGCGATGCCGCCCTCCGGCCCCACGACGACGACCAGGTCACGGTCGTCGCCGGAGTCGACGCGGATCTCCGACAGCCGTCTCGGCGCTCCGGGCTCGAGCACGAGCATGCGGCTCGCCCGCGCCCTCGACGTCAGCCCCGCGATCGTCGCCGGAACTGCGACCTCGGGCAGCCACGCGCGCATGGACTGCTTCGTCGCCTCCCGCACGATCGTGCGCCAGCGCTGCACGCCCTTCACCGCCTTGTCGCCCTGCCAGCGGGAGACCGAGCGGGATGCCTGCCACGGCACGACCTCGTCCACCCCGAGCTCGACGGATGCCTGCACCGCCAGCTCGTCCCTGTCGCCTTTCGCCAGCGCCTGCACCAGCACGAGGCGGGGGCGCTGCGGCTCGACGCGGGTCACGGCATCCACGCGCGCCACCACCCTGGACGGTTCGGCGCTCGTGACCGTGCCGTCGACGACGAGCCCACAACCGTTGGACACCGTGAGAGCCTCGCCCGCTCGCGTACGGCTGACGCTCACGATGTGCTTCGCCTCGGCGCCTTCGATCGCGATCTCGCCGCCGACCGTCGCGTCGGCGAGATCCTCACGCAGGTACAGGTTGGCCATCTGGGGTCAGAGGAACCGGTCGCGCAGCTTCGCGAACAGCCCTTGCTGGAACCTCGCCAGCGTCGGCGTCTCCGCCTTGTGATGCTTGGCGAACTGCTCGATGAGCTCTCGCTCCTTGCGGTCGAGCTTGGTCGGCGTCACGACCTGCACGCCCACCCGGAGGTCTCCCCGGCCCGTTCCTCGCAGGTGCGTGATGCCTCTGCCCTTCACGGTGATGACGTCGGCGCTCTGCACTCCGGGCTTCAGCTCGAGGTCGATGTCGCCGTCGAGCGCCTTGACCTTCGTGTGCGCGCCGAGCACGGCATCCGCCATCGAGACGGTCAGCGTGCACAGCAGGTCGTCGCCGTCGCGGCTGAACACGTCGTGATGACGGACCTTGATCTCCAGATACAGGTCGCCGTTGGGGCCGCCGGCCGGGCCGGCCTCGCCGCTGCCCGGCATCTGCAGGCGCAGACCTGTGTCAACGCCGGCCGGGATGTCGACGGGAACCGTGCGCCGCGCCCGCACGCGTCCCTGCCCCTGGCACGTGACGCACGGCGTGGCTATCACGGTGCCGTAGCCGCGGCAGGTTCCGCAGGGCGACGACGTCATGACATTGCCGAGCAGCGAGCGCACGGTGCGCTGGATGCTTCCCGTGCCGTGGCAGATGTCACAGGTCACGGGCGCGGTGCCCGGCTGGCAGCACGAGCCGCCGCACGTCTCGCACACGACCGCGGTGTCGACCTCCAGGTCGCGGTGCGCTCCGAAGATCACCTCGTCGAGGTCCACCTCGACCCGGAGCAGCGCATCCTGCCCGCGCTCCCGCCGCGAACGCGGCCCGCGCTGCGCACCGGACGTCGCCCCGCCGAAGAACGTCTCGAAGATGTCGCCGAATCCCCCGAAGCCACCGCCGTCGAAACCAGGCTGGGGGCCGAGGTCGTACTGCTGGCGCTGCTGCGGATCGCTCAGCACGTCGTAGGCGTGCGTGACGAGCTTGAACCGTTCGGACGCCTCAGGGCTCGGGTTCACATCCGGGTGCAGCTCGCGGGCCAGGCGCCGGTACGCCTTCTTGATCTCGTCGGGACTGGCGTCGCGAGCGACGCCCAGGACTTCGTAGTGGTCGGCCACGGAAGGGGGGTTTCCTTACCTGATCGTGTACTTGACGTTTCGCGTTGCTGCGGCAGGGTCACTCGCCGAGCAGCCGGGAAAGATAGCGGGCCACCGCGCGCACGGCGGCCATGTTGTTGGAGTAGTCCATCCTGGTGGGTCCGAGCACGCCCAGCCGGGCGACGTCGTATCCGGATCCCGTGTAGCCGCTCGTCACGACGGATGCCTCGGAGAACGGCGACACCGCGTTCTCCCTGCCGATCCGCACCGCCACTCCGTGCTGCTCCTTGGCCATCTCGCTGAACAGCTTGAGCAGCTCGACCTGCTCCTCGATGGCCTCGAGCACCGGCGTGACGCTTCCGCTGAAGTCGTTCTCGGTGCGCACGAGGTTCGCCGCGCCTGCCATGATGAGGCGATCGTGCCGGGTGGACTCGATCTGCTCCACGATCACCTGGCATAGGGTCGCCGCAAGGTCGCGTGCCTGCTGGGACCAGCGTTCCGACGGCAGCGTCTCCGGCAGCTCGCGCAGTACGTCGGCGGCATCCGACAGCCGCATGCCGCCGGTGCGCGCGTTCACGTGCGCGCGCAACTCGGCCAGCGCGTCTTCGCCGAGCTCCTGTTCCGGTTCCGCCACGCCCTGCTCCACCACGCCGAAGTCGGCGATGAGCACGCACAGCACACGGCTGGGCGCCAGGGGCACGAACTCCACGTGCCGCACGCGCGCGTGCGACACGGAGGGGTACTGCACGACGGCGACCTGCTGCGTGAGCTGGGCCAGCAGACGAACCGTGCGCGCAAGCACGTCGTCCACGTCGACCGACTGCCCGAGGAACACCTCGACGGCCTGTCGCTGCGCGCTCGAGAGCGGTCGGAGCTCGGACATCCTGTCGACGAACAGCCGGTATCCCTTGTCGGTCGGCACCCGGCCGGATGACGTGTGCGGAGCCGTGATCAGCTCCTCTTCTTCGAGCGCCGCCATGTCGTTGCGGATGGTCGCGGCGGAGACGCCGAAGCCGTGCCGCTCGACGATGCTCTTGGATCCGACGGGCTCGCGGGATGCGACGTAATCCTGCACGATCACGCGGAGGACCTCGAGGCTGCGATCCGACACCATGACGATCACTCCCTCCCGGTCACCGATCGTCGCGAACGATCGGGTTGGCACTCGCTGTGTTCGAGTGCCAATCATATCCCGCTGTCCCTGGGGATGCTCGAACCGCGCCGCGGAGCCGAACACGCGGACTCGCGTGCGCTCCTTGGCCCCTTGTCGGGGTCATTGCCCGCCGGAATCATTGCAGAGCGCACTGGCGGGCAGTACTTTTAGCGCTATCTCGCACGAAGGCGTGCGTGACCCCTGCACGTGGTCGCGCGTGCGTCCCACGAGACAGTGATCCTGCCCACCCTTGGAAAGGGACAGCGCCATGAGTGATCCGAACGCACCCCAACCGCCGGCTGAACCGAACCAGCAGCCTGCGCAGCAGCCACCGCAGTACACGCAGCAGCCGCCCCAGCAGCCGCCCCAATACGGCCAGCAGCCACCGCAGTACACGCAGCAGCCGCCGCAATACGGGCAGCAGCCGCCGCAATACGCGCAGCAGCCCGGCTCGCAACCGGCGCAGCCGTACGCGAACCCCGCCGGACCGTTGACGCCGGAGCAGGACAAGACGTACGCCATGTGGTCTCACTTCGGCGGCGCCATCTCGTTCCTGGCGCTCTTCACGGGATGGCTCGCGATCCTCGCCATCATCCCGGCACTCGTCTTCTACCTCGCGTTCGGCAAGCGCGGCGAACGCGTGCGCCAGGAGGCGAAGGAGGCGCTGAACTTCCAGATCACGATGGTCGGCGCCATGATCGTCTGGGCGATCGTCGCCGCCATCATCTACGCCATCCTGTTCGTGCCGCTCGTGCTGGGAGGAGGGTGGTTCATCCTCGGCATCATCCTGGCGCTCGTGGGATGGGCGCTCGTCGTGCTCGACGTCGTCTTCTCCATCGTGGGCGGCGTGCGGGTGAACGCCGGCGGCAGCTACCGCTATCCGTTCGCCATCCGGTTCATCAAGTGACGGTTCGACTCAGCTTCGTGAGCCGACGCACGTGTCCAGCTGTCGTTCCCTCCCTCGGCTGACGAACGACGGTCACCGGGGCGGGCGGTCCGCCCCGGTGACACACCGGGGAACGGATGGCCGACACGCCGCCGCTCCCCTACCCTGAGTGGCCGTACCTGAATCGCTCTCATCCGTCTCGTGCAAGGAGTCATCATGACCAACGTTCCTCCGCCGCCGCAGAGCCCGTACGCGCAGAGCTCCCAACCGATGGACCCGACCAGTGAGAAGACTTGGTCGATGCTCATCCACCTCGGTGGCGCGATCATCTCGTTCATCACCTACGCCAGCCTGGCGTTCCTGCCCGCGCTGATCGGCTTCCTGGTGCTCAAGGACCGCGGACCGTTCGTGCGTGAGAACACGAAGAACGCGCTCAACTTCCAGCTCACCATGCTCATCGGCGTCATCGTCGGCTGGATCACGGCCTTCATCCTCATCGGCTTCCTGATCCTCATCGCCGTGTGGGTGGTGAACATCATCTTCAGCATCATCGCGGCCGTCCGCGCCAACCGCGGTGAGGTGTACCGCTACCCGATCACCATTGCGTTCGTGAAGTAGCGGGTCGTCACGCGACCAGCCGGCGCACGACCGCGTCGGCGAGAAGCCGCCCTGTCCGGGTCAGTTCGACGGATCCGCGCAGGGCGGCTTTCGCGTCCACGAGGCCGTCGGCGATGAGACCCGCCACTGCAGACCTGCCCGCGGCGCTCAACGACGATGCAGGCAGGCCGTCGCGGATGCGCACGCGCAGCAGGATGTCCTCGAACTGTCGGGTCGCGGCATCCAGGGTCTCTCTCCCGGCCGCGGGCGACTCGCCCGCCAGCACCCGCTGGGCGTACGCCGCGGGGTGCTTGACGTTCCACCAGCGCACGCCGCCGACATGGCTGTGCGCTCCGGGTCCGACGCCCCACCAGTCCTGCCCGAGCCAGTACGCCAGGTTGTGGCGGGATCGGTGGGCCTCGTCCCTGGCCCAGTTGCTCACCTCGTACCACCGGAAGCCGGCGGCGGCCAGCCGGTCGTCGACGAGCTCATACATGTCGGCCTGCAGGTCGTCGTCGGGCTGGGACAGCTCTCCCTTGCGGATCTGCCTGGCGAGCTTGGTGCCGTCCTCCACGATGAGCGCGTACGCCGAGAGATGGTCGGGCTCGCACTCCAGCGCGGCGTCGACGGATGCCGCCCAGTCCGCCAGGGACTCCCCCGGCGTGCCGTAGATCAGGTCGAGGCTCACCTGCAGCCCGGCGTCCTTCGCCCAGCGCACCACCTGCGGCACGCGCTCGGGATCATGCGTGCGCTCGAGGGTGCGCAGCACGTGCGGAACCGCCGACTGCATCCCGAACGAGAGCCGCGTGAATCCGGCGGCCGCCAGCTCGTCGAGGTAGCGGGCATCCACGCTGTCGGGGTTCGCCTCCGTCGTGACCTCTGCTCCGTCGGCCAGGCCGAACGTGTCGCGCACCGAACGCAGCATGAGGCCGAGGTCCGTCGAAGGCAGCAGCGTGGGAGTGCCGCCCCCGAAGAACACTGTGGCCGCCTGGCGAGCGGGCACGCCGGAACGCTCGAGCACGTCCGAGGCGAACCGCACCTCGGTCGCCGCCTGCTCGGCGTAGTCCGCCTGCCTGGCTCCGCGCAACTCGGTAGCGGTGTACGTGTTGAAGTCGCAGTAGCCGCACCGCACCCGGCAGAACGGCACGTGCAGGTAGACGCCGAAATCCGCTCCCGCGGATGCTGCCGCGCTGTGGGAGGGAAGGAGTCCGTCGCGCGGCGCGGGGTCAGCGATCGGAAGAGTGCTCGGCACCCTCGGCTCCGCCGGTGTCACGGTCGGCGAGCAGCGAGCGAGTCTCGGCACCGCCGGTCAGTTGCGGCGCGTCATGCACCCGCACGTCGGTCACGGCCGCCTCGGCGGCCCCTGTGCCACCCGCAGGCTCGCCGCCGGCGGCGGCCGGCCCGATGGCGGGGTTACCGGTGACGGGATGCAGGGCACGCAGGTAGCGCTTGGCGAGCTGCGCCTGCGAGGCGAGCACGACGGGCGCGATGGCCGCCCGCGCACCGCCCGCTGCACGGGAGAACGACCGCATGGTCAGCCACACCGAGTCGTCGTCGCGCTGCTCGAGCACGAACGACTCCTCGCCGGAGAGCGGATGGCCGTGCATGGTGCCGTAGCCGAAGCCGACCTTGTGCTGCTCCTCGATGACGTAGACGACCCGCACGGGCGCGCTCACGTGGAACGGGCCGAACGGCACGCGCAGCACCGCCGTCATGCCGTTGGCGATGTACGGATGCCCGTCCTCGTCGAACACGGCCTCCGTGCCGTGATGCGGCTCGAGCCGCTCCGGCGTGCCGTCTTCCGCGTACCGCACCCCGGCGTACTCCTCGCCGGTTCCCGGGTCGACGTGCGTCACCTCGACACCGCTGCCTCGCTGAACACCCCACGTCATGAGCGCCTTCGCCGACGTCGCGAAACGATCGTCGCCACTCCCCAGCCGGATGGAGCGCGAATGCGCGCGATAGCCCTTCGGCGGATGCAGCGTCAGATCGTGGGAGAGCGTCGCACCCACCGCCGCGTAGGTCACCGGCTGATCGGTGAAAGTACTGCGTCGCATGGTCTTCGTGAGCTCGTCCTTCGGTCTCGGCGCCCGAATTCCTGATCCGGGGTGAAGCACCGCCGCCGCCGACGAGCCCCCTTGTCGCCCCAAGAGTCTAGCGGACGGTGCCGCGCGGCCCCGCCGCTTGACACAGCCCGGCCCGGGTGCCCCGACTTCGTGGCAGCGCCCTTACTTCTTGTCCTTGGTCTCCACGTCGCCGGACAGCGCGGCGATGAACGCCTCCTGCGGAACCTCGACGCGGCCGACCATCTTCATGCGCTTCTTGCCCTCTTTCTGCTTCTCGAGCAGCTTGCGCTTGCGGGTGATGTCACCGCCGTAGCACTTGGCCAGAACGTCCTTGCGCATCGCGCGGATCGACTCGCGAGCGATGATCCTCGCCCCGATCGCGGCCTGCACCGGCACCTCGAACTGCTGTCGCGGGATCAGCTTCTTCAGACGCTCGGTCATCATGACGCCATATGCGTAGGCCTTGTCGCGGTGCACGATCGCGCTGAAGGCATCCACCTGCTCGCCCTGCAGCAGGATGTCGACCTTCACGAGGTCGGCCTCCTGCTCGCCTGAGGGCTCGTAGTCGAGGCTGGCGTAACCCTGCGTGCGGCTCTTCAACTGGTCGAAGAAGTCGAAGACGATCTCGCCGAGCGGCATCGAGTAGCGGATCTCGACGCGGTCCTCACCGAGATAGTCCATGCCGAGCATCGTCCCGCGTCGCGACTGGCAGAGCTCCATGACGGTGCCGACGTAGTCCTTCGGCGTGAGGATGGCCGCCTTCACGACCGGCTCGCTCACGGTTCTGACCTTGCCTGTCGGGTACTCGCTCGGGTTGGTGACCGTGACGTTCTTGCCGTCCTCGGTCGTCACGTCGTAGATCACGCTGGGCGCCGTGGTGATGAGGTCGAGGCCGAACTCGCGCTCCAGCCGCTCGGTGACGATCTCCAGATGGAGCAGGCCAAGGAATCCGCACCGGAATCCGAACCCCAGCGCCACCGAGGTCTCCGGTTCGTAGACGAGCGCGGCATCCGAGAGCTTGAGCTTGTCGAGCGCCTCGCGCAGATCCGGGTAGTCGCTGCCGTCGATCGGGTAGAGGCCCGAGAAGACCATGGGCTTCGGATCCGTGTAGCCCGCGAGCGGATCGGATGCCGGCCGTGACGCGTTGGTGACCGTGTCACCCACCCTGGACTGCCGAACGTCCTTGACACCCGTGATGAGGTAGCCCACCTCGCCGACGCCGAGCCCCTTGGTCGGAACCGGTTCCGGCGAGCTCACCCCGATCTCGAGCAGTTCGTGCGTGGCCTTCGTCGACATCATCTGGATGCGCTCGCGCGGCGTGAGCTGCCCGTCGACCATCCGCACGTACGTGACGACGCCGCGGTAGCTGTCGTAGACGGAGTCGAAGATCATCGCCCGGGCCGGGGCATCCTTCACACCGGACGGTGCGGGAACGAGCTCAGTGACGCGGTCGAGAAGCGTGTCGACGCCGGCCCCGGTCTTGCCGCTCACGCGCAGCACGTCATCGGGGTCGCCGCCGATCAGGTCGGCGAGCTCCTTCGCGTACTTCTCCGGCTCAGCCGCGGGCAGGTCGATCTTGTTCAGCACCGGGATGATCGCGAGGTCGTTCTCCAGAGCCAGGTAGAGGTTGGCGAGCGTCTGCGCTTCGATGCCCTGTGCGGCATCCACCAGCAGGATGGCGCCCTCGCACGCCGCGAGCGATCTGGACACCTCGTAGGTGAAGTCGACGTGCCCAGGGGTGTCGATCATGTTCAGGGCGTACGTGTCTCCCTGAAACTCCCACGGCATCCGAACGGCCTGGCTCTTGATCGTGATGCCGCGCTCGCGTTCGATGTCCATCCGGTCGAGGTACTGCGCGCGCATCGCGCGTTCCTCCACCACGCCCGTGAGCTGGAGCATGCGGTCGGCGAGCGTCGACTTGCCGTGGTCGATGTGCGCGATGATGCAGAAGTTGCGGATGCGCGCGGGATCGGTCGCGGCGGGCTCGAGAGCCTTCGTGGCACGTGGGGACATCGTGCGGCAATTCTCCCATGAACCTTCGGATGCTCCCGACGGCCACGACCGCCCGGCCTCGACAGCGGGCGCCACTGCGCCCGGCGGTTTCCGCGTCGGCGCGCTGTTACGCGTCGAAGCGCTCGGACCTCTCGGTCACGACGCCGCGACCGTCCCGCCACCTGTACACCTCGACTCCGGAGATGAACACCTGCTCGGCACGGCTCATGACATCGAGCGGATCGCCGGACCACAGCACGAGGTCGCCGTCCAGGCCGGGGCTGATGGCGCCGATGCGATCGTCGAGTCCGAGGAACGATGCCGGGTTCGACGTGAGCGCCTCGATGGCCACCTTCGGGTCGAGCCCGTCCTTGACCGCGAGCGACGCCTGGTGCACCAGGAAGTTGATGGGCACGACGGGGTGATCCGTCGTGATCGCCACCCGCACGCCTGCCGCGGCGAGACGACCCAGGTTGGCGATGGCCCTGTCCCGCAGCTCGACTTTGGAACGCGAGGTGAACAGCGGTCCGTAGATGACCGGGATGTCCCGTTCGGCGAGCACGTCCGCCAGCTTCGCCCCCTCCGTTCCGTGGTTGATCACGAGCCGGTATCCGAACTCGTCCGCGAGCCGGAGCGCCGTCGCGATGTCGTCGTGGCGGTGCACGTGCTGGTCCCACGCCAGCTCGCCGGCCAGCACGCGGCCGAGCGTCTCCTTGCCGAGGTCGCGCGCGAAGGGCTCGCCTTTGGCTGCAGCCGCGTCGCGCGCCGCCACATAGTTCTGCGCCTCGACGAACGCCTGACGCAGCACATAGGCCACGCCCAGTCGCGTGCTCGGCAGCTGCTTCTTCTCGCCGTACACCCGCTTCGGGTTCTCGCCGAGTGCGGACTTCACGCTGACGGCCTCTTTGATGACCTGCTCGTCGATCGTGCGACCGCCCCACGTCTTGATCGCGACGGTCTGCCCGCCGATCACGTTGCCGCTGCCCGGCTTGACGACCACCGACGTGATCCCGCCGCTCAACGCGTCGCGGAATCCCTCGTCGTCGATGTCGATGGCGTCGATCGCGCGAACGCCCGCCGTGTTCGGGTCCGTCATCTCGTTCGTGTCGTTGCCCGCGCTGCCGTTGGCCTCCTCGTGGATGCCGACGTGCCCGTGCGCCTCGATGAAGCCGGGCAGGAGCCAGCGCCCACGAGCATCCACGACGGGAACGCCCTGCGGCGTCGCGACGTCCTTCCCGACCGCCGTGATGACGCCGTTCTCGACGACGACCGTGCCGTTCTCGATCTCCTCACCCTTCACAGGGACGACGTGTGCTCCGATGATGGCGATGGATGCTGAACTCATCTCTCCAGCCTATTGAGGCGTGCCGCATCGGGTGGTTGCGGAAGGTCGACGCTCCGCCCGAGCCTCTCGATCGTCCGAGAGAGACACTCCGCAGACCCTCGATCGGTCGTGAGAGGCACCCTGCTGACCCTCGATCGACCGTCAGCTCTGTCCCTCGACCGCGCGGTAGAGGAGAGCCGTGCGGACGCGCAGCCCGATTCGGCCGCCCTCACGCCTTCTGGTATCGTTGTCTGTTGGCTTGCGTGTGGTCTCTACCGCACGAACACCGTGGGATGCCCTCTCTCGTCTCGCGGCCCATCCCATTCGATACTTCGAACGAAAGACGATCATCCGTGGCAAACATCAAGTCGCAGCTGAAGCGCATCAAGACGAACGAGAAGGCGCGTGAGCGCAACAAGGCCGTCAAGAGCGAGCTGAAGACCGCCATCCGCTCCACGCGCGAGGCCGTCGTGGCCGGCGACAAGGACAAGGCGACCGCTGCTCTCGCCCTCGCGAGCAAGAAGCTCGACAAGGCCGTCAGCAAGGGCGTCATCCACAAGAACCAGGCCGCCAACCGCAAGTCGGCGATCGCCAAGCAGGTCTCCGCGCTCTGATCGGCCCGCACGCCGATCGGCCTGCTTCGATCGGCGCCGCTTCAGCGAGGCGATGCCGGCGAGCCCAGCGAACCGTTGTGAAAGAACCCCGTTATCGAGCGGGGTTCTTTCATGTCCGGCGCCACCTCAACTGCGCACGATCTCGCCGCGCGCGCTCAGCACCGCGATCATTCGTTCGAGCGCGAACTCCGGATCGCGGGCTGCGCCCTTGACGTCGGCATCCGTGTCGGCGACGACCTCGATGCTGCGCGCCAGTCCCTCTTCCGTCCACCCCTGAAGGTCGCGCCTGGCGCGATCGACCTGCCAGGGCGCCAGCCCGAACTGCGAAGCGAGCTGAGCGGAGCTGCCCCTGGCGCCGTAGAGGCGCGCCATCGTGCGCAGTTTGCTCGCGAACGCCGCCACCATCGGCACCGGGTCGGCGCCGGATGCCAGTGCGTGCCTCAAGGTGATGAGCGCCTCGCCGTAGCGTCCGGCCAGAGCGGCATCCGCCACGCGGAACGCGTTCGTCTCGACCCGGCCGCCGTAGTACCGGTCGACGGTCGACTCGGTCACCTCGTCACCCGCGTCGGAGATGAGCTGCTGGCACGCCGCCGCGAGCTCGGCGAGGTCGTCGGTGAACGCGCTCGTCACGGCGCGCAAGGCGCCGGGCGTCACGCGCTTGCCTGCCATGCGAAACTCGGCCTGAGCGAAGTCGTACTTGTCGGCGTCGCGCTTCAGCTCCGCGCAGACGACCTCGACGCCGCCGCCCGTTCCGGATCGGATGGCGTCCAGGAACCGCTTGCCGCGCTGACCTCCACCATGACGCACGAGAAGCGTCGTGTCGTCGGCGGGCGCCTGAAGGTACCCGATGAGGTCGTCGACGAACGCATCGTTGGCACGTTCGGCACCGCTGACTCTGATCAGCCGCGGCTCGCCGAACAACGACGGACTCGCGAGCGAGGCCAGCTCTCCCGGCACATAGTCCGCGGCATCCACGTCGGTGACCTCGAGGCTCGGGTCGGCGTCTCGAAGAGTGTCGCGGAGGATGCGCATCGCACGCTCGGCCAGCACGGTCTCGGTGCCGCTGACGAGAACCACGGCCGCGGGACGCACCTCGTGCCACGACAGCTGCGGGATGACCGCCTTCACGGAGGCACCGCGACCGGACGACGATCGCGAAGCACCAGCACGCGATCCGCCGGCCGCCGCTCTCGAACCGCCGCCGGACCGCGATGCGGACGACCGTGCCGCCCCGCCACCCGTTCTTGCCGCCACCGCATCGACTCCATTTCCCGCGGCTTCCGTTCCGCGTGGCTTCCGTTCCGCGTAGCTCTCGTTCACCGTGGCTCTCGTTCACCGCGGCTCTCGTTCAGCGCGGCTTCCGTTCCGCGCGGCTTCCGTTCCGCGCTGCGAGACGTCGGTTCCCCCGGGTTCCATACCGCGTGGATACCGCGAGCCCAGCCTATTCGGCTCCGCCGACTCTCATCCCGTGACGGATCGACCCGCCCGCCGATCGACGCAGTGCTCGGCTTCGCACCGGCCGTCGTCATCCGGGTCTCGCCAGCTGTTCCCTGTCGGCATGACGCTCCGTCCAGGTGCGGAGGCCGCCCTTCCCGTCGCCGCTGATCATCAGCATGCCCTCCACGTCGGTGCGCATGACGAGCGTCCGCGCTCGGTTCAGGATGGAGAGCGCCGTGGCGGTGGGATGGCCGTAGTCGTTCCCGGCGCCGACCGAGATGAGACCGATGGCGGCCCCGATCTGCCGGTACAGCGGCTCCGCCTGATCGCGGGATCCGTGGTGTGCCACCTTGACCACGTCGACCCGGGGAACGCGGCCCGTCCGCAGCAGGGTATCCTGCGCCCGTTCGTCGAGATCGCCGAGGAACAGCGAGCGGATGCCGTCGCCCGAGAAGAGCACGGTGACGCTGCGCTCGTTCCCCGGCTCCATGCCGTGCGGCTCGCTGTCGGGCCACAGCACCTTCCAGGCCACGTCGCCCAGCCGCCCGCCGTCGCCCGTCTGCGCGATGTGCACCGTCGCGCCACCCTTCTCGAGCTGCCGGTCCAGTCGTTCTCCCCGCTCGTCCGCCGGGGGCTCCACCATGGCGACGCCGACCTTCCCGATCACGGCCTGGGTACCGCCCACGTGGTCCAGGTCGTAGTGCGTCAGCACGAGGAGGTCGATGCGGGAGATCCCCAGCTCGTCGAGGCACGCGGTGAGCCGCGCCGGGTCGGGACCGGTGTCGACGAGCGCGTGCGCGCCGTTGCTCTGCAGGAGCACGGCATCGCCCTGCCCGATGTCGCATGCTGCAATGCTCCACCTGCTCGGACGGTCTGCCGCCTGCGCGATGCGCCCGCCGGCGATGCCGGCGAGAGAGCAGACCGTGACGGCGGCTGCTGCGGCAAGGGCCGCGACGCGCGCCCACCGCGCGAAGACCCGAACCGGCCGGGCGACCAGCAGGATGACGGCGAGAGCGAGCACGAGCATCAGCACGACACCGAGCACGCCGTCGACCCAGCCGAGTCCGCTCGCTGGAAGCGCGGCGCTCACCCGGGCGACCGCGGCGATCCAGGCGGAAGGAAGCCAGGCGAGGTGGGCCAGCACCGAACCCGCTACCGGCCAGACCGGAAGGAGAACACAGGATGCCAGTCCGAGCACCGTCGCCACGGGAGCGGCCGGCTCGGCGACGAGGTTCGCCAGCACGCCGTACAACGGAACCGTCGGGTTGAGCATGAGCAGCACAGGCTGGCAGACGACCTGCGCGGCGACCGGGACGGCCAGCAGGGCACCCACACGGGACGGCATCCAGTGCGATAGCCGCTCGGACAGCGGCGGTGCGAGAAGCAGGAGCGCACCCGTGGCGAGCACCGACAGAGCGAAGCCGTAGCTCAACGCCAGCCATGGGTCGACCGCGAGCAGGATCACGACGGCGAGCGAGAGCGCGGGCACGGCTCGCTCCGGTCTCCCCGTCCAGCCTCCGAAGACGATGACCGCTGCCATGACGGCGGCCCGCAGCACGCTGGGCTGCGGCGTCACGAGCACGACGAAACCGGCAAGCGCCGTCAACGACGCCACGGCTCGCACTCCACGGCCGAGGCCGAGCGCTCCCGCGGTCACGCCGACGAGGGACACGACGACGGCGCAGTTCGCACCGGAGACGGCCGTGAGGTGCGTCAGGCTGGCCTGCTTCATGTCGGCGGACAGCGACTCGGGCACGTCGTGCACGTCTCCGATCGCCAGCCCGGGGAGGAGCGCGCCGCCATCGCCGGGGAGACCCCGTGCCACTGCGGCGAACGCGGACCGGAC
>NZ_DASZVF010000006.1:0-11141 GCF_035547335.1 Humibacter sp. | reverse complement strand
CAGGTGAAAGACCTCGAGAAGCCGGGCCTGCTGTACGTCGCCACGCGCAAGTCCACGGAGAGATACCGGGACGCGCTGCAGGAGGCGCGCATCCGTGCCGACCGGTATCACGGTGCGATGCCCGCGCGGGAACGTGAGACGGTGCACGAGCGATTCCTGGCGGACGAGTCGCAGGTCGTGGTCGCCACGAGCGCCTTCGGCATGGGCATCGACAAGCCGGATGTGCGTTTCGTCGTGCACGCCGACACCCCCGATTCGATCGACACGTACTACCAGGAGATCGGCAGGGCCGGTCGCGACGGACTGCCGGCGGCGGCCACGCTGCACTATCGGGAGGCGGACCTCGGCATCCAGAAGTACTTCGCGGGCTCGCCGGACGCCGAAGACGACGACGAGCAAGCGGCGCAGAGGCGCATCGAGCGCTCGCGCGTGGAGATGCTGCGTGCCTACGCGGAGACTCGCGGATGCCGCAGGCAGCACCTGCTCGCCTATTTCGGTGAGGTGCTCCCCGAGCCGTGCGTCAACTGCGACAACTGCCGCTCCGGCATCGCGTATGAGGTGGCACAGGAGGAGGCGCCGGCGGAGGATGCCGCCGATGGCGACGGACTCGCGGTCGGCGCGGAGGTGGAGCACGTCGAATGGGGTCGCGGAACCATCATGGAGCGCACGGAGGAGACGCTGACGGCGTTCTTCGAGGAGAGCGGCTACCGGACGCTGTCGCTCGAGATCGTGCGGGAGAAGGACCTGCTGCTCGTCGTCGGCCAGACGGGCGACAGCGCCGAACCTGTCGCGCAGGGCGCCGACGAGCTGACGGCGTGATGGCGTGATGGACTGGTCCGACTTCTACGCAGACCAGGCGGGTCGCGCCGTGCGACCGACGTTCGCCGCCGCCCTGGTGCGCTGGCGCGACGCGCGCGGCCCCGCGACCGGTCAGGCGATCGACCTGGGCTGCGGCGACGGCGTCGAGTCCAGGGCGCTCGTCGCCGCCGGATGGCGGGTGCTCGCGATCGACGCCGACGCCCGGGTGGTGGAGCGGGTGACCGACGGCGTGCCGGATGCCGATCGCGCGCGGCTCACGGTGCGCCGGGCGAGCTTCGAGGAGCTGGCATCCTTCGACGGCGAGGCGCTTCCCGCCACCGATCTCGTCTACGCCGGGTTCTCGCTGCCGTTCTGTTCGGGCGACGTGTTCGAGATGCTGTGGGCGCGCATCCGGCAGTGCCTGCTGCCCGGTGGACTGTTCGCCGGGCAGCTGTTCGGACCGCACGACGACTTCGCGGCCTGGCCGGATGTGAACACGCACGATCGCGCCGACGTGGAACGCCTGCTGCACGGGCTCACGGTTCTGCAGCTCGACGAAGAGGACAGGGACGGCAGATCGTTCGCCGGCCCCAAGCACTGGCACGTGTTCCACATCATCGCGTCGGCGTGACATCGCTCGATGGGGCTGTCGCCGCCGGCAACGTCGCGGCTAGGGTCGGAGGATGCCCGTGCCCACCGACTGGATAGAACACCGCCGCCACGACCGCGAGCTCGTCGGGTGGATCCGGCCGGAGGGCGAGGCGTTCGTCGTGGTCGATCTGCTCGGGCGCGAGCGAACGGATGCCGTCGACTGGCTGACCGCGGAGGAGACGCTGGACGAGCTCGGCATCGGCTACCTCGCCGACCCGTACGAGCTCCTCCTGCCCGACGGTCGCCGGCTGCGGGTGCGCATCACCGAGGTGTCGCCCGAGCAGATCAGGGTGAAGCGCGACGACTGGGGTGCGATCGACATCCCGCTCCTGGAGTACACGCTGCCGTTCCCGATGCCGCCGGAACTGCGCGTGCTCGACCCGAGTGCGCCGATCGTGCTCGACGCGCTCGGCTGACGGCGACGTCGCGGCGCTCGCCGCACCGTCCCCATTCGACGACGGGTCCGGTCGTTGCCGACCGGTCCGCTTATCCGCGTCAGGTTCCGGACCGCTCGGCAGGATGTGGACCCGTCGACGTCTCACGAGGACCCGTCGACGTGCCAGCGCGTCGCCGCGTGGACGGCGGCCCGGGCGTCAGCGCACGGTCTTGCGCGAGGAGATGACGCCGGTGTCGAAGCCCAGCAGGTGCAGGCCGCCGTGGAAGCGGGCGTGCTCGATCTTGATGCACCGGTCCATGACCACGGTGAGGCCCTTCTCCTCGCCGTAGTAGGCGGCATCCTCGTTCCAGATGCCGAGCTGCACCCAGATCGTGGGAGCCCCGATGGCGACGACCTCGTCGATCACCTGCGGGATGTCGCTGCCCCGGCGGAACACGTCGACGATGTCGGGCACCTCGGGAAGGTCGGCCAGCGACTTGTACGCCGGCTGGCCGAGGATCGTGTCCGCGTTCGGATTCACGAAGTACACCCGGTAGTCGCTGGATTGCAGCAGATACGTGCCCACGAAGTAGCTCGACCGTGCCGGGTTGGGGGATGCCCCGACGATCGCCACGGACTTCGCGCTGCGTAGCAGCTTCAGCCGCTGCTTGGCATCCGGCCCGACCCAGGTGCGCTGGGACTTGAGCAGCTTCGCCAGGGGGGAATCCGCGGGCAGTTCGCAGCTGAGCCCGTTGGCCAGCTGCACCAGCGTCTCGTCGTGCGTGTCGGTGATGATGCTCATCACGCCTCCTTCGTGGCTGCGGCCAGCGCCTGGTCGAGATCGTAGATGATGTCGTCAGCGTCCTCGATGCCGACGGACAGCCGCACGGAGCCGGGGAGCACGCCGGCATCGAGGAGCTGCTGCTCGGTCAGCTGAGCGTGCGTGGTCGACGCCGGATGGATGATGAGCGTCTTCGCGTCGCCGATGTTCGCCAGGTGGCTGGCCAGGTTCACCGACTCGATGAGCTTCTGCCCGACGGCGCGGCCGCCCTCGACCTCGAACGTGAACACGGACCCGGGGCCGAGCGGCAGATACTTCGCCGCCCGGTCGTGGTGCGGATGCGACGCGAGGCCCGCCCAGTGCACCGCCTCGATGCGCGGGTCGGCCTCGAGCCACTCCGCGACCGCGCGCGCGTTGTCGACGTGCGCCTGCATGCGGAACGGCAGCGTCTCGACGCCCTGCGCGAGCAGGAAAGCGGAGTGCGGTGCGAGCACCGGGCCGATGTCGCGCAACTGCTCGGCGCGCAGCCGTGTGAGGAACGCGTACTCGCCGAAGTTGCCCGACCACTGCAAGCCGCCGTAGGTGGAGACCGGCTGCGAGAAGAGCGGGAAGCGCTCCGAATGCCAGTCGAACCGTCCGGACTCGACGACGATGCCGCCGAGCGTGGTGCCGTGCCCGCCGAGGAACTTCGTCGCCGAGTGCACGACGACGTCGGCGCCCCATTCGATGGGACGGTTGAGATACGGCGTCGCGATGGTGGAGTCGATGATGAGCGGGACGGCGGCCGCGTGGGCGGCATCCGCGAGGCCTTCGATGTCGGCGATCTCGCCCGACGGGTTCGCGATGGTCTCGGCGAACACGAGCTTGGTCTTGTCGGTGATCGCGGCGGCGTAGTCGGCAGGGTCCGAGCTCTGGATGAACGTGGTCTCGACACCGAAGCGGCGCAGGGTCACGTCGAGCTGTGTGATCGACCCGCCGTACAGGTTCGCGGAGGCGACGATGTGGTCGCCCGCGCCCGCCAGCGACGCGAACGTCACATACTGCGCAGAGAGACCGGATGCCGTGGCCACGGCTCCGAGACCGCCCTCGAGGCTGGCGACGCGCTCCTCGAAGCTGGCGACCGTGGGGTTGGCCAGGCGCGAGTAGATGTTGCCGTACTTCTGCAGCGCGAAGCGGGCGGCGGCATCCGCCGTGTCGTCGAAGACGAACGCACTCGTCTGGTAGATGGGGAGCGCGCGGGCTCCGGTCACCGGGTCGGGGATGTTGCCGGCATGGATCGCACGCGTGCGAAAGCCGAATTCGCGGTCAGCCACCACGCCACGCTACGCGAGCGGTACGGCGCGACCGGTCGCGGACGTAACACGGCGTCAAGGACGCCGTGGGTTGAGCCTGGGTGCCGCGGGTTGAGCTTATCGAAACCCCGTTGGGGTGGTCGCGGCTGGTTTCGACACTCAACCAGCGGTGCAGGCTCAACCAGCGGTGCAGTCAAGCCGCGGTACAGGCTCAGCCGGCGCTCTTCAGCGCCTGCAGCAGCGCGGTGCCGTCGGGAACGCCGAGGCCCGTGCAGGCATCCCACCCCGTTCGCGCCGAGAAGGCGCCGTTGCTGCCCTTCACGATGTCGCGGAACCCTGGCGCCGTCGCTGTGGGGGTAGCGGCCGGGTACAGCTTGAGTGACAGCAGTCCGAGCCGCGAACCGGTTCCCTGCACGAGGCGCGCGGTGAGACCGGCCCACAACGGCGCGACGGCGCTCGTGCCGCCGATCACGGTGTCCGTCCCGTCCACCCGCACCTTGTAGCCGGTCTGCGGGTCCGCATCGCCTGCGACATCGGGCACGCCCCTGCCCTGATACCCGCCCGCCGTCGCAGGCACGCCGACATGCTCCTGCCACGACGGCGTGGGGAAGGCGTCGCTCACGCCGCCGCCCGTCGCTCCCTTGCCCGCGCCGTGATTCCACACCACCTCCGACGTCACGCTGCCGGTCGTCGCGTTCGCGTTCAGGCTCGTTCCGCCGCACGCCAGGATGTGCGGACTGGATGCCGGGAAGTCGACGTGCGGCTTGCCGTCGTTCACCCGGTCGGAGCTTCCGTCGTCACCCGCAGCCGCGGTGACGGTGACGCCGAGGCCCGCTGCATCCACGAGCGCGTCATCGAAGGCCGCGCGCGCCTGCGCGGTCCACGCGTCCTCGCTCTCGCCCCAGCTGATGCTGATCGCGTCGGGCGTCGGCTCGGCATGCGCGGCGCGCGTGACGGCATCCACGAATCCGGCGTCGGTGTTGGGCGCGAAGTAGACGACGATGTCGGCTTTCGGCGCGACGGCGCCGATCACCTCGATGTCGAGCAGCACCTCGCCGTCCGCGCCGTTCGGGTCCCCGCCCGGCTGGTTGGTCGCGCCGTCGACGCCGACCGCCGTCACGTTGGGCGTGGCCAGGCCGAGTCCGGAGAAGTACGCGTCGAGGTCGGCCTGGTCGAAGCCTCCGCCCAGCTCGACGATCGCGACGGTGCGCCCGGAGCCGTCCGTGCCTTCGGGGAACCGGTAGACCTCGCCGACCTGGTCGGGGGAGTAGCTCACGGCCGCCGCCGCCGCGGGCACGGCGACGAAGTGCGCCGTCGCCTGCGGGCGGTCGTCCAGGCCGAGCACGGCGACCACCCGGTCGCGCATCGGCTCGGGGACGGTCAGCGCGCCCGTGCGCTGCCGGAACCGCACGGTCTCGCCCGCCCGAGGCTCGTGCGTCGCGGTCTCCAGCGTGGTGCCGAAGAGCTGCTGCACCACGCTCGCCTTCGCCCTGATCCGGATGAGCCGCTCGCCCGCGTCGACCGACACCACCTCAGCACCCGCCGCCTCCGCCTCCTTGACGACGGCATCCACGTCGGCGGGGTCTGCGCCGTATCGCTCGACGAACTCGTCGCGGGGAAGCGGGTTGGCGAGCACCTCGTCGGGAACCGGCTGCCGTCGGCGCAGCACGAGCGTCGCCTCGACCGGTTCGTCGTCGGGGATCGGCGTCGTCGATCCCGCCAGCGGTTCCCGATGGCTGCCGGGTAGTTCGTTCGAGGGAGGCACGTTTTCGCTCATGCCTTACGGACTACCACCCGCCGGTGACATCGAACAGGAGTTGCGTTCTCGCGTTCCGCAGTGCCCAGCCGGCCGTGTTCGCGGCCGGGCCAACCGTGTTCACGGCCGAGACGGCGGTGCTCGCGGCGGGAAGGCTGACGATCAGACCCAGCCGATGGTGCCGATGCCCGTCACCACGTTGGGCAGCCACATGTGGATCTGCCAGTACCAGAACGGGATCTGCATGCCCGTCCACAGCGGGTAGAAGAACACCGTCAGCGCGACGGCGACGATGACGAACACCGCGAGCAGGCTGAGTCCTCGGATACGATGGTACGAGGCATCCGTCGGCCTGCCGACGATGAGTGCGAACACCGCGGCGAGCGCGAGGTACGCGTAGGGCGCGAACGCGATCGAGTAGAACGTGAAGATCGTGCGGCCGGCGTACAGCATCCAGGGGAGGTACCCGGCGGCGAGAGCAGTCAGGATGAGGCCGTATCGCCAGTCCCGGTACCGGATCAGGCGGTAGACGAGGTAGATCACGGCCGCCGCTCCCGCCCACCAGATGATCGGGTTGCCGAGCTCGGTGATGGCGGAGGAGCATCCGTCTGGCGACGTGCATCCGTCGACGCCGTATTTCGTGCCGACGTAGTACATGCTCGTCGGCCGCAGCATGAGCAGCCAGGTGAGCGGGTTCGACTGGTACGGGTGCGGCGTGTGCAGGTTGATCGAGTAGCCGTACATCTCGGACTGGTAGTGCCACAGGTTCTGCGCCCAGTCCGGCACCCACGACAGGATGCCCGTCCACTTCGCGTCGGCCGTCGTCTGCACCCAGTCGCGGTAGTACCCGCCGGGGTTCAGCAGCCAGCCCGCCCAGGTGCCCACGTAGGTCGCGAAGGTGAGCGGCACGAGCAGCACGAACGACACGATGCCGCCCTTGAGGATGCCGCCCTCTGCCCAGAACGGAACGCCGGCCCTGCGCCTCGCGAGCACGCCCACCACGACGAGGTACACGGCGAAGAACGCCAGGAAGTAGAACCCCGACCACTTGACGCCGGCATCCAGCCCGAGCAAGATGCCCGCCACCAGCAGCCACGGACGCCACCACAGCCACGGCCCCCAGCCGAGCGGCCGGCCGGCATCCGCGTTCCTGCGCACCCAGTCGGCCAACCGCTTCTCCTGCCACGATCGGTCGAGCAGCACGCAGCCGAACGCGAGCAGCGCGAGGAACATCACCGAGTTGTCCAGGATGGCGACCCTGCTCATCACTATCGCGTTGCCGTCGATCGCCATGATGAACCCGGCGAGCGCCGCGATGAGGGTGGAGCGGAACATCCGCTTCGCGATGAGCATGAGCACGACGACGGCCAGGATGCCGATCACGGCCGTCGAGATGCGCCAGCCGACGCTGTTCTGGGCGCCGAACACCGCGAGCCCCGCGGCGATCAGCCACTTGCCGAACGGCGGATGCGCCACGAACTCCGGGTCGCTCGTGTACGCGTCGACGTCGCCGTCCGCGAACCGCGGGTCGATGTTCGACGGCCACGCAGCCTCCCAGCCCTTGTGCATCAGCGTCCAGGCATCCTTCACGTAGAAGGTCTCGTCGAACACGAGCGCGTGCGGGTCGCCGAGCGCCCACAACCGGGTCACCGCTGCAATCAGCGTGACGAGCGCAGGCAGTCCCCAGCTGTACCAGCGCAGCTTCGCCGGCGTGTCGATGGTGCGTGCGAACCACCTGTCCAGTCCCGAGCCGGTCGGCTCAGCGGTCGCCGCTCGATGGCCTGGCGTGGAGGGGGCGGCAGTCACGACCGCAATGCTATGGCTGGTATGACTGGACACGTGATCATCCTCGCGGGGACGCCTATCGGCAATCTGGGCGACGCATCCAGGCGGCTGGTCGAGGCGCTCGAGCAGGCGCAGATCGTCGCGGCGGAAGACACCAGGGTGGCGCAGCGGCTGATGCAGGGACTCGGCGTGCAGAACCGTCCAAAGCTCGTGGCGCTGCACGACCACAACGAGCGCGAACGCTCGGCTGAGCTCGTCGAGCAGGCCCGCGACACGAACGTGCTCGTGCTGTCGGATGCCGGCATGCCGACGGTCTCGGATCCCGGGTACCACCTCGTGGTCGCGGCGATCGCGGCCGGTGTGCCCGTCACGTCGCTGCCAGGGCCGAGCGCTGTGCTCACGGCGCTCGCCGTCTCCGGGCTGCCGACCGACCGCTTCACGTTCGAGGGGTTCCTGCCGCGCAAGACGGGGGAGCGGGCATCCGCTCTCGCAGCGCTCGCCGACGAGCCGCGCACGATGGTGTTCTTCGAGTCGCCGAACCGTCTCGCCGAGTCCTTGCGCGCCATGGCGCACGCGTTCGGCGCATCCCGGTCCGTCGTCGTCTGCCGCGAGCTGACAAAGCTCTACGAGGAGGTGCGCCGCGGCACGGCCCAGGAGCTCGCGGAGTGGGCCGATGGCGGCGTGCGCGGCGAGATCGTCATCGTCGTCGCCGGAGCACCGGCGCGCACCGTTGATCTCGGCACCGCCGTGCAGGAGGTGCTGCTGCTCACGGCGACCGAGAGCCTGAAGGATGCCGCGGCATCCGTCGCCTCCGCCACCGGCCTCTCCCGGCGCACGCTCTACGAGGCGGCGCTCCGCGCCCGCCGCTGACCCGCCTCCCGGCTGCCGTCCCTGACCCACCCCGTGGCTCCCCGCCCGCTGACCCACCTCCCGGACCCCGCGCCGGCGACGGGTCCGCTTGCTGTCGGCGGGTCCCGTTGCGCGCGCGCGGAAGCGGACCGCTCGGCAGCAAACGGACCGCTCGGCGGCCAGGGCGCTGACGCCCGGCCGAGCCGAGCCAGCCCGAGCCGAGCCGAGCCGACCGGACCGGTCCGCCGTAGACTCCTGGGGTCGAAATGGAGCGAGAGATGGGCACGACACAACCGCAGGGCGCCCTGCTGGTCGGCAGTGTGAACTACGACGATGCCGAGACCACCATGCGCACGGCCGCCGAGCTGATGGGTCCGCTGCTCAAGCGCATCCCCGACGGAGAGCCGGGCAAGCGTTTCCACTGGATCATGTTCCAGCCCGACGTGCTCGGGCAGGCCGAGGGCATCGAGCGGGTCGGCGACCATCCCATTCCGCTGCGCATGCTGGATGCCCGCCCGCTGCGCGTCGCGGACGGCGTGGATCCGGCGACGATCCGGTTTCCGCCGCTCGGCTACGCGGAGGCGGCCGCCGAGTCGTACGCGATCTTCCGCAGGCTCCGTGACGACGGCATGATCGCGCCAGGCACCCGGTTCCAGGTGTCGCTTCCGACCCCGCTCGCCGTCGTCGGCGCGTACTTCCCCGAGGAGCAGCGCGCGGCGATCGAGCCGGTGTACCGGCAGGCGATGTACGACGAGCTCGATCAGATCCTGGATGCGATCCCGCACGACGACCTCGCCATCCAGTGGGACAACGCCGTGGAGTTCGGGATCATCGAGGGCGTGGCCCCGCGCGGTGGCCGTGAAGCTTCGTGGTGGGGAGACGACGTCTGGGCCGGGCTCACGGAGCGATCGGCCGACCAGGCATCCAGGGTTCCTGAAGACGTAGAGGTAGGGTTCCATCTGTGCTACGGCGACGTGGCGGAGAAGCACTTCGTCGAGCCAACGGATGCCGGCAACCTGGTGCGCTACGCCAACATGCTGACGGATGCCGTCACGCGCCCGATCACGTGGATCCACCTCCCGGTTCCCATCGAACGCGACGACGACGCGTACCTCGCGCCGCTCGACGAGCTGCGTCTCGGCGAGGGGACCGAGCTGTACCTGGGACTCGTCCATCGCGAGGACGGCGCGGCGGGTGCCAAGCGGCGGATCGACACGGCCCTGCGGCACGTGCCGACGTTCGGCGTGGCGACGGAGTGCGGGATCGGGCGGGCGCCGGAGGGCTCGACCGACGGCATCCTGCGCACGCACGCCGAGGTCGCGTCAGCCTGGTAGCGGATAGCTCACGACGCCGTCCGGATGCACCAGCGCCCCAGGCGTCAGGGTCGCAGGAGCGACACGACGCCCGGCCATGATGTGCACGACGTCGTCGCCGCGCGCCAGCACATGGTCGGCGATGATGCGGCGGTGGCAACGCCACCACACGGCCTCGGAGCACATCACTGCCGTGGCATGCTGCGCACCCTCCTCACGTAACCGCTCGAGTGCGTGAGCGAACTCCGACCCCAATGCATGGTCGGCGTAGTTGTGGAAGCTCCGATTGCGCCACAGCGCATTGATGTCGGGCGGAACCGTCTTCGACATCGGCCGGCGTCCGCCGAGGGCCGGTTCATGGCGGTACCGGATGCCCGCCTGCTCCAGCGACGGGGTGAGCGCATCCGCGTCGAACTGCGGGTTGCTGCGGGAGCCGGGCAGCTTGCGAACATCGACGAGTGAGACGACCCCGGCGGCCGTGAGCAGGTCGAGGAAGGCCTCGATCGTGCGGTCGGAGTGCCCGACGGTGAAGAGCGGGCCGCTCACGGCGCCGCCGGACGGAGGGCGGCCCCCTTGTGTGCTGCGACGTGATCCGTGGTGTCGCTCGCGATCTCGTGCTGCGGATCGGCTTCCGTCGCCCGGTGCGTGTGGCCCTTGTAGTCGAAGTCGGTGGTGTGCACGGCGATGACGGTGCCGCTGACCTCGCAGGCCTCGGAGTTCCAGCTGACGTGGTCGCCCACCTGGAAGCGGTTCTGCATCTCGACCCCGATCGGTGGTGCGGCTCGTTCGCCGCCTCGATGCCTCTGTGCGGCGGATGACATCGCATGCGCGGCATGACCATTGTGCCTCGCCGTTCGCAGCGCGGCCGTTCGCGGCGTCCACCACGCGAACGCGTGGCCTGGTCCCACGGTGCGACGCTGTGCCTAGCATGAGTAGCGCGTGCAGTGGCTTCAAGGGGGAGGCAACACATGCGCACAGAGGCGAAGCCGGGAATGGGCACAGAGGCGAAGCCGGGAGCGAACGGACATTCGGCGCCCAGACCGGCCGAGGTCGACGAGAGGGCGGCCCGGGAGACGGCTGAAGCCGCGCGGGAGACGGAATGGGTGCGGCCGAGCTTCGCCAAGGGTCTCTTTCTCGGCGACTTCGACCTGTCTCTGATCCACCCGCATCCTCGTGGGGATGAACACGATGTCGCTCGCGGTGAGGAGTTCCTCGCGCGGCTGCGCGAAGTGTGCGTGACGTTCGACGGCGCGCGCATCGAGCGGGAAGCGCGCATCCCCGACGAGTACATCGCGTCTCTGGCCGAGCTGGGCGTGTTCGGCATGAAGATCCCCGAGCAGTACGGCGGCCTCGGACTCACGCTGCTCTATTACGGGCGCGCGCTCATGCTCATCGGGTCGGTGCATCCCAGCATCGGTGCCCTCGTCTCCGCCCATCAGTCCATCGGTGTGCCTGAACCGGTGAAGCTGTTCGGCACGGCCGAGCAGAAGCAGCGGTACCTGCCGCGGTGCGCCGCCGGCGCGATCTCGGCATTCCTGCT
>NZ_DASZVF010000005.1:0-48034 GCF_035547335.1 Humibacter sp. | reverse complement strand
ATCACCGCAGGGCGGTCGTCACCCTGTCGCGCAGCGTGAGGTCGACGTGCGTCGACGGCGAGCGCCAGCCGTCGGCCTCCAGGATCGCGCGCACGTGCGTCCCCTGCAACTCGCCGTGCTCGATGGCGACGAGTCCGCCTGGGTGCAGCAGTCGCAGCGCGCGACGTGAGATCACGCGCACCACATCCAGGCCGTCGGGGCCGCCGTACAGGGCGGCCGGCGGGTCGAACAGGCGCACTTCGGGGTCGCGGGGTATCGCGTCGTCTGGCACGTAGGGCGGGTTGGACGCGACGACGGCGACGCGGCCGTCGAGCTCGGCGAAGGCATCCGCGAGGTCGCCGTGCTCGAGACGGACGTTGTCCGCTCCGACGGTCTCTACGTTGCGCCGCGCCCAGGCGTGGGCGTCGGCCGATCGTTCGACGGCGTAGACGTGGGCGTGCGGCACCTCGGTCGCCATGGCGAGCGCGATCGCGCCGCTGCCCGTGCCGAGGTCGACGCCGATCGGCTCCGGTTCGGCGGCCGAGCGCAGTGCGTCGACCGCGAGCTGCGCGAGGAGCTCGGTCTCCGGCCGCGGCACGAACACCCCTGGCCCGACCAGGAGCTCGAGCGAGCGGAACGGGGCGCTGCCCGTGAGGTGCTGCAGGGGTTCCCGCGCGGCGCGCCTGCCGACGAGCTCACGCATCCGGCGCGCATCCGACGCCGTGATGGATGCGCGAAGCACGGCCTGCGCCTGCACTCCCCCGCGGCTCAGACCGAGCACATGGCCGGCGATGAGCTCGGCGTCGACCGTCGGATCCTGGATGCCGGCAGCGGCGAGCGCGCCGGCCGCCTCGTCGAGGAGTTCCCGCAGCGGGACGCCGTCATGCGCCGGCTCGTGGTCGGGCGCGGACCGGTCGTCGGTAGCGGACCCGTCGTCTCGCGCGGGCCGGCGCCCGGGCTCTGGCTCGTGGTCGTCGGCCATCTCTGACTCCTTCACGGGAAACGGCGGCGGAATCGAAGCCGGTTCGATGGCCGGTCGGGCGACGGCCACCGGCGGGTGGTCGAGGCGTGACCGGGCCCGGCGTCAAGAATAGGCTGCAACCGGGCGTCACCCGCCCGTTCCGTCCACGTCACCGCGCCGCTTGTGGAAAGGCAGGCTCATGTCCGGCAAGATCTACACCGACATCACCCGGGTCGTCGGGGGCACACCGCTCGTGCGGCTGAACCGCGTCACCGACGGCGCCGCGGCCACCGTGCTGGCCAAGCTCGAGTTCTATAATCCCGCGGCCAGCGTGAAGGACCGCATCGGCGTCGCCATCATCGACGCGGCGGAGCGTGCGGGCGCGCTGAAGCCGGGCGGAACCATCGTCGAGGGCACCAGCGGCAACACGGGGATCGCCCTCGCCTTCGCCGCCGCAGCCCGTGGCTACCGGATGATCGTCACGATGCCGGAGACCGCAAGCAAGGAGCGGTGCGTGCTGCTCCGCGCGTTCGGTGCACAGGTCGTGCTCACCCCTGGCCCCGACGGCATGCGCGGCGCCGTCGAGAAGGCTCAGGAGATCGTGTCGAGCACCGACAACGCGATCTGGGCACGGCAGTTCGCCAATCCCGCCAACCCCGAGATCCACCACGAGACCACGGGCCCGGAGATCTGGTCGGACACCGACGGCGAGATCGACGTGCTCGTGGCCGGCATCGGAACCGGCGGAACCATCACGGGAGCCGGGCGGTATCTGCGGGAGCGGAAGGCCGACATCCGCATCGTCGCCGTCGAGCCGGAGGAGTCGCCGATCCTGAACGGCGGGGCGCCCGGCCCACACAAGATCCAGGGCCTGGGCGCGAACTTCGTGCCCGAGGTGCTCGACACCTCGATCTACGACGAGGTGGTCGACGTGAACGCGGATGCCGCCATCGCGATGGCGCGCCGCCTGGCGGCAGAGGAGGGCATCCTCGGCGGGATCTCCTCGGGAGCGGCCGTGGAGGCGGCCGTGCGGGTGGCGAAGCGGGAGGAGAACGCCGGCAAGACCATCGTGGTGGTGATCCCCGACTTCGGCGAGCGCTACGTCTCGACTGTGCTGTACCAGGACCTGCAGGACTGAGTCGCGATGACCGTGCTCTCGCGGATGCGCGAGGACATCGTCGGTGCGCGACGTCACGATCCCGCCGCGAGGAGCGACGTCGAGATCGCTCTGTCCTATTCCGGGCTTCACGCCATCTGGCTGCATCGCATCGCCCATCGGTGGTGGCGGTCACCCGGCCTCAAGCTGCCGGCGCGCCTGCTCTCGCAGTTCGCCCGCTTTCTGACGGGCATCGAGATCCACCCCGGGGCGCACATCGGGCGCAGGTTCTTCATCGACCACGGCATGGGCGTCGTGATCGGTGAGACGGCCGTCGTGGGCGACGACGTCATGCTCTACCACGGCGTGACGCTCGGCGGAAAGTCGCGGGGTCGCGGCAAGCGGCATCCGACGCTGTGCGACGGCGTCGTGATCGGCGCCGGCGCCCAGGTGCTCGGCGACATCGTAATCGGTGAACGCACCGTGGTGGGTGCGAACGCCGTCGTCGTGAAGTCGGCGCCCGCCGATTCGGTTCTAGTGGGCATCCCCGCCCGCGTCAAGCGGCAGGATGCGCCGCACCACCTCGCCCAGACACACTCCGACGAGACCTGGCTCGACCCGGGCATCTACATCTGAGGTCCGCGCAGGCGCGTGGCCGGATCAGGGCTCGAGGTCGATGGCGCCCTTGCCGGTCTCGACGACGAGGGGCACGGAGACGTGGTCGTGGACGACGAGCCAGTCGCCGTCGACTCTGCTGAAGCAGAACGTCGCCCGCACTCACATGCCCTTCACGGGTGCGCCGCTGCCGAGGGTTCCGCTCAGCCGGCCGAAGCCGTGCCCGAAGGCCAGTTCATCCGATACCTCGAACGCGAGATCGCGCACCTCGTAGGCCGCCGTTCCGAACACCTGGAAGACGCGTTCCCAGTTGCTCAGCTTCGCCTCGATTCCCGCGTGCTGCAGCGGAGGCTCGACGTCGAACGAGACGACGTCGGGCGCGTAGAGCGCGCGCAGCGCGCCGATGTCCTTCGCCGCTATGGCCTCGACGATGGAGTCGATCAGGTGCCGCAGCTCCAGCTCGCGAGCTTCGTCGTTCATGGTGTGTGTCCTTCGAGTACGTCTCACTGAATGGGTGTCTCTCTCAGAACGACGCAACAGCACACCGAAATGTCACACGCGGGGCCGTAGACGTACCGCAGTCCCGATCAGCGCGGACGGCGGCGGCGCCACCACGCACTGGCTCGCCACCACATCCGTCGGATGCCACGCCGGAAATACCACGCGAACGCCAGCGCGATGAGCACGACGGGCAGCACCTCGGGCACGGCGATCAGGCCGCCGACGAGGATCTCCAGCATCTCGAAGCCCACCAGCGAACCTGCCGCGACCCAGACCCAGCCGGAGAACAGGAGCAGACGCGACCGCGTCCGGTTCACGTCCCGTCTGAACACCGCGAAGGCGAGTCGGATCACGCGAACGGGACGGAGGTCGAGCAGCGCCCGTCGGACGGGCCGGGCATGGATGTGCGATGAGGCGAGCATGAGGGCTCCAGACGATGGCGACGTACGGGTGAGGACTGCGTCATCGGTCCGAGCTGCGACGCTGCTGCGCTTCGCGCCGTCTGATGCCGCGAGAAGAGGTGAACGAACTCTCTCGGCCTGTGCAGCCGAACAGCCTGTGCAGCCGATCGGCCGGCAGCGGATCAGGCAGTGCAGCTGAACAGCCGATGCATGATCGGCCTGTGCCGTTGCCAGCCTGAGCGGATCAGACGGAGCGACGGCTCGTCACACGAAGCGGATCAGCGGTGCGCTGTGTCAGCAGAGGTCGGCAGCGGGGACCGCACCGAATCCGGGCGCCCGTGCGCCGCGGCCTCCCACGCACTCCTGGTCCCACCGCGGTTCCCGGCGAGGGGCCGGCATCCTCCGTTGCGGTCGTTTGCGCGTCGCGTCCGCTCTTTGGACGGCGGCCAGCACTCCTCGAACGACGCCCGTGCACGAGAGTGCGAGCACGGCGACCAGCGCCACCAGCGCGAGGACGGTCACTGCCGTCGGTTCGCCGTGGATCGAGGTCCTGACCCAGGTGTCGACGACGACGAGCAGCATCAGCAGCGATGGCGCGATGCGCTTCATGCCGTCCTCCCTCCGGTGTGCCCAGGCTACCAAGCGTCGTCGAGATCGACCGTGGCGAGTGACGACCTACCGGCGTAGGGAGTCGCCGCCAGCGACCCGGGCGTGGAGAGATGCGGATGGCGAAAGGTGATCCCTACTCCTCGCCGAGAGCGGCGAGCTGTGCCTCTTCGTCGGCCTGCACGGCCGACTCGATGACGGGGTCCAGCGCGCCGTTCATCACCTGGTCGAGGTTGTAGGCCTTGTAGCCTGTGCGGTGATCCGCGATGCGGTTCTCGGGAAAGTTGTAGGTGCGGATGCGCTCGGAGCGGTCCATGCCGCGGATCTGCGACTTGCGCGCGTCCGACGCCGCGGCCTCCAGTTCCTCCTGCTGCTTGGCGAGCAGGCGCGCCCTCAGCACGCGCATCGCCGCCTCGCGGTTCTGGATCTGCGACTTCTCGTTCTGCATCGACACCACGATGCCCGTTGGCAGGTGGGTGATGCGTACGGCGGAGTCCGTCGTGTTCACGGACTGACCGCCGGGACCCGACGAACGGAACACGTCGACCCGGATGTCGTTCGGCGCGATCTCGACCTCTTCGGGTTCGTCGACCTCGGGAAAGACCAGCACGCCGGCCGTCGACGTCTGGATGCGCCCCTGCGACTCGGTCACCGGCACGCGCTGCACACGGTGCACGCCGCCCTCGTACTTGAGGTGCGCCCACGGCCCGTCGGCCGGATCCGACGACGTGCCCTTGATCGCGACCTGCACGTTCGTGTACCCGCCGAGATCCGTGTCGTCGTGCTCGAGGATCTCGGTCTTGAAGCCTTTCGACTCCGCGTAGTGCAGGTACATGCGCAGCAGGTCGGCTGCGAACAGGGCAGACTCCGCTCCCCCGGCGCCCGCCTTGATCTCCATGATGACGTCGCGTCCGTCGTCGGGATCCCTCGGGATGAGCAGACGCCGCAGCTTCTCCTGCGCTGCGGCCAGCGACTCCTCGAGCCCGGGGACCTCGTCGGCGAAGGCCGCGTCTTCCTTCGCGAGCTCGCGCGCGGCATCCAGGTCGTCGCCCTGCCGCTTCCACTGCTCGTACGCCGCCTTGATCTGGCTGAGCTCGGCGTACCTGCGGTTGAGCTTCTTGGCGCGCGCGGCATCCGCGTGCACGGCGGGATCGGCGAGCTGCTCCTGAAGGGCCTCGTACTCGTCGAGCAGGGATTGGATGGAATCGAACACGTCGTCGTCCTGTGGTCGTTGCGGATGCGTCAACGGCGGATGCCCGCCCGTTCTGCCTCACCCCGCCGGGTCCGCTTCGTGCCGATCGGTCCGCTTGTCCACGTGGACAAACGAGCCTCTCGGCGACAAGCGGACCCGACGCGGCGGCAGCCCGGTGCGGGCATCCGTGACGTAGCTAGCGGTGGTCGTTCTCGTGAGCGTGCGAGTGCGCGACACCGTGGCCGACCGCCGGCGCGGGCATCGACTTCTGCATCTGCACCAGGAACTCCACGTTCGAGCTGGTCTCCTTCAGCTTGCCGAGCACCACCTCGAGCGCCTGCTGCTGGTCGAGACCGGCGAGCGCGCGGCGCAGCTTCCAGGTGATCTTCACCTCGTCGGCGCTCATCAGCATCTCTTCGCGGCGCGTACCGGATGCGTTGACGTCGACGGCCGGGAAGATGCGCTTGTCGGCGAGCTGTCGCGACAGGCGCAGCTCCGAGTTGCCCGTGCCCTTGAACTCCTCGAAGATCACCTCGTCCATCTTGGATCCGGTCTCGATGAGCGCCGTGGCCAGAATGGTCAGCGAGCCACCGTGCTCGATGTTGCGGGCAGCGCCGAAGAAGCGCTTCGGCGGGTACAGCGCCGAAGCGTCCACACCGCCGGAGAGGATGCGACCCGACGCCGGCGCGGCGAGGTTGTACGCCCTGCTGAGGCGCGTGATCGAGTCGAGCAGCACGACGACGTCGTGTCCGAGCTCCACGAGGCGCTTGGCGCGCTCGATGGCCAGCTCGGCGACTGTCGTGTGGTCTTCGGCCGGACGGTCGAACGTGGACGCGATGACCTCGCCCTTAACCGTGCGCTGCATGTCGGTGACCTCTTCGGGTCGCTCGTCCACCAGCACCACCATGAGGTGCACCTCGGGGTTGTTCGTGGTGATCGCGTTGGCGATCTGCTGCATCACGATCGTCTTGCCCGCCTTGGGCGGCGCGACGATCAGGCCGCGCTGACCCTTTCCGATCGGGGCGACGAGGTCGATGATGCGCTGCGTGAGCTTCGTGGGCTCGGTCTCCAGACGCAGCCGCTCCTGCGGGTACAGCGGCGTGAGCTTGCCGAACTCGACGCGGTTCTGCGCGTCATCGATCGTCTGCCCGTTGATGGAGTCCACCTTGACGAGCGCGTTGTACTTCTGGCGACCGCTGTTCTCGCCCTCGCGGGGCTGGCGGATCGCGCCCACGACGGCGTCGCCCTTGCGGAGGTTGTACTTCTTGACCTGGCCGAGCGAGACGTACACGTCGCTCGGGCCGGGCAGGTAGCCGCTGGTGCGCACGAACGCGTAGTTGTCGAGCACATCGAGGATGCCGGCGACCGGGATGAGCACGTCGTCCTCGAGGATCTCCGGCTCGACGTCGTCGTTCCCGCCGCCACGACGCTTGCGGTCGCGGTAGCGACCCCGTCCGCCGCGCTCGTCTTCCTGCGCCTGCTGGCCGCCCTGGTTCTGGCGCTGGTTCTGCTGGCCGCCCTGCTTCTGCTGGTTCTGGGACTGCTTCTGCTGGTTCTGATTCGGCTGTGCGTCGGCGTCGGCCTGCTGGCCGTTCTCGCCGCGCTGGCCGTTCTCGCCCCGCTGGCCGTTCTGGTCGCGCTGGCCGTTCTCGCCGCCCTGGCCGTTCTCGCCGCGCCGGTTCTTGTTGCGGCCACGGTTGCGGCGGCCCTGGCGGGACTGCTCCCGCTGGCCGTCGTCGGACGCCTGGCCCTCGCCGTCGCCTTGCTCGCCGCGACCGCCTTCCGCGGCCTCGGCCGGCCGGCGCTGGGCATCCTCGCCGGAGCCCTGCTCGGGCTCGTCGACGCGACCAGCAGTCTCTGCGGCGGACTGTGCGGCGCCTTGCGCGCGCTGTTCCTGCGAGGCAGGGGCCACAGCGGCCTCGGCGTTCGCGGACTCACCGCCTGCGGAGAGTCCGGGCAGCCCGGCCTCGCCCGCGTTGACGTGCGCCGCCGCCGAGACGGTACGGCCTCCGTCGACGCTGGTCACCCTGCGGGAGCCGCGACGGGTGCGAGTGGGAGGAGTCTGAAGGTCGAGCGCGGCCTGCAGAGCCGCTTCGGCTGCGGCGGGATTCAGCGGCTCGTCCTGCGGGGACGACGCCGGGGTCTCTGCCGTGCGCTCTGCCGCGCCGGTCGCGACCGGGTCTTGCGCGTCGGCCGAGGCGTCATCGCCTGCGGCCGGCCGGGATGCGTCGGTGGCCGGCTCCTGCGCGGGGCGGGCATCCGTCGGTGCGGCATCGCCGGAAGCTGCACCGGCGCTGCGGCGGGCGGCGTCGATGGCCGCGACGAGCTCGCCCTTGCGCAGCTTGGCCGCACCGGCGATGCCGAGGCCTGCCGCGAGCGACTGCAGCTGCGGAACGCGCAGAGCCGACAAGTCGGTGGTGGAGTCCACGCCGTCGGCGTGGGTGTTGACGTCAGTCACTGAAGAGGATTCCTTTCCTCCGGAGGGCATAGATGCGCCTCTCCCGGAGTGCGTGTCGTGGGATTACCGCCCGGTCATGGTCGACCGCGTGCTTCGGGGATCGCTGCGCCGCTTGTCGGGCAGACACGACAGGAGTGAGTTACAAGAATTTCACCCGAACACCAGATTCGCGTATTGTCCGCGCCGTCTGGCAGGTGCTTGCAAGTCTAGCATCCCGGAGGTTCGCTGCCCGCCATGCACACGCCGTCGACGCGACGCAGTGTCGACGCGAGACGGTGTCGCGCCGCTCGCTACGGCGTCCCGTCCACTCGGTGCACCGTCGCGCCGAGAAAGTCGACGGCCAGCATGAGCGGCTGCCAGCTGGTCTCCGCGTGGTCGGCGACCAGCTGCGTTGCGGCCAGTCGTTGGGCCGGATCGCTGCACAGCACCAGGATCGACGGTCCCGCTCCCGACACGACGGCGGGGAACCCTGATGCCCGCAGCTCGGAGATCAGACGGTGCGTCTCCGGCATCGCTGTCGCGCGGTAGTTCTGATGCAGCTTGTCCTCCGTCGCCGCCAGGAGAAGCTCGGGGCTCTGCACGAGTGCCGCGACGAGCAGAGCCGACCTCGACACGTTGAACACGGCGTCTTCGTGCGGAACGGACTGCGGCTGGAGGCTGCGGGCCAGCGCCGTCGACATCACGTGGTCGGGAACGAACACCAGCGGCGAGACGCCGCGATGCACGATGAGCTTCTTGTGGGACGGGCCCGTGTCGGACATCCAGGCGATCGTGAGTCCACCGAAGAGAGCGGGCGCCACGTTGTCGGGGTGTCCCTCGAGATCGGTCGCCAGCGCGAGAAGACGGTCGGGTCCGAGTTCGGCTATGCCCTCCAGCAGCCCCTTCGCCGCGACGATGCCGGCCACAATCGCGGCGCCGGATGACCCGAGGCCGCGTCCGTGCGGGATGGCGTTGCTCGCCACCAGCTCGAGCCCGGGCAGTGCGACCCCCGCCGCCTTGAACGCGTGGGCGATGGAGCGTGCGACGAGGTTCGACTCGTCCGTGGGCACCTCGCCCTCCCCCACGCCGTGCACCTCGACGTGCACGCCGGGCTGCGCCCGCACCGTGACGGTGAGTTCGTCGTACAGCGCCAGTGCGAGTCCGAGGGTGTCGAAGCCGGGGCCGAGGTTGGCGGACGTGCCGGGAACCTTCACCCGTACGCTGCGACCCACCGGAACCGCGAGGTCTCCGGCCGCGGTGCCGGGGGCCGGCGCGGCGGCCATGGGCGACGCGCTCACGGCGCGCTCGTGGGGCTGGCCGCGGGGCTGAGGCCGAGCACGTCGGCGATCTCCGCGACATCCACGGGCACCGACGTGGGCTGCACCTCGCCGCCCTCCGGCAGGCGGAGCGCCCACTGCGGGTCCTTGAGCCCGTGGCCTGTGACCGTGAGGACGACACGAGACCCGGCAGGGACATCGCCCGCCTCCGAACGCTCGAGGAGCCCCGCGACGCTGATCGCGCTGGCCGGCTCGACGAAGACGCCCACCTCGGCGGACAGGATGCGCTGGGCGGCGAGGATCTTGTCGTCGTCGATGGCGCCGAAGTACCCGTTCGTGGCATCCCGTGCCGCGAGTGCGAACTCCCAGGAGGCGGGATTTCCGATGCGGATGGCGCTCGCCACGGTCTCCGGCTCTCGCACGGGGTGGCCAAGAACGATGGGCGCGCTGCCCGACGCCTGGAAGCCGAACATGCGGGGCAGCCTGCTGGAGACGCCGCGCTCGGCCTCCTCCGTGTAACCGCGCGTGTATGCCGTGTAGTTGCCGGCGTTGCCGACCGGGATGAAGTGGAAGTCCGGCGCGTCGCCCAGCACCTCGACCACCTCGAACGCAGCGGTCTTCTGGCCCTCGATCCGGTCGTTATTGACCGAGTTGACCAGGTGTACGGGGTAGTTGGCCGCGAGGTCGCGGGCGATATCGAGGCAGTCGTCGAAGTTGCCGCGCACCTGCAGCAGCTCGGCGTTGTGCGCGATGGCCTGGCTGAGCTTGCCCATCGCGATCTTGCCCTCCGGCACGAGCACGACGGCCTTGATGCCCGCGTGCGTGGCGTACGCCGCGGCGGAGGCCGATGTGTTGCCTGTCGAGGCGCAGATCACGGCCTTCGCGCCCTGCTCGACAGCCTTGGAGACGGCCATCGTCATGCCGCGGTCCTTGAACGAGCCCGTCGGGTTCATGCCCTCGAACTTGACGTAGACATCCGCTCCGGTTCGACGGGAGAGCGCGGGGGCAGGGATGAGCGGGGTGCCGCCCTCGCCGAGTGTGACGATGGGCGTGGCCTCCGTCACATCGAGACGGTCGGCGTATTCGCGCAGAACGCCCTGCCATTGGTGCGCCACGTCAGGCTCCTTCAACTCGTAGAACAGACGACACCGCCACGACCTCGTCGCTGTCGCGGAGGGCCGAGACCGTCGCCGCCAGTGCGGATTCGAACGCCTCGTGCGTCCCGATCACCAGCGTAGCCGTGCCGGGTGGGGCGTCCTGACCTGCGGCGGCGGGGGCGGAAGCGGCAGCGGATGCGGCGACCGAAGCGGGCGCGGACGCGACCGTCTGGGTCACGGTCTCGACCGAGACGTCGTTGTCGGCGAACACCGCCGCGATGCGGGAGAGCACGCCGGGCGCGTCCGCGACGAGCAGGGTGATCTGGTATCTGGTGCGCACCGCGCCCACCTCGAGCACCGGCAGGTCGGCGTGGGTCGACTCGGCCACTCCCGGCCCGCCGACGACGTGTCTCCTGGCGGCGGACACGACGTCGCCAAGCACGGCGGATGCGGTCTGCAGGCCGCCTGCGCCCGCGCCGTAGAACATCAGGTCGCCTGCGGCGGCCGCCTGCACGAACACGGCGTTGTGCACGCCGCGCACCGCCGCGAGCGGGTGCTGCCTCGGCACGAGCGCCGGGTAGACGCGCGCCGAGACCCCCTCGCATCCGTCGGCCGACGTGACCCGCTCGCAGATGGCCAGCAGCTTGATCACGTACCCGCCGTCCCTGGCGGCATCCACCTGCTGCTTCGTGATGCCGGTGATGCCCTCGCGGTGCACGGAGGCCAACGGCACCGTGGTGTGGAACGCGAGCCCGGCGAGGATCGCCGCCTTGGCCGCGGCGTCGTAGCCCTCGGTGTCGGCCGAGGGATCGCTGCGCTCGGCGTATCCGAGCTCGGTCGCGGTCTCCAGAGCGGACTGAAGGCTCTCGCCCGCGCTGTCCATGCGGTCGAGGATGAAGTTCGTCGTGCCGTTCACGATGCCGAGGATGCGCTCGACGCGGTCGCCTGCGAGGCTGTCGCGAAGCGGCCGGATGATCGGGATGGCGCCACCGACGGCCGCCTCGTAGTACAGCTGGGCGCCCACCTGCTCCGCCGCCGCGAAGAGCTCGGCTCCGTGCTCGGCCAGGAGCGCCTTGTTGCCCGTGACGACGTCGGCTCCCGACGTCAGGGCCAGCAGCACGTACTCCTTGGCCGGCTCGACGCCGCCCATGAGCTCGACGACGATGTCGGCGCTGAGGATGAGAGAGCGCGCGTCGGTCGTGAACAGATCGCGCGGCAGGTCGGTGCGGCGTTCGGCGTCGGGGTTGCGCACGGCCACGCCGATGAGCTCCAGACCCGCTCCGACGCGGGCCGCCAGCTCCTCGGCATTGTCGAGCAGCAGTCTGGCGACCTGGGATCCCACGGAGCCGGCCCCGAGAAGAGCGACCTTCAGCGTGCGGTACTCGATCACTTCGCCTCCTCCCGCTCGTTCAGCCGCGGGCGGCCGGTCTCGACGGAAGGGCCGCCGTTCGTGCGCGCAAGAGGTCCAGGCGCATCCGAGTCCCTGAGCGGCGCGGCACCCGATTCGGCGGCGACGTGCCCGGCGCCGAGGTCTCTGGAGAGCAGGTCGTCGATCGTCTCGCCTCGCACGATGACGCGCGAGCGTCCATCGGCGACCGCGACGACGGCAGGCCTGGTCAGGTAGTTGTAGTTGCTCGACAGCGACCAGCAGTAGGCGCCCGTCGCGGCGACGGCCAGCAGGTCGCCGGGCACGACGTCGCCGGGGAGGTAGTCGTCGTAGACGACGATGTCGCCGGACTCGCAGTGCTTTCCCGCCACCCGCACCAGCGCGGCATCCGCCTGCGACGTTCTTCCCACGATGCGGCTGGTGTAGTCCGAGCCGTAGAGCGAGGGCCTGGCGTTGTCGCTCATGCCGCCGTCGATGCTCACGTAGAGACGCTCTGCTGTGCCGCCTGCGGCATCCAGCACGACGGGCTTGGTCGTGCCGACGGTGTAGAGCGTGATGCCCGCCGGTCCGACGATGTACCTGCCCGGCTCGAACGCGGCGATCGGCATGGGGATGTCGGCCCGCTCGCATTCGGCCGCCAGCACCTGCGCGACGCGCTGGGCGAGGTCTTCGATGCGGTCGGGCCGGTCTGCGCTGGTGTACGCGATGCCGAAGCCGCCTCCGAGGTTGAGCTCGGGGACGGGCCCGTGCTGCAGCAGCCTGGCATGGACGGCGACCAGTCGCGCCGCCGATTCGGCGAAACCGTCGGCGCCGAAGATCTGCGATCCGATGTGGCAGTGCAGCCCGACGAAGTCGAGGCTCTCGTGCGAGCGGATGACCGAGGCGAGCCGCTCCGCGTCGTCGAGTGCAACACCGAACTTCTGGTCGTCGTGCGCCGTGGCCAGGAAGTCGTGCGTGTGCGCGTGCACTCCGGTGCGCACGCGCAGCCGCACGCGCTGCACCCGGCCGCGAGCGGATGCCGCGGCCGCGACCCGCTCGATCTCCTGTTCCGAGTCGATCACCACCGTGCCGACACCGACGTCGACCGCGCGGTCGAGCTCCTGGCGCGACTTGTTGTTTCCGTGGAATCCCAGCCTCGACGGGTCGACACCCGCCGCCAGCGCCACCGCCAGCTCGCCTCCGCTGGCGACGTCGATGCGCAGGCCGGCCTCCGTCATCCAGCGGGCGATGTCGGTGCTCAGGAAGGCCTTGCCCGCGTAGTACACCTCGGCGGTGGAGCCGACGCGTTCGAAGGCATCCGTGAAGGCCCGGCGCACGCGTTCTGCGCGGGAGCGCACGTAGTCCTCGTCGAGCACATACAGAGGCGTGCCGTACCGCCCGGCGAGGTCGTCGACTCGCACGCCGGCGATCGCTGCGGTGCCGTCGGGCTCGCGACGCAGACTCGGCGGCCAGACCTCCGCGGCGAACGCGTTCGGGTCGTCGGGCCGCTGCAGCCAGTCGGGAGCCAGGGGGTTGTCGGGCACGGCGGAGTCACCTCGGACTGATCGATGGACTGGCGAGCGGACCCGGGTTGGCCCCTGAAGCCGGCAGATGTGTCGCGCGAAGGCGCGTTCTGCGGATTTTACCGGGCCCGGTATACCGATGACGAAAACGCGGCGTCACAGAACGACGGCGTACCCGGCGGTCTCAGCCGCAGGAGCCGCGCTTCTGCAGGGCGTCGCCGCCCAGGACCAGCCCGTCCGCGGCGACGGAGACCGTCGCCGAACGCTCGTGGATGTCGAGACCCGTGGCCTGCACACCCTTCGGCAGGTACTGCGCGACGCAGATCGGGATCTGGGAGGGCACGAGATCCTTGGCGAACCTCGTGACGTCGAAGGCGCCGCCGCCTGCCGTCACCTTCACCTTCAGCGGGGTCAGCACGACGGTGTCGCCGTTCTGCAGCGTCGGCGTGACGGAGGCCGTGTAGCCGACGTCGATGCCCAGGATCTGGCCGGTGCCCTTCAGGCCGACGGCATCGCGGTTCAGCGTCACGGTCGTCTGGTTCGGAAGGGAGACGAGGCCGTTGACGGCATCCTGACCGATGACGACGGTGCCCTGCACGTTCTGCACGGGCTTCATGGTGTCGATGGGAACGCCGTGCGCGACGACGGATGCCTTCAGCGGGTTGCCCTGCACGCGCACATCCGGGGAGGTCAGCTCCATCTTCTGGAAGCGCCCGGCGATGAGCTGCTGGATGACGGAGAACCCGTCGACCTTCACGGAGAGGTCCTTCGCGGTGACGTCGGGAGGCAGTGCGCTCTGGATCTGGGTGTGCACGACGTTCTGCACCACCTGTCGCAGCACGGCATCCGTCACGAAGAACAGGCCGACCAGCACCAGCACCGTCACGGAGCTCCACAGCACCGTGTGCTGAGCGCGGCTCAGCCGGGAGCGATGCGGCGCGGCGTCTGCGGGATGCGCGCCGGCAGCGCGCGCCGCATCGCTCTCGCCGTTCACCGGAACGTTCCGGCCTGTGGCCGGCTCATCGTGCTTCGACATGGTCCCCCGTTCGTGTCGTGGCGCGTCCCGTTCTCGCGATCATCCTGCTGCCCCGTCCTGCAGCACGTGCCCGCGACGCGACCTCACATGCGGTCGGGCGCCGAGACGCCCAGCAGCCCGAGCCCGTTGCGGATGACCTGGCCCGTGGCGTCGTTCAGCCATAGCCGGGTGCGGTGCAGGTCGGTGATGGGCTCCTCCCCCAGCGGGATCACCCGGCAGCTGTCGTACCACTTGTGGTACAGACCCGCGACCTCCTCGACGTACCTGGCGACCCTGTGCGGTTCGCGCAGCTGAGCGGCCGTGGCGACGACGCGCGGGAACTCCTGCAGCGCGCCCAGCAGCGCCGACTCGGTCTCGTGCGTGAGCAGCTCGGGCGCGAAGGCGCTGCGGGTCACGCCCGCCGCCTCCGCGTTGCGCGCCACCGAGCGAGTGCGGGCGTGCGCGTACTGCACGTAGTACACGGGGTTGTCGTTGCTGTGGCTGCGCAGCAGATCGGGATCGAGCGTGAGCGGCGAGTCGGCAGGCGAACGGCTCAGTGAGTAGCGCAGCGCATCGGTTCCGAGCCACTTCTGCAGGTCGGTGAGCTCGATGATGTTCCCCGCCCGCTTGGACAGGCGAGCGCCGTTGATGCTCACCAGCTGGCCGATGAGCACCTCGATGTCGCGGTCGGGGTCGTCGCCTGCCGCGCCGGCGAGCGCGCGCAGCCTGTGCACGTATCCGTGATGGTCGGCGCCGAGGAGGTAGACCTTGTGCTCGAAGCCGCGGTCGGTCTTGTTCAGGTAATAGGCGGCATCCGAGGCGAAGTAGGTGTACACCCCGTTGCTGCGCCGGATGACGCGATCCTTGTCGTCGCCGAAGTCGGTCGTGCGCACCCACACCGCGCCGTCCTCATCGAACACGTGTCCCTGGGCGCGGAGCCGGCCGACGGCGTCGTCGACCAGGCTCGACCCCGTCGACGGATCGGGCTCGTGCAACGAGCGCTCGCTGAACCAGACGTCGAACTCGACGTTGAAGTCCTTCAGCGCCTGCCTGATCTCCGCCAGCTGCAGCTCGTAGCCGAGCTCGCGGGCACGGGCGAGGGCATCCTCGTCGGAAAGCGACAGCAGGCCGGGCTCGCGTTCGAGCACGGCGGTCGCGAGGTCGGCGATGTACTGGCCGGGGTATCCGCCTTCCGGCGTCGGCTCGCCCTTGGCTGCGGCGAGGATAGACGCTCCGAACTTGTCCATCTGGGAGCCCGCGTCATTGATGTAGTACTCGCTGGCCAGCTGAGCACCCGACGCCTTCAGCACGCGCGCGATGGAGTCGCCGAGGGCCGCCCACCTGGTGTGGCCGATGTGCAACGGCCCGGTGGGGTTCGCCGAGACGAACTCCAGGTTGATGGTGCGACCGGCCTGGCTCACGTTGCTGCCGTACGAGTCGCCTGCGTCGACGATGGTCTTGGCGAGAGCTCCGGCCGCCGCGGCATCCAGCCGGAAGTTGATGAACCCGGGCCCGGCCACCTCTGCGGAGGCCACACCGTCGAGCCGCTCGGCCTCCAGCGCGATCTCCTCGGCCAGCTCGCGCGGGTTCACGCCGAGCGGCTTGGCCAGACGCATGGCGGCGTTGGAGGCCCAGTCGCCGTGATCCCGGTTCTTGGGACGATCCAGACGGATGTCGGAACGCGTCAGGATCTGCTGCCTCTCCCCCGCCCCTTGCTCGACCGGCCCCTGCTCGGCCGGCCCCTGCTCGGCCGGCCCCTGCTCGGCGCAGCGTCGTTCCACCATGCGTGTGACGATGGCGTACAACTGGTCGGCGAGCTGATCGGGATTCACGACCGCCAAGTCTATCGGCCGCCTCCCGCACGATTTGGCGAGCGCCCTTCGTCCCTGAGCAAAGCTCGCCAGCGCTTCGGGCAGAGCTCTCCCGCGCGCTCGGGGCAATGCTCGCCAGCGCTCTGAGCAAAGCTCGCCTGGGCTCTGAGCAAAGCTCGCCTGGGCTCTTGCTATCCTCGTCGCACGCGTCCCCACCGCCGTCGGAAGCATCCCCTCATGCGCTCATCCCGCCTTCGCCGTCTCGAACGGCGCGCTCCGCTCCGCAGCCGCCCCACTCGCGTCGCCGTCGCCGCGGTGCTCGCGGCATCCGCTCTGCTCCTCGCGGGATGCCAGGGGTCGCCGGCTCCCGCCGCCACCGGCGGGGCATCCCATCGGCCGACGGCGTCCAGCAGCGCAACGGCGAGCGCGCGTCCCACCACGACGCCGAAGCCCAACCCCACTCCCGTCGGCATGACATGCGATCAGCTGCTCACGTCCGACCAGCTCTCTGCTGTTGTGCCGAAGATCACGCCGGCGTCCGACTTCACGCCGGAGAAGGGGTCGGATGCCGCGAAGGCGGTCGCGTACGCGGGCGTCGCGTGCGGCTTCACCAACCCGTCCACAGGGCACACGGTCGCGCTGTCCGTCGCGCGACCGGCGGCCGACGACCTCACGGCGCTCAACAACACCGCCATCCGGAGCAGCAAGGTCGTCCCCACCTACGGAGTGCCGCCGAAGGTGATGGGCTACTTCAACGCCGACTCGTCGAGCGGCGTCGCTCAGGCGTTCTCCGGCGGCTACTGGATCGTCGCCGAGTCGAAGGACTACCACGAGCCGGGCGATGCCGGCCAGGTCATCGCCGACGTGCTGTCGAATCTGCCCGGCTGACGTCGCCCGCCCAGCCGGCCGGAGGCAGCGGCACTCGGCGCCCCGCGAGCCGCGTAGCGCGCACCGGGGTGGTGCGTCGTCTGACATGCGGGCGGACGTTCGTCCGTTTCGGTTCCGGCCGCCGCCGGGTGCTAGCCTTGACGGGCACTGAGCCCCCATAGCTCAGGGGATAGAGCGTCTGCCTCCGGAGCAGAAGGCCGAAGGTTCGAATCCTTCTGGGGGCACCACGTCTCCATCCCCCGTCGCTGACGGCGTCAGTACGCCGACCATGTCCAGACCGCCGTCTCCTCGCTCGACGGCCGCCGCGAAGAGCGCGCCGCACGCCTGAATCAACGGAACCGGAACGGATGCCCGGCCCGCGGCATCCAGGATCAGCTGACAGTTCTTGAGCACGTCCGCGATGCCGGCCTGCGGGCTCAGGTCACCGGTGACGAGCTTCGCGGTCTTCACCCGGGAGATCGGCGACGACATCTGCCCGGCGTCGATGATGCTCCGCAGCTGCTCGGCGTCGAGGCCCTGAGCCTCCGCGAACGCGAACGCCTCGGCGAGGCCCGTGACCAGCGTCACGAGGAACACGTTGACGGCGAGCTTCATGGTCAGCGCAGCGGGAACGGCTCCGCACACTGTCGTCGACGAACAGAGCAGGTCGAGGATGGGGCGCACGCGTGCGACGGCATCCGGCTCGCCCGCGAGCATGCCGACGAGCTCGCGCCGCCTGGCCGGCTCCCGGGACCCGGAGACCGGCGCCTCGACGTAGGAGCCGCCCGCTCGTCGCACCTCGTCTTCCAGTCGCTGCGAGAACTCGCCAGACGTGGTCCCGAGGTGCACGAGGGTCGTGCCCGCGATCATGCGGCCGAAGTCGTCGGTCCCGCGCCTCAGCGTGGCATCGATGACCTCTTCCGTCGAGAGCATCACGAGCACGACGTCGCAGGACGCGAAGAGGGCGGGGACGCTCTCCGCGAGCGTCGCGCCGTCCTTCACCAGTCGCTCGACGGGCGGCGACGAGCGGTTCCAGACCGTGAGCTCGATGCCGGAGGCGAACAGGTTGCGCGCCATCGGCTCCCCCATGAGCCCCGTGCCGAGGAACCCGACTCGTGCCGCAGCATCGATCGTCATCCGCTTCTCCGTCCGTCTTCTCGGTTCGCCTGTCGGTTCGCTCCTCCTCGGTTCGCTCCTCGATTCGCCGAGGATCTGCAGAACCGTCGCCCGCTTCATGCTGGTGCCGTGCGACGAAGCCGGCAACGTCGACGAGCGACAAAGCGCGGCAAGATCGTGCCGAGTCGCGAACGCCGCCGATCACTCGGTGACGAAGTCGATGAGCTCCTCCACCCGGCCCAGGAACGCCGGCTCGAGGTCTCGGTACGTCGTCACGGTCGAGAGGATGCGCTTCCACGCCCTCGCGATATCGGCCTGATCACTGTGCGGCCAGCCGAGCGCCGCGCAGATGCCCTTCTTCCACTCGACGTTCCGCGGGATCTCGGGCCACGCCCCCAGTCCCACCCGCTGCGGCTTCACGGCCTGCCACACGTCGACATACGGATGCCCGACCACTTTCACGTGGGGCCCGTGCGGTCCGCGCGCCACGGCATCCGCGATCCTGCTCTCCTTGGAGCCCGGCACCAGGTGATCGACGAGCACACCGATGCGGCGGCCCGGTCCCGGGCGGGTGTCGCGGAGGATCGCCGCCAGATCGTCCACTCCCCCGAGGTATTCGACGACGACACCCTCGACCCGCAAGTCGTCGCCCCAGACCTTCTCGACGAGCTCCGCATCGTGTCTGCCCTCGACGAAGATGCGGCTCGCCCGCGCCACTCTGGCCGGCGCATCCGCAACGGCGAGAGATCCGGATGCCGTCCGCACGCGCCCCTTGGGCTTCGAGGGCGGCGGCGCGACCAGCACCACGGGCTTGCCGTCGATGAGGTAGCCGCCGCCGAGCGGAAAGGCGCGCACCTTGCCGAACCTGTCTTCGAGCTGCACCAGGCGGTTCTCGATGCCGACGATCGCTCCGGTGAATCCGGTGTCGGCGAGCTCCACCACGAGATCGTTCTCCGCGGCCACCGTCGTCGGCTGCGGGATGCCGCGCGAGCGCCAGTTGCCGGCGAGCGCGTCCGTGCCGTAGCGATCGTCGAAAGTCACCAGACAACGGTAGGGCGGATGCGTCGCGTCGCCGGGATCCGCGCGCGGCAGGTCCGCTTGTCATCGAGCGGTCCGCTTGTTGACGCGGGCAACCGGACCGCTCGGCAGCAAAGGGACCGCTCGGCGCACAGCAGCGCGGCTGCGGGCACGCGGCAGGAGCGCGGCAGGCGCACGACGAGCGCGCGGCATCCCTGCCAGGATCGGAGCATGGCTTCGAAGACGATTCTTTTCATCGGCGGTACGGGAACCATCAGCTCGGCGTGCGTCGCGCGGGCGCTCGAGAGCGGAGCATCCGTCACGGTGCTCAACCGGGGAAGGTCGCAGCTGCGACCGCTGCCGGAGGGCGTCGAGGAGCTGCAGGGCGACATCCACGATGCGGCGTCGGTGGATGCCGCGCTCGGCTCTCGCGAGTTCGACGTGGTCGCCGAGTTCCTCGCCTTCACGCCGGAGCACGTCGCGGCCGACGTCGCCCGTTTCGCCGGGCGCACCGGACAGTACGTGTTCATCAGCTCGGCGAGCGCGTACCAGACGCCGCCGCAGCGCGTGCCCGTGACGGAGTCCACTCCGCTGCGCAACCCGTTCTGGAAGTACTCGCGCGACAAGATCGCATGCGAAGACCTGCTCGTGCGCGAATACCGGGAGAACGGCTTCCCCGCGACGATCGTGCGGCCATCCCACACCTACGACCGCACCTCGATCCCCACCTCCGGCCACTGGACGGACATCGCGAGGATGCGAGCGGGCAAGCCCGTCGTGGTGCACGGCGACGGCACGAGCCTGTGGACCATCACGCACAGCACCGACTTCGCCGTGGCCTTCGACGGGCTGCTGGGCAACCCGGTCGCGGTCGGCGACACGTTCCACATCACCGGAGACCACGCGCCGACGTGGAACCAGATCTACGGTTGGCTCGGTGAGGCCGCTGGGGTCGAGCCGGAGCTCGCCCACGTGGCATCCGAGACCATCGCGCGCATCTGGCCCGATCTCGGCCCGGCGCTCATCGGCGACAAGGCGAACTCGATGGTGTTCGACAACAGCAAGGTGAAGGCGCTCGTACCCGAGTTCTCCACCACCGTCACGTTCGACCGCGGCGCGGCGCAGATCATCGAGTGGTACGACGCGCACCCGGAGCAGCAGCGTTTCGACGCCGAGCTGGATGCCGCGTTCGACCGGATGGTCGCCACGATTCCCAGCGCGTGAGCGGCGTTCCCACTCGCCGGTTCCGCGCGGATCGCCGGCGAGTGGGAATGAACCGTGCGCCTGGCCCGTTGCCGCACGCATGACGACCATCGGACTCATCGGAGCAGGACACATCGGATCGCAGATCGCCAGGCAGGCGGTCGCGAACGGATACGACGTGGTGGTGAGCAACTCGCGAGGCCCGGAGACGCTCACGGAACTCGTCGCGGAGCTGGGCGAGCACGCCACGGCGGCCACCACGGAGCAGGCTGCTGCGGCAGCGGACATCGCGGTGGTGACCATCCCGTTCCACGCGATCGACCAGGTGCCTGTCGAGCCGCTGAACGGCAAGCCGGTCATCGACACGAACAACTACTACTGGGAGCGCGACGGCCACCGCCCCGAGCTGGACGACTTCAGCGAGACGAGCTCGGAGCAGCTGCAGCGCCGCCTGGCCGGCGCGCACGTCGTGAAGGCGTTCAACCACATCTTCGCCTCCGACATCACCGACAACGCGCAGAAGCCGGGCACCGATGGTCGCCGCGCGCTGGCCGTCTACGGCGACGACGCCGAGGCGAACAAGGTGGTGTCGGACTTCATCGACTCGATCGGATTCGACGTGGTCGACGGAGGACCGCTCAGCGAGAGCTGGCGCATCCAGCGCGACACTCCCGGATACGGCCCGCGGATGACGGCGGCCGAGCTGCGAGAGGCACTGCAGGCGGCGACCAGGTAGAACCACGGCGGCGGTCTCGGTCACGACGGCCCGCCTGAGGCGCAGCGAGTGTGACGGGTTAGGGTGAAGGCCGTGCCGACACGCTTTCTGATGGTGCCCCAGTGGCAGGGCTCCAGTTCGTCGCGGGCGATGCAGCTGATGGATGGCGCGGCCGCCATCGCCGGCGACCTGCCGTCCTCCGCCACCACGACCGTCGACGTGCCGATGGAGGCCGGCGAGTCGCTCGGCACCGGTGTGCAGCGGCTGTCCTCGATCGCCGCCATCCGCGATCGAGCCGTCGCCGCCCTCACCGAGCTGTCGGCGATCGGCGACGGGACGATCGTGACGATCGGAGGGGACTGCGGCGTCGAACTGGCCAGCGTCGGGCACGCCGTTGCCTCACGTGAGCCGGGCAGCGTCGCGCTCGTCTGGCTGGATGCTCACGGCGACCTGAACACGCCAGACACCTCGCCGTCCGGTGCGTTCCACGGCATGGTCGTGCGTGCCATCCTCGGCGAGGCGCCCGAGCCGCTGGCCGCCGGCGGGCGTGCGAAACTCACGGCCGGTTCGCTCGTGCTGGCCGGAACGCGCGAGCTCGACGAGCCGGAGGCCGCGTTCATCGACGAGGAAGGCATCCGGGTGCTGCCTCCCGAGCAACTGCATACGCCCGACGAGCTCGTGACGGCAGTCGAGTCGACGGGAGCGACCGCCGTCTACATCCACGTCGACCTCGACGTGCTCGATCCCGGTGCGATCTCCGGCGTGCAGTTCCCCGAGCCGTTCGGCCTCGCGCCCGACGAACTCGTCGCCGCCATCGTGGCGCTGCGCTCCCGGTTCGAGCTGGCCGGAGCCGGCATCACCGAGTTCGCGCCGCGCAACCCGGATGCCGCAGCAGACGACCTGCCCGTCATCCTGCGCATCCTCGGAGCGCTCACCCGCCCAGCGCCCGGCGCGTGAGCGGGCCGTCGCCGACGGGCCGTCGCCGATAGTCTGCCGAGAGGCCGGAGTCTGAAGAGCGAGGGTGAGAACGTGAGCGAACTCGAATACGACGTCGTCGTGATCGGCGGCGGCGCCATCGGCGAGAACGTGGCCGACCGGGCCGTGCAGGGCGGCATGCGCACAGTGCTCGTGGAGTCCGAGCTGGTCGGCGGCGAATGCTCGTACTGGGCGTGCATGCCGTCGAAGGCGCTGCTGCGCAGCGGCGCGCTGCTCCGCGCCGCTCGCAACGTGGACGGCGCGCAACAGGCGGTGCAGGGCGACCTCGATGTCGCGGCCGTGCTGCGCCGCCGCGACAAGGTGACCAGCAACTGGAAAGACGACGGCCAGGTCGAGTGGTTGAACGGCGCCGACATCGATCTGGTGCGCGGCCACGCCAGGCTCACCGGTCAGAAGCGCGTGGAGGTCACCGGGTCCGACGGGGAGCTCACCACGATCGTCGCCAGACGAGCCGTCGCGGTGTGCACCGGGTCCGCGTCGCTGCTACCTGACATCCCCGGGCTCGCCGAAGCCGATCCCTGGACGAGCCGTGACGCGACGAGCGCGCAGGAGCTTCCTTCGTCGCTCGCCATCATCGGAGGCGGCGTGGTGTCCGTCGAGATGGCCACGGCCTACGCGGGCTTCGGCGTGCAGGTGACCGTGATCTCGCGCAGCGCGCTGCTGACCAAGAACGAGCCGTTCGCCGGCGAACTCGTGCAGCAGTCGCTGACCGACCTCGGCGCCGAGGTGCTCATCGGGGTCTCGCCCGTGCGAGTCTCGCGCGACGACGAGACGGTGACCATCGAGCTCGACGACGGGCGAAGCATCACGGCCGACGAGGTGCTCGTGGCGACCGGCCGGATTCCGCACACCCAGAACCTCGGGCTGGAAAGCGTCGGCCTCACCTCCGGCGACTGGCTCACGGTGGACGATTCGATGCGGGTGCTCGACCACGACGGCTCCGTGCTCGACGACGCCGGAGAGGATGCCTGGCTGTACGCCGTCGGCGACGTCACGCACCGCGCGCTGCTCACCCACCAGGGCAAGTACGACGCGCGCATCGCAGGCGACGCGATCGCGGCCCGCGCCAAAGGCAGGACGCTCTCGCTGGCGCCGTGGTCCACGTACGCGGCGACGGCCGACCACGCCGCAGTCCCGCAGGTGACGTTCACCGACCCGGAGGTCGCCTCTGTGGGGCTGAGCGCGGCGGAGGCGCAGAAGGCGGGCATCCGTATCCGGGTCGTGGACTACGACATCTCCGGCGTCGCCGGAGCGACCATCGCCAGCGACGATTACGTCGGAAAGGCGCGCATGGTGGTCGACGAGGACCGCAAGGTGCTGGTCGGCGCCACGTTCGTGGGCCTCGACGTCGGCGAGCTGCTGCACTCGGCCACCATCGCGATCGTGGGCGAGGTCACCATCGACAGGCTGTGGCACGCGGTTCCGTCGTACCCGACGCTGAGCGAGGTCTGGCTGCGCCTGCTCGAGACGTACGGCCGGCCGACGGAGTGAGCGAGCTCGGCCTGCGCTCGGCGCTCACCGGTCTGGCCGGCATCCCTCGCCTGCTGCTCGTCGACTCGGCGATCTCCCGGCTCGGCTATTGGTACGCGACGGGCGTCGGGCTCGTGTGGGGCTTCGCGTGGAGCGTCGGCCGCGTCGAGCGACGCAAGGGCCTGTGGGTGTTCGCCGGGATGCCGCAGCGCACCTTCGGGCGTGGCGGCTCGTGCATCGGCGGCTGCTACCTGACCGACCGCAGCATCGACGACGGCGTGCTCGAGCACGAGGCCGTGCACAAGCGGCAGTGGCAGCGGTACGGCATGCTGCTACCGCTCCTGTACCTCGCAGCGGGGCGCGACCCGCTGCGCAACCGGTTCGAGATCGAGGCCGGCCTCGAGAAGGGCGGATACCTGTGAAGCCGTCACCGCGCACCATCGTGATCACGGGCGCCAGCTCGGGAATCGGAGCGAGCGCCGCCGAGGCGCTCGCGGCGCAGGGCGAGCACGTGGTCGTCGTCGGCCGCAACGCGCAGCGCGTGCGCGAGGTGGCCGAGCGTACGGGAGCCGACTCGTTCGTCGCGGACTTCGAGCGGCTGGACGACGTGCGTTCGCTGGCATCCGGCCTGCTGGAGCGGCTGGACCGCATCGATGTGCTCGCCAACAACGCCGGAGGCCTGTATCACGAGCGGCAGAACACCGTCGACGGACACGAACGCACCATCCAGACCAACCATCTCGCGCCGTTCCTGCTGACGCACCTGCTGCGGGACCGCCTGGTGGAGAGCGCGAAGGATGGCCCCGTTCGCGTCATCGGCACGGCGAGCATGGCCAACACGTTCGGCTCCCTCGACCTCGACGACCTGGACTGGCAGAAGCGGCCGTGGCGGGGCGGATGGCAGGCGTACGGAACGTCGAAGCTGGCCGACATCCTGTTCGCTCGCGAGCTGGGCGAGCGCCTCACCGGTACGGGCGTGACCGCCTACTCGTTCCATCCCGGGACGATCGTGACGAGGTTCGGCGAACAGTCGCCGCTGATCAGGTTCGGCAACGCCGTCACGGGAGGGCGGTACGGCCGTTCCGCCGTCGGCGGGGCCGCACCGCTCATCGCGCTCGCCTCGGACCGGCCCGTCGGTGAGCCGACCGGCACCTACTTCGACCGGTTCACAGCGAACGGCAGGGTGAACAGGAAGGCGCGGAACCCGCAGCTGGCGCACGACCTGTGGACGACGACCGCGAAGATCCTCGGGCTCGCGTCGGCCGGTGGGCTCGCCGCCGCTTGACCACGACCGGCGGCCGGTCTCGGGGGGCGAGATCGACGAGGCGGAGGCATCAGGTCGTCGAGGGAGCAGGTCTCAGTTCGCGCGCGACCCGTGCCGCAGGCCGTAGCGCTCGGGGACGGCGACGTGCTCCTCGGGCATCCGTGCCTCGACGGTGAGCACCTCGTACACGTCGCTCACGCCGCGGAAATCGCCGGTCAGGATGGCCTTGGTGTCGCCCGGTCCATCGCACAGCATCTCGGCGGCCCATGCCCGAACCGCTCGGCGCAGCGCCTGCCCTGGCGCGCAACGCTCGCCGGTGCCGGCGCGGCCCCCGCGCACGGAGCGCGGAAGCCACGTGACCGTCATGCGCATCGGCACCTGCAGCGCGAACACGTCCTTCGGCTCTGGCACCTCGACGAAGACCCTGCCCTTGGCACACAGCGGCAGCAGCGCGAGCTCCGTCTGGAGTTCGGCGAGCGAGGTCTCGTCCGCCGTCACCACGAACTGCACCCGGTCGTCTCGGTGTGCTGTGGCGCCGGTGTGGGCGGAGTGCTCGGGCTGGTACATCGTGGTTCCAGTATAAGGGCAGCCTTACCTAACGATCCGCGCTCGAAGCGCATCCACAGGCCCCGCTCGGCGCTCACTCGCCGCTGTGGACGGAGACCGGCTCACGTGGAACCCGGTGCGCTCACCAGACGGGGGGCCTGCGGTCCTGCCAGCGGAGGCGACGCTGCAGCTGAGCGCCGAGCGCGAGAAGCACGGCTTCTCCGCCGGGGCGTCCGATCAGCTGCACTCCCATCGGGAGGCCGTCGGATGTCTGCAGCACCGGCAGCGTGATGGCGGGCAGTCCGCTCACGTTGACCATCGACGTGTACGGCGTGTACTGCACCTGCTGCGCGAAATTGCGTTCGCCGTCCTCGGTGTCATACCAGCCGATGGGTCGAGGTGTCATCGCCACGGCAGGGGTCAGCACGGCGTCGAACGAGGACAGCTGCCTGATGAAGGAGCGCTCGTAGGCCGCGAGGGCGGCGAGCGCCGCACCGAGCTCGCGGGCACCGATCGCGCGACCCTGCTCGACGAGCCAGCGGGTGAGCGGCTCGAGCAGGTCGAGCGCCTCACCGTCGGCGGGGATGCGGGCGGCGCCCGCCTTCCACAGCGTCGTGAACGCGGGAGCGTAGCCGGCATCCGGCCGGAGCGCCGTCTGCTCGATGCCGTGCCCAAGGGCGACGAACTCCTCGACGGCGCGGTCGAGCGCCGCCACGGCGTCCGGATCGAGCGCGATCTCGTAGTCCAGGTCCCACGCGCTCGTCGTCATCACGCCCAGCTGGTACCGGCCCTCGCCGCGCACGGCGTGACCGAGGAAGGCGGTGTCGTCCTCCGGCGCCACGACCGCGAACCTGTGCTCGATGCGGCCATTCCTGCGTGCCATCATCCCGTCCAGCAGCAGGGCGGCATCCTCGACCGTGCGCGCGATGGGGCCGTCGACCACGAGCCCGCCGAGGGATTCCAGCCCGCTGCCCGAGGGGACCCGACCCCGTGACGGCTTGAGGCCCACCACGCCGCACGCGGCGGCCGGGATGCGGATCGAGCCGCCCCCGTCCGATCCCGGGGCGAACGGCAGCATCCCGCTCGCCACAGCGGCCGCCGCTCCGCCACTGGAACCGCCGGCGCCCAGCTCCAGGTTCCACGGCGTGCGCACGGGCGGCGCGACGAGCGTCTCGGTGTACGAGGGCAGCCCGAACTCGGGGGCGCCCGTCTTGCCGAGACTGACGGCGCCGGCGGCATCCAGGTCGTGCACGATCTCATCCGACTCGTCGGGCACGTACCCCGCGAGCAGTCGCGAACCGAACCCGGCGGGCACACCCGCCCTCCGCCAGAGGTCCTTGTCGCCGACGGGCAAGCCCCAGAGCGGCGCCGAATGCGGAACGGATGCCTCCACCTCAGCGGCCCGCTCGCGCGCCCGCTCCGGCGTGACGGTCACGAAAGCGCCGAGCTGCGGGTTCAGGGCATCGATGCGACCGAGGTAGTGGTCGACCAGCTCGCGAGGTGAGATCGTGCCCCTCTGCAGCAGGTTCCACTGCTGAAGGGCGGTGAGCTCGTGCAGATCCTCGACCATGGCACGAGCCTATGGCCCGGCGCTCGAACCCGGCACGGCGCCTCGGGTGGCTGAAGCACCGGAGACGAGCGCGTCGGTGCGCCGATACGCGTTCGGCCGGATACCCAGCGGACACGAGAAACCGTTGACACCGCCTCTTGGGTTAGTTACTCTACTAATGAACCAACAAGGAGTGCGGTGATCGACGACAGCAAGCCGATCTTCCAGCAGATCGCGGAGCAGATCGAGAACGACATCATCTCCGGCGCGCTGCCGGAGGAGAGCCAGGTGCCGTCGACGAACGAGTTCGCCGCGTTCCACCGGATCAATCCGGCGACGGCCGGGAAGGGCGTCGCCGTGCTCGTCGACGACGGCGTGCTCTACAAGAAGCGCGGCATCGGCATGTTCGTGGCCACCGGTTCGCGCGAGAGATTGCTCGCGAAACGACGCGAGAGCTTTCGTACCGACTTCGTCGCGCCGCTCATCGCGGAAGCCAAGAAGCTCGGAATCTCACCTGCGCAGCTCAATCAGCTCATCTCGGAAGAAGGAGAAGCATCATGACCGATACGGCCACTCCCGTGGTCGAGGTCAGCGGCCTCACGAAACGCTTCGGCGACGTGGTCGCCCTCGACGACGTCACGCTCACCGTTCGCCCCGGCGCCATCACGGGTCTGCTCGGCCGCAACGGCGCAGGCAAGACCACGCTGATGCAGACCATCACCGGGCAGGACTTCGCGAACTCGGGCGAGATCAGGGTGTTCGGGGAACACCCGGTCGAGAACGCCAAGGTGCTCTCCCGCATCTCCTTCATCAAGGAGGGTCAGAAGTATCCGGACGAGTTCAAGGCGAAGCACGTCTTCGCGTGCGCTCCCTGGTTCTACGAGAACTGGGACGCCGAGTTCGCCGCGCAGCTCATCGACGACTTCCAGCTTCCGGTCAACCGCCGCATCAGAAAGCTGTCACGCGGCCAGCTGTCGGCCGTCGGCGTCATCGTCGGTCTGGCGTCCCGCGCGCCGCTGACGTTCTTCGACGAGCCGTATCTCGGACTGGATGCCGTGGCCAGGCAGACGTTCTACGACCGGCTCCTTGCGGACTACGGCGAGCACCCTCGCACGATCATCCTCTCCACGCATCTCATCGACGAGGTGGCGAACATGCTCGAGCATGTCGTCGTGATCGACAGGGGCCGCATCATCATGGACGAGTCGGCCGACTCGGCACGCGAGTCCGCGACCACCGTGGTCGGGCCACGCGGCGCGATCGACGCGTTCGTCGCGGGTCGCCGCGTGCTGCACAGGGAGGGAATCGGCGGACTCGCGTCCGTCACGGTCGAGCGGCTGGATGCCGACGAGCGGCGCGAAGCACTCGCGGCCGGTCTCGAACTGGCTCCCGTCTCGCTTCAGCAGCTCATCGTCCGCACGACGAACTCGGCCACAACCGACTTCGGTGCCGAGGAACCCTCCTCGATCAAGGAAGGAACGCGATCATGACCGCCATCAGCACGACAGCAGCGCTCAGGGACACCACCGCCGTGCCGAGCACCGGCAGGCGCATCTGGAACGTCACACGACTGCACTTCGCGAACCGCTTCAGCATGATCGCGCTGCCGTGGATCATCATCGGGTTCATCTACCTGGTGAACCTGGTGATCTGGATCTCGATCTTCGCCTCGACCCACGAGCAGCTCACGGGCACCCAGTGGTCGGGATCGACGATGTACATCTTCGTGTACTTCGGCATCGCGGCGGTGCAGGCCATGAACCTCACATTCCGCTTCGCGATGGGCATGTCGGCGACGCGGCGCGACTACTACCTCGGCACCGTCGTGGCGTTCGCCCTGCAGGGCCTGCTGTTCACGGCCGTGTGCACGCTGCTGTCCTACGTCGAGGACTGGACCAACGGCTACGGCATGAGCGCACACATGTTCAGCAACATCTACATGGGAACGGGACCGCTCTGGCAGCGGCTGTTCACCGCGTTCTTCGCCTTCATGTTCTGCTTCGCGCTCGGTGCGCTCGCTGGCAGCGTCTTCGTGCGGTGGCGATCCAACGGCCTGTACCTCCTCGGCGCCATCGTCGCGGTGCTCGGCGTGGGCTTCGTCGCCGTGACGACGCTGACCGGCTCCTGGCCCGCTGTGGGCGCGTGGTTCGCCGACTCCCGCACGGTCGGCGTGGTCGCGTGGCTGCTCATCCCCATGGTGGTGAGCGCCGTGATCGGCTACTTCGTGCTGCGCAAGGCGCCCTCCCGCGCGTAGCCACCACGACGAGAACGTCGTCTGGGCACGGATCGAGGCTTGCCCCATCCAAGGGATGCCGGCAGGCCTCGATCGTCTGTCGTCGTCTAGGCCGCGACGCGTCGTCGTCCTTCCGCCGCCGGCCTCGTGAGGTCGCGGCGTCGGCGCGCCGGCGCCCGACGAACTACTTGAGGCTCTTCTGCATGAGCACGGTGCCGAGCCAACGCCCGAACTTGAAGCCGACGTGGCCCATGCTACCCACCTCTTTGAAGCCGAACGCCTTGTGCATCGCAATGGATGCGTCGGCCCCCTGGTCTGCGATCACCGCGACCATCTCCTTGAGCCCGGCCTGCTTCGACGCGTCCAACAAGGCCGTCATGAGCGCCGTTCCGAGGCCCTTGCCCGTCGACGCCTGGCCCAGGTAGATCGAGTTCTCTACCGTGAACCGGTACGCCTTCTTCTGCTTCCACGGTGTGACGAGGGCGTAGCCGAGGATCTGACCTCGCGGCGACTCGGCGACGAGGAACGGCATGCCCAGCTTCGTCAGGTACGCGTACTTGGACTTCCATTCCTTGAGCGTCATGGCATCTTCGTCGAACGTCACCGTGCTGTTGGTCACGTAGTAGTTGTAGATCTCGCGGATGTGCGGAAGATCGGCCGGCCTCGCCGCCCTGATCTCGTAGGCGAACGGCGCTTCCGGCGGCTCGCGTCTGCGCAGATGCGGTGGCGGCATCCGGCGCGTCTCGTATTCCTCTTCCAGCACGCCGTCCAGCGTAATCGCCGCATGTTGCGCCGCTGTTTCACGTCGACGGGGCGGAACGCAGCGGCCGGAACGAGCACCGCCCTCGTCAGGCGACCCGTTCCGGCGGGAACTCCACGGGGTACTCGTGTGCAAAGTCCGCCGACTTGCTCACCTGCTGCCACGCGAGATCGCTTTCGAGCTGAGCGCGATCGAACGCGATCGAGAACGCAGCGGCGTTCGCACCGAGCGGCAGGTTGCGCGGCAGATCGCGGCGACGCGACAGCCTGACCAGGATCTCCGCCGCACGCTCCGGATCGCCGGCCTGCAGGCTCGATCCGGCATCGCCGGCGGCCGCGTACCGGTCGGCGATGGCCGAGTACTCCTGCGGCATCGAGGCGACGTTCATGGAGCTGCCCGCCCAGTCGGTGCGGAATCCGCTCGGTTCCACGACGACGACCCTGATGCCGAACGGCTCGGTCTCGGAACGCAGCACCCGGCTGAACCCGTCGATGGCGAACTTCGCCGCCTGGTACGAGGCGATTCCCGCCGATCCCCCGACTCGTCCTCCGACCGAGGAGAACTGCAGGATGAGGCCGCCGCCCTGGTTCCGGAGCACGGGGATCACCGCCTTCGAGACGTTGTAGACGCCCCAGAAGTTCGTCTCGAACTGCGCACGGAAGTCCTCGTCGTCACCCGTCTCGATGGGTGCCACGTTGGCGTACCCGGCGTTGTTCACCACGACGTCGATGCGACCGAAGTGGTCGACCGTGTCGGCGATCGCGCGCGCGACGGCTGCGGCATCCGTCACGTCGAGCCTGAGGGGCAGCACGCGGTCGCCGTATTCGGCGACGAGCTCGTCGAGCTGTTCCGGTCGTCTGGCCGTGGCGGCGACGCGGTCGCCCGCTTCGAGCACCGCGCGCACGAGCGCGCGGCCGAAGCCTCTCGACGAACCAGTGATGAGCCACGTCTTGGTCGGGGTCCTGATGTCGTTCATCCCATTAGTAAAACACCGTTCTCTTATTTAGTCAACACTGTTTTGCTAAGCTGTCGTCATGGATGACGCGCGACGGCCAGGCAAAGCGGATGCGGTCGGCGGCGCCGTTCCTCGCTCCGCCACGCTTCACGAGCAGGAATTCCAGCGAGCCCGCAGTCCCGAAGCCAAGCTCGCCAGGGAAGAGGCGATCCTGTCCGCCGCGTGTGAGCTCGGTGCGGTCTCCGGCATCAGGCAGGTCACGCTCACCGACATCGCCGACGCCGTCGGAATGCACAAGTCCGCGCTGCTGCGCTACTTCGAGACGAGGGAGGAGATCTTCCTCCGCCTGACGGCCGACGGGTGGCGGGCGTGGGCACCTGAGCTGCGCGCCGCGATCGACGGGCTCGTTGCACCGGACGCCGAGCAGGTGGGCGCGGCGTTCGCGCGCACGCTCGCCGCTCGCGGGATGTTCTGCGATCTCCTCGCGCAAGCGCCGATGAACCTCGAGCGCAATGTGTCGGTCGAGGCCGTTCGGCGCTTCAAGTACGTCACGCACGAGGAGTTGGACTCGATCGTCGAGTCCATGCGGCGAGCGCTGCCCGGTCTGTCCGCCCGCGACGGGGTCGATGTCGTCGCCACCGCGACGGCACTCGCCGGCGCCTTCTGGCAGATCTCCACACCGGGTCCGGAGATCGCGCGGCTCTACCGTAGCGACCCTCGCCTCGGCCACGCGATCGTCGAGGTCGAGCCGCGACTGCGTCGCATCCTCACCGAGCTGCTCACCGGGATGCTCGTCGCCGACCGGCACGGATGACGTCCGGATCCGTCACCAGACGCTCTCTCGCCGGCGAGCACGACCACCCGGTCACCGGAGCACGGCGATCAGGCGTCGTCGAGCGACCAGTCGACGGGTTGAGCACCCTGCCGCGCGAGCAGCTCGTTGGCCCTGCTGAACGGCCTGGAGCCGAAGAAGCCGCGGTCGGCCGAGAGCGGACTCGGGTGCGCCGACGCGATCACGGGTGTCGTTCCGAGCAGCGGGCGCAGGCCGGCGGCATCCCTCCCCCACAGGATGGCGACGAGCGGCGTGCCCCGCTCCACGAGCGCGCGGATCGCGTGCTCGGTGACACGCTCCCAGCCGGCACCGCGATGCGAGGCAGGGGCACCTGGACGCACGGTCAGCACGCGGTTGAGCAGCATGATGCCGTGCTCGCTCCACGCCGTCAGGTCGCCGTGTTCCGGCGGCTGCAGTCCCAGGTCGCTGCGCAGCTCTCGGTAGATGTTCTGCAGGCTGCGCGGCACGGGCCTCACGTGGCGGTCCACGGCGAACGAGAGCCCGATCGGATGCCCTGGAGTGGGATACGGGTCCTGCCCGACGATGAGCACGCGCACGTCGGCGAGTGGATAGCGGAACGCCCTGAGCACGTTCGCCCCCACCGGCAGATACGAGCGGCCCGACGCCACCTCCTGCCTGAGCCAGTCGCCCATGGCGGCGATGTCGCCGGCGACGGGCTGCAGCGCCGTTGCCCACCCGGGATCCATCGCACCGTCTGCCGCCAGCTGGGTGAGTGTCTTCGCCATCCTGCTCGCTCCAGGGCCGTTGCCGGTCCTACCGCATGCTCCGCACGAGCACGCCGCGGTCGTCCTTCGTGACGACCCAGACCGTGCCCGCGCCGCCGGAGCGCAACGGACCCGAGCCCACGGCCAGCACGGTCGCCTCGTCGATCGCGATCAGCTCGTCGAGCGCGCCGGAGTCGACGGCCGCGATCGCGCGCGACAGGTTCCCCCACTGCACGGCATGCACGTCGACGGTGACGTCGATCAGGCCGAGGCCGTCGTCGATCGTCAACTCATCGAGGTCTTCTGCCGCGTCCTGGCCGACGACCTCGATGCCGCCGATCAGCCAGCCGCCGAGCAGCGCCCTGTCGGGTGCGATCATGGCGCCTGCCGAGAACCCGAGATACGGAACTCCGGACTCCACCTCGTTCCGTACCCGCTCCGCCAGCGAGGCGAACGCACTGAGGTAGGCGGGCGTGAGACCACCGCCGACCAGGATGCCGTCCGCCCCGTCGAGCGCGGAGGCCGGCATCACGTCGCCCTCGGCGACCACGGTCGTCTCGACGATGACGTCACGGCTGCCCGCCACCCGGCGCACCACGGACGCGAGCGTCTCTCCGTGGCCGGGGTGGGCATCCTCACGCACCGTGAGCACGACGATCACGGCGGGCCGCTCGTCACCGGCTCGCGCGACGGCTTCGGCCACGAATCCGCCGTAGACCGCCTCCTCATAGCCGTCGCGGAAGCCGCCGCCCACCAGGAACACGCTCATCGGGTCTCCTTCTCGTCGGCGGCCGCGGACGCGTCGATGCCGTGGTCGGAAGGCGGCGCGACGCGGCGCCGGATCGTCTCGTTGAAGTACGACACGACGGTGGCCGTCGTGACGCCGACGATGAGGATACCGCTCAGCATGAGCATGACGGCCAGCACCCGGCCGAAAGTGGTCACCGGCACCATGTCCCCGTAGCCGACAGTGGAGATCGTGACGACGGCCCAGTAGATGGCGTCGCCGAGGCTGAGGATGGTCGCGCCGTGCGCACCGCGTTCCGCCGCGACGACGGTGACGGCGATGGTGTAGACCCACAGCACCACGAAGCCCAGCGAGTAGGCCACGACGCGCGCACGCACCGCCGACCCGCTGTGTCTTCGGAAGAACGAGATCCTGCGCAACTCCCCCAGCAGCCGGAAGGGGCGGAAGATCGGGATGAGCGCCGCGAGAAGGTCGGGCACGTTGGCCCGCACGAACGCGCCCTTGCGGTCGGCGAGGATGAGCCGCACGACGTAGTCGACCACGAAGACGACCCAGATCGTGGTGAGCACGACCCTCAGCAGCGTGCGTTCGTTCAACCCGATCGCCGGGTCGAGACAGCGGATGCTGTAGCACACGATGAACACGACCGACAGCACGAGGAACGGCCAGGAGCTCCATCTCTCCCAGGCGCGCACGGCGCGCGATCGCGCGTCGTCGGGCTGGCCCGTCGACGACATGCGTCAGTCCCGGCTCGCGACACGCAGCGGGCCGTGGTGCAGCCGATGAGAGGCCGCCTGGGCGACCGGCTTGACGACGATGAGGTCGAGGTCGACGTGCGGCGGACGCTCAACGGCGTCGACGATGGTGTACGCCACGTCGTCAGCGCTCAGCGGGTCGGGAATGTCGGCGTAGACCGCATCGGCCCGTTCCCGGTCTCCGGAGAACCGCGAGAGCGAGAACTCCTCTGTCCGCACCATTCCCGGCGCCACCTCGATCACCCGGATGGGCTCGCCGTTCAGCTCGAGGCGCAGCACCTCGGTGAGAGCGTGCTCGGCGAACTTCGCGGCGTTGTATCCGCCACCGCCCACGTAGACGTTGTGGCCGGCGATCGACGTGACGTTGACGATGTCGGCGTGGCCGTCGGCATCCGCTCGTTCGCGAAGGAGCGGCAGCAGCACCGAGACGACGCGCTTGGTGCCGAGCACGTTGACCTCGTACATCCACTTCCAGTCGTCGATCGACGACTTCTCCACCGAGTCGAGACCGCGCGCCCCTCCCGCGTTGTTCACCAGCGCGTGCACTCCGCCGGTCGCGGCGAGACGGTCGCGCAACGCCTCCACGTCGCCCTGCACCGTGATGTCGGCGGGGAACGCCTCGGCGCCGGTCTCGGCGGCCAGCGCCCCGAGCCGGTCGGCGCGCCTCGCGACGGCGACCACGCCCCATCCGTTCCGCCTCAGCAATCGCACGGTGGCCTCTCCGATGCCCGTGCTCGCTCCCGTCACCACTGCCCGTCTGGATGCCATGCCCTCCATTGTGGCGGCCGTCAAGGGCGCCCGTCGACATAGCGGATCCCAAGGCCGCCGCCCTAGCCTGGACGGGATGACGATCGCCGAACGGATCAAGACGACGACGCCTCGAAAGGTTCGGGTCGCCTACTGGGACAACGCCCGCTGGCTGGCCATCACCCAGGTGGTGATCGGACACGCCATCCTGAAGCTCATCGCGGATTCCGACACCGCCTACACGCTGTACCTCTTCATCTATCTGTTCCATGTGCCCGTCTTCGTGACGGTGTGCGGCTACTTCGCCAAGGCCCAGCCACCCGGCTACCGGGGCGTGAAGCGGCTGCTGACCGACATCGTGTTCCCCTACCTCGTCTTCGAGACGGTGTGGAGCCTGATCGACTGGGCGGTCAGGGGCAAGCTGAGCCTCGACTACACGACGGCGAGCTGGACGCTGTGGTTCCTGATCGCACTGGGCATCTGGCGGGTCGCGCTGCCCTACCTCGTGATGCTCAGGTTCCCCATGGCGTTCGCTCTCGTCATCTCCGTCGCGGCCGGATACCTGCACAACGTAGACAGCACGCTCGCCCTGGCCCGTGTGGCCGGCCTGCTGCCGTTCTTCGTGCTCGGCTGGAGGCTTCGGCACTGGAACATCACCAAGCGTTGGATCCAGCTCCGCTCGGCCGTCGCATGGCGGTGGCGGGCGGGGGCCGTCGCCGTCTTCGGCATCGTGCTCTTCTTCCTCGGCGCCTACATCGACGTGTGGCGCGACCTGCTGATCCGCCGCTTCCTGCTCTACGACGAGCAGTACGACAGCTTCGGCTACGACCAGTGGTGGGCGGGCGGCGTCCGCATCCTCGTTCTCGCCATGGGGGCTCTGCTCACGCTCGCCTTCCTCACGCTCGTCCCCCGACGCAAGGTGGTGTTCACCACGTGGGGCGCAGCCACGATGTACATCTACCTCCTGCACACCTTCTTCCTCTATCCGCTGCGCGAGTCCGGCGTGCTCGACCACCAGCCGTCGCCGTTCGTGCTGATCGGCATGATCCTGCTGGCAATCGCGATCTCGGTCTTCCTGTCCCAGCCCTTCATCAAGAAGGCGTTCCACTGGGTGATCGAGCCGGACTTCCCCTGGCTGTTCCGAAAACAGGCGCTCGCGCAGATCCCGCCGCCGAGCGCTCCCGACGTGCCCGTGCCACCCGGAACGGTGCTGCTGAACGACGAGGAACACCGCATACCGGCCGTCACCGCCGGTCGTGGACGAGGCGAGGCACAAGGGGCGACCGTTCCGCGCGACTCCACGGCGGCAGCGGCCCGCGCGGACACACCGACCGCGACCCCGGCCGGTGCGGACACACGGACCGCGGCCCCTGCCGAGAAGGCCGCACGGGACGGCTCGGCCTGAGGCCGATGCGACGCAGGATGCCCGATTACGCCGTGTTTCGCGGCTTTTGAACCCTGAACGGCGGCGCGTCTAGCCTGAGGTCATAGCAGGCGCGGCAACGACGCCGACCCCAACAGCAGACGTGCCCCGATGGCACACCCGAGTACCGATCGGAAGTAGGACCATGACCGACGCAGCCCAGTGGCAGTTCGAGACCAAGCAGATCCACGCCGGGGCGGCCCCCGACCCGGTGACCAACGCCAGGGCGACCCCGATCTACCAGACGACCTCGTACGTGTTCAACAGCTCGGACCACGCCAAGAACCTGTTCGCTCTTGCTGAGTTCGGCAACATCTACACGCGCATCCAGAACCCGACGCAGGCCGTGGTCGAAGAGCGCGTCGCGGCGCTCGAGGGCGGAACCGGCGCCCTGCTCCTGTCGTCGGGGCAGTCGGCATCCACGTTCGCCGTGCTCAACATCGCTCAGGCCGGCGACCACATCGTCTCGTCCAGCTCCATCTACGGCGGCACGTACAACCTGTTCAAGTACACGCTGGGCAAGCTGGGCATCGAGACCACGTTCGTGGAGAACCAGGACGACCCGGAGGAGTGGCGCCGCGCCATCCGGCCCAACACGAAGCTGTTCTTCGCCGAGACGGTCGGCAACCCCAAGGTGAACATCCTCGACATCGAGACGATCGCGGGCATCGCGCACGAGAACGACGTGCCGCTGATCGTGGACAACACGATCGCGACGCCCTACCTCATCCGGCCGTTCGAGCACGGTGCGGACATCGTCATCCACTCGGCCACCAAGTTCCTCGGCGGCCACGGCACCACCATCGGCGGCGTCCTCGTCGACGGAGGCCACTTCGAGTGGTCGAAGCACGTCGACAAGTTCCCCGGCCTCACCGAGCCCGACGAGTCCTACCATGGCGTCAGCTACACGCAGGCGGTCGGAGACGGGCTCGCATACATCATCAAGGCCCGGGTGCAGCTGCTGCGCGACCTCGGCTCCGCCATCGCCCCGAACAGCGCATGGCTGCTCATCCAGGGCATCGAGACGTTGTCGCTGCGCGTCGAGCGTCACGTGCAGAACGCGCAGGAGATCGCCGAGTTCCTGGAAAGCCACCCCGACGTCGCCTCCGTCAACTACGCCGGGCTCCCGACCAGCCCGTGGTACGCATCCGCCAACAAGTACGCCCCCAAGGGCGTCGGCGCGGTTCTGTCGTTCGAGCTCAAGGGCGGGGTGGATGCCGGCCGCGCGCTGGTCGACAACCTCGACCTGTTCAGCCACCTGGCCAACATCGGCGACGTGAGGTCGCTGGTGATCCACCCGGCGTCGACCACGCACTCCCAGCTCTCCCCGGAGGAGCAGCTCACGGCGGGCGTCACGCCTGGACTCGTGCGCCTCTCGGTCGGACTCGAGAACATCGACGACCTGAAGGCCGATCTGGAAAACGGCCTGGCCGCTGCGCGCGCCGCCACCCGCTCGGACAGCGTCACCGCATAGCGCACCGCGGGCGCAGTCCGCGTAACAACCGAACCACGACAGGGGCCCGGCACTCGCCGGGTCCTTGTCGTGTTCTCGCCGGCCTGCCCCGTCGGGCATCGCGGCCCCGTGCTCGTAACACGACCGAAGCGGCGTGCCACGGGCGGGAGAATTGACCTCACCATGGACTGGCAGACCTCAGAAGACACCGTGCCGTCGAGCTTCATCACCGACGCGCAGGCGCGCTCGCTGCTCGGCAAGCCGCGCGCGACGGGCGCGTGGCGAGAGGGCGACCCGCTAGGCGAACGGCTCTTCGCCCGTGTCGGTCCGCTCGCCTTCGAGAGCGGGCGCAGCCTCTCCGACGTCGTGATCGCGTACGAGACGTGGGGAACGCTCGACGCCGACAGAGGCAACGCCGTTCTCGTTTTGCACGCCCTGACCGGCGACAGCCACGTCGCAGGCGATGCGGGTCCGGGGCACGCGACATCCGGCTGGTGGAACGGCATCGTCGGCCCCGGTCTCGCGATCGACACCGAGCGCTGGTTCGTCGTCGCGCCGAACATGGTCGGCGGATGCCAGGGCTCCACCGGCCCGGCATCCCTCGCGCCCGATGGCATCGAGTGGGGTCCTCGCTTTCCGTACACCACCATCCGAGACCAGGTGAACGCGCAGGCGGCACTGGCAGACCGGCTCGGCATCCGGAGCTGGGCCGCCGTGATCGGCGGATCCATGGGCGGGATGCACGCGCTGGAGTGGGCGGTGGGCTTTCCAGACCGCCTGGAGCGCGTGGCCGTGCTCGCCGCTCCCCCGTTCTCCACGGCAGACCAGATCGCGCTCAACTCGGTGCAGATCGAGGCGATCCGCGCCGACCCTCTCTTCCGCGGCGGTCGCTACTACGACGCGGAAGACGGGGATGGCCCGCATGCCGGCCTCGCGCTCGCGCGCAGGATGGCGCTGCTGAACTACCGGAGCGCGAACGAGCTCAACGAGCGATTCCAGCGCAGCTGGCAGAGCGGAATCAGCCCGCTCGGCGCAGGCGGCCGGTTCGCCGTCGAGTCGTACCTCGACTTCCACGGCAACAAGTTCACGAGACGTTTCGACGCCAACAGCTACATCACCGTCGTGAACGCCATGACGTCGCACGACATCGGCCGCGGCAGAGGCGGCGTGGACTCCGCCCTCGATCGCGTCACCGCTCGCTCGCTGGTGCTCGGCATCGACAGCGATCGCCTGTACGGAGTCGAGGGTCAACAGGTGATCGCGGCAGGGCTGCGCAACAGCATCCACGGGTCAGACCCGATCGTGATCCACTCTCCGTTCGGACACGACGCCTTCCTCATCGAGGACGAGCTCATCGGTCCGCCGCTGCGCCGTCTGCTCGATTCCTGAGGCCGCGCCGTCGCGTGCGGCCGTCTCTCCACCGGGAACGGCAGGCGACGTGCACCTCGTCCGGCGTGACCTAATCTGTGTATTGTCCGTGCGATCGGGACCGGACGACCGTCAGGCAGGCGCGAGCGGCCGAGGGCTCCGAGCCGATCGCCGGCCACCGGGACGCACCGCGCCCGTCGTACCACGCTGCGGTGCCGACCAGCGCGACGTCCAGCGGCAGGGAGGAGGACCGATGGCGCGAACTGTCGCCGAACGGGATCGCATGCTCGCCTTCGCGAGCAGCACGGCGAGCACCCTGCTGGCTTCCACTGCGCTCGTCGCCGCGCTCGTTCCCGGTGCGCTCTCCGACATCGAGGCGACCATCATCGTCGTCGTCCTCTGCCTGCTCATCCTCGCCGCTGCTGCGGCGCTACGACGCCGGACGTCCCCGATCCCCGTCGTCATCACGCTCGCGGCCGCGGTGATCGGCATCGCGGTCGTCGGCCTGAGCGGAGAGACCGACGGACTCGGTGCGACGGCCGTCGTCGCGTTGCTGGCGGCGGCATCCTCCAGTTCCGCCTTCCTCCTGGGAGCCGAACCGCGGCGACGCATCATCCTCGTCGCCGGCTTCGCCGTGCTCATGGCCGTCACCGTTCCCACGTTGCTCGCGGTGCACGGCCAGTTCGTCACCGCGCTCCTCATCGCCATCGGGAGCTGGGCGTTCTGCACGGGCATCTCGGTGTGGGTGGCGCGCGTGGTTCCCGAGACCATCGACCGCATCGAGGGCATGAGCGACGCCTACCGCACTGAGCGGCAGGCGAGCGAGCTCGAGGCGCGACGCAGGCAGAGCGCCAGACTGCTGCACGACACGGTGCTCGCCACGCTCACGTTGCTGGCGCACTCGGGACGAGGGGTCGGAGAGCAGGCACTGCGCTCGCAGGCGGCGGAAGACGCCGCGCTGCTGCGCCAGCTGCGCCTCGGCTACACGCCCGACCCTGCGGCATCCGGAGACTACCGGCTCCGGCAGGTGCAGGAGTCGACGCTGGGGAACACTCTGGAGACAGTCAAGCAGCGCTTCCAGCGGATGGGTCTGGACGTCGCGTGGCATGGCACAGGTCACGTGCTCCTGCCGTCCGAGACCTTGGATGCCTTCCTGCTCGCCCTCGCCGAGTGCCTGGAGAACGTGCGTCGACACTCCGGCGAGACGCAGGCGCACGTCACCATCACCGACGACGACGTCACGGTGCGGGCCATGGTCACCGACTCGGGGATCGGGTTCGACACCGGCTCGGTGTCACCCGGCCGGCTCGGATTCACCGAATCGATCGTGGCCAGGGTGCGTGACGTCGGAGGCAACGCGCGGCTGTTCAGCGCTCCCGGTTCGGGGACCACGGTGGTGCTGGAGGTGCCGAAGGCATGAGCACGCTCGATGCCCGAGCCACCCACGTGTTCACGGGAGTGAACCGGCTGCGGGTGGGAACAGCAGTGATCGCGGACCTGCTCGTGGCCGCGTCCGTGCTGCGGTTCCTGTGCTGGGGCTTCGAGTACCCGCTCATCGGTTTCGGCATCGCTGCCGTCGTGCTGCTCGTCGCGGTCGCGGTGCTCATGTGGGTCCTGCCCGTCGCGCGCGAGGCGTCGATCGAGCAGAACAGATTCGCCGGGCTCTTGGCGGCGTGCGCCCTGATCGTCGGTCTCGATCTCGCCGGGTCGTTCGATCCGGGCACGACCGCCGTGTTCCCCGTAACGTGCATCGGGGTGGGCGGCCTGCTGGCGGCGGCGGTCACGACAAGACCGCCGCGGGACATCCTGCTCACCACCGGCGCGTTCGCGCTCGTCCTGATCGTCGTGACCGGTCTGCAGGTGCGGGACGTGCTCTCGATACCGCCACGCATCGCGTTCATCGCCATCGCGTGCGCCCCTCCCCTGGTGGGCGTCTCCCTCGTTCGCTCGTTCCGCTCGATCGTGCAGTTCCACTCCGAGATCGCCCAGACCCAGAGCACGACGAGCACCGACGTCGCCGTCGGCATGCTGGCATCCGAAGAGCTGGAGCGTCTCGACCTCGCGGCCGAGCAGCTGCTCGACGACGTGGCGGCCGGTCGGGCGACGCTGCCGCTGGATGAGGAGACGGCCGCGAGGGCGTCAGCGCTCGCGACGCAGCTGCGATTGCATCTCGTCGAAGACAGACGGCAGACCTGGCTGCAGCATGCCGTCACCGAATCGGCAGTTCTCGACCCGCTCACCGAGATCGACGACGCCGACGGGCTGGCCGCCTCGCTGTCCGCTCGGCAACGCGACGGCCTGTTCTCGGCGATCTGGCTCCTGGTGGGACGCGCTCCGAAGTCATCGACCTCACTGGTCATCCACATCGTCCGTGGAGCGGATGCCGGACCGCACGTGCACAGCCTGCAGATCCGGATCGAGGCGACCGGTGTTCCGCGACGGCAGATCGATCCCGCGGCGTGGGAGGCTATTCGCCGAGTGGGGCGATACACCGAGACCGGTCAATCGGCTATGGTCCGGATTGAGATCGACTGCCTTGTCGATGCCTCGGCCGATCGATGAGACGCCTCGCGGCCGAGCGCGTCGCGACAGCGCGGAAGAACGTCAGGAACAGCGCGGAAGAAGGTAAGCACAGGTGAACCAGAACGATGAAGCTCCGATCACCATCGCAATCGTCGACGACCACCGGATGCTCCTTGCCGCGCTCACGCAATGGATCACCAGCGCGGCCGACGACATCGACGTCGCTGCGGCTGTCGCGACCTGGCCCGAGCTTCTCACGCACGCCCGTTTCCCCGTCGATGTCGTGCTGCTCGACCTTGATCTCAAGGACAACATCCCCATCTCGATCAAGCTGCAGGCGCTGAAGGCGGCGGGTGTCCGCACCATGCTGATGAGCGCCTACTCCGACCCGAACGTGGTGCGCGAAGCTCTCGCGGCCGGCGCTCAGGGCTACATCGTCAAGAGCGAGACGGCCGACATGATCGTGGAGGCCATCCGTACCACCATGCGCGGCGACTCGTTCATCTCCGAGGAGCTCGACGTCGCCCTGAGCCAGACCACGACCGGATCGCCCAAGCTCAGCGCGCAGGAGCGCAGGGTGATGGCGCTGTACGGCGCGGGCGAGCCCGTGAAGTCGGTGGCCTTCAAGCTCGGCATCTCGGACGAGACGGCGAAGAGCTACCTGAAGCGCATCAGGGAGAAGTACCGCGTGGCCGGCTTCGACGTCGGCACCAAGGTCGCGCTGCGCAAGCGGGCCATCCTCGACGGCATCCTGCTCCAGAACGACTGAGCCGTCGACTCGGCCGGTGAGGGGCGCTCAGACCGCTTCGGTCGGCACCGTGGTGGCGATGCCGCCCGTGTGACCGGGAAGCGGGATGCCTCGCGCGGCCCGCACGCGGTCGAGCGTGAACGTGCCGATCGCCAGCGCCAGTCCGAGTGCCGAGAGCACGAGACCCACCCACACCGGAGCGCGATAGCCCAGCCCTGCCGCGATCGCCGCACCGCCGAGGTAGGCGCCGAGCGAGTTTCCGATGTTGAGCGCCGAGTGGTTGAGCGCGGCCGCGATGGACTGGCTGTCGCGCGCCACATCCATCAGGCGGGTCTGGATGGCGGGCGAGATCGCCGCCGACGACCCGCCGACGAGGAACACGCCGACGGCAAGGGCGACCCAGCTCTGCGCCAGGACGCCGATGCCGATCAGCGCGATCATGAGCACGACGAAGAACGTGATCATGGTGCGCTTCACGCTTCGGTCGGCCATCGCGCCGCCCGCGAGGTTGCCCGCCGTCATCCCGAGGCCGCAGCACACCAGGATCAGCGGAACGCCCCACTCCGGCAGCCCTGCCACCTCGGTGACGATGGGGGCGATGTAGGTATACACGGCGAAGAGTCCGCCGAAGCCGATCGCGCCGATGGCGAGTGCGAACCACACCTGCACGCGGGTGAACGCGCGCAGCTCGCGCCGCATCGTGGCCTCCGGGTTGCCCTGCTGCCACGGCACCGCGACGAGCACGGCGATGAACGTGAGCGCGAAGATCCCGGCGACGGCCAGGTAGGCGACGCGCCATCCCGCCTGCTGGCCGACCCAGGTGATGACCGGGACGCCGAGCACGTTGGCGATGGTGAGGCCGGACAGCACGAAAGCGACACCACGGCCGCGCTTGCCCGGTCCCATGAGCGACGCCGCGACGAGGCTCGCGATGCCGAAGTACGCACCGTGTGGCAGGGCGGCGATGAACCGCGCGATGAGCACGAGACCGAACGTCGGCGCAACGGCGGCGGCGACGGTGCCGAGCGTGAACGTCACGAGCAGGGCGAGAAGCAGTCGCTTGCGCGGCCAGCGTGCTGCGGCAGCGGCGATGGTGGGCGCGCCGACGACGACGCCGAGGGCATACGCCGAGATGAGCCAGCCGGCCTGTGCGTTAGCCTCGGCGGCGTTCGTGGCGTAGATGTGCGGCAGCAGATCGGCCGCCATGTTCGGCAGCAGGCCCATAGCGACGAACTCCGTGGAGCCGATGCCGAAGCCGCCCAACGCTAGCGCGAGCAGGGCAAGACGGATGCGGGCCGGCGAGAGCGCCGGCCCGGCGGTGCGAGGGGCCATGCACCCATCGTAGAGGTCGACGACGCTCCAGTCGAAACGATTCGACATGCGCTGCGGCGCGGGCGCTCAGGTCGGGTCGGCGTCGTCGCGGAACGCCCTCGCCAGCGGCGGACGCTCGGGGTTCCGGAGGTCGGGAGTCGGCCTTCAGTTGCGGCCGGACCGGCGTCAGCCACCGGCGAGCAGGAGTCGGTCGTCGCGGCGAACGGGAGTCGGCCTTCAGCTGGCGCCGGACGAGCGTCGGCCGCCGGCGAGCAGCATTCGCCGCTCAGCGGTCCTGAGCCTTGAGCGCCTGCTCCAGCCGTTCGACCTTGCCGGTCAGCTCGCCCGTGTGACCCGGCCGGATGTCGGCCTTGAGCACCAGGGAGACCCGGGATCCGTACTCGCCGACGGCATCCGTCGCCCGTTTGATCACGTCGAACACCTCGTCCCACTCCCCCTCGATCGTGGTGAACATGGAGTCGGTGCGATTGGGGAGACCGGATTCCCGCACCACGCGCACGGCCGCGGCTACGGCGTCATGCACCGAGTCGCCTTCGCGACCTGTTCCACTGGGGGCGACGGAGAATGCGACGAGCATGGTGGTTCCCTTCGTTGCGATGGTGACGGCATCCAGTCTGCTCCGCTGCGTGCGTCGTCGCCCCGATGCCGAGCGATGGGCGACGAGTTGCCCACGGGTTCGATCAGGTGGCCTGGCCGGGAAAGAGCTCGTCCGCCGAGGGCTCTGCGGCCGTCTCCCGGGAACTCCGGTCGCGCGTGGGCCCGGTGTCCGTCCGGCTGTCCGTGCCGCCGAGCGGCCACACCCTCCCGGCGGGATCGCTCGCTTCTGCGGCTCGCGACAGCGCCGTCACCGCAGAGCGTCCTCTCGTTCCGGTCCGCCACAGCGCCACCACCGCCCACCCGAGCACCACGAAGAGCATCACGTTGCGTGCGGTCACGACGGCGATCATCCAGGCGTTGAGGTAGAGCACCTGCAGGTAGAGGTAGGGGTAGAACAGCTGGGTCAGGCCCGCCGTCACGCCGACGAGGATGGCAGGGGTGCGGAACCGCCTTCCGGCCGTGATGATGCCGAGGATGACCGGCGCGGCCAGCCAGTCGATGTACTGCGGCGAGCCGACCTTGTTGAACGCGATGAGCGCAGTGGTGATGCCGAGCGCGAGCTGGGGCAGCACGAGAGCCGTCGGCGCCTTCCGGACGACGGCGCGCACTCCGATGAGCGTGACGGCGAGCACGGCGATGCCGAGAACGGGGGTCATGGCGGCGCTCACGACGTCGATGCCGCGTCCGGTCACCTGGAAGGTCAGCAGCCGCTGGTCGTAGTACACGATCGTGCCGTCCGCGTGGAGGGCGGCACCCCACAGCCAGGGCGCACTGACCGGCGCCTCGATCTGCAGCCCGCGGCCGGTCTGCTGGGTGACGAAACTGAACAGGTCGGCCGCCCCGCCGAACACCATGCCGACGATCGCGATCACGGCGCTCGCCAGCAGCACGTAGCCGATCACGCGCCAGCGGCGCCTCACCGCGACGACGACGGCGAGGATGACCCCCGCCGGCCACACCTTGATCCACATCGCCACGGCGAGCAGCACGGATGCCGTGCGGGGGCGTGCTGCGAGCCACACCACCGCGACGATCACGATCGCCACCGAGACGGCGTCGAGCCGCCCGACGGCGATGGGACCGAGCAGCACCAGGAAGGCGAGCCACCACCAGGCCGCGATCAGCGCTCGTCGGCGGCCGCGCGCGGTGAGCACGGCGAAGGCGACGACATCCACGATCGTCACCATCGCGAGCCACGCGATCACATAGTTCTCGGCGCCCGCGAGCAGGGGGATGAGCACGGGCACCATGGCCACGAGGGGGTACACCCACGGTGCCGTGACGCCCATGAAGGCATAGCCGTTCTGCGCGAGCTGAGCCCACGGCAGGTAGACGATCGTGACATCGCCGAGCGGCATGCCGTCGCCGAACAGCGCGCAAAGCCAGAGCACCACGTGCACGAGCAGGAAGGCGCCCCACAGCGCGTACGGATTGCGGGAGAGCGCGACGATCACATCGCGTCGGAGTCGCTGCGGCGCCGGGAGGTCAGAGGCGCCGCCTGCGGCATCTGTCGCGGTCTCGGTCGCCATAGTGGTTCATGCTATCGAGGCCCTCTTCGCAGCCGGACGGCCGAAGGCTCAGCGGTCACCGCGCAGCACACGTCCGACCACTCCCGACATGGCCTCGGCGAGGTCGAGCGCCATGAACGGGCCGCCGTCGTGCGCATCCGTCGAGGCTCCGGCGGCCGCCCCGTGCAGCGCCGCAGCCGTCGCCGCGAGCTCGGCGAGCGCGTCGTGGCCGCCTCGAGCGACCTCGTCCGCGTGCGTCGCCACGAGGGCTCCGAGGATGCCGCCGAGCACGTCCCCGCTTCCCGCAGTGGCGAGCCATCCGGCCTGCGGTCCCGTCGAGACGTCGATGACGCGCCCGCCGGGGGCAGCGACGTGGGTGACGTGCCCCTTCAGCAGCACGGTGACGCCCGTCGCCTCCGCGGCCCTGATCGCCCAGGCGCGGGCATCCGCCTGGATGTCGGCCGCCGAGGCGTCGATGTCGTGGTCCGCGAGCACTCTGGAGAGCTCGCGATAGTGCGGGGTGATCACGACCGGCCCTGTCGCCGAGTCGATCAGATCGAGAGCGCCGGCGTCGACGACGGCGGGAACCTGCTGCCCGAGCGCATCGCGCAATCGGCCTGTGTTGGCATCGTCGCGGTGTGAGGCGTCCATGCCGGATCCCAGCAGCCAGGCCTGTACGCGTCCCGCAGCGGTCACCGTCTCCGGACGGCGGCCGAGCACCGTGCGCGCAGGAACGTCATCGCCCACGTAACGCACCATGCCGATCCCTGTGCGCGACGCCGCCTCCACCCCGAGCACCGCTGCACCCGGGTACTCGTCGGAGCCGGTGACCACACCGAGCACTCCCCTGGTGTACTTGTCGTCGTGCTCGCCGGGCACCGCGATCCACTCACGGCAGTCCGCGAGCTCCCACCGTCGTTCCCGCTCCCCGTCGCTGCTCATGCCTTCACGATAGGTTGGCAGACGGCTCCGTTCCCACCCCTTGCGAGGTGGAGGAGCCGGATCGACACGACCCGATCGACACGAAAGACGACGAGCGCATGCCTCTTTCCCTTCCCGGCCGAGTGGTCATCTTCGACTACGGCGAGGTCATCTCCCTCACGCCGAGCGAGAGCGACCGGGAGGCTCTGCTCCAGGTCGCCGGCACCGATCCTGACGCGTTCTGGGCGTCGTACTGGAAGCACAGGGCGGAGCTCGACCAGGGGACCCTGAGCATCCACGACTACTGGCGCCGCGTCGAAGCCGACACCGGATCCGCGTGGACGGAGAGCACGCTGCACCTGCTGTGGGTCACCGACTTCCGCGGCTGGCTGAGCGTCGACACCGGCACGATCGACGTGCTCGTCGACCTTCGCGACGGCGGCACCCGGCTCGCCCTGCTCTCGAACGCGGGCGCGGATTTCGGCAGCTACTTCAGGCAGGGTCTCATCGGCTCGCTGTTCGAGCGCGTGTTCGTCTCGGGAGAGCTGCTTCTGGTCAAGCCGGACGCGGCCATCTTCCAGCACGTGCTCGACGAGCTCGGGATCGATGCGGCACATGCCGTGTTCATCGACAACAAGGCCGAGAACGTCGAGGGTGCGCAGGCCATCGGCATCACCGGCCACGTGTTCACCGGAGCCGACGGCCTGCGCGCGTTCCTCGAGTCGCTGCCAGCGGCGGCGTAGAGGGATCGACCATGGCCGACCTCTTCGACCCGATCGACGTGCGCGGAACCGTGCTGCGCAACCGCATCTTCACGGCGCCGATGTGCCAGTACTCCGTGCTGAGCAGGGACGGTGTCCCCACCCCGTGGCACCTGGTGCACCTGGGGTCCATTGCGGCGGGCGGGAGCTCGCTCGTCATCGCCGAGGCGACGGCTGTCACGCCGGAGGGACGCATCTCCGACCGCGACACCGGCATCTGGAACGACGCCCAGCTGGATGCCTGGCGGCCGGTGACGGAGTTCATCGCGTCGCAGGGCGCCGTGCCCGGCATCCAGCTCGCGCACGCCGGCCGCAAGGGCTCGACCTGGTCGCCGTGGGGTGAGGACGGGCGCACGGGGACGATCCCCGCTGAGCTCGGCGGATGGCCGACGGTCGCGCCGTCCACCATTCCGTACCACGGTCTCGCCGCGCCGGACGCCCTGGACGAAGCGGGCATCGATCGCATCGTCCACGCCTTCGCGGATGCGGCGCGCCGTGCCGTGCAGGCCGGCTTCGGCATGATCGAGGTGCACGCGGCACACGGATATCTGCTGCACGAGTTCCTCTCCCCCGCCAGCAATCTGCGCACCGACGACTACGGCGGAAGTCTCGAGAACCGGGCGAGGGCGTTGCTGCGCGTCGTGCGCGCCGTGCGCGACGCGATCGGCGAGCTGCCGTTGTTCGTACGGTTCTCGGCCAGCGACTGGGCACCGACGGGATGGGACGTGGACGCCTGCGCCACCGTCGCGGAATGGTGCTCAGACGCCGGAGCCGACTTCTTCGACATCTCGTCGGGCGGAAACGTGCCGACGAGCATCCCGGCCGGACCCGGATACCAGGTGCCGTTCGCTGCGCGGATCAAGCGGGCGACCGGTCTCCCGGTCTCCGCCGTCGGCATCATCACGGAGTCGGGGCAGGCATCCGAGGTGATCACGTCCGGCCAGGCGGATGCCGTGTCGCTGGCTCGTGAGCTGCTTCGCGACCCGCACTTCCCGCTGCGCGCCGCCCACGAGCTCGGCGTCGAG
>NZ_DASZVF010000004.1:0-87466 GCF_035547335.1 Humibacter sp. | reverse complement strand
AGGGTCGACCCGAACCGGATTACTACATCATTTGTAGTTATTGCACGTCAAGAGGCAATCCGCCCGAGATGCGGGCGCGGTGCAACTCGGCAGGCTTCAGCGCTGGATCAGGAGCGCGGCGGGCCTGGGCGACAGCAGGTGGTCCAGCACGAGGCACCCGGCACCGATGGCGGCGACGTCGTCGCCGATCGCGGACTCCGCGAAAACGATCTCATGCGGCATCACGAGCATGGGAGACGCGCGCACGAGCGGAGGGACGCACTCCAGAAGGAACTCGCTGATCGGCGTGAAGAACGGGCCGCCGAACACGACGTGGTCGACATCCAGGAGGTTCACGAGCGTGACGATCGACTGGGCGATGTCGGTGGCGACGGCATCGAAGATCGCCGCGGCGCGATCGTCGGTGGCGCGGGCATCCGCCAGGCGCAGGAACGCCTGCCTCACCTCGGCCGTCGTCATCGAGTCGGCGTCGCCCGTGAGCACTCCGAGACCGATGGCGTCGGCGACGAGGGATCGCGGCAGCACCGCGTTTCCAGCAAGCCATCGATGGTGCCCGGGGTCGCCGGGGACGCCGCCCACGACCATGTTCCCGACATCGCCGGCGTTGTTCGAGACGCCGCGCACGACCTCGCCGTGCACGGCGAGTCCGACGCCGCTTCCGGTTCCGTAGTAGAAGAACACCATGTCGCCGCGCTCGCCCGAGGCGTCCATCCAGAGCTCGCCGACGGCCGCCGCCGTCACATCCTTCTCCAGCAGCACGGGGAGTCCGAGCCGAAGAGCGAGCTCGTCGCGCACCGGCACGTTGCGCCACCCCGGCAGCAGCGGCGGATCCAGCACGACCCCTGCCTGCACGTCGACCGGACCGGGCGCGGCGATGCCCACGCCCATGATGCGCGTCGCATCCACTTCAGCCGACTCGACGAGCTCGGAGGCGACCCTGACGATGCGTCGCAGCGTCTTCGACGCCGTCGCGGAGGGCGGAGTCGGAATCGTGCGATGGTCGACGACGGAGCCGGCGAGATCGAGCAGCACGACCGTGATGACCGAGGGATCCAGGTGCACGCCGAGCGCGAGACGGCCGCGCGGTTCGAGGCGCAGGATGGTGCGCGGCTTGCCCACTCCTGAGCCGCGCGTGCCCGCCTCGAGCACCAGGCCGTCGTCGATGAGCCTGCGCACGATGTTGGTGACGGCCTGCGCCGACAGGCCCGTGCTGGCCGCCACCTCGACACGGCTGATGCCCTCCGCCCCCGAGCGGCGGACGGCATCCAGGATCACCGCCTGGTTGTATCCCCCGATGGCCGGGAGGTTGGAACCCGCCCGCATCTGGTCCTCGTTCTCGCCGCGTGAAGTCGAATGCGATCGGCGCCCGCCGCCCCGTCGCGTGCACCGAGACTACCGTCAGCCGCGGCGGGAGCCTCGACGACGAGCCAGTCGAGGTGGTCGCCGACGCGGCCACACGGCCCGACCTGCTGAGCGCCGCAGTCGGCGGCGAAGAGGACGCTGCGGGCAGACCGGTGGTCGGGTATCGTCTAACCGGAACATTTATCTTGATATCGAGATTGTTTTGACCGCTGTTCCCGCCGATTGGAGCGTGCTGACGCGATGACCAAGATCATCTACACCCACACCGACGAGGCACCGCTGCTGGCGACGTACTCGTTCCTCCCCATCGTGTCCGCGTTCGCCGAGAAGGCGGACGTGGAGTTCGAGACCCGGGACATCTCGGTCGCCGGGCGCATCCTTGCGCAGTTCGGCCTGGCCGACGACGCGCTGTCCGAGCTGGGCGAGCTGACGGCATCCGCAGACGCGAACATCGTCAAGCTGCCCAACATCTCCGCGTCGATCCCGCAGCTGAAGGCCGCCATCAAGGAGCTTCAGGAGAAGGGATACGACGTTCCCGACTACCCGGACTCGCCCGCCACCGACGAGGAGTCCGAGATCCGCGCGAAGTACTTCAAGGTGATCGGCTCGGTCGTGAACCCCGTTCTGCGCCAAGGCAACTCCGACCGCCGAGCGCCCCAGTCGGTCAAGGCCTACGCCAAGAAGCACCCGCACCGCAACAAGCCGTTCGGCGAGGGCTCCAAGACCGCTGTCGCCACCATGGGAGAGCACGATTTCAAGAGCAACGAGAAGTCCGTGACCATGGCCGCGGACGACACCCTGCGAATCGTGCTCGAGGCCGCCGACGGCGAGCAGACGGTGCTGATGGAGTCGCTCCCGGTCAAGGCCGGCGAGGTCATCGACGCCACCCACCTCTCCGCCGAGCACCTCGACGCCTTCCTCGCGAACGCGCTGAAGCGCGCAGAGGCCGAGGGTGTGCTGTTCTCCGTGCACCTCAAGGCGACCATGATGAAGGTCTCCGACCCGATCATCTTCGGCCACGTGGTGCGCGCGTACTTCAAGGATGTCTTCGACGAGTACGGCGAGGAGCTCGCCTCAGCGGGCCTCAAGGCGAATGACGGCCTCGGTGCCATCCTGGCCGGCCTCGACTCGCTGCCGAACGGCAAGCGGATCCGCGAGGCCATCGATCTCGCGCTGGCCGGCGGCCCGCGCCTGTCGTACGTCAACTCCGACAAGGGCATCACGAACCTTCACGTGCCCTCCGACGTGATCATCGACGCCTCGATGCCCGCGCTCATCCGCAACGGTGGCAAGCTGTGGGACGGCGAGGGCGAAGAGGACGACACGCTCGCCGTCATCCCCGACTCGTCGTACGCGGGCGTGTACGCCACGGTCATCGAGGACGTCAAGAAGAACGGCCCGCTCGACCCGGCCGTGATCGGATCCGTGTCCAACGTCGGCCTCATGGCGCAGGCCGCCGAGGAGTACGGGTCGCACAACAAGACCTTCGAGATCCCCACGGCGGGCACGGTCAAGGTGCTCGACACGGCGGGCAACGTCGTGCTGCAGCACGAGGTGGGTGCAGGCGACATCTGGCGCGCGTGCCAGACCAAGGATGTGCCGATCCGCGACTGGGTCAAGCTCGCCGTCGGCCGGGCGCGCGCCACAGGCGTTCCCGCCGTCTTCTGGCTGGACGAGACCCGCGCGCACGACGCACAGCTCATCGCGAAGGTGCGCGAGTACCTGAACGACACGGAGCTCGTCGGTGACACGAGCGGCCTCACGATCGAGATCCTGGCTCCCGAGCTGGCGACCGCCTACTCTCTGGAGCGCATGCGCAAGGGCGAGGACACCATCTCGGTCACGGGCAACGTGCTGCGCGACTACAACACCGACCTGTTCCCCATCCTTGAGTTGGGCACGTCGGCCAAGATGCTCTCGGTCGTGCCGCTCATCGCTGGCGGCGGACTGTTCGAGACCGGCGCCGGTGGCTCGGCGCCGAAGCACGTGCAGCAGCTGGTGGCCGAGAACTACCTGCGCTGGGACTCGCTCGGCGAGTTCTTCGCGCTCGTTCCGGCGTTCGAGAAGTACGCGGAGCAGGCGGGCACGCCGGCTGCGAAGGTGCTCGCCGACACGCTCGACCGGGCGACGGCGACGTTCCTCGACGAGGACCGCAGCCCCGGCCGCAAGCTCGGCACGATCGACAACCGCGGTTCGCACTTCTACCTGGCGCTGTACTGGGCGCAGGAGCTGGCGAAGCAGACGGATGACCCGCAGCTGGCCGCCACGTTCGCACCGCTCGCGGAGACCCTCGCGGCCGACGAGTCGGCCATCGTCGACGAGCTGCTGGCCGTGCAGGGCAGCCCTGCCGACATCGGCGGCTACTACCTGCCGGATGCCGACAAGGCGAGCGCCGTCATGCGGCCCTCCGCCACGTTCAACGAGGCGCTCGCGGCGTTCTGAGCCTCGCCGCCTCGGCCCCGCCCCGGGCGCTGCCCCGGGGCCGGGCCCCGGCCGCTGGGGCGCCGACGGGTCCGCATCCTGTCGACGGGTCCGCTTGTGTGTGCATGCAAGCGGACCCGTCGTCGTTTCGGGGACCGGTCGGCGCGCGGACCGGCGGGCGCGGGACCTGTCGGCGCAGACCCTACCGGCAGCGCGAAGCGCGCTCTCGGCGAACGCCGGGCGCGGGCATCCTGGTCGGGTGGACCGCCCGTCGCCCGCCGGATACGCTGAACGCATGGCTGAGCTGCGACTCGAGGAACTGTCCGCGTCGAACATCTCCGCGGCGAACGCGCTGACGTTGAAGCCCGGCCAGGAGCAGTTCATCACCCCCGTCTCATACTCGGCGGCGGCGGCCGTGAACGATCCCAACACCACGTGGCAGCGGGTCGTGGTGGATGGCGACGAGGTGGTCGGCTTCGTCATGGGCAGCTTCGACCCGGATGCCGACGACGAGTTCTGCTCCATCCTGTGGCGTATCAACGTGGACGCCGAGGACCAGGGCCGCGGCATCGGACGATTCGCTGTCGACGCGCTGGCCGACGAGGCTCGCCGCCGCGGTCAGAGCCGTCTCTACGTCATCTGGGAGCCGGGCGAGCTCGGTCCCGAGACGTTCTTCCTGCGTACCGGGTTCTCGCCGATCGGCGAGACCCAGTACGGCGAGGCCATCGGAGCGATGGATCTCTGATCGATCGTCTCTTCCGAGTCGGAATGACCTCGCACGCACATGCCGGCTTCGCCTGACCACCGAGGGAGGCCCGGTCCCACGGAGGGACTCGGTCCCGCCGAGGGATTCGGTCCCGCGGAGGGATTCGTCGAGGCTGTTCTCGAGGTGGTCGCCGACATCCCTCCCGGACGGGTCATGACGTACGGGCAGATCGCCGCCGTGCTCGGGTCACGCGGCGCGCGCGTGGTCGGCCAGGTGATGGCTCGATACGGCTCCGATGTGCCATGGTGGCGTGTCATCCGCGCCTCGGGGCAGCCTCCGCTCTGCCACGAGGGAAAGGCGCTGGAGCACTACCTCGACGAGGGCACGCCGTTGAAGGGCATGGATGCGGAGCGGGCTTCCCGCGAGGATGCCGTCGAGCGGTACCGCATCGACCTCGCCGCCGCGGCTTGGTCGCCGCGCTGACGCGACGCGCACGGCCCGGGCACGGCCGCGGAGACTGGACGAGCCGACGATACTGAACAGCGCCGGTCGCCCTGAACTGCGCCCCTCGCTCTGAGCAGCGCCCGTCGCCCTGAACAGGGGCCGTCGCCCTGAACTGGGCCGCCGCGTCAGTCGCGTCGAACGCGCTGCACGGCCTTCGCCACGGCGCCGCCTGCCACCAGGATGCCGGCCACCGCGACCGCGATCCACGCCGCTGCCGCGATCCACAGGAACCACGAGCCGACGGCCGTGACGACGGGAAGCCGGTCCGCCTGTCCGAGATCCATGCTCGCAACGGCATACATCCCGAGCGGGAACACCATCGCCCACAGGCCGGTCTCGTAGCGCAGCGGAACGCGCTGCTGCACATGCCGCCACCATCCCATCAGTACGAGGGCAGGCACCAGCCAGCTGGCGAACGCCCAGAACACGACGGACGATCCCGCGATCACCGGCCGGGTCGCGAGCACCATGGGCGTCTTGCTCATGTCGACGATGCGGGATGCCGCCAGCACGGTGATGGCCGACGCGCCCATCATGACCCAGTACGGCGCATCGAACTCGACGGCGGCGATGCCGCGCGTGAGCATCCTGATCACGACGGCGACCCCGATGATGCCGTACTGCGCGATGCCGATGCCCCAGGCCGAGATCGCCACGATCGCGAGCACGTCGGCGACACCGCCGCGCTCCCCCGCGAACCGAGGCTCGAGAACGGCGGCCAGCACGGCGATGGACTGGCTCGCCACAGCCCACACGAACCAGCCGCCGTTCAGCCCGGCGAGCGCCTCACCGGGCCCGGCATGCGACAGCACCGACCAGGGCACGGCATACCCCATGATGACCCACGCGAGGAATCCGACCACCAGCAGCACGAGCGCGAGCGCCGTGCTCACGCTCGCGAACCTCGTACCCAGCACCTGGACGGCGGCGACGAACGTGAAGAAGCCGAATGCGGTCGCCGGATGCCTTGTCTCGGCCGCGAACGACTCGCGGTGCGCCGCCGCCCGCCATGTCGTCATCACGATCAACGTCACGAAGCAGATGACCGCCACGACCAGCATCACGACCGAGGCGATCGCCAGGCCCTCCAGCGCCAGGCCGACGGAGAGGATGCCCGTGGCCATCACGATGGCGAAGGACGAGCCGGGCAGCCGCTCGACGCTGCCACAGAGCAGGGCCCGGACTCCGCCCCCGGACCGGGGTTCCGCGGCGGCGCTCACACTCGCCAGCGTATCGCTGCGCCTCGGCACCCCTCCGCCACGGCACCCCTCCGCCTCGGCACCCCCCGCGGGCGCTGCGGCGGGTACACCGGAGGCTTGGCGATTCGCCGCACGGAAAGCGCGCTTTCCGTACGGCGAATCGTTGAAAGTGCGGTCTGGCGTGAAACGACCAGCGGCCTCGGACACTGCCCTACACCAGCGAGTCCCTCCAGGCGGCGTGCAGCTGCGCGAAGCGACCGGTGCCGGCGATCAGGTCCGCGGGCGAGCCATCCTCGACGACCCGGCCGTGCTCCATGACGAGCACCCGGTCCGCGATCGCGACCGTGGAGAGCCGGTGCGCGATGATGAGCGCCGTGCGGTCCTTCAGCAGCGTGAGCAGCGCATCCTGCACGAGGCGCTCGCTCGGGATGTCGAGCGAGCTCGTCGCCTCGTCGAGGATGAGCACCGCCGGGTTCGCGAGGAAGGCCCGCGCGAACGAGATCAGCTGCCGTTGTCCGGCCGAGACGCGGCCGCCGCGCTTGTTCACGTCGGTGTCGTACCCGTCGGGCAGGCCCTCGATGAACTCGGCAGCGCCCACAGCAGCGGCCGCAGCGCGGATCTCATCGGCCGTCGCATCCGGTTTGCCGAGCGCGATGTTGTCGGCCACAGTTCCGGAGAACAGGTACGCCTCCTGCGTGACCATCACGATCGCGCGCCGCAGATCCTTCGGATGCAGGTCGCGCAGGTCCACGCCGTCCAGCGTGATCGAGCCTTCCGTCGGGTCGTAGAACCGAGCGATGAGCTTCGCCAGCGTCGACTTGCCAGCACCCGTCGAACCGACGAGCGCGATCGTCTGCCCAGCAGGCACATCGAGCGTGAACTCGGGCAGGATCACCCTGTCTTTCTTGTACGCGAACGTCACGTCGTCGAACTTCACGTGACCGGATGCCTGCCACAGGTCGACAGGGCGCGCCGGGTCTGGCACGCTCGGCTCCTCCTCCAGCACACCCGAGATCTTCTCGAGAGCGGCGGCAGCCGACTGGTAGGAGTTGTAGAACATCGCCATCTCCTCCATCGGGTCGAAGAACCGGCGCGTGTACAGCAGCACGGCCAGCAGCACGCCGATGGGGAGCGCACCCATCGCCACCCGGAATCCGCCGACGAGCAGCACGATCGCCACCGTCACGTTGCCGATCAGCACCAGGCCCGGGTCGAAGATGCCGAAGAGCTGGATCGTCTTCGCGTTGACATCCCGGTAGTCCTCGACCAGGTCGCCGAACTCCTTCTCGTTGCGCTTCTCCTTGCGGAACGCCTTGACGGCGCGGATGCCCGTCATGGTCTCCACGAAGTGCACGATGAGCTTGGCCGACGACACGCGCGACTGCCGGAACAGCACCTGCGACCGCTTCTGGAACCACCTGGTGAGGAAGTAAAGCGGCACGAGCGAGCAGAACAGGATGACGCCGGACACCCAGTCGTTCACGAACATGAACACCGCGATGAAACCGGAGTACAGCACGCCCTGCACGAGCTGGTTGATGCCGGAGTCCAGCAGCTCCCGGATGGAGTCGAGGTCGCTGGTCTGGCGCGAGATGATGCGGCCAGACGTGTAGGACTCGTGGAACTCGAGGCTCAGCCTCTGGGTGTGCAGGAACACGCGCTTGCGCAGATCGAGCAGGATCTCCTGGCTGATGCGCGCCGACATCACGGTGTACCACGACACGGTCGCGGCGCCGATCACGCCGGTGACCAGGTAGGCGGCGCCGGTGAGCGCGATCGGCCACCAGTCCTGCGACTTCAGCGCCGAGATCCCCTGGTCGATGCCGATGCCGATCAGCGTCGGCCCGATCACCTGCGCCAGTGTCGAGACGACGATGACGAACAGCGCGAACACCACCTTGCCGCGCAACGGCCGCAGCAGCGACCCGAGCAGCCGCCGTGAACGGCGTCGCACCTGGAGCGACTCCTCCTTGGTGAGGTCGTCGCGCTCCTCGCCCTCGACACCGAGAACGGTTGCCGTGCTCACAGGTTCACCTCCTCGAGCTCTTCCTGTTCCTGTTCGTCCTCGAGACTCGAGATGACGAATCGGTAGTGGTCGTTGGTCGCCAGCAGCTCGCTGTGCGTTCCGACGGCCGTGATCCTGCCGCCCTCGAGCAGCGCCACCCGGTCGGCGAGCATGACGGTCGACGGCCGGTGGGCGACGATCAGGGCGGTCGTGGAGGCGAGCACGCGCCTCAGCGCCGCCTCGACGAGCGCCTCGGTGTCGACATCCAGCGCCGACAACGGGTCGTCGAGAACGAGCACCTCGGGGTTCGCCGCGACGGCCCTTGCCAGCGCCAGGCGCTGCCGCTGCCCGCCGGAAAGGCTGAGCCCCTCCTCGCCCACCTTGGTGTCGACTCCGTCAGGCAGGTCGTACGCGAAGCCCGCCTGGGCGACCTCGAGCGCCTCGGTGAGCACGGCATCCGCCTTCGCGGCGGTCTCCGGGTCGTCGCCTGCGAGTTCGGCGCGGCCGAGCAGCACGTTGTCGCGCACGGAGGCCGAGAACAGCGTCGCATCCTCGAACGCCATGGCGACATGGGTGCGCAGCTCGTTCCTGGTCAGCCTGCGGATATCGACGCCGTCGAGCGTGATCGACCCGCCCGTGACGTCGTACAGCCTCGTGGTGAGGGCGGTGAGCGTGGACTTGCCGCTTCCGGTGAGGCCGACGAGCGCCATGGTCTCCCCCGGCTCCAGCTCGAGGTCGATGCCGTCGAGCAGGTCGGGGTACCCCTCCGGCGTGTCGGGGTACCTGAAGTGGGTGCCCTCGAACTTCAGCCGGCCCTTCGGATGCGTCACGGTCTGCGGATGCTCCGGGTCGTCGATCGTGTTCGGCGTGTTCATCACGTCGAAGAAGCGGTCGGCTGCCGTGCGGGTGTCGAACGTCATCGACAGCAGGAACCCGATGGACTCGATCGGGAACCTCAGCACCGTGGCCGTGGCGAAGAAGGCAAGCAGCTGGCCGGCGCTGAGCGAGTTGGTCGAGACGAGCCACACGCCGACGACGAGGCAGATCGCGAACGCGACATCCGGAACGAGCAGCAGCCAGAGCCAGATGCCCGCTACGGCCTTCGCCTTCGCGATCTCGGTTCCGCGCAGGTCTTCCGCCTGCTTCTCGAAGTTGCGCAGCGCGTGCCTGCCCCGGCCGAACGCCTTGAGCACGCGGATGCCATGCACCGACTCCTCGACGGTCGTCGCGAGGTCGCCTGCCTGGTCCTGGCTGCGGCGCGCGATGACGGAGTACCGGTTCTCGAACACATAGCCGTAGATCCACAGCGGGATGGAGCAGACCATGAAGATCACCGCGAGCAGCCAGTTCCAGGTGATCAGCACGATGAAGCCGATCACGATGGTGAGGATGTTCACGAACAGCAGCACGAACCCGAAGCTCAGCCAGCGGCGGATCAGGTTGAGGTCGCTGACGGCACGGCTCAGCAGCTGTCCGGACGGCCAGCCGTCGTGGAAGCTCACCGGCAGGTCCTGCAGCTTGGCGTAGAACGCGTTGCGCAGGTCGGCCTCCACCTTCGTGCCTGGGGTGAGCACGAACCAGCGGCGCAACGAGATGAGCACCGCCTCCGCCACGCCGAGCAGCAGCACGAGCAGGGCGGAAGGCACCACGCGCGAGGGGTCGCCGTTCTTCATCGGGCCGTCCACCAGCGCCTGCAGCACGATGGGAATGAGCAGCGCGACGATGGATGCGCCGATCGCCGCGACCATGCCGAGGTAGATGCGCGGCATGGCCGGCTTCGCGTACGGGTAGATGCGCGCGAGCGAGCGGAACGTGCTCAGCCGCTTGCCGTCGGCATCCGTGTGCTCTGGAGGGCGGAGTCGTGGTCTCTGGTTCTGTGCCTCAGAGGCAGACATGGGTCACCGTTTCGTGTGGAAGGCGGGGTGTTCTGTTGCGGATGGCGGAGCATCCGTCTGGGCGAAGCCGAATCGGTCGAGTCGATTCTGCTGCCGGGGAGCGACACTTCTGATCCGTGGACGACACGAGATCGATCGCCGCGAAGTGGTCCGAGCGGGGACGGGCGGTCGGCTGCCGACGAGTCGGCGCTGCCCCGTGCGGGTCGGACGTTCGCGTTGCGGGCACAGTGCCCGGGCCGGAACGGCGGGGAGGCGTGCGGCGGGTGCGAGCCCGGCGCTATGCTCCCAGCCCGGCCGTGTCCGCAGAGGCAGACGGCACGAGGACCGCGACGCCGGCGCGAACCCGCGGCGTATTCTCGGTCTTCGTCATCATGGCGTCCTCCTTGCGGTGTCGGGCAGCTCGCATGTGGAGCGGCCCGAGTCTCGACCAGTCTTCCGGATGCCGCACCAGGGCACGAACCTTCCCGTGCGTGACGAGCAGGACCCGGCGAGAACGCCGGGAGGGCCCGATGAGCGACAGCAGATCAGGCTATACCGGCTTCAGCGGCCGGCGCAACGTCGAGTTCGGAATGCCTGAGAACGACGTACGACGTGGAACGGACGGCAGCCGTGCCGCCGTCCGACGCGCTCAGGCCAGCACGGGCACGGCGTCCAGGCGCTCCATCGCTAGCGCTTCGGCCGCCGCGAGCGTCGTGACATCCCGCTCGCGCGCATCCGCGAAGATCCGCTCCACCGTGTCGCCGATCTGCTCGACGCGTTCCCTCGTGGCCTCCGCCGAGGCGCCAGGACGGGTGAGGGTGTCGAGGAAGATGACCCCGCCCGCGTTGACCACGAAGTCCGGAGCCCACGCGATGTCCCTCTCGCGCAGCAGCTCGGCGATGCCGCGCTCGGCCAGCTGGTTGTTCGCCGGGCCGCACACGGCACGCACCTGCAGCTCGTCCACGACCTCCCTGGTGAGGATGCCGCCGACTCCCGCGGGCACGAACACGTCACCGGGCACGCGTGTCGCCTCGTCGGGCTCGGTCCACTGCGCGCCGAGGCGAGCAGCCAGTTCGCGCTTGAGCGGGTTCACATCGGTCACCGTGAGGACGGCCCCGTCGCCGGCCAGCCGCGTCGCGAGCAGTGCCCCGACGTGGCCGAGCCCGAGCACCGTGAACCGGCGTCGGGCGACGGTGCGATCCCCGAACACGGCGTCGAGAGTGGCGAGGATGCCCGCGTACACGCCCTGCGCCGTCGCTTCGCTCGGCTCGCCGACGCCGCCCTTGTCGGAGGGCAGCCCGCACACGTCGGTGGTCCGCTCCGCGACGACCGCCATGTCCTCCGCGCTCGTGCCGACATCCTCGGCCGTCATGTACGCGCCGTCGAGCGACGCGATCGCGTCGCCGAGATCGAGCATGACTGCGCGGCGCCGCTCGGCATCCAGCTGAACGCCACGAGGAACGTGGATGACGGTCTTACCGCCGCCCCGAGCGAGCCCGGCTGCGGCGTTCTTGTACGTCATCCCCTCGGCCAGGCGCAGCGAGTCGTGCACGGCCTCGACCCAGTTGTCGTACGACCACAGCCTGCATCCGCCCAATGCCTGGCCGAGTCGCGTCGAGTGCACGGCCACGCTGATCGTCAGCCCGCTGCGCGGTCCCTTCACGATCAGGAGCTTCTCGTGCGGAAGTTCGGTTCCGAACGCTTCGGTGAGTTCGGGCATGGCGGACATCGGCGTCTCCTTCGTGCAGGCCGCGACAACGGGGTGGTGTGCCACAAGCATTCGTCCCGCCTCATGAGCGGGACGTACACCACCATCTTGCCATCTGGACCGGGCGCCGGACACTCCGTGCCGTGCGTACCTGCGCGGTTGCACCAGGACGTCGCGATCGGTCGTCGCGCATCCATCCGCGATTGCGCCAGATTGTCGCAATTGCGCCAGAAGACGTGGCGCATTACCGGAGAAGTGGCGCAATCGGACAGGCCTCGAACCGCCAGGTGGCGCAATCGGCGAGGCCACGCCACATGCTGCGGGTGGCGCAGTCAGGCGCGGCGCAACAGCACCTGCACGGTCACGGGCAGGTCGGGCGCGCTCCCTCGATCAGCGGATGCCTCAGCCGACGAGGATGCTCAGGCAGGTCACGCAGCCCTCGAGCTTCTCGAACTCCGAGATGTCCACCGTGACGACGCGGTAGCCCAGGTCGGCGAGAAGCTCGGCGGTCTTCGGCGCCGAGGCCGCCATCAGAACGGCATCCGCCGCCAGAACCACGACGGCCGAGCCGCTCGGCTCCGGAACCGCCAGGAATCTGTCGAAGACGCTGGTGTCGACGTGCCGGGCGTCGCCCATGACCGTGCCGTCGGGCAGAGCCGTGACTGCCGACTTGAGGTGCAGCGCTCCCTTCACCGGCACGGCGACGACCGAGTAGCCCTGCTCGGCGGCGATGACGCGCAACTGACGGATGCCGTCCGCATTCGTGCGCTCGCTGCGCCCGACGTAGAGGGTGCTGCCCACGCGCAGCACGTCACCGCCGTCGAGCGTGCCCGGCTCCTCGATGCGGTCGATGCGCAGGCCCAGATCGGAGAGCACCGCCTCGGTGCCCGGCGCCTCGCCTCTGCGCTGCTCGGCTCCGGAGCGCGCGATCACCGCGCGGTCGCCGACGACCACGGCCGTGTCCTCCACGAAGACCGAGTCGGCGAAGGTTTCGGCCGATGCCACCTCGACGGTCTCCCACCCGTTGTCAGCGAGCGCGGCCACATAGGCATCCCACTGCTCATCGGCCTTGGCCGAATCGACGGCCACGCGTTCGATGTTCGTGACGATGCCGTCGGCCAGGTTCGTGGCCGGGATGCGCACGAGCGCCACCTTGCGTCCGCGCACTGCCGCCGTGTCGTAGTGCGCGATGACGCGGTAGAGCCAGCGCCCGAAGGTGGGCGTCACGGCGGTGACGAGCGCGATGAAGAGCAGATTGCGCTCACCCGTGATCGTCCACAGCACGCCGATCTCGGGCTTCTGGCCGTTGGTGGCCAGGTAGATCATGGTGTCGAGCGCCGTGGCGATGATGCCGACGACGAGTCCCGTGATGAGCGCGCCCCACCACGTGGCGAAGACGTCGAAGAACGCGGCGATCGCCAGCAGCACGAAGGCGAACACCGACGCGAGCGTGAAGAATCCGCTCAGCGAGACGACTGCCGACCAGCCGGCGCCCTGCAGGAGGAAGGCCTCGTTGCTGAACACGACGGTGCCGATGTGCACCAGAAGTGCGACGAGGAAGCCGGTGAGAACGGATGCCACGATCTTGCGGCTCCAGGGGACAGTCATGGGTATGACCCTAGTGGAGCCGAGGTTATGGGCTTGCTGTGCGCTGGGCAGATGGGCTGGGCGCGCTCGGTGCGCGCGTTGCGCTCACAGATCGCGCATCCTGACCGCTGCCAGGCGAGCCGCCGGATCGACGAGCACGTCGACGTTGTCGGTGCGCTGCTCGATGGACCCCCGGCCGGCGGTCAGCCTGCGCACGTCGGGATCCGTGACGGCGCCCAGCAGCTCTGCGGCGATCGACCGATCCGGATGCAGGTAAGGGCGATCCCAGAACGGCACGGTGGTCGCCCGCGCGACGCTGCTGAGCCCGAGAGCGTTCTGCCGGGTCAGAAGCGTCTGCAGGGCCGCTGCGATGGCGTCCTGTCGCTCTTCCATCGTCCGTGCGGTGAGGATGACGTCGACCGCAGGCCCGACGGTGCCGGCCAACGGGAGCCGGCTGAAGAGCGAGCCGTACCACTTCGCGTAGGGCGGCCAGCGTTGCTCGAGCAGGAACGTCAGATGCATGACCGCGTGGGCCAGGCGGGCCGCGATGATGCGAGATCCGGTGTCGTCGCCGACATCCGCGGCGCGGCCCATGAGCGGGAGCTCCTGGGCGATGCGGAGCCAGTCGCACGCGAGCACGTACAGCCAGAGGTCGCGCGGGTACCACGTGAGCGCTCGTCGAGCGGCCTCGAGCCCAACTTCACGATCGACGAAGACCGCGCCGGACGTCACCTCGAGTACCGACTGACCCGAGAGCGAGAGCCACTCCTCTGTTCCGATTCCGTTCCGCGGGTCGAAGCCCAGTCGCGATGACAGGAAGTGCGAGATCGAGTCGACGTCGATGTGATGGCGCGCCGCCGTCTCGCCGGTGAACGCGAACCGGGTGGGCAGGCCTCGGAAGCTGTCGGGGAGCATCCGATCGAGCCCAGCGCTCACGGCTGCGATCGAGTCGGGCTCCGTGGCGTCGTCAGTGAGGAGGACGGTCAGCCGCAGTCCCCAGTCGTGGTCTCTCGAGGTAGCGTCGTCGAGGCCGAGAACGTCGGATCCCGTCCCGAGACGTCCCGCGGAGTATGTGAGGCCGGGGAAGCGATCGGCGAGGATCGGCTCGACCACGTCGTCGAAGTACGCGCGGGCGAGGGCGATGCCCGTCGCTGCGTCATCCATGAGCGGTCTCCCCTTTCAGTGATGCCTGCGCTTCAGCGGCGCCTGCGCCTTTCGGGCTGCCCGTGCCCTTTCACATGGTGTCCAAGCCGTGAGTGCCGGCCCGAACGCCCGCATTCGAGACCGGCTCGCCCGGATGGCCAGCCTCAGTCGGATTCCGCGGCGGCAACGGCATCCTCCTCGCGTGCGGCTCTGAATGCACGCAGGCCGAGGAGCACCAGGATGATGGGTGCGGCCGACGTGCATGCGACCACGAGGAACGCCGTGTGCGGTCCGGCCGCGTCGTTGATGAGGCCTCCGGCGAACGAGCCGAGCGACATGCCGCAGATCACGAGCGTGTTGAGCCACGCGAGCGCCTCCGTGATGATCGCCGGCGCGACGATCTCGTGCGCGATGTGGTTGACGGCGATCATGAGCGGGGCGATGGTGGCGCCGGCGAGGAAACCGAGCGGGTAGAACCACCAGATGCCGGGTGCCAGCGCCAGCGACGACCACGTGACGAACAGCGCAAGGGCCGTGCCCACCAGCATCTGACGGGAACGCAGCCTCGTGGACAGGGCGCCGAACAGGAATCCGCCTGACGCGCTGCCGATGGAGTACGCGGTGAGGACCGTTCCGGCGAGCTCGGGCACGCCGTTCGCGGTCGCCATCGAGACGATCGACAGGTCGTTGATGCCGAAGCCGATGCCGGTGGCGAAACTGGCGATCAGCAGCACGAGGAACGGAGCGGAACGCAGGAGCTGGGCCGGCCGGTGGACGTGCCCGGTGTTCACGACCGGTCGCGCATCCGGCATCACCCGGAGGAAGAGGGCGCCCAGCGGGCCGACGATGCCGGAGAGGATGAGGCCGCCGGCGGGCGTCACACCCGCGGCGAGGAACGCGGCGACGGCCGGTCCGAAGACCCAGACGATCTCATCCGCCACCGCTTCGATGGCGTATGCGGTTCGCAGCAGGAACGCATCCTCCACGATGGTCGACCAGCGGGCGCGCATGAATGCTCCGACCGGCGCGACCGTCACGCCGCAGAACACCGACATGACGACCAGGCCGATGGTCGAGCCCAGGTCGCCGCAGATGATGGCGCCCGCGATGGCCAGCGGATGCGTGATCGAGGATGCCAGCAGCAGCTGCCGCTGTCCGCGGCGGTCGGCGACGCGGCCGGCGAGCGGTCCGATGAGACCCATGGAGGCGATCGCGAGCCCAGAGGTGAGACCGCCGAGCGCGTACGACCCCGTGCTGGCGTGCGAGAAGAACAGGAATCCGAACCCCAGCACGGCGATCGGTGTACGCGCGAGCAGTCCCGCCGTCACCATGAGAGCTCTGGACGGCGCAGACAGCAGTCTGCCGTAGGCGCGGAACCCGAGGTTGCTCACGCTGCGATCCGCGCGTTCAGCATGCTGTCGATCACCGTTCGTCCCGCCCCTCAACCTCGACTCTCCACGGTATCGCGAGCGGTGAGGGCGCTGGGGCGGTGGTGGTCGTTGGGCGGCGGCGTGCGGTGGGGTGGCGGCGGTGGCGGATGGAGGTCGATGTGGATGCCCGATGGCTGGGCGGGGGGCATGCGGTGCGGTGGCGGAGCAGTGGCGGAGCGGCGGCGGGCGGGGACGTGCGGCGCGGTGGCGGAGTGGTAGCGGTCGGGCGGGACGTGCGGCGGAGTCGGTCGTTGGGCGGCCGTGGGGCGGGGGCGTGGCGGTGGGGCGGTGGGCGGGCGCGCGGCGGATGAAAGTCGAGGTGGACGCCGCTGGCCGGGCGGCGGCGTGCGGTGGGTGGCGGAGCAGTGGCGGTGGCGGTCGTACTGCCGGGGGCCCTGGCGCTGGTACAGCGGGGGCAACTGCTCGGCGCCACGCGTATCCTCCTCCCCAGTTTGCGACGCCGCCAACTTACTAACACCACTGATCAGAGGCACATTCTCGCACCGCCCGATGTCGGTGGTGTGGTGTTGGCTTGTCATATGGACGAGATCACGGATGCTTTGGCCGCTGCGATGGCCAGCGCCAGATCAGCCGTGACCGCCGGGGCGATTCCCGGTCTCTCCGATGCCGGTCTGCTGACCACGATGGCGAGAGCCGAGGAGCTCGGACGGACCGTCGATGCGCTGCGCGTCGCGATGGCAGCGGAGGTCGCCGAACGCTCCCGGCCGTCATTGGGCGGCGAGCGACTCTCGGCGAGGCAAGGGTGTCGCACGCCATTCGAGTTGATCGCGCGGGTGACGGGCGTGTCCGAGCGGACCGCTGTGCAACGTTGCCGTCTCGGCGAGCGCCTGCGACGACGCGAAACGCTGGCCGGAGAGATCCTGCCGCCGCAAGTGCCGATCGTCGCCGCAGCTTTCGCTGCGGGTCGACTCGGCATCGATGCTGCGACGGTGATCGTCAACACCATGACGAGCACTGGCGGCCGGGCGGACCCAGGCCTGCTTTCGGAAGCCGAGCACGCGCTCGTCGCTTCCGCGCTCGGGATCGACGATGCGACGGGTGAGCAATGGGTCCCTTTCACGGCGGATCAGACCCGGATCCAGGCCATCCAGTGGCAGGTCGCGCTCGACCCGGATGGCGCAGAACCTCGGGAGCGCCGCGCCATGGTGGAGCGCGGCTTTACCAGACTGGGCAAACGCGGCGACCTGACGCGCTACCGGTTGGATGCGATCCCCGAGCTGGCCGGAAAACTGGAACGGCTGATGGATGCGTACCTGTCGCCGAAGGTCACCGGCGTGTTCCTCACCGAGGAGGAGCGACGGGACGCCGACCTCCACGGCGACGCCAGGAATGGGGCGCAGCAGCGCCACGACATCCTGATGGCTGTCGTCGACTCCGCCGCACGCGCTGCGGAGACACCGACGATCGGCGGTGCTTCGCCGACCGTGCTGGTCTCCGTGTCTGCCGATGATCTCGAACGGGGAACGGGCGCCGGCTGGATCGACGGCGTCGAAGAGCCCGTCTCGATCGGCGCCGTGAAGCAGTTCATCTGCACGGGCGGGATCCAGAAGGGTTACTTCGACCCCGACGGACGGTTGACGGCGTTGGGCTCCCCCGAACGGTGCTTCACGCCACAGCAGCGACGTGGCATCGCGCTGCGCGATGGTGGATGCGTCATCCCGGGCTGCGGCATCCCCGCCGGATGGTGCGAGATCCACCACGTGCAGGAGCATTCGCAGGGCGGGCCCACGCAGACGGACAACGGAGTGATGTTGTGCTGGTTCCACCACCGAACTCTCGAGACTTCCGGATGGCAGGTCGCCATGCAGAACGGGGTGCCGCACATCCGACCGCCGGTGTGGATCGATCCGCGCCGGCCATGGCGGGGGCCGACCCGTCGCGCACGAATCGCCCACGTCTGACGAGGACGGGGCCGGCACGCGCTCCGGCACGATGAACTCGTGCAGCCAGTCTCGTCAGTGGAAGAAGTGCCGCTCCCCGGTGAAATACATCGTCACCCCGGCCGCGCTGGCCGCGTCGATCGTGAGCTGGTCGCGAATCGATCCGCCCGGCTGAACGATCGCCTTGACGCCCGCGCGAATGAGGATCTCCGGGCCGTCCGGGAACGGGAAGTACGCGTCGGATGCCGCCACGGATCCCGCAGCGCGGTCGCCCGCGCGCTTGACGGCCAGGTCGCACGAGTCGACCCGGTTCACCTGGCCCATGCCGACGCCGACGGAGGCCTGGCCGGATGCCAGCAGGATGGCGTTCGACTTCACGGCACGGCACGCCGTCCACGCGAACTCGAGGTCTGCGAGGGTGTCGGCGTCGGCCGGCTCCCCGGCGACGAGCGTCCATTCGGACGCCTTCGCGAAGTGCTTGTCGGCATCCTGCAGCAGCATGCCGCCGGAGAGCTGCTTGTACTCCGTGACGGGCAGGCTGAATCCCGGCTGCAGCTTGAGGATGCGCAGATCCTTCTTCGTCTGCAGCAGCTCCAGCGCCTCCTGCTCGTAGTCGGGAGCGACGATCACCTCCGTGAAGATGGGCTTCACGGACTGCGCCATGGCGAGCGTCACGGTGCCGTTCGCGGCGATGACGCCGCCGAACGCGGACTGCGGATCGCACTCGTGCGCCTTGCGGTGCGCCTCGGCGAGGTCGTCGGCGACGGCGATGCCGCACGGGTTCGCGTGCTTGACGACGGCGACGGCCGGCGACTCGAAGTCGTACGCCGCGCGCAGGGCGGCGTCGGCGTCGACGTAGTTGTTGTACGACATCTCCTTGCCGCCGAGCTGCTCGGCCTGGGCGATCCCGTTGCCGCCCGGCGACTCGAACAGCGCGGCCGCCTGGTGGCTGTTCTCGCCGTAGCGGAGCGCCGCCTTGCGCTGCCAGGTCGCGCCGATCCAGGCCGGAAGCTGCCCGCGCTCGTCACCGTCGACGTCGTCGGGCGCGAGCGTGTTCCCCAGCCAGGAGGCGACGGCCACGTCGTACGCGGCAGTGTGCCTGAAGGCATCCCTGGCGAGCCGCGTGCGGAGTTCGAGGCTCGTGCCGCCGGCGATGACCGCCTCCGCCACCTCCGCGTAGCGGGAAGGCGAGGTGACGACGGCCACGTTGGCGAAGTTCTTGGCGGATGCCCGCACCATGGCAGGGCCGCCGATGTCGATCTGCTCGACCACCTCGAGCGGAGCCGCACCAGCCGCCACCGCGTCGGCGAACGGGTAGAGGTTGCTGATCACGAGCTCGAACGGCGCGATGCCCAGCTCGGACAACTGTCGCTCGTGGTCCTCGAGGCGCAGATCGGCCAGCAGGCCGGCGTGCACGGCCGGATGCAGCGTCTTCACCCGGCCACCGAGTGACTCGGGGAACCCCGTGAGCTCGGACACGTCGGTGACGTCGATGGCGGCATCCCTGATCACCCTGGCGGTGTTGCCGGTCGAGACGATCTCGACACCCGCTCTGTTCAGCTGGGTGGCCAGCTCGACGATTCCGGTCTTGTCGATGGCCGAGAGCAGCGCGCGACGCACGGGGATGACGTCGCGTTCGCGATAGAGGCTCGGATCGGCGGCGTGCGGTGCGCTCATGCTGTTGCCAGCTCCTTCAGATCGAGGTTTCCGTTGGCGATGTCGAGAACGGCCTGGATCAGCAGACGGCGCTCGACGATCTTGATGCGTTCGTGCAGGCTGGACTCGGTGTCGTCCGGCAGCACGGGCACGCGCTCCCTGGCGATGATCGGCCCCGTGTCGACTCCGTTGTCCACGACGATGACGCTCGCGCCGGTCTGGTTCACTCCCGCTTTCAAGGCGTCGCGAACCGCGTGCGCGCCCGGGAACTCGGGCAGGAAAGCCGGATGCGTGTTGATCAGGTCAGGGCTCAGCGCATCGACGACACGCGGCGGGAAGAGCCGCATGAAACCGGAGAGAATCACCAGGTCAGGGCCCCATTGCGTGATCTGCTCGAGCACGGCGTCACCCCACTCGGCACGGTCGTCGAACGACGAGAACGCGACCGTGAACGTGGGGATGCCGAACTCCTCGGCCACCTGCAGCCCGCCCGCGTCGTCCCTGTCGCTGCCTACCGCGACGACACGCGCCGGAAACTCGGCATCCTCGGATGCCTCGAGCAGCGAGCGCAGGTTGGATCCAGCGCCGGAGACCAGCACGACGAGCGAGAGCACGCACTCAGCCTACCGGCGCGCCGGAGGTCTCTTGCGCAGATGAGCGATGCGGTGCCGGACGGGAGATCGCACGGCGAGCCGACGGCGCTGCGGCCGCGCTGAGACTACCGATCGTCGCTTTCGGATGTCTCGTGACTGGCGAACTCCGGCTCGGCGAAATCCCGCTCCCTGGCGGTCTTCGGCAGGCGACCGCGCGGGGTCGGCACGCGCGGAGCGGACGGCCTGACGAGTCCAGAGCCACCGAGCCCAGGCGCAGCCAACCCAGAGGCACCGGATGCAGAACCATCGAGCGCGGACCTGCCGCTTGCGGACTTGGCACGGTCCCGGGCGGCCCTGCCCCGCGTCGCGGTCGCGGTCGATCGCGACGTCTCCCGCGGCGAGTGCGCCGGCGGTTCGTCGTCGAATTCGAGCGCGGCGATCCAGTCCTTGTCGTCGTCATCCGTCGGCACGACGCGGTCGCCCGACCGGCGTGCTCCCGTCGCCGACACGCGCGGCTCCGCAGGCGACGAAAGAGGGGTCTGACCAGCGATAAAAGTCGTTCGCTCTCGTCGTTCTCGCGCACCGGTACGACCCGGCTCGAGAGCGGATTCGCGTCTCACCGCGATGCCGATGCCGGCGCCGATCATCACCTCTGCGGCGACCGCGGCGGCGACCAGAAGCGGGTTGGGGCCGGCGTGCTGGAGCCGGCCGGGACCGATCGCGCCCGACGACCACCAGGCGAGCAGCCCGAGCACCGCCCCGGAACACACACCCATGCCGAGAACGACGAGCGCGAGGCGCCCGGCCCCCCACTCAAGGGCGCCGCCGGGCCTGCCGCCGATCCCGTGCTCGAGCCTTCCGCGCGCACCGCCGACGCCGCCGGCACGCGTGCCCGGTCGATATCCGTCGAGGCGTGCCGCCGCCTGGGCGGCAGACATCCGCTCTATCCAACGGCGGAGGAGGAATCCGGCGACCGCACCGCACAGCACGGGCACGAGCACGGCCGCGAGTCCGAAACCGGGGTCGCTCTGCGGCAGCACCCCGAACAGCGGAACGCTGGGCAGGGGCCCGAGCGTGGTCTGCGCCACGTCGACGGACGAGCCGGCCCCGATGGCGAAACCGGGGCCGGCGAGCCACGATGCCGCCCAGATCACGGCGTTCGGGAGCAGCGCGAGCTGGGCGAGCGTGAGCGCTCCCGCGCCCAGCACTCCGGGCTGCAGCGTCTCGTAGAGGCCGACGATGCGCCCGTAGCCGATCAGCATCAGCACGGTGAGGAACACGGCGGATGCCGCCACGACCAGAGCGGATGCCGCCATCCCGCCCCGCAGGATCGCGGCGAGCACCGCGCGCGTGGCCGGGCTCCAACCCGCCGCCGGCCAGGGCAGGTGCTGCGGATGCTCGCCGCCGGGCGCATCGCCGCGCGCCGGATCCGCGCGGTCGCGCAACTCGGCCGCCACGAGGCCCACGCCGATGCCCACGGCGAAGACGCACGCGGGCAGCACGGAGCCCTGCAGCAGCGACGGCACGACGGCGCCGGTGTGGGCGCTCAGCGTGACGAGTGCGGAGAGCACCGCGAAGGTGACGATGCCGGAGATGGCGGCGGCGAGCGCGTGTGGCGTCGCCCACGCCCTCCGCCCTGTTCTGGAGCCGAGAAACACGGTGAGCACCGCGAGCCCGAGGGCTGCGGTGCTGATGGTGAACACGTTCGTGCCGCTCAACCCGAACGTGGCGGACGCGGTCGGATCGAGCGTCACGGTGTCGTCGACTCCCTGGCCGAGAAGCCAGATGTCGGCTCCCCCGCGCCAGAACGGCAGCCAGTCGCTCGAGAGGTCGAACTGCAGCCCCCACATCACGGTCAAGGGGACGAGCGGGATCGCCACGCCCACGCCGAGGGCGATCACCGCGTCGAGCGCGGCAAGCAGGATGACGGTGATGCGGTTCATGCGCTGACGACCCTACCGGCGCCCCGACGTGCCGGCCGACGGGCGCGCCAACGCACAGGCATCCTTCACCGAAGTCATTCGCCGAAGTCCTTGGCGGCGGCCCGTGGCGACGGTCATTCGCGCACGTCCCTCGCAGAACGGACGACCTCGCTACGGCGCGGCGTGCGCCTGCTCGTCGCCGGCCTCTGCCACGACGGCCGGGGCTCCACTGGCCCCGATCGCAGGCCGGCTCACGAGTTCGAGCGCCGCGATCACCGCCACCGCGACCACGGCGGTCCAGACGATCAGCGGAGGCGTCAGCGGCCGCGCGAAGACCACGATGGCGGCAGCGGCGAGGCCGACGATCACGCGCAGCAGAACGCGCTGCCGGTACATCCACGCGCCTGCAGAGCCGGTCGTGATGTCGTGCCGCTCGGCTCCGGCCCTGGCCGCCGCGAAACCCGAGGACGCGTAACCGCGCAGCGCTCGAGCCCAGCGGAACGGACCGCCGACCACTGCGACGACGAGCACGGTCACGGCCAGCACGGCGACGGCCACCGCTATCGACTGCACGAAGCCGAGGATGCCGCTGTAGATGAGGCCGGCGGCATCCGGTGGTATCGCGTCGGAGACGGACAGCTGGAACACCGTTCTGCCCACCGAGATCCCGATGCTCACGAGCACCATGGATGCGCCGAGCGCGAGAGCGGCCCAGATCAGCGCGATGACTCGACGCCTGGCCACTAGCACGCCGGCGGCGAGCAGAACGAGCACGACCCACGGGAGCCAGACGCCGACGGCGACGACGAGGTTGTAGAGCCCGACGTACAGCGAGACGGCGCTCGACCGGGCGATCACGATCGTCTTGTCGATGGTCGGGATGCTCTTGGCGAACCCGAACCCTTGATGGACGAGCCGGTCTTTCACCGCGTCGATGATGGGTCCCAGCTGAAGCCCAATCTGCCCGTTCGGACCGATGGCGACCGCGGCGTTCTTGTCGCCGTTCAGCGTCGCCAGCAGCTGCTCATGCGTGGTGGTGAGGGCCTGTCGCCAGATGTCGGCGAAGGCATCGGACTTCACGAAGCTCGTGACTGTCGACGTGATCAGGCTCCTGATGCCTGCGACGAGCGGCGCTTGAAGGGCGTTGAGCGCGGTGGATGCCCTGGGGCCAAGGCCCAGCCCCTCGATCCCTGTGAAGAGGTCGGACGTGATGCCGTCGATGTCGACGTTCGCCTCGACCGCACTCACGGCCTGCGTCACGACGAGGTCCTGCACGGCCGGCTGCTTGGCCAGCGGCGCGAACGTGTTCACGAAGTACTCGGTGCTCGTCAGCTCGCGCTGCGCCCAGGTGGAGACGACGGCGACAGGGGCGAGGATCGACGCGATCACGATGAGCACCGTGGCCAGCACGGTCCACCCCCAGCCGCGCTTCCGCCCGCGCGATCCGGACCCGTTCCGCTCCCGAGCGGCACGGCGATCGGCTCCGGCGGCGATCGCTTCCGCCTCGGCGCGCGCCTCCTCGGCCCGGGCGGCCTGCGCGCGGGCCGCATCCACGTCGGCGCGCAGGGCATCGAGCCGCTTCGCCAGCTCGTCACGTTCGGCGGCGGCCCGATCGAGCTCCTCCTGCAGTTGCTGGTTCGTCTTGCGCGCCATCGCTCCCCCGTGCTCCGGTCGACGTGCTCCGGCATCGTCATCCGTCGTCACGCTGCGCAACGCGCACGCCGCCGCGAGGTCACTCTATTGCTCGCGGCGGCGTGCTCTCGGCTGCGGGGCCGCCGGATCATCCGGAAGGGATGACCGCGGCCCGGCGAAGTCCGGCGGTCACCCACGGCGGCCAGGTACGGTCGACGGATGGACTGGCATGACGACCGGATCGGCTCCGCGGCTCGTGGCGAGAACCCGACGGTGCTTGCAGAACTCGACAGCGGGTATGCCGTGATCGGCGATGTGCAGTTCCTTCCGGGATACTGCGTGCTGCTCAGCAGGAACCCCAGCGCGAAGGCGCTCGCGGAGTTGTCGCGCGTCGAGCGCGTCCGATTCCTGGCTGACGTCGACCTGCTGGCGACGGCCGTCGAGACGGCGTGCAGGCGCATGGATCCGCAGTTCCGCCGCGTCAACATCGACATCCTGGGGAATGCCGATGCCTTCGTGCACGCCCACATCTGGCCCCGCTACGACTGGGAACCGGCGGAGCTCGTCTGGCGCCCGGTATGGCTGTACGACCTGGCGAGCTGGCGGGACCCGTCGTCGCAGCTGGGCTCCGCGCACGACGCCCTGCGCGGAGCCATCACCGACGAGCTCCACCGGCTCAAGGACGAGGACACCGTTCGGATCGCCTCGTCCTGACGCGCCCGGAAATGACGGATGCCGCCAGCCCATCGGCCCGTGGCATCCGTTCATCAGCGCTCCTGTCAGCGCTTACGCCTGGTCAAGCGTCGAGCGTCGCGTACACCTCGCGAAGGAGCTGCGCCGTCTCGCTCGGCGTCTTGCCGACGCGAACACCCGCCGCCTCCAGTGCCTCCTTCTTCGCCTGCGCCGTGCCGGCGGAACCGGACACGATCGCGCCGGCGTGGCCCATGGTCTTGCCCTCGGGAGCCGTGAAGCCTGCGACGTAACCGACGACCGGCTTCGTCACGTTCGCCTTGATGAAGTCGGCGGCGCGCTCCTCGGCGTCGCCACCGATCTCGCCGATCATGACGATGGCCTTCGTCTCCGGGTCCGCCTCGAACGCGGCGAGCGCGTCGATGTGCGTGGTGCCGATGATGGGGTCGCCGCCGATGCCGATCGCGGTGGAGAAGCCCAGGTCGCGCAGCTCGTACATCATCTGGTAGGTCAGGGTTCCGGACTTCGACACCAGGCCGACGTGGCCCTTGCCGGTGATCGTCGCCGGCGTGATGCCGACCAGCGACTCGCCAGGCGTGATGATGCCAGGGCAGTTCGGTCCGATGATCCGGGTCTTGTTGCCCTTCTGCTTCGCATACGCCCAGGCCTCTGCCGAGTCCTGCACGGGGATGCCCTCGGTGATCACGACGAGCAGCGGGATCTCGGCGTCGATGGCCTCGACCATCGCATCCTTCGCGAACGCCGGCGGCACGAAGATGATCGAGACATCCGCCCCGGTCTTCTCGATGGCCTCGACCACCGTGCCGAAGACGGGCAGGGTGACGGCCGAGCCGTCGGCAGCGGTGTGCGAGACCGTCGTGCCCGCCTTGCGAGCGTTGACACCGCCAACGACCTGCGTACCGGCCTTGAGCATGAGCGCGGTGTGCTTGGTCCCCTCGCCCCCGGTGATGCCCTGGACGATGACCTTGGAGTCCTTGTTGAGGAAGATCGACATGCTGTGTTCCTTTCTCGGCGGAGCCCGGCGCTACGCGGCAGCCGCCGCGGCAGCAGCCTTGTCGGCGCCCTGGTCCATCGTCTCGGCGAGCGTGACGAGCGGGTGGTTGTAGTCGTTCAGGATGGCGCGGCCCTCGTCGACCTTGTTGCCGTCCAGACGCACGACGAGCGGCTTGTTCGCCTCGGCCCCGAGCGTCTCCAGCGCACCGACGATGCCGTTGGCCACCGCGTCGCACGCGGTGATGCCGCCGAACACGTTCACGAACACGCTCTTCACCTGCGGGTCGTTCAGGATGACATCCAGACCGGCCGCCATCACCTCGGCGGATGCGCCGCCCCCGATGTCGAGGAAGTTCGCCGGCTTCACCCCGCCGTGGTCCTCACCCGCGTAGGCGACGACATCCAGCGTGCTCATCACGAGCCCCGCCCCGTTGCCGATGATGCCGACCTGCCCGTCGAGCTTGACGTAGTTGAGGTCGTGCTCCTTGGCCTTCGCCTCGAGCGGGTCGGCGGCCGCCTTGTCCTCGAGCGCCGCGTGCTCCGGGTGGCGGAAGTCGGCGTTGGCGTCCAGCGACACCTTGCCGTCCAGCGCGATGATGTCGCCCTCGCCGGTGAGCACCAGCGGGTTCACCTCGACGAGGGTGGCATCCTCACCCTTGTACACGTCGTACAGCTTGACGAGAACGGGCGCGACGGCCTCGATCAGGCCGTCGGGAAAGCCCGCGGCCTTCGCGATGTGCTTCGCCTTCGCCTCGTCGATGCCGGTCGCCGGGTCGACCTCGACACGGGCGAGCGCCTCGGGCTTCTCGACCGCGAGCTGCTCGATCTCCATGCCGCCCTCGACGCTGGCCAGCGACAGGTAGGAGCGGTTCGCCCTGTCCAGCAGCACCGAGAAGTAGAACTCGCGGGCGATGTTCGCGCCGCCCGCCACCATCACGCGGCGCACGATGTGGCCCTTGATGTCGAGGCCGAGGATCGCCTTCGCCGCCGCTTCGGCGTCATCCGGGGTCTTCGCCACCTTGACGCCACCCGCCTTGCCGCGACCGCCGGTCTTGACCTGCGCCTTGACGACGGTCACGCCACCGAGCTTCTCGGCCGCCGCGCGCACCTCTTCGGGAGTGTCCGCGACGATACCCGGCAGCACCGGGACCCCGTATTTCTCGAACAGGTCACGTGCCTGGTACTCGTAAAGATCCACTGCTTCCCAATCCGTATGCGAGTGAAATGGCGATCGGTGCGGACCTCGCGCGTCGCCGACATGGGTCGACGGCGGAGGGCTGATGGGCACTTCAGTCAGATAGCTCGACGCCGAGATAAATTGCCACCGACAGCCTACCCGAGCGGTTCGACCCTCTCGTCCGGCAGGATGCGACGGTCGAAGGGCATGTGCGGCTGCCGCACAAGCATCCTCGGGTCCACGGGAGCAGAGCCTTCAGGTCGACCGGCTACCGTGACCGCATGGCTGAGCGCACCGCCGAGCCGAAGGGACTGGCCGACCTCGGCGGCGAGTGGATCATGACGCTCGGCGGAGGATGCGCCATCCTGCTCCAGCTCGCGCATCCGTCCGTCGGCAGAGGTGTGGCGGAGCACAGCGACTTCGCATCGCGTCCCTACGACCGGCTGGTCGGCACGCTCACGTATGTGACGGCCGTGGCGTGCGGCACGGCCGACGACGTTCGCGCCGTGCACCGGGCGGTCGGACGCGCGCACGCACCCGTCCGCGGCCCGGCCGATGGAACTCTCGGCGCGTACACCGCGTTCGATCCCGAGCTGCAGCTGTGGGTCACGGCCACGCTGTACTGGACCGCGGTTCGCGTGCACGAGCGGGTGTTCGGTGCGCTGGATGCCGCATCCGCCGACCGCTTCTACCGTGAGTTCGCCGCCATCGGCACCTCGCTTCAGCTGCGCGCCGACGCGTGGCCCGCCACCCGGCCCGACTTCGCTCGCTACTGGGACGACGCTCTGAGCCGGCTGACGGTGCTTCCCGCAGCACGCGAGGCGTGCCGCCGGCTGCTGCGTGCCGAGCACGCCCCGCTCTGGATGCGCGCCGCCATGCCGTTCGCTCGGCTCGCCACCGTCGGCTTCCTGCCCGTTGAGCTGCGCGCGCCATACAGGCTCGTGCTGACCACGCGCAACCGGCGCCGGTTCGACCGGATGATGCGCGTCATCGCCGCGATCTACCCACGCCTGCCCCTCTCGGCTCGGCACATCGTGCGCGATCGTCTTCTGAGACGACTGCGTTCCGGCGTCTGACCGCCCGTGCTCCCCTATGCTGTCGCCAACGGGACGGCCGCTCGCCAGGAGCCGCGGCGCCACGAGGGAAAGGCGATCGGTGTCCACCTATTACGACTGCTTCATCGCGGGCGATCACGAGGCCGCGAAGCACCTCGTCGCCGGCGCTCTCAACTCGCAGGGGTTCCTGGTCGAGGTGCAGCCCGACGGTGACTGGTACGTCAGGCGGGGGAACATGACGACGACGGTGTTCGTCGGCGCTCTGGCCGGCGACAACTTTCAGATCACGTTCGGCGTGCGGTTCTTCGTGGATGCCTCCGGACAGCTGGTCGCTCGCCTCGACAAGAACGTCGCGGTCGGCTTCTTCAAGGGCGGCATCCTGGGCCTCAGCAAGATCGACAACGCATTCGCGCAGACTGCGACCGCGCTCTACAACACGCTGATGTCGGCTGGTGTGCTCACGAACACGATCGAGGGCTGAGCGTCCGGTCGACGGCGGCCCGGGGAGCGCCGGCTGGCCGGACGTCATGGCCGGCCGGTCGTTCCGTGCCAGGCGTAACCGGTCGTTCCGTGCCAGGCGTAACCGGTCATTCCGTGGGAGGCGTAGCCGGTGATTCCGCAGGACGGTCGATCCCGAACAGCGCGCACGTGGCGTTGTAGTAGTCCTCTGTGATGCCGAGATCGCGCATGCCGATGCGCAGCGCGACGCGCTGCGATGCCGCATTCTGCGGATACGTCACGGCCAGCACCCGCGAGACACCGTTGTCGAAAGCGTGCTGGAGCACGCGGGTTGCCGCCTCGGTCGCATAGCCGCGACCCCAGGCATCCGGATGAAGGTGCCAGCCGATCTCGATGTTGCCGGACGGCTGCAGAGGTTCAGTGGAACCTGATGCCGGCAGCTCCTTCAGCAGCAGCGCACCGTGCTGCCGCCCGGTCTCGGTCTCGGTGATCGCCCACACACCGTGCACCGGATGGTCGAGGGATGCCAGTCGCTGCGCCCTCTCGATCGCCTCGGTCCTGTCGGTCATGACCTTCGGCTCACGGCCGATGAACCTCTGCACCTCCCACCTCGAGTACATGTCGAAGAGGAAGTCGGCATCGTCGAGCCGGAAGGGCCGCAACGTCAGCCGCTGTGTGGTCAGCGTCGGGATCACGGGCGTCGGGGTTGCCCCGCTCAGGCGGCCCGGCGCTCGCTCGAGGCAGCCTCCGCCTCGCGCTCGACCGCCTCGGCGCAGCCCACGCAAAGCCACTCGCCGTCGATCTCGAGGAAGGCGTACTCCGCGCAGTCGGCGCAACGATGAGTGGCCAGCAGCAGATCGAGGTCGTCGTCCGCCGCCGCGTTCTCGATGATGAACCGCTCGTCTGAAGTCATGCCTCCATGGTGCGACCCGCCTCCGACATCGGTGGTCGAGACGTGCCGGGAATGCCCGCATTCCCAGGCACGCGTGTGGACGGCACGTCGATCGGGTCGGTCGGCGCGGTGGCCGGCGCAAAAGGTGGCCGCCCGGCGTCGGTGCCCCTCAGGGCACGGGGGCAGCGACGATCGCGTCGCGCAGCATCCCGTCGTTCTCCCGCAGCAGCCGAACGGCGTGCTCGCCGTCGAGCCCGGTGAGCACGACGAGGATGGCGGCCTTCACCCAGCCGTCGACCTCGGCGAGCGCACGGGCCGCCGTGGCGGCATCCGTTCCGGTGGCCAGCATGACGATGCGCTCCGACCGTGCCCGCAGCTTCTCGTTCGTCGCCCGCACGTCGACCATCAGGTTTCCGTAGACCTTGCCGAGGTGCACCATGGCCAGGGTCGAGATGGTGTTGAGCACGAGCTTCTGCGCCGTCCCGGCCTTCAGCCTGGTCGATCCGGTGACGACCTCGGGGCCGACCACCGTCTCGATCGCGACGTCGGACACCGCCCCGATCGCCGACCCCGCGTTGCACGCGAATCCCACGGTGCTCGCACCGCGCGCCTTCGCCCGCTCGAGCGCGCCGAGCACGTACGGGGTGCGACCGGATGCGGAGATGCCGACGACGCTGTCGTGCTCGCCCACCTCGAGCTCGTCCACGGCCGCGATGCCGGCATCCTCGTCGTCCTCGGCGTTCTCGACGGCGGTGCGGATGGCGGTCTCGCCCCCGGCGATGACGCCGACGACGCGCGACGGGTCCATCCCGTACGTCGGCGGGATCTCACTGGCGTCGAGCACGCCCAGCCTGCCAGGGGTGCCGGCCCCGACGTAGATCAACCGGCCGCCGGCGCGCATGCCGTCGACGACGAGCGTGATAGCGGCGGCGAGCTGCGGGGCCGCCGTGGTGACGGCATCCGTCACCGCATCGTTCTGCCTGCACATCAGCGCGATCTGCTCGTCGAGCGGCAGGAGGTCGAGCTCTCGTGTGGCATCGTTGACCGCCTCGGTGGCGAACGACCCCAGCCGTTCGCGCAGTTCGCTGCGTTCGTCGCTCAAGTTCGCTCCTGTTCTGCGGTGATGCCGCCTGCCGTGGCGCACGCTCGCCGCTCCACAACCGGCTCCCCCACACTAGGCCGTGCCGTGCCGTGCCGTGCCGCGCGGCCGTCGGCGCCGGATCGTCGCTACAGCTTCTCGATGGGCGCGATCTTGATGAGCAGCTTCTTGGAGCCTGCCTTATCGAACTGCACGTGCGCCACCCGTTTGGTGCCCTCCCCCGTGACAGCGGTGACCCGGCCGTCGCCGAAGTCGACATGACGGATGCGGTCGCCAGGCTCGAGCGTGAGGTCGCCGTTGTCGCGCACCTGCGCCGTGACCCGGTTGGGCCACGCGCTGGCCGGGATCTCCGGCTTAGCCCCGAAGGATCCGCCCGCGCCGGTGAGTCCGCGATCCGGGCCCCTGTCCGGACGCCGCGCGTTGAGCGCCCGCGACTGCGTGCCGCCGCGCGAGTTGGCGAATCCGGGCGACTGTCTCCAGTCGATGAGCTCGGCAGGGATCTCCTGCAGATACCGGCTGGGCATGGCCACCGCCACGTCGCCGAACTGCGCTCGCGTCATGGCGAGCGACAGGTACAGCCGCTTGCGCGCTCGCGTGATGCCCACGTAGAACAGCCGGCGTTCTTCTGCGGGGCCGCCCGGCTCGTTCGCCGACATGCGGTGCGGCAGCAGCTCCTCCTCGACGCCCGTGATGAAGACCGCATCGTACTCCAGGCCCTTGGCCGTGTGCAGCGTCATCAGCGACACCGTCCCGCTCGCGTCGTCGATCTCGTCCGCCGCCGCGACGAGCGACACCTCGGTCAGGAACTCGATGAGGCCGCCGCCCGGATTGGTGCGCTCGAACTCCTTGGTGACGGCGACGAGCTCCTCCACGTTCTCGGCACGGGCCTCGTTCTGAGGGTCGCGGCTGGCGCGGAGCGCATCGACGAGCCCCGATCCCTTCAGCAGGTGCACGAGAACATCGCTCACCGAGGCGGCGCCTGCCGGGTTCTCCGGGTCGATCATCGCGGCGCCCTCGTCGAGAAGGGTGGCGAGCTCGAGGATCGCCTTCGTCACCTTGGGCCCGAGGCCGAGCGACGCCGAATCCCGCATGGCCTGCCGGAAGCTCAGGCCGTTCGCCTCCGCATACGACGCGAGCTGGGCGACGGTCGCGGGGCCGATGCCGCGCTTCGGCGTGTTCAGGATGCGCCGCAGCGCCAGCTCGTCGGACGGGTTCGCCACGGCGACGAGGTAGCCGAAGGCGTCCTTGATCTCGGCGCGCTCGTAGAACTTCGTGCCGCCCATGATGCGGTACGGGAGCGCGGAGCGGATGAAGATCTCCTCCAGCGCGCGCGTCTGCGAGTTGGTGCGATAGAAGACGGCGATCTCGTTGTAGGGAACGCCCGCAGAATGCAGCTTCTCGATCTCGTCGGCGACGAACTGCGCCTCATCGTGACCGGAGTATCCGGTGTAGCCGACGATCTTCTCGCCGTCGCCGCCCGCCGACCACAGCTTCTTGTCCTTGCGGTCGAAGTTGTTGGCGATGACCGAGTTCGCGGCCGAGAGGATGTTCTGCGTCGAGCGGTAGTTCTGCTCGAGCAGCACGACCTTCGCACCGGGGAAGTCGCGCTCGAACTCGGAGATGTTGCGGATGTCGGCACCGCGGAACGCGTAGATCGACTGGTCGGAGTCGCCGACCACGGTCAGCGATGCCGCAGGCACGCGTCCCGTGGCATCCACGAGCCCGCGCATCGCGAAGTCCTTCGCGGTGAGCTCGGCGACCTCTTCGGGCTCGATCGGCCGGGTGAGCGCGTGGATGAGCTCATACTGCGCGTGGTTCGTGTCCTGGTACTCGTCGACGAGGATGTGCCGGAACCTGCGCTGGTACAGCGCCGCGACGTGCGGGAACGCGCGGAACAGGTACACGGTCTGGCTGATCAGGTCATCGAAGTCGAACGCGTTCGCCCGCTCGAGCTCCCGGCTGTACTGCCGGAAGATCTCGAGGAACACGGCCTCCTTGGGGTCGGACAGGTTGACGGTCCGCGCGAACGAGTCCACGTCCGACAGCTCGTTCTTGAGCTTGGAGATGCGCGCGGCGGCGCTCCCCGGCGTGAAACCGTACGTGTCGGCCTCGAGCTCCTTGATGATGCGCTTCAGCAGGGCCCTGGAGTCGCCGGCGTCGTAGATCGTGAAGTTGCGGTTGTAGCCGAAGTGCTCGGCCTCTCTGCGCAGGATGCGCACGCACGCCGAGTGGAACGTGGAGATCCACATGCCCTGCGCACTCTCGCCGACGAGGGCTTCGACCCGTTCGCGCATCTCGGCCGCCGCCTTGTTGGTGAACGTGATCGCGAGGATCTGGCTCGGCCACGCCTCCCGGTTCGCGAGCAGGCTGGCGATGCGGTGCGTGAGCACCCGCGTCTTGCCGGATCCGGCGCCCGCGACGATGAGGAGTGCCTGCCCGCGGTATTCGACTGCCGCCCTCTGCTGCGGGTTGAGACCGTCGAGCAGCGCGTCGGCACCGGTGCGCGGGTGGAACGACCTCTCGTCTGACACCACGTCGACGCCGTCGAGGATGATCGGAGCGGATGCCCGGAAAGCCTCGGGATCGCGCGTCGCGTCGTCGAGAACGGGGGTGTCGGGAGGCGTCGTCATGCTGCGTCAAGTGTAGGCGGACCGGCCGACAGCCGGAGCCGCGTGGTCCGCCCACGTCCCACGGTCCGATCGCGGCCCGGATCCCTTCCCGGATCCCACCCTGGGTTCCATCCGCGATTCCATTGCGGCGACATCGCGTCTCGCTCGCAGAAAGTGCGGCTCAGGGGCTCACGGGCCACGTTTTCTGCGTGTGAAAGGGGATCTCGACGTGGCGTGAATCGGGATCTCGACGCCACGCGTCAGGCGGGATCCCGACGCCACGCGTGAGACGGGATCTCGACGGGCGCGCATCCGAGGCCGCGCGCATCCGAGCCCGACGGCGCCGCGGCCGCCGACCGGATCAGAGCGCGTCGCGGACGACGACGGCGAGGTCGGGCTGGTCGGCGAACACGCCATCCACGCCCGTGGACATCAGCACCTCGAACTCGTGCCGCCAGTCGCCGTAGCGATCCGCGCCGCCGCCGCGCCGGAACGGGCGGGAGAGAAAGCGGTTCTCGGCGCGCAACGTCCACGCGAAGATCTCCAGGCCGGCTTCGTGCGCCCGGTCGACCAGGTCGGTCGTGGTGTCCGCCCCGCTGTCCAGCAGCAACGTCTTGTTCACGCTGATGCCGTCGATCGCCTGCTCTCCCACGCCGGTCGCGAGCGTGTAGAGGCCTGGGCCGTCCAGCTCCTGCTCGTACGTGCGCGCCGATGCGCCGTCCCTGGCGACGGCGTCGTATGGCGCTCCGCTCGCCTCGATGAGGTAGACGAACTTGCCCCGCACCGCGCGCGAGCGCACCTGGGCCAGCACGGTGCGCTCGAACGACTCGACCACGAGCCTGCTCTGCTCGTCCCCCCAGCCCGCCTCGTCGACGGATGCCGCGAACAGCTCGTCCAGCGGCAGCCCGAGCTGCTCGAAATACGTGGCGTGCTTGAGCTCCACCACCAGCCCGAGTGCCCTGCCCGCGCGCTCGGACTCCCGGTCGACGAGGCCGAACAGGTGCGAGAGCCTCATCACCGGGTACTGGCGGTCGAAGCTCGCACTCGCCTGACGCAAATCGGTCAGCCTCTCGACGGCGCGCAAGGTCGAGAGCTCGGCCCACGTGAAGTCCTCGGTGAACCATCCGGTGCGCTTCACGCCGTCGATGGTCTTCGTGGTGCGCAGGTGCCTGAACTCCTTGCGCGTCGCGACGTCGGTCGTGGTCGAGATCTCGTTCTCGTGCCTCAGCACGAGAACGCCGTCCTTCGTGGCGACGACATCCGGCTCCACGGCGTCGGCCCCGAGCGCGAACGCCAGCTCGTACGCGGCGCTGGTGTGCTCCGGCCGGTATCCGGATGCTCCTCGATGGCCGATGATCAGTGGCACGGAAGGCATGGCCAGATCCTAGGGGTCGCGGGAAAACGCCTGCTGTGCGCGCTCGCTGCACCGGCTGACGGATGCCCGTTCGCCCACGGCGCAGCGCCGCGCAGGCTTCCCCAGCAGAAGTCCAGCCAGGGGCCGGCCGAACTCCGGTAACGTTTCATCATGGCTCTCTCGAACCCCGCGTTCTCGCGCAATCCGGCCTTCAAGCCGAACAACTCCGCCGCCGGCACGACGACGGCGACCGAGACCAGCGAACTCGCGTCTGCTGAGGGCATCCAGTCTCTCTACGACGCCCCCGCCGCGACCTCCGCCGACACCGGCCGCATGACGTACGAAGACACGATCGTCAAGACGGTACTGCTCTTCGTCGTCATCCTCGCGACCGCCGCGGTCGGCTGGTTCTTCCCGATCCTGACGCTGCCCGGCGCCATCGCGGGACTCGTGCTCGGCCTCGTGAACTCGTTCAAGCGCAAGCCGTCGCCTGCGCTCATCCTGCTGTACGGCGCTGCTCAGGGCCTGTTCATCGGCGGTATCTCCGCGCTGTTCGAGCAGCTGTGGAACGGCGTCGTCATCCAGGCCGTGATCGCCACGCTGGCCGTCTTCGCGGTGACTCTTGTGCTGTTCGTGAGCGGCAAGGTGCGAGCATCCGCCCGCGCCACGAAGGTGTTCCTGGTCGCCCTGATCGGATACGCGTTGTTCGGCGTCGTCAACCTCGTGGTCATGCTGTTCGGCGGGTTCAGCCAGAGCTCCACCGGCGGCCCGTTCGGCATCTACTCCATGCACCTGCCGTGGCTGTTCAACATCCCGCTCGGTGTGGTGCTCGGCATCGTCGCCGTGCTGCTGGCGGCGTACTCGCTCGTGCTCGACTTCGACTTCATTCAGAACGGTGTGAAGAACCGGGCGCCGCGCGTCATGGGCTGGTACGGCGCGTTCGGCCTGGCCGTCACGCTGATCTGGCTCTACGTCGAGTTCTTGCGCCTCTTCGCCATCATCGCCGGAGGCGGCGGTCGCAGCTGACATCGGAGTGCGAATCGGGCCGCCTTTCGGGGCGGCCCGATTCGCATTCGTGCGTACCGAGGGTTCGCACCGGCGGGTCGAGTCGCGCACCGAGGGTTGAGCCTGTCACCGAGGGTTGAGCCTGTCGAAACCCGTAACGCCTCGACAAATCACGGCTTCGACAAGCTCAACCGGCGGTCAAGCACGGTTTCCACAAGCTCAACCGGCGGTCAAGCACGGTTTCGACAAGCTCAACCGGCGGTCGGGCAGCGGCGGAGCGCCCGCGGCGCGACTGGAAGAATGGTGTGGCGCGCCGTCGACGGCCGCAAGTCCCCCACGACGGCCGCCTAGTTCAGCGTAGGAGCCAACTCCATGTCCACCGCCCTGCCCGCCGCTCCGGATGCCACGCGCTTCTTCAGAAGGCGAGGCATCCGCCTCCTTCCCGGGCTCGTGCTCACCGCCGCCATCGCACTCGTGGCGACCTGGCTCGGCTCGCTCGCGCCGCTCGTCGGGGCACCCGTGTTCGGCATCGTGCTCGGCGTGATCATCGCGATCTTCCTTCCGCAGGGCACGCTCGTGGATGTCGGCGCCCGGTTCGCCGGCAAGCGCGTGCTGCAGGGCAGCGTCATCCTGCTCGGCACGGGGCTCTCCCTCGCCCAGGTGGCCACGGTCGGCGTCGGGTCGCTTCCCGTCATGCTGGGCACGCTCGCGGTGGCGCTTCTCGGCGCGTGGGGCATCGGGCTGCTGCTGCGCGTGGATGGCGGCATCCGCACCCTGGTCGGCGTCGGCACCGGCATCTGCGGCGCCTCGGCCATCGCAGCGACGACGGCCGTGATCGGGGCTGCGGAAGCGGATGTCGCGTACGCCATCGGCACCATTTTCACGTTCAATATCGCGGCGGTGCTGCTCTTTCCGGCCATCGGACACCTGCTCGGGCTCTCGCAGCACGCGTTCGGGCTCTGGGCTGGGACCGCCGTCAACGACACGTCATCCGTCGTCGCGGCCGGCTACACCTACGGTCAGGCCGCCGGCTCGTACGCCGTCATCGTCAAGCTCACGCGAACGCTCATGATCATCCCGATCACGCTGGTTCTCGCACTCGTGACCGCGCGACGGTCCGCGAAGGCGGAGCTGGGCACAGCGCGGGACTCCATGGCCGAGCAGGGCGCTCGCCTGAGCCGGAGCACAGTCGCCGGTCCGAACACGATCGCGCGATCGGAGCTGGCCGACGCGACCGCGGCCGACACGGACATGGTCGAGACCAACACGGTCGACACGAACCTGGTGGAGACGAGCATGGTCGAGCCCAGCACGGCCGCGCCAAGTCCGAGCGAGACGAGCGCGACTGAGACGAGCACGACGGCGCCGAGTCCGAGCGAGGCGAACCCGGCCACCATGACCAGCCCGCGACACAAGCGGATCCCGTGGGGCAAGATCATCCCGCTCTTCATCGTCGGATTCCTCGTGGCGAGCGCACTGGACACGTTCGGCGTCATCCCGGGCACGTGGCATCCCGCACTGTCGGCGATCAGCGTCTTCATGATCACCATGGCCCTCGCGGGCATCGGGCTCGGCACGCGGCTGGCGACCATCCGCTCGGCCGGCGTGCGTCCGCTGCTGCTCGGCGGCATGCTGTGGGTGCTCGTCGCCGTGTCCAGCCTGCTGCTGCAGTGGCTGACGGGCACGCTGTAGCGCCTCAGCGAACGCCTCGCCCCGAACACTCTCGGAGCGTCGACGGGTCCGCATCCTGCCGAGCGGTCCTCTCGTTGACGCCAGGGAGTGAACCGGTCGTCAGTAAACGGACCGGTCGACGTCACACCGGCGGCGGCGCCCCGACCGCGGTCGTCACTCCCACTCGATGGTGGCCGGCGGCTTCGACGTGACGTCGAGCACCACCCGGTTGACTCCCTCGACCTCGTTGGTGATGCGGTTGGAGATGCGCGCCAGCACGTCGAACGGCAGGCGCGTCCAGTCCGCCGTCATGGCGTCCTCGCTCGAGACCGGACGCAGCACGATCGGATGCCCGTACGTGCGTCCGTCCCCCTGCACGCCCACCGACCGCACGTCGGCCAGCAGCACGACAGGGCACTGCCAGATCTCGGCGTCGAGGCCGGCCGCCGTGAGCTCGTGCCGCACGATGGCATCCGCTCTGCGCAGCAGCGCCAACCGCTCGCGAGTCACCTCGCCCACGATGCGGATGCCGAGCCCGGGCCCGGGGAACGGCTGCCGCGCCACGATCTCCTCGGACAGGCCCAGTTCCCGGCCGACCGCGCGCACCTCGTCCTTGAACAGCGTGCGCAGCGGCTCGACGAGTTCGAACTGGAGGTCCTCGGGCAGACCACCCACGTTGTGGTGGCTCTTGATGTTGGCCGTTCCGGTGCCGCCGCCGGATTCGACCACGTCGGGGTACAGCGTGCCCTGCACGAGGAACCGGATCGGGTCTCCTGCGGCCTTGGCTTCCTCGACCAGGTCGCGCTGCACCTTCTCGAACGCACGGATGAACTCGCGGCCGATGATCTTGCGCTTCTGCTCAGGGTCACTGACTCCGGCCAGGGCATCCAGGAAGGTGTCGGCGGCATCCACCGTGATGAGGCGCACACCCGTCGAGGCGACGTAGTCCTTCTCCACCTGCTCGCGCTCGCCCTCACGCAGCAGGCCGTGGTCGACGAAGACGGCGGTGAGCTGATCGCCGACCGCCTTGTGCACGAGCGCGGTCGACACCGCGGAGTCCACGCCGCCGGAGAGCGCGGAGATGACCCTGCCGCTTCCCACCTGCTCCCGGATGGCCGCCACCTGCGTCTCGATGACGTTCTCGCTGTTCCATTCGGCGGGGATGCCGGCGGCACGGTGCAGGAAGTTCTCCAGCACGGCCTGCCCGTATGCCGAGTGCTTCACCTCGGGATGCCACTGCACGCCGTACAGCCGGCGCTCGTCGCTGGCGAACGCGGCGACCGGCGTCGACTCGGATGACGCCAGCACGTCGAACCCGTCCGGTGCCTTCGTGACCGAGTCGCCGTGGCTCATCCATGCAGTCTGCTCGGCGGGCTGGCCGGCCAGCAGTGTGCCGGCGTCCGTCACGCGCACGTCGGTGGAGCCGTACTCGCGCGCGCCGGTCTTCGACACCTCGCCGCCGAGCGCGTTCGCCATAACCTGGAACCCGTAGCAGATGCCGAGCGTGGGCACGCCGAGGTCGAAGATCGCGGAGTCGAAGCTCGGCGCGCCGTCTTCGTACACGCTCGACGGACCACCGGAGAGCACGATGCCAGCGGGGTTCTTCGCGGCGACCTCCTCAGCCGAGATGGTGTGCGGCACGATCTCGGAGTAGACGGATGCCTCGCGCACGCGCCGCGCGATCAGCTGCGCGTACTGCGCCCCGAAGTCGACGACGAGCACCGGATGCTCGCCCACGGCGGCATGCTGGTCGTCGACCTTCGTTCCCTCTGCCGCCGACGATGCCTGCTCGTTAATGGGACGCCTCCACGGTGCTCGATGGTGCCTTGCGCTGGACGGGGTTCTCGGCGAGGAACCGCCTGACCTGCCTGGTGATGAAGTGCTCGACGATGAACGACATGAACGGCACGACGCCGCCGAGCGCGATCTGGACGAACTTGGTGAACGACATGCGCATGAGCGACCACAGGCGGAAGTCCGCCACGAGGTAGAGCACGTACAGCCAGCCGTGCGCGATGAGGATGGCGGTGGAGACGTCGAGCCCCGGCAGAGCCCCCGCCGCAGGGTTGTACGCGACGAGCGAGACGACGGGCCGCCCAGGCGCGAACGCGTACACCGAGTAGCCGACGCCGTACTTGAGGATCATCTCGGCCACCAGGAGCAGCAGCATGATTCCGGTGATGTAGGCCGTGACCTGGTAGAACCGCAACGCCCCTGGGATCTTCGGGATGTCGACAGCGCGTGGCCGTGCCGAGTTCGCCGACCGCAACTGCTCGATCGTGCGCGCGAGCAGGCCGCCGCCGTCCTCGTTCTGGGGGGAGTTCGGCATGGCATCAGTTTACGGGCCGGTGACTGGACGCTTCCCAGTCGGCGAGAGCCCGCTCGTACTCGGCCTCGGCGTCTTCGCGCTCTTTCTCCCAGGCATCCTTGACCAGGCGATACCAGAGGAAGATGGCGAACCCCGCGAAGATGGCCCACTCGGCCGCGTAGAAGATGTTGAGCCAGTTCACGGTCGCCTGCTCGATGGGCGGCGGAGAGTAGATCGCCTGGAGGCCGGCGGGCGGAGTGCCGTGCTCGACGACGTAGGAGCTGTAGATGTCCGAGTTCCCGATGCCGTGCCACATGTTCACGAGCGCCGCCACCGACATGTCCTTCATGACGAACGGATCCGTGTGGTCCTTGGGTGCCTCAGGCGCCTCGGACGGCAGCAGGCGGCCGACCAACGTGACGGTTCGCGGTGACTCGGCCTCCAGACGGGCGATGGCCGCCTTCGCGTCGTGCTCCGTCGGCGCCCAGCCTCTGGCGACCGCGAGCTGAGCCTGCCGGCCGTCGCGGTCATCCGCCGATGGGGTGAAGCGGTCGATGACCCAGTACCCGGCCGTTCCGTCGTTGAGACGCCCGACGAGCATCCCGTAGTCGTGCGGCGCGAATGTGCCTCTGACCCGCACGAGCTGGCCGATGCCTGCACTCGTGGGCGGAGAGTTCACGGTGGCAACGGAGTTCAGCGGCTTGACCGTCTCGGTCGGATGCTCGACCACGTGCCCGGACTGCACGGCACGTTCCAGCTGCCACTGCCCGAGCCACGCGAACCCGGCCGCGATCGCGAGGGCGAGGAGGAGAGCGGCGATCCATTTCGGACGCACCATGGTGCGCGCGAGCGTCTCGGTCGTCGGCAGCACGGGCTTCGCCACCGGTGGGATGTCGGAGATCTCAGTTCTGCTTTCGTCTGTCGTCGGAATCCGTCTGCCGCATCGCCTGCTCGATCACGCGGTCGAGATCCGCACGGCTCGGCTCGCCGTCGTCGTCCCCGTCCGTCTCGGGCACCTGACCCTTGCTGACGGCATCGACGAGGTCGATCTCCTCGTCGAGGACGGGGTCGCGTTGTTTCTGGCTACGCCGTCGCGGCCGAATAAGTGCAGCACCGATCCGTTCGGAGTTCGCTGTGAGGACGGGCCCCAGGATGGCCATGATCAGCACATAGAGGCCGGCGAACGGCTCCAGCTTCTGGTTCAGCCCCGCCGCGAGCGAGAGCGTCGCGAGGATCAGCGTGAACTCGCCGCGGTTCATGAGCACGGCGGCGATGTTGAGGCCGGCGCGGGCATCCAGCTTGTTGAAGTACGCGATGAGCTCGCCGGAGAGCACGTTGAGCGCCACCGTCAGCACGATCGCGATGATGACGATCCAGGCGACGCTGCCGAACTCGGCGATGTTGAGTGCCAGACCGAAGTTGAGGAAGAAGAACGCGGCGAAGACGTCGCGCAAGGGTATGGAGATGCGCTCGACCTTGCCGGAGAAGCGGGTGGCGCCCAGCACGAGGCCGATGAGGAACGCGCCGATGGCATCCGTGACGCCGATCAGTTCGCCGATGCCGGCGAAGAGCAGCGCCAGGCCGAAGAACAGGATGGTGAACAGCTCGTCGTCTCTGGTGCGGAAGAACCTCGAGACGAGCCTGCCGCCCCACCGGGCCACCAGGAACATGGCGACGAGGAACGCCGCGGCTATCGCCAGTTGCAGCACGACGGGCCAGAACTGGGTCTGGCCGCTGAGCACGACGGAGACGATGGCCAGGTACACGGCGATGAACACGTCGCCGATGACGGTGGCGCCGAGGATCGCCGGCGTCTCGTTGTTCGCCAGGCGGCCGAGCTCGATGAGCATCTTCGTGATGATCGCGCTGGACGACGTGCCGACCATGCCCGCGATGATCAGGGCCTCCCTCGTGCCCCATCCGACGAGCTCGCCGAACAGGAACCCGACGCCCATGTTCAGCACGATGTACGTTCCGCCGGAGATGAGCAGGCGGCCGGCGTTGCCGAAGAACTCGTCCTGATCGAACTCGAGTCCGAGGTTGAACAGCAGCAGGATCAGTCCGAAGACGGCGATCAGGCCGATGTCACCTGAGTCGAAGTTGAGCGGGAAGAAGCCGGTGTGCGGGCTCGCCAGCAGTCCGACGATCATGTAGATCGGGATGGCGGGCAGCCTGATCAGCTTGCCGAGTCGGCCGAGTCCGTAGGCGATGACGAACAGCGCGCCGAGAACCATCAGGTCGGTGGCCACCGAGCCGGAGGCGTGCGGGGCGCGGGCCGTCAGGAGCGCGAGCTGGTGGGCATCCGACTGCGCAGAGGCCAGCGGATGCGACGCGGCCTGCGAGGCCAGCGGATGCGACGCTGCGGCGTGGGACACGGCGGCGTGGGACGCCGCGATACGAGCGACGATGTCGTCACCGAGGGTGGAGAGCTGGGCGGGCACGGCGGCGACCGACACTGTCAGACTCCGGGCGGAGCGTCAGCGAGGGCCGGCTTGGCTACCTCTCCCGTGCGGAAGTATGTGAACGCCTTCGCGACCTTTTCGGGCGACCCGGCGACCACCAGGGTGTCGCCGGGGAACACCTTGAAGTCGGCGGCCGGAGCGGGGTTCGTGGATTCGCCGCGCACGACGGCGACCACCGTGAGCCCGACCATGCCGACCTCGGCCGGCGTGCCGAGGCGCTGGCCGGCGATGTAGTCCTCGTAGTCGACGGTGAACCAGTCGATCGACAGACCGGGGATCTGGTCAAGGGCGGTGAGCGACTCCGTGATCTGCGTACCGCCGAGCAGTTCCGCCAGCGTGTGCGCCTCGTCTTCGTTCAGTCGCAGGGACACTTTGGTCACATTCGTGGTGTCTTCGTCGTCCGAGAACGTGATCAGGTCGGAGTGCCCGGAGCGGTGGGCGATCACGCCGACTTTGCCGCCGTCATCCGTCACGAATGTGTGCAGCACACCGACCCCGGGAAGCTTCACTCGTCGAACATCAACCATCGTCAAGGACTCCCGTGCATTTGCGTGCTTCCCAGTCTAGTCAGCGGGCCCCTGACCGCCTCCGGATGCCGCTCCGCCCTGGGTGAACGAGGCGAGACGGGCCTCCTGGGGAGGAGGTCCTCACCCGAGGTCGGGCGCCTCCAGCCGCACGCGGTCGGCTGAAGCGTCGTCCGGCTGCTCCTGCGACGCGCGCTCGGCCGCCACCCGGCGAAGGTAGCCGGCGATCTCGCGCTCGATGCGCTCCTCGTCCCAGCCGAGCTCTGCGCCCATCAGACGGGCGGCGACGGGCGCGGCCGACACGCCCCGATCCCATGCCTCGATCGAGATGCGCGTGCGGCGGGCGAGCACGTCGTCCACGTGCAGCGCACCCTCGTGCGACGCGGCGTACAGGACCTCGGCCGCGAGGTAGTCGTCGGCGCCCGGCAGCGGCTCGGCGAGCTCCGGGCGCTCGGCGATGAGGTCGAGCACCTGCTGGGCGAGCGTGCCGTACCGGTTCAGCAGGTGCTCGACGCGCGACACGTGGATGCCCGCCTTGCGCGCGATCCGCGCCCTGCGGTTCCACGCTGCCCGGTATCCCTCCGCCCCGACCAATGGGATCTCGGCGGTCGCGGAGGCCGGCACCTTGCCGTCGAGCGCGCTGGCCGCCGCGTCGATCGCATCCTTCGCCATCACGCGATACGTGGTCCACTTGCCGCCCGCGATGACGACGAGACCGGGCACGGCGTGCGCGACGATGTGCTCGCGCGAGAGCTTGGACGTCTCATCCGACTCCCCGGCCAGCAGCGGGCGGAGCCCGGCGTACACGCCTTCGACGTCCTCACGCGTGAGCGGCACGGCCAGCACCTTGTTCACGTGCTCGAGCAGGTAGTCGATGTCGGCGGCGGTGGCGGCGGGATGCGCCTTGTCCAGGTTCCAGTCGGTGTCCGTCGTGCCCACCAGCCAGTGCCTGCCCCACGGGATGACGAACAGCACGCTCTTCTCCGTGCGCAGCAGCAGGCCGCTCGCCGACTGGAACCTGTCGCGGGGCACGACGAGGTGGATGCCCTTGGAGGCACGCACCTTGAACTTGCCGCGTTCGCCCACCATCGACTGCGTGTCGTCCGTCCAGACGCCCGTCGCGTTGACGACCTGCTTGGCGCGGATCTCGAAGGTCTCGTCGGTCTCCCGGTCTCTGGCCAGCACACCGACCACGCGCTCGCCCACCTTGAGGAAGCCCTCGACGCGCACCCGGTTCGCGACGTGCGCGCCGTACCGCGCTGCCGTCCTGGCGACCGACGCCGTGTACCTCGCGTCATCCACCTGCGCGTCGTAGTACGTGATGCCGCCGATGTAGGCATCCGGCGCGAGCGACGGCGACAGCTTGCGCACCTGGGTGCGGGTGAGGTGCCTGTGGTGCGGAACGCCGGGCGGTCGCAGGCCGGTGTAGCTGAACAGGTCGTAGAGCAGCATGCCGGCACCGATGTAGAGCCGCTCGATCACGGGCCTGTGCAGTGGGTACAGGAACCGCACCGGCTTCACGAGGTGCGGCGCCAGCTGCTGCAGCAGCAGTCCGCGCTCGATGAGCGCCTCGCGCACGAGCCGGAAGTCCAGCTGCTCCAGGTAGCGGATGCCGCCGTGCACCAGCTTCGACGAACGGCTCGACGTGCCGGACGCCCAGTCGCGCTGCTCGACGAGGCCGACGGTCAGACCGCGCGTCACGGCATCCAGCGCCGCACCGGTTCCCACGATGCCGCCGCCGATCACGAGCACGTCGAGCTCCTCCGACCGCATGGCCTCCATGGCAGCGGCGCGTTGCGCCGGGCCCAGTCCTGCCGACTGCTCGATCGCGGCTGACGAACTCATGCGAGACCTCCTGGCGGTGACGGATGCCCGGCCCTGCCGGGTGCTGGCGCTGGTGCCCTGCGCCGATAGCGTGCGCTAGTGCCCCTGATACGGAGCCACGACGACCTCGACGCGCTGGAACTCCTTGAGGTCCGAGTATCCCGTCGTCGCCATGGAGCGGCGCAGCGCGCCCACGAGGTTGGCCGTGCCGTCGGCGACGCGAGCGGGGCCGTACAGGATCTCCTCGAGCGTTCCGGTCTGGCCCACCTCGACCCGGTGTCCGCGCGGGAGCTGCGGATGGTGCGCCTCAGCGCCCCAGTGCCAGCCGCCGCCCGGGGCGTCGGTGGCGCGAGCCAGCGTCGTGCCCAGCATGACGGCATCCGCTCCGCACGCGATCGCCTTGACGATGTCGCCCGACGAGCCGAGCCCGCCGTCGGCGATGACGTGTACGTAGCGTCCGCCGGACTCGTCGAGGTAGTCGCGCCTAGCGCCTGCCACGTCCGCGACAGCGGTGGCCATCGGTGCGTGGATGCCCAGCGTCGCCCTGGTGGTGGATGCCGCCCCGCCCCCGAAGCCGACGAGCACGCCGGCCGCCCCCGTGCGCATGAGGTGCAGCGCCGCCGTGTACGTCGCCGCGCCTCCGACGATCACGGGCACGTCGAGCTCGTAGATGAACTTCTTCAGGTTGAGCGGCTCGACGTTCTTCGAGACGTGCTCGGCAGAGACGGTCGTGCCACGGATGACGAACAGGTCGACACCGGCGTCGACCACCGTCTGGTAGAACTCCTGCGTGCGCTGCGGCGACAGGGATCCGGCGACGGTGACGCCTCCCGCGCGGATCTCGGCCAGCCGGTCGCGGATGAGCTCCGCCTTGATCGGCTCGGCGTAGATCTGCTGCATGCGCGTCGTCGCCTGGTCGCTGGGCAGCGAGCGGATCTCGGCCAGCACGGGGTCCGGGTCTTCGTACCTGGTCCAGAGACCCTCCAGGTCGAGAACACCGAGTCCGCCGAGCTGGCCGATCATGACGGCCGTCGCGGGCGAGACGACCGAGTCCATGGGTGCAGCGAGGATGGGGACCTCGAACGTGTACGCGTCGATGGTCCACGAGATCGAGACGTCTTCCGGATCGCGCGTGCGGCGGCTCGGCACCACGGCGACATCGTCGAACGCGTAGACACGGCGGGCGCGCTTGGCGCGGCCGATCTCGATTTCCATGGTCACCGAACCAGCCTAGATGAGTGGCATGGACCGCTCACGTGTGTTGCGTCGGTGATGCACAGGGCGCGTGGGCGTGACCGCGGCCCCGCCAAGCGTCAGGCCGAGGCCGCGGCGTACCGGCCGGAACGGATCGCGCGGGCCCTGGCCTTGGCCGCCTCCTCCTCGCGATTCTTCGGGGGCGTCGTCGCCACGAGATCGTCCAGCAGGTGCTGCGTGAGGTGCGCGATCTCATGGACGGCGTGGTCGAACGCCTCCTGGTTGGCCTTCGACGGCTTCGTCGTTCCCGCGATCTTGCGCACATACTGCAGCGCCGCCGCGTGCACCTCCTCGGAGGTCGCGGCAGGCTCGAAGTTGTGGAGAGTGTGGATGTTGCGGCACATGACATCCACGGTAATCACCCCGTCGCCCCAGGCACAGGGGCACTCACGAGCGACGCGAGTCTCACCCGGGCCGCCGATGGCATGCTGGCAGCCATGCATCGCGTCTCCGCTCAGAAGCTCGATCAGCTCCGCACACGCACGAGCGAGAAGTGGACCACGTATCCGCCCGACGTGCTGCCGCTGTTCGTGGCCGAGTCGGACTTTCCGCTCGCGGAGCCCATCGCCTCCGCCCTGCGTGCCGCGATCGATCGTTCCGACACGGGTTACATCGGCGACGACGGGGGCGCGGCGGCGAACGCGTTCGCGGGCTTCGCCGAGCGCCGCTGGGGGTGGCACGTCGACCCGGACCGCGTGAGCACCACCACCGACGTCAGCGTGGTGATCGTCGAGGCGCTGCGGGCGCTCATCCGCCCTGGCGACGGTGTGGTCATCACACCTCCCGTGTACCCGCCGTTCTTCGAGCTGATCCCCGAGGCCGGCGGCCGTGTGGTCGAAGCACCTCTCGCCCGTGCCGGCGACGGCGGTTACACGCTCGATCTGGACGCGATCGATCGGGCCCTGGCATCCGGGGCCCGCGCCGTGCTGCTCTGCAATCCGCACAACCCGCTCGGGCTCGTGCACTCCCGCGAGTCGCTCGCCGCACTCAGCGAGGTGGTCGAACGGCACGGAGCCGTCGTGGTGAGCGACGAGATCCACGCGCCGCTCACCCACTCCGACGCCTCCTTCACGCCGTACACGACGGTCTCGGATGCCGCGCGCGACCACACGATCGCGGCGCACGCGGCGAGCAAGGCGTTCAACCTGGCCGGCCTGAAGTGCGCCATGTTCGTGACGGCATCCGACCGCATGACGCGGCTGATCAAGGGGCTGCCGGCCGAGGTCAAGGAGCGCACCAGCCTGTTCGGGCGCATCGCGACGACCGCCGCGTTCGATCGCGGCGACGAGTGGCTCGACGACGTCATAGCCTCCATCGAAGACAACCGCCGTCGGCTCGGCTCGCTTCTTGCCGAGCGGATGCCGGCCGTCGGCTACCGCGAACCGCGCGCCAGCTACCTCACCTGGCTGGACTTCACGAGCGTCGGCTGGGGCGCGGACCCGGCGGCGGTCGCTCTGGAGCGCGCCCGCGTGGCCCTCAACAGCGGACCGGCGTTCGGCCGGGAGGGAGCCGGCTTCGTGCGGCTCAACATCGGATGCTCGGCCCAGGTGCTGACGGAGGCGGTCGACCGGCTGGCACACGCGGCCGGCTAGCGGCCAGGAGCCGCCGACACCGGACCGGCGGGCTCTGCCGCATCCCCTGCGCCTGGTTCATGCTGCGGAAGAGCCCTCCTGACGCCGCCGTCCCGCGGCGGACCGCTCCTCGGGCTGCCCCATCGCCATGCGGTCCATGATGTCGGCCGCGAGCTCGAGCACCCCTCGCTCGGTGGGCGACAGCTCCTTCAACGCCTCGGAGAGCCAGGCATCCCGTTGCGCGAGATCGGCGGCCAGCGCCTCGCGCCCGGCGTCGGTGATCGCCAGGATGTGCTCCCTGCGATCGACCTCGCTGCGTTCGCGCGTGATGAGACCCTCGAGGGCGAGTTCCGCGAAGATCCGGGACAGGGACTGGGGTCGCTGTCGTTCGACCTCGGCGACGGCACCGGCGGGCAGAGGCCCCAGGCGGCTGAGCGTTCCGAGCACGCTCAGCTTGTTGCTGCTCAGCGACCCGATCGACCGTTCGGTGCGCAGCCGGCGCGCCATGCGCATGACTCCTCGCCGAACCGCTTGCACGGTTCCGCCTGTCGCACCGTCGTCGAGATCGACGCGCTGATTCCCCCACGCATTCATTAAGCGATATCGTACTATCTTGCCCATTAAATCTGCGTCTATGCCGCTACTATCTTTCGGATTGATACGTTGTTCCGAAGCACTTGGCGTGCCCTCGGCCGCAGCCTGGCCGATCCCGGCCTGCTCAGGCTGCGTACGACAGCCGTCACCTACCTGACCGTGCTCATCAGTGCGGCGACCGCCTGCGTACCCGCTGTGCTGTTCGGACTGGGCGCCTCGATCGTGGTGCTCGCCGTGATGCTGTCGATCAGTTTCACGTCGGAACGTGCCGGGACGACCGCGGCGCAACGCTGGCTCTCGTTGCTTCTGCTCCCGCTCATCGGACTGGCCGCCGGCACCGTCGGTTCCCTCATGTTCCAGTCGCCCGTGATCGGCGACTCGCTGTTCGTGGTCGTGCTCTCCGGTGCCATCTGGATCCGTCGCTTCGGCCGGCTCGCCACGCGGATCGGTACCCTCGTCGCTCTGCCCTTCGTCACGGTGCTCGTGGTGCCCGCGCCCATCGTGCCTGGCCAGGGCTTTCTGCCATGGGCGGCCGCCATCGCCTTCGTCGTGACGGTGGTCACGCTCGGTCTGCAGTGGGCGGCTCGGGCATCCGGATTCCTGCCCCGCCCGGCGCACGCCGGCCACGTCGGTCGCAGGGGCGGGGGCTCGGTGTCTTCTGTGCGCCCGTCGCCGTCGCGGCCGGCCATGCGACCTGTGGCCAGCACCCGGATGGCCGCGCAGATGGCCGTCACGCTGTCGGGTGCTTTCATCATCGGCCATGTCGTCTTCGGTGAGCACTGGTTCTGGGCCGTGCTCACCGCGTTCGTGGTGGCCAGCGGCAACCGCGGCCGCGGCGACGTGGTGTCCAAGGGCATCCATCGCACGGTGGGAGCCGTCGGCGGCACCGTGCTCGCGACCGTGCTGTCCGCGTTCGACCCGCACGGCGCCGAGACGGGGGCGGCCGCCGCGATGTCGGTTCTCGCGATAGCCGTCATCCTGGCGCTCGGGCTCTGGCTGCGCCCGACCGGGTACGGCTGGTGGGCTGCGGCCATGACGGCCATGCTCTCGCTCCTGCACGGCGTGCAGGGCACAGCTCCCGGACCGGCGATGCTCGTGCGGCTCGCTGCCATCGTGGTCGCCGGCGCGTTCGCGGTCGCGGTCGCCTGGTGGGTGCTTCCTGTGCCGACGGCGACCGTACTGCGCGGCCGCACCTCCGCCGCGCTCGCGGCGCTCACCGAGCTGCTCGTGGCGTGCATCAAGGAGCAGGATGCCATCGCAGAACGCCGCGCGGAGTTCGACGTCGCGCTCACGGGCCTCCGGCAGCTCGGGCCGACATTGCGGCTGGAACGCGCTGCACGCTCCATCGGAGGACGCGCCCGCGGTGCCGATCCCCGCGCCGTGCACAGGGCCGACGTCATACCGGCCATCGAGGCGTGCTGGGATCCGGCCGACGCGATCGCCGCGGACGTCGAACACGGCCATCAGCTGTCCACGGCGAACGCGAGGGAGTTGGGCGCGCTGGCGCGCCGTGTCGGCGACTGCCGAAGGATGCTCGCCGGCAGCTCCGCCACCGCGTCGCCGCCGCCGGAACGGGCGGGCGAGGCTCCCGAACCGCCGACAACAGCCCAGCACGAGCCCAGCCCGGAACATGAAGACCCAGGGCGCGAGCGTCCAGGACACGAGGATGCGTCGCCCGGCCATAACGACGCTCCGCTCGGCGTGCTGCAACGCGCGATCGCGGCCCTCTCGGAGACGCTTCCGCTCATCGCGCGCTCCTGACCGTGCCGGCTTCCGGGAGGGTCAGACCGCGGCCCTCCCGCGCACGGGGCACTGGTGCCCGCGCCGGAGAGCGGGCAGGCTGTGGGGCATGGTCGACTACGCGAATCCCCTGCGCCCCCACGAACGCATCGCTGACCGCGATCGTGCCGACGCCGTCTCCGCACTCACCAGGGCTCGCGACGAGGGCCGCCTGACGCCCGACGAGTTCGAGCAACGCGCCGCCTCGGCACGCAATGCGGTCACGTGGAGCGACCTCGTCCCCCTCTTCTCCGACCTGCCGAGGGCGTCGGCACCGGCCGCGCAAGACGACGGCTGGGGCTCGCAATCGCGCGCTCGCGGCGGCGCATGGGGCGCTTCGATCATGGCGTTCGTGCCGTTCGTCGCACTCGGCCTGTTCTTCCTCGTCGGCTTCGTGTGGCACGGCTGGGCATGGAGCTGGCTGTTCTTCCTGCTCATCCCGGTGTTCGGCATCCTCATCTACGGTCCCGGTGCGGACAGCCGACGACGGCGGTATTGACCCGCTCGACAACGACCTGCGATCGCCGCTCTCCGGCTCCGCTGACCGGGGGCGCGATCCGGTCGGCCTAAGCTCTGACCGATGAACGTGGACAAGGTCGACCGCGCGATCATCGCGCAACTCAGCGCGGACTCCCGGCTGTCCGTTCGCGCGCTCGCCGAACGCGTGCACGTCTCGCGCAGCGCCGTGGCGACCCGGCTGCAGCGGCTCGTCGCCGAAGGCGTGATCGAGGGGTTCGGTGTCAGCGTCGACCGCAAGTCCATCGGCCTGCACGTCACGGCGCTCGTCATCGTGAAGGTGGAACGGCAGCCCGGATGGCAGGATGTCGCCACCTCGCTCTCCGACCTCCCCTTCGTGGAGTCCGTACTCGCCGTCAGCGGCGACATCGACTTCGTCGTCACCGTGAGCGCACCCGACCACGAACACCTCAGCGACGTGATCATGCGGCGCCTGCACGAGGTGCCCGGCGTGGCATCGACCCGCTCCTACATCGTGCTCGAGTCGTGGAACGGCACGGCCCCCGGCATCGCGCGGGACTCCTGGGACGAAGAGGGCTGACGACGCAGACTAGCGCCACCGACCGCCACCCGCCGCCGGCCGGACGAATGGCACGTCGGAGCCCGGATTTCGAGCCCTATTGACGCGAGCGGTGCGCCAGTTCTGCCGTCTGCCGCGACCTGACGCGACGCGGATGCCCGGCCCGCCAGAACGCCGCACCATGGCAGTGTGAGTGACGACGACGTCATGGGCCGTTCGCGCCCTGCCAGCGGCACAAGGCCGCGCCTTGCTGTGCCGACGGACCGGCCGATCCGGCTGATCGACGAGCACGGGATCCGCGCCGACGAGCACAGGACTGGCGGCTTCGCGATGCCGGATGCCGGCATCCTGCTCGCCCTCTACCGGCGGATGGTCATCGCCCGGCGCTTCGACGTGCAGGTCAGTGCGCTCACCAGGCAGGGCAGGCTCGCCACCTATCCCAGCGCTCTCGGTCAGGAGGCGTGCGAGATCGGGGCGACGGCCGCGCTCGCCGACGCCGACTGGCTGTTCCCGACGTACCGCGACTCGATCGCCCTGCTGACGAGGGGCGTGCGACCCGTGGAGATCCTGTCGTTCTTCCGCGGCGACTGGCACTCGGCCTTCGACCCGGCTGCACACCGCATCGCGCCACAGACCACCCCGCTCGCGACGCAGGCCCTGCACGCCGTCGGGTATGCCATGGCCGCAAAGCTCAAGGGCGAGGCGACGGCGACGCTCACGTTCCTCGGCGACGGCGCGACGAGCGAGGGCGATGCCCACGAGGCGTTCAACTTCGCCGCCGTCTGGCAGACGCCGACGGTGTTCGTCATCCAGAACAACGGCTACGCGATCAGCGTTCCGTTCGAGAAGCAGTCGCGTGCCGGCACCCTGGCCGACAAGGCGATCGGCTACGGCATGCCGGGGCACTACGTCGACGGGAACGATATCGCTGCCGTGTACGCCGTGGTCACGGATGCGCTCGAGCGAGCGCGCCGCGGTAGAGGCCCGACCATGATCGAGGGCCTCACCTACCGCATGGAGGCACACACCAACTCCGACGACCCCACCCGCTACCGCACCGACGACGAGGTCGAGCGGTGGCGGGTGCTCGACCCCATCGCGCGCGTGGAGGGGTACCTGATCGCCGAGGGTGCGCTCGACGAGAGGACGCGTGCCGAGATCGCGGACGAGGCCGAACAGCTCGCCGCAGAGACACGGCAGGCGATGAACGATTCGCCCCGGCTGGATCCGCTGGAGCTCTTCGAGCACGTGTATGCCACGCCGCGCTCGTCACTTGCAGAGCAACGCGCATACCTGGCTGAGGAGCTCTCCGGCGCAACCCTGGGCTCGAACGACACGGGAGGGCTGTCATGACGATCGCACACCACACGGATGCGCCGACCGAGACGACCGCGCAGGCGCCGGCATCCCGCACGCTTGCCGGCGCACTGGGCGCCGCGCTCGCCGATGCGATGTCGGAGGATGCCGGCGTCGTCGTCTTCGGCGAGGACGTGGGTCCGCTGGGCGGCGTGTTCCGGGTCACCGACGGCCTTGCGGCACGATTCGGCGACGAGCGCGTGTGGGATTCGCCGCTGGCGGAGGCCGGGATCGTGGGCACGGCGATCGGCATGGCCATGAACGGTCTGCGTCCCGTGGTGGAGCTGCAGTTCGACGCCTTCAGCTACCCGGCGTTCGAGCAGATCACGTCCCACCTGGCCAAGATGCGCAATCGCACGAGGGGGCGCGTCACGCTTCCGGTCGTCATCCGCATCCCGTACGCCGGGGGCATCGGTGGTGTCGAGCACCACTCGGACTCGTCCGAGGCGTACTGGACGCACACGCCCGGTCTCACGGTCGTCACCCCGTCGAACCCGGTCGACGGCTACTGGATGCTCCGCCAGGCCATCGCCAGCGACGACCCGGTGATCTTCCTGGAGCCGAAGAGCCGCTACTGGATGAAGGAGCCGGTGCCGCTCGACCGGCCGCCTGCCGCGCTAGACCGGGCTCGCGTCATCCGCACGGGCACCGATGTCACGCTGCTTGCCTACGGTCCGACGGTGAAGACGGCCCTGGATGCCGCGGAGCTCGCCGCACTCGAAGATCTCTCGATCGAGGTCATCGACCTGCGCTCGCTCTCGCCGTTCGACGACGAGACGGTCGGCGCATCGGTTCGCAAAACGTCGCGGGCTGCGGTCATCCATGAGGCCGCCCAGTTCGGCGGGTACGGCGCCGAGGTCGCCGCAAGGGTGACCGAGCGCAACTTCTTCCACCTTGCGGCGCCCATCCTGCGCATCACGGGCTTCGATGTGCCCTACCCGTCGCCCAAGCTCGAGGAGTTCTATCTGCCGACGGCCGAACGCGTGCTGGCGGCCCTCGACACATGGGAGTGGTGATGACGGAGCGGTTCCTGCTTCCCGATCTCGGCGAGGGCCTGACCGAGGCGACGATCGTGGCGTGGCTCGTGCGTGAGGGCGACGAGGTCGCCGTCGATCAGCCGGTGGTCGAGGTGGAGTCGGCGAAGTCGATAGTGCAGTTGCCCTGCCCGTACGCTGGCCGCGTCGACGCGCTGCACGCCGAGGTGGGCGACGTGGTGCAGAAGGATGCGCCGCTGCTCTCGGTCGCGGTGCGCGCGACGGCCCCGGCAGCCGATGGCTCTCGCGACGGTGCGACTGCGGGCTCGCCCGACAGCACGGCCGACACGGCTGTCCAGCTTGCCGACGATGCGGCGGCATCCGCCGCGGACGTCGTGCCGGGGACGTCGCTGCGCAACGACAGCTCGGACTCGCCAGGGGCCGTGCTCGTGGGATACGGCATCACCGCGCCCACCCGCACGTTCCTGCGTCCGGCGGGCGGGCGCTTCGGCCGTGGTCGACGACACACGGGCGGCACGACCCGCGGCGGGGCGGACTCCTTGCTCGAGCGTCGCTCGCCGGTCGTCTCGCCGATCGTGCGCAAGCTGGCGCACGACAACGGCTTCGACGCCGTTCAACTCGCCGGAACGGGGCCCGGCTCGCTCGTGAGGCGAGAGGACGTGGAGGCGGCCATCGCCGCGCGACAGCAGGAGAGCCAGCGGGCGGCCGGGTCCGGCGCCCCGGTCGGCGGTGCCGCAACGACGCCGGATGCGCGCGAGCAGACGGTATCCGACCTGCGCATACCCATCACGGGCGTGCGGAAGGTGATCGCCGACCACCTGGTGCGTTCGCGGCAGACCATTCCCGACGCCACCATCTGGATGGATGTCGACGCGACCGAGCTCCTGCGCGCCAAGCAGCGCCTCGCCGCGACCACCGGCGAGCGCTTCAGCGTGACGGCTCTCGTCGCGCGATTCGTCGTGGCGGGCCTGCAGCGGTTCCCGGTGCTGAACTCGTCGGTGGATGAGACGGCAGGCGAGATCGTGCAGCACGCCAGCGTGCACCTCGGGCTCGCCACCCAGACCGGCAGAGGCCTCATGGTTCCCGTCGTGCACGACGCTCACGCCATGTCTCTCGGAAGGCTGCGGGACGCGGTCGCCGACCTCGTCTCGCGCGCGCCGGCCGCCGACTACTCGCCGGCCGACCTCTCGGGCGGAACGTTCACGCTCAACAACTACGGATCGCTGGGCGTCGACGGCTCTTCGCCGATCATCAACCAGCCCGAGGTCGCCATGCTCGGCCTCGGCCGGCTGATGGAGCGGCCGTGGGCGGTCGACGGCGAGCTGCAGGTGCGCACCGCGGCCACTCTGTCGCTCGTGTTCGATCATCGGGTGTGCGACGGGGATGTGGCATCCGGTTTCCTCACGTACGTCGCCAGGTGCATGCAGGAGCCGCTCGTCGCGTTCGCGTGAGCCTGGTGGGGGTCGGCTACGGGCCTCAGCGGCCGGTGAACTGCGGACGGCGCTTCTCGCGGAACGCCGCGAAGCCCTCCGCGTAATCGGATGTCGCCGACAACTCGACCTGCGCGTCCGTCTCATCCGACATCGACTCCCACAGCCCGATCCGCTCGTCGCGCAGTCTGGCGACCAGTCGCTTCTCGGTCACGAACGCAGTGGTGGGTCCGGCGGCGACCTTCGCCGCGATGCTCCTGGTGAAGCCGAGCACGTCGTCGGCAGGCAGCACGCGGCTGAACAGGCCGGATGCCACGGCATCCGCGCCGCTCATCAGCTCGCCCGTGTAGATGAGATCGAGCGCGCGATGCGTGCCCAGCCGTTCGACGAACAACGCGTGTCCGCCCGAGTCGAGCGCTGCTCCCAGACCCGCGAACGGCGATCCGATCTTCGCCGTGTCGGCGACATAGACCACGTCGCAGGCGATGAGCAGCCCGAGCCCCACGCCCAGGCACGCACCCGTCGCGACGCCGAAGGTCGGCGCGGGTAACTCGCTCAGCCGGTGCAGCACCGCGGTGAGGGTGTCGAGGTAGCCGCGCGCGTCATCCGTCGCGGGGTCGACGCGGGAAACGTCCCTGCCTGCGCAGAACACCCTGCCTTCGCCCCGCAGGATCACGGCGCGAGCCCTGGGGACCGACGCGAGCGCGGCATCCAGTTCGTGCAGCGCGTCGAGGTCGAGCGAGTTCAGCTTGTCCGGCCAGTCCAGCACGACCTCGGCGACGTCGCCGCTGTGCTCAACGCGTACGGGCATGGGGATCCTTTCGCTTGCACGCCTCAGGCGTGGGGAACGTGCTTACGTGTCGTAGTCCACTTCGACGCGGTCGCTGGTGGGAATCGACTGGCAGGTCAGCACGTAGCCGGCGTCGAGCTCCTCCTGCTCGAGCGCGTAGTTCTCCACCATGTCGACCGTGCCCGCGCGCAGCACGGCTCGGCACGTTCCGCAGACGCCGCCCGCGCAGGCGAACGGAACGTCGCCGCGCACCCGCAGCGCCGCGTTGAGGATGGTCTCCTGCGAGTGCACCGCCGTGGTCGCGGTCGACGTGGTGCCATCGAGCCGGAACGAGACCGTGCGTACCGCCTCACCCGGATCCACCGCGATCGGACGTCCGCGCTGCGGAGCGGGAATGCCGGGCTCTCCCGTCGTGAACAGCTCGTACCTGATGCTGTCGGCCGGAACGCCCCAGGCTCCGAGCGCGTCCCTGCACAGCTGCACCAGTTCGAACGGCCCGCAGAGGAACCACTCGTCGACGCTCTCGACGGGCACCAGGGTGCCGAGGATCTTCGCGAGCTTCGCGCCGTCGAGCCGCCCGCTCAGCAGCTCGGAGCTGCGTCGTTCCCTGGTGAGCACGTGGTAGAGGGCGAGGCGCGACGGGTAGCGGTCTTTGAGGTCGGCGAGCTCGTCGACGAACATCGTGTCTATCGCCGTGCGGTTGGAGTAGACGAGCGAGAACGTGTTGTGCTCGGATGCAGCCAGCACGCTCTGCGCCACCGCGAGCACGGGCGTGATGCCGCTGCCCGCCGCGATCGCGGCACAGTGCGCCGTGCCGGATGCCGCGGCCTGGGACACGAAGCGACCCTCAGGGCTCATCACCTCCAGCATCATCCCCGGTGCCAGGTTCTCCAGCGCCCAGCCGGAGAAGACGCCGCCGAGGTCCCGCTTGATCGCGACCTTCAACTCGCCGGGTGACGGCGCCTGACAGATGGAGTAGCTGCGGCGCAGCACGTCCTCGCCCAGCGTGGTGCGGATAGCGATGTACTGGCCCGGCTCGTAGTCGTAGGCGTGCGCCAGCTCGCCCGGAACGTCGAACGCCACCTCGATGGCATCCGGGGTCAGCCGGCGCACTGCCGAGACGGTGAGCGGATGGAACGCACCTCTCCTCCTGGACTGCGACGGAAGAGGGGCGGATGCCGGTCTTTCGACGTGCTGCGGTTGCTGCGAGCTCGACACCCTCAGCTCCTCTCGCGCATCAATGCGCCTTGAAGTGGTCGAACGGCTCGCCGCACTTCTGGCACACGTACAGCGCCTTGCACGACGTGGAGCCGAAGTGCGAGACCTCCCGCGTGTGCAGCGAACCGCACCGAGGGCAACGGATGCCGAGCCCGAGTCCCACGCGACCACCTGTGCCGCGTGGCGCAGGCGGCGCGATGCCGAACGCCTCGAGCTTCGCTTTGCCTTCGTCCGACATCCAGTCGGTGGTCCAGGCCGGCGCGAGCACGGTGCGCACCGTGACGTCGCGATAGCCGGCCCGGTCCAGCGTCGAGAGGATGTCGTCGCGCATGGCGTCGACGGCGGGGCATCCGGAGTAGGTGGGCGTGATCTCCACGGTCACGACCGGAGTCTCACCGCGCTCCGCGCCGTCGGCGCCGGAGCCGCTGTCGACATGCACGGCGCGAAGCACGCCCAGGTCCTCGATCGTGAGCACGGGGACCTCGGGGTCGCACACCGTCGCGGCGAGCGCCCACACGCGCTTCTCGTCGGCCACCGCTGACCTCCCCTGTCGAGGCCGGCCGGCTCGGGTATCGACAGACTCGACCTGCGGCTGGGTTCCGCAGAGCTGCCCGGTCACCACGTCGCCCCCGGATGCTGCCGCGCCAGCACCTGCATCTCGGCCAGCAGGTGCCCGAATGCCTCGGTGTGCATGCCATCTCGTCCCCCACCACGGGCGGCCGGGATGTCCGGAACGCGCAGCCCTGCCTCGGCGATCACCGCGGGAACCGTGCGGTCGAACGGATCCCGCAGCTCCTCGGGCGGCACGGCGACACCCTCGAGTCCGGCCGCCGACGGGTCTGGCCGGAACAGCTCGTCGACAAACGGCCACATGGCATCCAGACCCGCCTGCATGCGCACGTGGGAGACATCCGTGCCGAGCCCCAGCCGACGCACCCACTGCACGCTGTGGTCGACGTGATACTCGACCTCCTTGAGCGCCTTGGCCGCGATGGCCGCGAGCGTCGCGTCGGCGGATGACGTCAGCCGCCGGTACAGCGCGTCGAAGTACACGGAGGCGAAGAGCTGTCTGGCGATGGTGTGCGCGAAGTCGCCGTTCGGGCGCTCGAACAGCTGCTGGTTGCGGAACTCGTGTTCGTCGCGGAAGTAGGCCAGGTCGTCCTCGCCCAGGCCCCACGCCGAGCCCGCGTACGTGAGGAACGAGCGGGCGTGGCCGAGCAGGTCGAGTCCGATGTTGCCGAGCGCCACATCCTCCTCCAGCTCGGGTGCGTGCGCGATCCATTCCCCCAGCCGCTGCGCGAGGATCAGCGCGTCGTCGCCGAGGCCGAGCGCGTAGCGGGCGACGGCATCGGACGGGCGGTCGAGACCCTCCTCGAGCTCGCGCTCGATGGTCTCCGCCGAGACGGCGGTGGAGATCGCGCGATTCGTGTGCCTCACAGGTGCGGCACCCCCTCGGAGGCCGTGTAGTAGGTGGCGTGCCTGAACTCCTTGCCCTCGGCGGACTCGAAGAACGCGTCGCGAGCATCCACGTCCGATGCGGTGATCGCGCTCGACGGCACGACCCAGACGGAGACGCCCTCGCCTCGCCTGGTGTAGAGGTCGCGGGCGTTGCGGACCGCCATCACGGCATCCGGTGCGTGCAGGGATCCGGCGTGCACGTGGGAGAGGCCGCGCGACGAGCGGATGAACACCTCCCACAACGGCCACGTCTCGTGTTGCTCCGCCGCCTGCTGCTCGGCGCGCTGCTGGCCGTCCGGGCGCTGCCGCTCGGCTGACGCGCTCATCACGCGATCCTCTCCAGCAGAGCCGAGCGGTCGGCATCCTCTCGGGCGGCATACGCCCTGGCTGCCTCGCGCACCCAGGCGCCCTCCTCGTGTGCTGCGCGCCGGTTCGCGAGCCGCACCGTGTTGGCCTGACCGTGTCCGGCGAGCACGTCGTAGAACTCGTTCCAGTTCAGCTCGCCGAAGTCGTAGTGCCCGCGCTCCTCGTTCCACTTCAGGTCGGGGTCGGGCAGCGTCACGCCGAGCACCTCGGCCTGCGGCACCAGCATGTCGACGAAGCGCTGTCGCAGCTCGTCGTTGCTGAATCGCTTGATCTTCCAGGCCATGCTGCGCCGCGAGTTCGGCGACTCCGCGTCGGGCGGCCCGAACATCATGAGGGCCGGCGCGTACCAGCGGTTCACCGACTCCTGCGCCATGCGCTGCTGTTCGGGTGTACCGCGCATCAGCGTGAGCAGGATCTCGAAGCCCTGCCGCTGGTGGAACGACTCCTCCTTGCAGATGCGCACCATGGCGCGCCCGTACGGCCCGTAGGAGCACCGGCACAACGGCACCTGGTTGCAGATCGCCGCGCCGTCGACGAGCCACCCGATCGACCCCATGTCTGCCCACGTCGGCGTCGTGTAGTTGAAGATCGAGGAGTACTTGGCCTTGCCGCTCAGCAGCTGCTCGTACATGGTCTCGCGGTCGATGCCGAGCGTCTGCGCCGCCGAGTAGAGGTAGAGGCCGTGTCCGGCCTCGTCCTGCACCTTGGCCATCAGGATCGCCTTGCGCTTGAGGCTGGGCGCGCGCGTGATCCAGTTGCCTTCCGGCTGCATGCCGATGATCTCGGAGTGCGCGTGCTGGGAGATCTGCCTGATGAGCGTCTTGCGGTACGCCTCGGGCATCCAGTCCGTCGGCTCCACGCGGGAGTCGTCGTCGATGAGGCGCTGGAACGCCAGCTCCTCCGCGCTCGGCAACGTCTCCTCGAGCGAGGCGGCGACCGCGTGCTCGGCGCTTGATCGCGACCCTTCGGCCCCGGCGTGAGTCGAACCCGGCATGCGACGGCGCGATGCGCCCTGTGCTTCCGACATCGTCGTCTCCGCTTCTATACTTACCGAACGTTCAGTTAGTATATCAACACCGCGTTCGATGAGGAGCAGGGATGAGCAGTCAGACGATGATGCAGCGCGATCGCGCGTCGGCCAGCCTCGGAATCGAGGTCCTCACCGACCAAGCCGGTTACGCCGTCGTGCGGATGACGGTGCGCGACGACATGCTCAACGGCTTCGACATCATCCACGGCGGTCTCGTGTTCGCCCTGGCCGACACGGCGTTCGCCGTCGCCTGCAACGAGGATGACGACGTGACAGTGGGCGCGAGTGCCGACATCACGTTCCTCAAGTCGGCCCCCGCGGGAGCCGTTCTCACCGCGACCGCCCGTCGCCTGGTGCGAAAAGGGCGCACCGGACTCTACGACGTGAGCGTCGTCGACGAGACGGGCGATACGGTGGCCGAGTTCCGGGGGCGATCGGTCACCACTCGCCGCCCGGCGCCGATCGCGAGCTGAGGCGACGGCGATGGCGACCCACATGCACGCGACCGACGCAGGGCCTCTGGCCGGGGGACGGCCGCTGCGATCGACCCCCGCGGATCCGGAGTCGCTCGACCCCGAGGAGCGCCTCGACGTGGACGACCTCCGGGCGCTCCAGCTGGAGCGACTGCAACAGACCGTGCGCCACGCGTACCAGCACGTGCCGCTGTACACGCGCAAGCTCGACGAGGTGGGCGTGCGTCCTGCCGACATCCGTTCGCTCGATGACGTGCGAAGGCTGCCGTTCACCACGAAGGCCGATCTGCGGGAGTCGTACCCGTTCGGCATGTTCGCGGTGCCGATGTCGCAGGTGGCGCGCATCCACGCATCCAGCGGCACGACAGGACGACCGACGGTCGTCGGGTACACGCTCAGGGATCTCGACCAGTGGGCAGGTCTCGTCGCACGGTCGCTGCGGGCATCCGGTGTGCGGCCGGGCATGAAGGTGCACAACGCGTACGGGTACGGCCTGTTCACGGGCGGGCTGGGCGCACATGCCGGTATCGAGCGCCTCGGCGCCACCGTCATCCCGGTGTCCGGCGGGCAGACGGCGAGACAGGTTCAGCTGATCGCCGACTTCGAACCGGATGCCATCATGTGCACGCCGAGCTACCTGCTCACCATCGCGGATGCCATGGAGCAGGCCGGCATCGATCCGCGCTCCACGAGCCTCAAGGTGGCCATCCTCGGCGCTGAGCCGTGGACCAACGAGCTGCGCGGCGCTATCGAGCGGCGGATGGGGATCGACGCCGTGGACATCTACGGACTCAGCGAGGTGATGGGGCCGGGCGTCGCCAACGAGTGCGTGGAGACGAAGGACGGCCCGCACATCTGGGAGGACCATTTTCTGCCAGAGGTCATCGCCGACGACGGCAATCCGCTCCCTGATGGCGAACGGGGCGAGCTCGTCTTCACCTCGCTCACCAAGGACGCGTTCCCCGTGCTGCGCTACCGCACGCGCGATCTCACGCGGCTGCTCCCCGGCACGGCGCGGCCCGCCATGCGCCGCATGGAGAAGATCACCGGACGCAACGACGACATGATCATCCTGCGCGGCGTGAACCTCTTTCCCACGCAGATCGAGGAGGTCGTGCTCGGAATCGAGACGCTCACCCCGCATTTCGTGCTCGAGCTGACCAAGGCGGGCGCCATGGATGCCATGACCGTGCGCATCGAACGCCACCCCGGGCTGCCGCGGGAGACCTGCGAGGCCGCCGCCGTCGTGCTCGGTGAACGGATCAAGAGCCGGCTCGGCTCCACAGTGGAGATCAAGCTCGAGGAGCCGGGCACGCTGCCGCGCAGCGAAGGCAAGTACAAGCGGGTGTACGACCTCCGGTAGGTCTCGCCGCACACTCGCCATGTCGTCCGCACCGCCGTCGTGCACCCAGAGCAGCAGGGGTCGCGCTCCCGCACCGAAAACAGCAGAGATCGCGCTCTCGCGCCCAGAACAGCAGGAATTCTGCTGTTCTGGATGCCTTCTGCTGTTTTCGAGGCGGAAGTGGCGCAGGGTCGAGGGGCGCGCTGGCGGCCGAGGGGCGGTACACGACCGAGGGGCGCGATGGCGGCCGAGCGCGAGATGCGAACGAGCGCGTGATGCGACCGGGCGCAGCGACGGCCGGCTGAGAGACTGAAGGACGATGACCGAGACGAAGCCGGAACCACAGGAAGCGACCCGACGCGGCAGGCCGGGCTACGACCAGCGCGGCATCCTCGAGGTCGCCGTCGAGGCGTTCAACGAGTACGGCTACGACGCCACCTCGATCGGCGTGCTGGCCGAGCGGCTGGGACTGTCGAAGTCGGCGATCTACCACCACGTGGCATCCAAGGACGAACTGCTGCGTCTCGCACTCGACGAGGCGCTGGACGGCCTCGAGGGAGTCCTCACGGAGGAGAGCGCCGCGACCGGCCCGGCGGCGGACCGGCTGGCGCACGTGCTGCGCGGGGCCGTGCGCGTGCTGGTCGAGCGTCTCCCGTACGTCACGCTGCTGCTGCGCGTGCGCGGCAACACCGATGTGGAGCGCGCGGCGCTGGCCAGGCGCCGGGCATTCGACCGTTCGGTCGCGGCACTCGTCGAGAACGCGCGCGACGAGGGAAGTGTGCGCGCCGACATCGATCCCGGCATCGTGACCCGCCTGTTGTTCGGCATGATCAACTCGATCGTCGAGTGGTACCGCCCCGGCGGCGCGGAGAGCGCCGATCAGCTCGCGAGCGACGTGCTCGCCGTCGCGCTGGACGGGCTTCGCGTGCAGGATGCCGCCGACCGCGAGACATTGTCGGCCGCGTTGCGCGAAGACTAGAGTCCAGGCATGCCGAAGGAGGATGCCGGATCCCACGTCGAGCACGCCCGACGGCTCGCCTCCCGCGTCACGGAGGCCGGCGAGACGGACCGCGAGCTGCGACTCGGTGTGCTGCGGCGAGGAGCAGGCGGGCCCGCCATCGAACAACCGTACGACGCCTTGGCAGCAGGGATCGCGGCGGACTCGGCTCGCGTGACGGATGCACAGGTGGACGCCGTGCTGCAGGCCGCCGGATCCGAGAAGCGCGCGTTCGAGCTCGTGCTGAGCGCTGCGATCGGCGCGGGCCTTCGCCGGTGGGATGCGGCAGAACGAGCGATCGAGGATGCCGGGGATGCGGCTCCCTGAGATCGAGCGCGGCGACTCGATTCGCCACCGCGCACTCATCGCGATGATCTCGCGCATCGCGGGTATCAGTCTGCCGGACGCGGCCCGCGTGGCCTTCTACCACCAGGACTTCGCCGGTCCGGTTCTCGGCGCGTGGACGCAGAGGGCGATGCGGGGCCCGAGCGGCTGGAGCGTGCCCGAACGCGAGCTCATGGCTGCGGCCGTGGCGTCGTGGAACGCGTGCCCGTTCTGCGTAGGGGCCCACGGCGCCGTGGCCGTCAGCGGCATCGATCGCGAGGTCGTCGACGCCGTCGTGAAGGACTATCGAACGGCGCCGATCTCCCCTCGCCTGATGGCAACGCTCATGTTTCTCGAGACGATGACGCGCACTCCAGACACCCTCGGCGCCGACGACGCGCGCGCTGCGCTCGAGGCGGGCGTGACGCTCGACGAACTGCGCGATGCCGCGGCCGTCGCCGCCGTCTTCAACATCATCACGCGGTACGCGAATGCCCTCGACTTCGAGATCCCTTCGGCAGAGGAGTTCGACAAGGCAGCCGGCATGCTGCTCAAGCGCGGCTACTCCTGACCGTCACCCGCCTGGGCGCTCCATTCCTTGGCCACGAGCGTGAGCACGTCGTACGTCGCGACCGGCTCCTCGCGCTGATTCGTCAGCACGGCATCCCACCGCACCTCTCCGTAGTCGTCCGTCTCGCGCGGCGTGATCTGCTTCGCCGTCAGGTCGACTCTGATGCTGTCGCCGGGAGACACGGGGGTGAGGAACCGCAGGTTCTCCAGTCCGTAGTTCGCGAGCACGGGCCCGGGATCCGGATCGACGAAAAGTCCGGCCGCGAACGACACGAGCAGATAGCCGTGCGCGACGCGTCCGGGGAAGAACGGGTTGGCGGACGCCGCCGCCTCGTCCATGTGCGCATAGAACGTGTCGCCCGTGAACTCGGCGAACCGCTCGATGTCATCGAGCGTCACCTCGCGGGGCTCCGACGACACGCGGTCGCCGATGCGCAGCTCGCGCAGCGGCTTGCGGAACGGATGCCGCCCGCCGGCATCCGACGTGGCGCCGGCATGCCACTCCCCCGTGATGGCGGTGAGCATGTCGGGCGAGCCCTGAATGGCCGTGCGCTGCATGTGGTGCAGCACGGCACGGATGCCTCCCAGTTCCTCGCCGCCGCCGGCTCGTCCCGGCCCTCCGTGCACGAGGTGCGGAACCGGCGAGCCGTGTCCCGTGGAGGTGCGCGCGTCGTCCCGGTCGAGAACGAGCACGCGTCCGTTGTACGCCGCGATCCCGGAGACGAGCTCGACCACCTCAGCCGGATCGTGCGACGCGATGCTCGTGACGAGCGAGCCGCGTCCTTCCGCGACCAGGTCGACCGCCTCTTGCGCCGAATCGTAGCCGAGCACGCTCGCGACCGAGCCGAACGCCTCGACCGTGTGCACGGCATCCGTCCACGGGTCGTCGAAGTCGAGCAGCACCGGCGACAGGAAGGCGCCCGTCGGATCGACGGACTCGGAGCCGTCGGCTCTGCGCACCACAGGGTCGTCCAGCGAACCGCACACCACGCGGCCGCCCGCCTCGATGAGCCTGTTCAGCTGCCGCAGCACCTCCTCGCGCTGACCGCGGGATGCCAGCGGCCCCATCGTGACGCCGTCAGCCCTGGGGTCGCCGAGCACGACCTTCGCGGCGAGTCGATCGCGGATGGCGGCCACCACGTCGTCGCGCACCGGGTTCGGCACGATGATGCGACGAATCGCCGTGCACTTCTGGCCGGCCTTGACCGTCAGCTCCGTCACCACGGAACGAACGAACGCGTCGAACTCGGGCGTGCCCGGCCCGGCGTGCCTGCCGAGCACTATCGCGTTGATCGAGTCCGTCTCGCTCGTGAAGCGCACGCCGCCGGTTCGCACGCTCTCGTGGGAGCGAAGGCGCTCGGCCGTCGACGCCGAGCCGGTGAACGACACGATGTCGCCGAGCCTCAGGTTCTCGAACAGCTCGGGCACGCCGCCGGACACCAGCTGCAGAGCGCCATCGGGCACGACCCCGGTATCGACGAGGATGCGCACCATCGCCTCGGTGAGATACGCCGTCGGCGTCGCGGGCTTGACGAGCGTGGGTACCCCGGCCAGGAACGCGGGCGCCAGCTTCTCCAGCGGACCCCACACCGGGAAGTTGAACGCATTGATCTGCACCGCGACACCGGGCAGACGGGTGTAGATGTGCCTGCCGAGGAAGGAGCCGTCCTTCGAGAGCCGTTCGGCGGGGCCGTCGACCACGACCTGCGCGTTGGGCAGCTCACGTCTGCCCTTCGAGGAGTAGGTGAAGAGGGCGCCGATGCCGCCCTCGATGTCGACCATGGCATCCGGCTTCGTGCTGCCGGCCGAGAGGGCCAAGCTATACAGCTCGTCCTTGCGCTCGGTGAGCGCCTGCGCGAACTGCTTGAGCAGCAGCGCCCGCTGATGGAACGTCAGCCGGCCGAGCGACGCCTGGCCGACCGTTCTCGCGTACTCAAGCGCTCCGGCAAGATCGATGCCCGTGGTGCTCACGCGCGTCACCGCGTCGCCCGTCGAGGCATCCAGCACCGTCGCGGCATCCGCATCGTCGCCGGGCTTCCACCACGAGCCCATCACATAGCTGGGAAGGATGTCGGTCATGTGCTCTCTCCTGGTCGGCGGCGAATGCTGGACTGATACCCTGCCGAACGTTCGGTCGGCACGAGGGAGACGGAGTCTGCGATGGCGGATGCTGAAACGCACGACATCGGGGCCGCATCGGGCGACCCCGCCGACGGCACCTGGCGCATCGTGCTCGGCGAACTCGACACGAAGATGGGCGTCGAGATCCTCGAGCAGTCCGCGCAGCGCGTCGTCGCCACGATGCCGGTCGAGGGCAACCGGCAGTCGTTCGGACTGCTGCACGGCGGCGCGTCGGTCGCGTTCGCCGAGGCGCTCGGCTCGTGGGCCGCGGTCATCCACGCCGGCCCAGGCAAGTCAGCCGTCGGGCTCGACATCAACGCCACGCACCACCGCTCGGCCCGCTCGGGCGTCGTGACCGGCGTGGCGGAGGCCATCAGCCTCGGCCGCCGCGTCACGTCGCATGCCGTGACCGTGACCGACGAGGAGGGCCGCCTGCTGTGCACGGCCCGCATCACCAACCTCATCGTCGACGCGTGACCGCGCCTGCGCCCGCCCGGGTCTCCCGCCGCGACCGCTGACTGCGCCGGCCTCGCGGCGAGGGCGGGAACCGGTCGTCTTTCCACGCCTACGCGCTCCATTCGAAGAATCCCCGGCCCGTCTTGCGTCCCAGCTCGCCGACGGCGACCTTGTCGCGCAACAGCTTCGGCGGCGCGAACCTGTCGCCCAGCCGCTCGGTCAGGTATTCGGCGATGCCCAGTCGCACGTCGAGGCCGACCATGTCGGTGAGCCGCAGCGGCCCGACCGGATGCCGGTAGCCGAGCACCATCGCCGTGTCGATGGCGTCGGCGTCGGCCACGCCCTCCTCGAGCATCCGGATGGCCTCCAGCCCGAGCGCCACGCCGAGCCGGCTCGACGCGAATCCGGGCGCATCCGCCACGGTCACGGCCGTCTTGCCGATCGCCGCCACCCAGTCCTGTGCCGCGCCGAGCGTCTCCTCTGAGGTGGCTGCGCCTCTGACCACCTCGACGAGCGCGGACGCGGGCACCGGGTTGAAGAAGTGCAGCCCGAGAAACCGCTCGGGCGAACGCAGCGTTGAGCCGAGGTCATCGATCGAGAACGACGACGTGTTGCTGGCGATCACGGCGGAGGGCGTGGCCGCCTCCAGACGCCCGAGCGACTCCACCTTGAGCTCGAACTGCTCGGGCACGGCCTCGATCAGCAGGCCGCATGCGCCGAAGACCTCGTCGTCGGTGCCGACGCTCAGGCGCGCAGCGAGGTCGCTCAGGCTCTGCGTCGTGGTGCCCCGCTTCACGCTGGCGGCCAGCGCTCGGCGCACGCGCGCGGATGCCGCATCGCATTGCTCGGCGTCGCGCTCGACCACGTGCACGCGGCATCCGGAGACCAGGAAGGCATGCGCGATCCCCGCGCCCATGGTGCCGCCGCCCAGAACGCCGACGACGGCAGGCAACGCCGTGGTCACGTGGTGCCCCCGGTCCCGGCCTGCTGCGAGCGAGTCCTGCGTTCGAGGAACTCCGTCATGCGCCTGTGCTTCTCCGGCGACTCGAAGAGCGCTGCCTGATGCCGCAGATCGATGTCGGGATGCTCGTCGCGCGCGGCGGCCAGCACGGCCTTCGTGGCGATCGTGGCCGCGGCATCCATCGAGGCGATCCTGTGCGCCAGCCGTCGGGCCGCCGCCATCAGCTCGGAGGGGTCGACGACCTCGCCGAGGAGTCCGAGCGCGAGCGACTCCTGCGCATCCAGTCGCCGGCCGGCGAGCAGCATCTGCTTCGCGACGGACTCGCCCACGAGCTCGCGAAGCCGCCACGATGCGCCCGCTGCTGCGATGATGCCCAGGCTCGTCTCCGGGTTGCCGAAGACGGTGCGCGGGGTGCCGATGCGCAGGTCTGCGGCGTAGGCCAGCTCGGCTCCTCCGCCCAGAGCCCACCCGTCGACCGCGGCGATCACGGGCATCGGCAGCGCCGCTATGCGCATGAAGAGGCGGGTGTTGATGCCGGCGAGGGCGTCGGAAGCCGTGCGGTCGCGCAGCTCGCGGATATCCGCGCCCGACGCGAACACCCCGTCGCTTCCTGCGATGACGAGCACGCGCGGACCGCGCTCGAGCTCGCCGCATACGTCGTGCAGCTCGTCGACCATCCGCTGATCGATCGCGTTGCGCGCCCCCGGCCGGTCGAGGGTGACCACGACACACTGCTCCGCGCGCTCCACGCGGAGGGTCTGCGCGTGCGTCATCCCTCTCCTCCGCCTTCCATGCCGCCTGCGGCATGTACCCGTTCGACGATCAGCGACGTGCCCTGGCCGACCCCCACGCACATGGTCGCGAGCCCGTACCGCACCTGCTCGCGCGCCATGCGGCCGAGCAGGGTGACCACGAGACGCGAGCCGCTGGATCCCAGGGGATGCCCGAGCGCGATGGCCCCGCCGTCCGCGTTCACGCGAGCGTCGTCCAGCCCGAGCTCGCGCATCACCGCCAGGGACTGCGTGGCGAACGCCTCGTTCAGCTCGATCGCACCGAGGTCGTCGACGCTCAGCCCGGTGCGCTCGAGCACCTTCCGGGTGGCGGGCAGGGGACCCATGCCCATGATCTCGGGCGGAACCCCGACGCTCGCACCGGCGACGACGCGCGCCGCGGGCCGCAGTCCGTACCTCTCGACCGCCTCGCCGCTGGCCACGACGAGGGCGGATGCGCCGTCATTGAGCGAGCTCGCGTTGCCCGCCGTCACGACGGAACCGCCCGCCACGACCGGGCGCAGTCTCGCGAGGGCCTCAAGCGTGGTGTCCCGACGCGGTCCCTCGTCGACGGTGACGTCTCCCGCGTTCGTGGGAACGGCGACGATCTCGTCGTCGAACCGCCCCGCGTCGATGGCGTCGACCGCACGACGGTGGCTGCGCAGGGCGAACTCGTCGGCATCCTGCCTGCTCACGCCGTACACGCGCGCGACCTCTTCCGCGGTCTCGGGCATCGAGAACGTGGCCTTCTCGCGGGCGGCGATCGCCGGGTTCACGAAGCGCCACCCGATCGACGTGTCGAACTGCGCACCGGGCTTCGCGAACGCCTTCTCGGGCTTGGCCTGAACCCACGGCGCGCGGCTCATGGATTCGACGCCGCCCGCGACGACGATGTCGGCATCGCCTGCGCGGATGGCCTGGGCCGCCATGGTCACGGCCGTCAGGCCGGATGCGCAGAGCCGGTTCACCGTGACGCCAGGAACGTGGTCGGGCAGTCCGGCCAGCAGCACGCTCATGCGCGCGACGTTGCGGTTGTCCTCGCCCGCCTGGTTCGCCGCGCCGAGGATCACCTCGTCGATGGCGTCGTCGGGAGCCCCCGAGCGTCGCACCGCCTCCCGTACGACGAGCGCCGCGAGGTCGTCGGGCCGCACTCCGGAGAGCACGCCGCCGTACCTGCCGACGGGCGTGCGCACCGCAGAGACGAGATACGCGTCGGACATCGTCTCCCGCCCTTCATCGCGCCTGACGACCGGTCGAGGATGCCGCATTAGTTACCGACCGTTCGGACAGTAATTCTGACAGAGCAGTACCGCTCGGTCAAACGACGACACCGCCGCCCGCCGCCGGTTGAGCACGCTCACCCCTCACCGCCGGTTGAGCCTGTCGAAACCGCCCAGCGGTCGTCCGGGTTTCGACAGGCTCAACCCGCGGTGCGCGAGGGTTTCGTCAGGCTCAACCCGCGATGCACCACCCACCGCCGGAGCTCGGGTTTCGACAGGCTCAACCCGCGATGGACAGGCAACCCGCGGTGCGACCCGCTCAGCGGGTGTAGTTCGGCGCCTCGACGACCATCTGGATGTCGTGCGGGTGCGACTCCTTGAGGCCGGCAGGCGTGATGCGCACGAACTTGCCGCGCTCCTTGAGCTCGGCGATCGTGCGAGCGCCAACGTAGAACATCGACTGCCGAAGGCCGCCCGTGAGCTGGTACGCCACGGCGGACAGCGGTCCGCGGTAGGGCACCCGACCCTCGATGCCTTCGGGGATCAGCTGGTCGTCGCTGGGCACATCCGCCTGGAAGTACCTGTCGCGCGAGTACGACGTCTTCTTGCCGCGGGTCTGCAGTGCGCCGAGCGACCCCATGCCCCGGTAGTTCTTGAACTGCTTGCCGTTGACGAAGATGAGGTCGCCAGGGCTCTCGTCGCATCCGGCCAGAAGCGAGCCGAGCATGACCGTGTCGGCGCCGGCGACGAGCGCCTTCGCGATGTCGCCCGAGTACTGCAGGCCACCGTCCGCGATGACCGGAACGCCGGCAGGACGCGCGGCGAGCGACGCCTCGTACACGGCCGTGATCTGGGGAACCCCGACCCCGGCCACGACGCGCGTCGTGCAGATCGACCCGGGGCCGACGCCCACCTTGATGGCGTCAGCACCGGCATCCACGAGCGCCTGTGCTCCCGACCGGGTGGCCACGTTGCCGCCGATCACCTCGACATGAGCCGCCCGAGGCTCGTGCTTGAGCCGATGGATGATCTCCAGCACGCCCTTGCTGTCTCCGTTGGCGGTGTCGACGACGATGACGTCGACACCGGCATCGACAAGAGCCATCGCGCGGTCCCAGGCGTCGCCGAAGAACCCGATCGCGGCACCGACGCGCAGCCGGCCGGACGCGTCCTTGGTCGCATCCGGGTACTTCTCGCTCTTGTCGAAGTCCTTCACCGTGATGAGCCCGCGCAGCTTGCCCTCCGCGTCTACCAGGGGCAGCTTCTCGATCTTGTGCTGGGCGAAGATCGCGATCGCCGAGTCCGGGTCCACGCCGACCGGGGCCGTGATCAGGGGCGCCTTCGTCATCACGTCGCGAACCAGGGTCGAGGACTTCTCGAACGGCGAGACGAAGCGCATGTCGCGATTGGTGATGATGCCGACGAGCGTGCCGTCCTCCTCCACGACGGGCAGGCCTGAGACGCGGAACTGACCGCACAGGGCATCCACCTCGGCGACCGTCGCATCGGGCGTCGTCGTCACGGGATTGGTGACCATGCCCGACTCGCTGCGCTTCACCTTGTCGACGTACGTCGCCTGATCCTCGATGGAGAGGTTGCGGTGCAGCACGCCGAGGCCGCCCTGCCTGGCCATGGCGATGGCCATGCGGGACTCGGTCACGGTGTCCATCGCGCTGGAGAGCAGCGGCGTCGCCACCGTGATGCGCTTGGTCAGGCGTGAGGACGTATCGGCCTCACTCGGAATCACGTCGGTATGCCCCGGCAGGAGCATCACGTCGTCGTACGTCAGTCCCATGAAGCCGAACGGGTCCGCCTGGTCCATCTCTCCCCTGTCTTGGCTCTGAGCCTCGCCGTGAATCGCGGTTTCGGCTTTCGTTCTTCTGTCGCCGTCATCAGAAGCGTGGGAGGCGGATCGCGGTGCAATCCACCTGCACCAGCGCGTTCGGATGTTCCATGTTAGGTCGTCTTGCCGAACGGGCGCTCGACACGATGTCGCCGCCGGGCCACGACCTCGCCGGTGTCAGACCCGGGCGAGAGGATGCCCGCCCCGCCCTCGTCTTGACACACCACAACGCACGAGGCATTCCTCGCATTCCACGGCATGCACCTGGGATCGGGTGCGCGCCGGCGCCGCAGCCCTAGGCGGGAACCGGAGCGGCCGTCCCGGGCCTCGGCGTGAGAGCGGCGGCGAGCCGGCGCAGGCCGGAGCGGATGCGTCGTCCCGTGCGCTTGAACCAGTCGTCGTCGTCCTTGTCACGGTTGAGGATCAGCACCACGACACGCATCGCCGCGATCGCGAGCCAGAGCGCGGCGAAGAACGTGTCGCCGTCGAGCACGTCGATCACCGCGACCACCGTCGACAGCACCGCGACGAGGCAGGCCAGCAGGATGTAGCGCGTGCGCCAGACATAGCGCTCGTGCGACCCGCGCACGGCACGCCGGTACAGCGTCAGCGCGTAGGACTCGGCGAAGCTCGCCCCCAGTGCCGCGCTGACGAGCAGCAGCACGCCGATCGCCATGAGTCCACTATGCGCCCACCACCCGACGATCGACCGGACGGGGTGGTTGCGACCGCGGGTGGGTTCCGACCGGAGGCGCGTTCCGCGCAGGGTGGGTTCGGCGCGAGGGGTAGGGTCCGGCCGGGGATGGGTTCCGACCGGGAGCGGACCCGGCCGCCGGTCGGCCGGGCGACCTACTCAGGAAGGGGATCGGACGGCACCGCGTCCGTGGCATCCGCCCGCACCGCTCCGGCACGGCGTTCGCGTCGCACCGCCAGCACCATGTCGACGGTGAGCACCACGAGGGCCACCCAGACGAGCCCGAAGCCGATCCATCGTTCGAGCGGCATGGCCTCGTGCAGCAGGCCGACACCGACGACGAGCTGCAGGATCGGCGTGAAGTACTGGATGAACCCCATCACGATGAGCGGCAGCCGCCTCGATGCCGCGGCGAAGAACAACAGCGGCACAGCGGTGATCACGCCGGCGCCCACGAGCCCGATGGTGTGCAGAACGCTGCCGTGCCCGATCGTGAGCCCCGTGGTCGCCCCGACCACGATGAGCTGCACGATGGCGACCGGTGCGAGCCAGGCGGTCTCGAGGGTGAGGCCGCTCAGGGCGTCCACATCGCGTCCGACCTGTTTCTTCACCAGGCCGTACAGCCCGAACGAGAAGGCGAGGGCGAGCGCGATCCACGGCAAGGTGCCGTAGCCGACGGTGAGCACGACCACGGCGACTACGGAGATGCCGATGGCGATCCACTGCGTGAGCCGGAGCCGTTCGCGCAGCACGACCACACCGAGAAGCACCGTGACGATCGGATTGATGAAGTAGCCGAGGGATGCCTCGACCACCTCGCCCGACGTCGTCGCGTACACGTACGTCTGCCAGTTCACGTAGATGAGCACCCCCGCCGCAGCCATGATGAGCACGATGCGGGGCCGCTTCAGGATGACCGCGAACGGCCGCCACGCGCGCGTCACGACGATCGCCACCGCGCAGAACACCAGCGAGAAGAGGACCCGCCATGCGACGATCTCGAACGGCCCCGTCGGTGCGAGCGCGATGAAGTAGATGGGCAGGAAGCCCCAGATCAGATAGGCCGCGAGGGCGTAGACGATGCCGCGACCGGTACGAGCAGAGGCGACGGGCGCGGACGAAGGGGGCTGCACGGGATCTGCCCCGGCGGAATCGGACACCCATCCATCGTAGGTGCGGCCTCCGACGCGCTCTGCGCGCGGTGCTTCCCGGTGCCCCTCGGCGACTCTTCGCCGTCCTCGCCGTCTCGGCGCCCCTCCGCCCATCGCCCCGTCGCCCCTCCGCCCGTCGCCCCGTCGCCCCTCCGCCCGTCGCCCCTCCGCCCCTAACGCCCCTGGCCAGGCCGAAATCAGGAGAATCGACGGCTCGAGTGCGATATGCGCTCGTGATGCCGCTGGTCCTGAGTACCCCAGTCACGACCGAACGGCTGGCACGCGAAAGGGGTCCGGATGCCAGGCATCCGGACCCCTTCGAGCTCTGCGTTCAGCGCAGGGCGACGAGCGTCAGCGCTCGATGACGGCCAGCACGTCGCGGGCCGACAGCACCAGGTACTCGTCGCCACCGAACTTGACCTCGGTTCCGCCGTACTTCGAGTAGAGCACCTTGTCGCCGACCGTGACGTCGAGCGGAACGCGGTTGCCGTTGTCGTCGATGCGGCCGGGTCCGACGGCGATGACCTCGCCCTCCTGCGGCTTCTCCTTGGCGGTGTCCGGGATGACCAGGCCGGACGCAGTGGTCTGCTCAGCCTCAACCTGCTTGATAACGATGCGATCCTCGAGCGGCTTGATGGAGACCGACACGGTTGACCTCTTTCTGTACTTTGTACTGAAGACGTAGTTAGCACACTGACAGTGAGAGTGCTAACCAGCAGTGTAGGCGCACCGTTGGCACTCGTGCAACGTGAGTGCAAGTGGATGCGACCGCCCGCCCAGGAGCCCCGTCATGGATGCCCGCTCCGCCGCGCGTCACGACCGAGAGCCCAGCGGCCGGAACTCCCTGTCCACGTAGGCGACCGGCTCGCCGCGGCGTCCCTGGTGGATGTCGAGCACCTCGGAGAGCACGAGCACCGACGAGCCCACCGGCGTGGTCTGGAGGATGCGGCAGCGCAGCGCCACGCGCGCGTCCGCGAGATGGGGTTCGCCGGTCGGCAGCGTGGACCAGCCCTGCTCGGGCGTGAAGCGGTCCGTGCCCGACCGCGCGAAGACCTGCGCCAGCCCGATGTGGTGCGCATCGAGCAGGTGGACGACGTGCGTCTCGGCATCCAAAATGCCGCCGGCGCTCCCCGTCGCCCGCGTCACCGAGAACGCCAGCGCCGGCGGATCGATGCCGACGGAGGCGACGCTGGAGGCCGTGAGACCAACCGGCCCGTGCGGCGCGAGGGCCGTGATCAGGGCGATGCCTGCAGGGTGGAGCCGGAACGCGTGTTTGAACGCGTCGACATCGGGGCCCTCGGAGCCGAAGCGGGAGGAAGCTGACGGAGGTGTCGTGGTCATGAGGTCTCTGCTGGGCACGCGCCTGTCCGCGTGAAGGAAGGAAGTCTGAGGCGAAGGCGGAGGGAGGCGCCGCCACCCTCGGGCGGTTGCCCAGAGTGCGCTCGATGTGATGGGCGGGCGCCGCCCTCCACCGTTCGACACTACGACCTCAACCAATGTTGAGGTCAAGTCCGACGTAGCGGACGGGCGGGAGACCGGTGCCCGCTTCTCCGGCATCCGCTCGCGCACCGCGATAGGTTGTCGCAGTGGAACGCGCCGACCTGGTGGAGCTGCTGAGCCCTGAGGGCTTGCGGCTTCTCGACTCGCTTCCGCCGTACGAGAGCGCGGCGGATGTGGTGCGCACGGTGGCGCAGCTGCGCAAGCAGGGGCATCCGCCCGGCCTCGTGGCCACGGTGCTCACGCAATCGAAGCTGCGAGCGAAGGCCACGGCGAAGTTCGGGCCGTTCGCATCGCGCATGCTGTTCACCGAAGCCGGACTCGAGCAGGCGACGCGCCTGGCAGTCGCGGCTCGGCATGCCGGGAGGTACGCGCAGGCAGACCTGACCCGCGTCGCCGACCTCGGCTGCGGCATCGGCGGCGACGCGATGGCCATGGCAGCGCTCGAGCTGGACGTCACGGCGGTCGACGCCGACGAGGTCACGGCGGCGATCACCAGCTACAACCTCGCGCCGTTCGCTAACGCCCGGGTGGTGCAGTCTCGCGCCGAGGACGTGGACCTCGGCGGCAGGGATGCCGTGTATCTCGACCCGGCCAGGCGCACCGCGGGCCACGCCGACACACGGCGTCTCTCCGATCCGTCGGACTGGTCGCCGAAGCTCGGGTTCGTGTTCGAGCTCGCCGCCCGGATGCCCGTCGGCGTCAAGCTCGGTCCGGGCGTCGATCGCGCGCTGCTTCCCGACGACGCGGAAGCGCAGTGGATCTCCGTCGACGGCCAGGTGGTGGAGGTCGGCGTCTGGACGGGCGCGCTGGCGAGGGACGGCATCCGGCGTGCCGCCCTGGTGATCAAGGGCGACGAGGCGGCCGAGCTGAGCGCTCCCGGCGACACCGAGGACGAGCCGACCGGAGCGCTCGGGGCCTACCTCTACGAGCCGGACGGCGCCGTCATCAGGGCGAGGCTCATCGGCGACCTGGCTCGGTCGCTCGGCGCGAGGATGCTGCGCCACGACATCGCGTACCTCACCTCCGACGATCTGGCGCCGACACCGTTCGCCTCGGCGTTCCGGGTGCTCGAGGAGCTGCCCACGAAGGAGGCCGAGCTGCGCGCGGCGCTCGCGAAGCGGCGCATCGGGGCGCTGGAGATCAAGAAGCGGGGAGCGGATGTCGACCCGGCCGCCCTGCGCAAGCGGCTGAAACTGAAGGGCGAGGCATCCGGCACGCTCGTGCTGACCCGCATCGGGGCTCGGCACGTGGCGCTCCTCGTGGAGCGCGTCGCCTGAGCCGACGGGAAAGCCTGAGCCGACGCGAAGCCTGAGCCTACGCGAAAGGGCCGCCTCACAGCGGGGACGGCCCTCCGATTCTTGCGGCGGTGCCGGTCAGTAGTTGTAGTCGTAGCTCGCGGCAGCGATGGCGCTGATCACGATGAAGAGGATCCACAGCACGATCAGACCGACCGAGACGAACCCGAGGATCAGGCCCGTGAGCCAGAACCCTCGCGCCTGGGGCTCGCGCGACTTGCCAAGGAAGCCGAGCACGATGCCGGCGATTCCGAACAGAACGCCCCAGCCGAGCGAGATCACACCGATGATGCCGCCGATCAGAGCAAGGATGCTGAGGATCGGCGTCTTTGCCGGTGCCGGCGGGTACGGCTGGCCGTACTGCGGGACGCCGTACGGCGGCTGTTGTGGACCGCCGTACTGAGGTTGCGGAGGCCCGTACTGCGGAGCGCCATACGGCTGCTGCGGAGCAGCATACGGCTGCTGGGCGGGCGAACCGTACGGCTGTCCCGGTGCAGCGTAAGGCTGCTGAGGCTGAGGTGGCACCGGAGCCGGCGGTTGCTGCGGGGCCCCGTACGGCTGCTGAGGCGCAGCAGGCTGTGGCTGAACGGGCGGCTGCTGCGGTCCGGCTGGAGCGGCCGGCGGAACCTGCTCGGGGTCCTGCGGAGCGTTCGGATCGGACATCGCGCCTTCCTTCGGTGACGATGACAACGGCGAGGCGGGCCGGAGCAGCGCCGACCCGCCTCGCCGTTTGCGAATCAGTACGTGTTGATCGAGGAGCCCACCGAGGCGATGATCGCCACGAGGACGATGATCCAGATGATCTCGATCGCGATCGCCACGAAACCGAGGATGATACCGGTGAGCCAGAAGCCCTTGGCCTGCGGCTCCTTGTTGCGGCCGATGAAGCCGAGAACCACGGCAGCGATAGCGAACAGACCGCCGAAGTAGAAGAACGAACCGACGATGCCGATGATGCCGCCGATCAGCGACAGGATGCTGAGGATCGGCGACTTCTGCGCCGGAGCCGGCGCGTAGGGCTGCCCGTACTGCGGGGCGGCAGGGGCGCCGTACTGCGGGGCACCCGGCGCACCGTACGCCGGCGGCTGCTGCGGCGGAACGGGCTGCTGAGGCGGCACGGGCGGCTGCTGAGGAGCGCCGTATGCCGGCGGCTGCTGCGGCCCGCGAGCCGGATCTTGAGGAGCGTTGGGATCGGACATGAGCTTTGGTCCTTTCGAAGAGGCCGGTCGTCGACGCGACCGGTCGTATGTCGCTCACGCGGAACCTGAGCGAAAGCTGTGTATGCCAATGCTGGCATCCGCCTCATGGGGTGTCAATGAACAGCAGCCCGGCGTGTCGAGGTGGCGACCTGCCTGAGCGACTGCCCACGAGCGACGCTACAACCGCGCCTCCGGCCGCGACATGGGGAGTGCTCCCCATGCCTCGCCGACTCGGCGGGCTTCGCGGGCCGTACCCCGTGTCGAGGGTGTCAGACCTGGATGTCGGTCACCGGCAGCGTCGAGTCCGCACCGAAATCGAGGCCGCTGGGTGCGTGTCCGGCCACGATGCGCTGAACTGCGAGCGCCGCGATCATCGCGCCGTTGTCCGTGCACAGGGACAGCGCGGGCACGCGCAGCCGGACTCCCGCGGCATCCGCCCGCTCCTTGGCCAGCTGGCGCACGCGGGCATTCGCGACGACACCACCGCCGAGCAGCAGACGGGGAACATCCCGATCGACGCAGGCCGCGATCGCCTTGCGCAGCAGCACGTCGGCGACGGCCTCTCTGAAGCTCGCGGCGACGTCGGCGACGGGAACGGGCTCGCCGGCATCCTCTCGCCGCTCGACCCACCGGGCGACGGCCGTCTTGAGCCCGGAGAACGAGAAGTCGTAGCGATGCTTGGCCAGATCCTTCGGCAGGGTGAGACCGCGCGGGAACCGGATCGCCGCCGGATCTCCCTCTGCCGCCACGCGGTCGATCTGCGGACCGCCGGGGTACGGCAGGCCGAGCACCCTCGCCACCTTGTCGAACGCCTCGCCCGCCGCGTCGTCGATCGTCTCCCCGAGCAGTTCGACGTCGTCGGTGAGGCTGCGCACGTGCAGCAGGGAGGTGTGGCCGCCCGAGACGAGCAACGCGATGGTGGGCAGCTCGATCTCCCGGCCGGGACCGCCGTCTGCATCGAGCAGGTCGGCGCCGACGTGTCCGACGAGGTGGTTCACGCCGTACAGCGGCTTGCCGAGCGCGACAGCGAGCGCCTTCGCCGCGCCGACTCCCACCATCAGGGCGCCGGCCAGGCCCGGCCCGCTCGTGACCGCGACGGCATCGAGGTCGGCAAGCCGGATGCCTGCCGTCGCCACCGCCTCGGTGATGGTCGGCTGCAGCGCTTCGAGGTGCGCACGCGCAGCGACCTCGGGCACCACTCCCCCGTACCTGGCGTGCTCGTCCATGCTCGACGCGATCACGTTGGCGAGCAGCCGCGTTCCGCGCACGATGCCGACGCCCGTCTCGTCGCACGACGACTCGATGCCGAGCACGAGCGGCCCGTCCGCTGCGGTCGCCTCGTCGACCGGCAGACCCTGAGCGCTCTGGAACGCGTCGGACAGGCTCACCGCCGCACCTCCTCGACTGCGAGCCCCATCACGACGGCGTCGACGTCATCCGGCTGGTAGTAGTGCGGGCGCACGCCGAGCGGCTCGAATCCCAGCGTCGAGTAGAGCCGCTGGGCGTCCGGGTTGTCGGCACGCACCTCGAGGAAGATCTCCCGTGCGCCGAGCCGGGTGGCCTCGGCGATCATCTCGTTCATCAGCGCTCGGCCGAGACCCAGCCGTCTCGCTTCCGGCGCGACGGCGATCGTCTGGATGTCGGCATCCGCGGCGGATACGACCGCGCGAAGACCCGAGTAGCCCACGACCTCACCGTCCCGCTCGGCCACCAGATAGAACGAGTGTGGCGCCTCAAGCTCCGAGCGCATCAGCTCGGGCGACCAGGCATCCGTCACGAAGACGGACGTCTCGATGGCCATGATGGCGTCCAGGTCGTCGGCCGTGGCGCGGCGGATGACCGCGGCGGCCTTGCGCGCGTCGCTCATGCCGTGACCCGCTTCGGCCCGCTCGACGGGGTGACATCCGGCGAGCGCAGATAGAGCGGACGGTCTTCTGCGAACGCGCGCCCAGCTGCGTACAGCTGCTCGGCGAGCAGGCCCAGCTGCCCGGCGGAGACGGATGCCGCATCGAACCGCGTCACGTGCGCGCCGTGCACAGCCACCTCGGGCAGCTCGTCCGGCTTCGACAGCCCAGGACCGCCGACGCGCAAGGGGATGCCGAGCTCATCCACTCCGCCGTAGGTGCTCCAGTACAGTTCGCGACGACGCGCGTCCGTGACGACGAGGAGCTGACCCCTGTGGCCTGCGCCGTAGCGTTCTAGTGCGACCGCGTCGTGGCTCACGATCGGCACGACGGGCTTGCCGATGCCGAGCGCGAACGCCTTCGCAGCGGCGATGCCCACGCGCAGTCCGGTGAACGGCCCTGGCCCCATGCCGGCGGCCACACCAGAGAGCCGCTGCGGGGCGACGGATGCCTGCTCGAGCGCGCCCTGGATCATGCCGCCGATCACCTCGGCGTGGCGCATGGTGTCCGTGGTCGCCAGCTCGCTGAGCACGCCGCCCTCTCGGTCGACGACGGCGACGGACGTGCCAGCCGAGGTGTCGATCGCGAGGAGCATCCCTCCAGCGTAGTCAGCGACCGGGGTGCTCAGGCGGCCGGAGTGGTCAGGCGGCCGGAGTGGTCAGGCGGCCGGGGCCGGGCCGCTCCACCGCGGTCCGTGCGCGGTGACCGTGACCGTGCGCGGTTCCTCGGGGACGTCGTCCTCCGCAGCACCCTCCTCGCCGGGACGTTCCTCGCCGGCACTCTCCTCCGCAGCACCCTCCTCGCCGACACCGTCCTCGCCGACACTGTCCTCCCCGACAGCCGGCTCGTCGTCGGCGTCGGCGCCGGTCGGACGCTCGATCGCGACGTCCAGCCACGACTCGGCCACGCCGTCGAGCAGGCCACTGCCCCACTCGACCACGACGACGGAGCGCGCGAAGTCGATGTCCAGGTCGTCGAGCTCCAGAGCGGAGCCCAGGCGGTAGGCATCCACGTGCACGAGGGGCGCGCCGCCTCCGAGCGAAGGATGCGTGCGAGCCAGCACGAAGGTCGGGCTCGTCACAGGACCGCGCACCCGCATCGCCTCGCCGATGCCCCTGGTGAGCGTGGTCTTGCCCGCGCCGAGCGGACCGGTCAGCACGACGAGGTCGCCTGCGGTCAGCAGCCGCCCGAGCTGGCGCCCGAACTCCTCCATGTCGTCCGACGTGGGCACGACGTGCGTGCCGGCCAGGGGCATCCGCCCGCCTGCGAGGTCGTCGACGTCGCCGTCACTGCGCGACATAGCGTCTCGCCACCCTCCTGCCGAGCCTCGTCACGATCTCGTAGCCGATGGTGTCGGCAGCGCGCGCCCAGTCCTCGGCGGATGGCGCCCCGGTCTCCGGATCGCCGAAGAGCACGACCTCGTCGCCCACCGCCACCTCGGCGTCTCCCACGGCGACGACCATCTGGTCCATCGCCACGCGGCCGGCGATGGGGCGCCGTTCACCGGCCAGGAGCACGTCCGCGCGGCCGGATGCCTGGCGGGGCACGCCGTCCGCGTAGCCGACGGGCACGAGTGCGAGTGTGGTGTCGCGCGGTGCCCGGTACGTGTGGCCGTAGGACACGCCCTGGCCCTCGGCCACCCGACGCACGGCGACGACCCGCGAGCGCAGGGTCATGGCGGGCCGCAGCCCGAACTCGCTCGGCTCGCGGTGCGGGAAGGGCGACACGCCGTAGATCGCGATGCCCACCCGCACCGTGTTGTACCTGGTGCGAGGCAGCGTGAGGGCGGCGCCGCTCGCGGCCAGGTGCACGAACTCCGGATCGAGCCCGGCACGCGATGCCTCGCTGAGTCCGCGATCGAGCGCATCCGCCTGCGCCAGATCGGACTCCGCGTCGGTGCCGGACAGATGGCTGAAGATCCCTGCGACGCGCACGAGGCCGGCCGTCTCGGCCGCGCGGGCGGCGCGGACGGCGGATGCCCAGGCATCCGGCGCGATCCCGTTACGGCTGAGCCCCGTGTCCAGCTTGAGATGCACGACGGCCGGGCGCGCAGCGCGCTCAGCTGCCGCAGCCGCCGCGTTCAGCTGGGCGACCGACGAGATGCCCAGATCGATGTCGGCGCGCAGGGCCAGATCGAAGTCGGCGTCGGCGTCGTGCAGCCACGCGAGCACAGGGGCGGTGATGCCCGCCTCGCGCAGCTCGAGAGCCTCCGCCAGATCGGCGACGCCGAGCCGGTCTGCGCCGCCGTCCAGTGCAGCTTTGGCGGCAGGCACGGCGCCGTGACCGTACGCGTTCGCCTTGACGACGGCATACAGGTGCTCGGTGCCGATCTGCGCGCGCAGCGCATCGACGTTGTCACGGATGGCGCCGAGGTCGATGACGGCCTCGCGCAGCGGTGCGCTCTCGGTCATCCGGCGTCGGTCCCGGTCGCTTCCGAGCTCACGCGTGCTGCCGAACCATCGACGCCCACCGCGCCCGCATCGACGCCGCCCGCGTCGACGCTCTCCGCCACGACGAAGGCGCAGGCGACGCCGGCGTCGTGCGTCATGGTCAGGTGCCAGCGACGGATGCCGCGGGCCGCTGCAGCCTCCGCCACGGCGCCGTGCAGCACGAGATCGGGGTTGCCGTGCTCGTCGGAGACCACCACGACGTCGGATGCCACCACGATGTCGGTGCGGCCCAGCGCCTTGACCACCGCCTCCTTCGCAGCGAACCGGGCGGCGAGCGAGTGCACGGGCAGCCCGCGTTCGCTCTCGGCGAACAGCCGCTCCACGAGTCTCGGCGTCCGGGCGACGGCGCGCTCGAAGCGCTGCAGGTCGACGATGTCCACACCGATGCCGGCGATCACGGCGCGCTCACCCTCACGAGCGGTGAGGATCCGCGGTGCCGCCTCGCAGCCGGCGTTGCGGCGATCATTCCGGCGCGCATCCGGCTCACTCCACCGTGACCGACTTGGCCAGGTTGCGCGGCTGGTCGACGTCGAGCCCCTTGGCGGCGGCGAGCTCCATGGCGAAGATCTGCAGCGGGATGACCGCGAGCAGAGGCTCGAACAACGGTGCGGCGAGCGGGATGCGCACGACCTCGTCGGCGAACGGCAAGACGGAGGCGTCGCCCTCCTCGGCGATCGCGAGCACGCGAGCGCCCCGGGCGCGGATCTCCTGGATGTTGGAGACCACCTTGCGGTGCATCTCGTCGCTGCCGCGCGGGCTGGGCACGACGACGAACACCGGCTGCCCCGGCTCGATGAGCGCGATGGGCCCGTGCTTGAGCTCACCGGCCGCGAACCCCTCCGCGTGGATGTAGGCGAGCTCCTTGAGTTTGAGCGCACCCTCGAGTGCGATCGGGAACCCGACGTGGCGACCGAGGAACAGCACGGCGCGGGTGTCGCTCATCCAGTGCGCGAGCTGTGCGACGGAGTCGCTGGACTCCAGCACGCGCTCGAGCTTGGCCGGGATGGCCGCGAGCTCGTCGAGGTTCGCCGACTGCTCGGCATCCGAGAGGGTTCCGCGCAGCCGCGCGAGGTGCAGACCGAGCAGATACAGCGCCGTGATCTGCGCCACGAACGCCTTCGTCGACGCGACCGCCACCTCCGGGCCGGCGTGCGTGTAGACGGCGCCGTCGGACTCGCGCGGGATGGTCGCGCCCTGCGTGTTGCAGATGGACAGCGTCTTCGCGCCGGCTGCGCGGGCGAACTTGACGGCCATCAGGGTGTCCATCGTCTCGCCGGACTGACTGATCGAGACGACGAGGGTCGACGGTGTGATGACCGGATCGCGGTACCTGAACTCGTGGCTGAGCTCCACCTCGACGGGAATGCGTGCCCACTTCTCGATGGCGTAGGAACCCACCTGTCCGGCGTACGACGCCGTGCCGCACGCGATGATGGTGATGCGGTCGATGCCGGTCAGCAGCTCGTCGAGGTCGGCGAGCTCCGGGATGACGGCCAGCCCCTCGTGCACGCGGCCGCGCAGCGTGTTCGCGACGGCATCCGGCTCCTCGGCGATCTCCTTCGCCATGAAGCTGGTCCAACCGCCCTTGTCCGCGGCGGCGGCATCCCACGCCACCTCGAACGGCTCCACCTCGACGGCAGCGCCCTCGAAGTCCGTCACCACGACCTCGTTCGGAGTGATGACGACGATCTGGTCCTGACCGATCGCGACGGCGCGACGCGTGTGCTCCACAAAGGCCGCGACGTCCGATCCGAGGAAGTTCTCTCCCTCGCCGAGGCCGATGACGAGCGGAGAGTTGCGTCGGGCTCCGACGACGATGCCCGGCTGATCCTGGTGCACGGCGAGCAGCGTGAAGGCGCCGTCGAGACGGGCGACGACCCGGCGGAAGGCCTCGACCAGGTCACCGGTCTCGCGGTACTCGCGCCCGAGCAGCACGGCGGCCACCTCGGTATCGGTCTCGCTGGCGAACGTGTGGCCCTCGTCGACGAGCTGGTCGCGGAGCACGGCGAAGTTCTCGATGATGCCGTTGTGGATGACGGCGAGCCTGCCATCGTCTCCGAGGTGCGGATGCGCGTTGCGGTCGGTCGGGCCGCCGTGCGTCGCCCAGCGCGTGTGGCCGATGCCCGTGCATCCGTCGCCGATCGGATGCCTGTCGAGCTCGTCCTCGAGCACGCCCAGCTTGCCCGCGCGCTTGGCGACGTTGAGCTGCCCGCTCTGCGCGTCGATCACGGCGACGCCTGCGGAGTCGTAGCCGCGGTACTCCAGCCGCTTGAGCCCGCCAAGCAGCACGTCGAGCGACCTGTCGCTGCCGACGTATCCGACGATTCCGCACATGGGGACCGATTCTACCGGCCGGCCTGGTCGCAACCCGTGCGTCGCCTGCCCGTCGTCCTCGCGCCGACCCGCCGACGTCGCATCCGCGCCGCCCCATCCCGCCTTGTTGGCCGATCGGTCCGCATACTGCCGAGCGGTCCCCCTATCGACGTGGATGACCGGACCCGTCGGCAGCATCCGGACCGCTCGGCGGGCCTGGGCTCCGGCAGGCCCGGGTCGTGCGGGCCGCCGCCGGCGGCTCCACGTCGGGGCCTCAGTAGACTTGTGCCCCATGACCACGAACGGTGCGGCGCAGTCCGCGCGCATCTCCCCGTTCGTCGAACTGGATCGCTCGGCCTGGGCGCGCCTGGCCTCCAGCACTCCTCAGCCGCTCTCGGAGATGGAGATCGCGCAACTGCGCGGCCTCGGCGAGCGCCTCGACATGCGCGAGGTGGCGGAGGTCTATCTGCCGCTCAGCCGGTTGCTGAGCATGTACGCCACCGGTACCCAACAGCTGCAGCAAGCGACGAACGACTTCCTCGGCGAGCGCACGACGCGCACGCCCTTCGTGATCGGTGTCGCCGGATCCGTCGCGGTCGGCAAGTCGACGACGGCAAGGCTGCTGCGCGAACTGCTCAGCCGCTGGCCGACGACTCCCGATGTTCAACTCGTCACGACCGACGGATTCCTGCTGCCCAACGCCGAGCTCGAGCGGCGCGGACTGATGAGCCGCAAGGGATTCCCGGAGTCCTACGACCGCAAGGCGCTGCTGCGATTCGTCACGGCGGTGAAGAGCGGTGTGGAAGAGGTGCGAGCGCCCTTCTACTCCCACCTGAACTACGACATCATGCCCGACGCGCAGGTGGTGGTCAGGCATCCGGATGTGCTCATCGTCGAAGGACTCAACGTTCTTCAGCCGGCGGGCGGCGACAACCGCCTGGCCGTGAGCGACCTCTTCGACTTCAGTGTGTACGTGGATGCCCGCGCCTCCGACATCGAGCGCTGGTACGTCGAGCGGTTCCTCGAGCTGCAGCGCGGCGCGTTCTCGGATCCGAACTCGTACTTCCACAGGTACGCGAGCCTGACCGAGCAGGAGGCTCGGACGCAGGCGCTGTCGATCTGGCACGCCATCAACGAGCCGAATCTGGTGCAGAACATCAGGCCGACGCGATCCCGCGCGAAGCTCGTGCTGCGCAAGGGCAGCGACCACACGGTGTCGTCAGTCCTGCTCCGCAAGCTGTAGCCCGGTTGCCGCCGGCCGAGCCCGTCGAAAGCGACCCACCGCCGGTTGAGCCCGTCGAAACCGCCCACCGCCGGTTGAGCTTGTCGAAACCGAGCCTGAATTGACTCCGGGTTTCGACAGGCTCAACCCTCGCTAACGGCTACAGCGCGAGGCGGGACTTCACGACATCCGCCAGTTCGTGCGCACAGCGGTCTGCCGTCTCCTGATCGGCGGCCTCGACCATGACCCGCACCATCGGCTCGGTTCCGGAGGGCCGAAGCAGCACGCGACCTGTCGAGCCGAGCTCTGCCTCGGTCGCCGAGATCGCCTGAGCGATCACGTCGTCCTCATGCAGGCGGTTGTGGTCGACGCCGCGCACGTTGACGAGGATCTGCGGGTAGACGGTCATGCACGTGGCCAGCTCGCTGAGGCTCTTGCCCTTGCGCGCCATCTCGCTCACGAGATGAAGTCCCGTGAGAATGCCGTCGCCTGTGGTCGCGAACTCGCGCATGATGACGTGACCCGACTGCTCGCCGCCGAGCGAGTAGTCGTTCTCGTTCATCTTCTCGAGCACGTAACGGTCGCCCACGCTGGTCTGCACGACGTCGATGCCGTGCTCGGCCATCGCGAGGCGCAGGCCCAGATTGCTCATCACGGTCGTCACGAGCGTGTTCTTGTTGAGTACGCCTCGGTCGGCCATGCTGAGCGCCAGGATGGCCATGATCTGGTCGCCGTCGACGACGTTGCCGTCGGCATCCACGGCGAGGCAGCGGTCGGCGTCGCCGTCGTGCGCGATCCCGACATCGGCACCGTGCTCTCGCACGGCGACCGCGAGCTTGTCGATGTGCGTGGACCCCACGCCGTCGTTGATGTTGATGCCGTCCGGATCGTCGCCGATCACGCTGACCCTGGCACCGGCATCCGTGAACGCTTCGGGCGAGATGCCGGCGGCCGCGCCGTTCGCGCAGTCGATGAGCACGTGGATGCCGTCGAGCCGGTGCGGCAGGCTCGCCAGCAGGTGAAGCACGTAGCGGTCTTCGGCATCCGCGAACCGACGGATGCGTCCGACATCCGCTCCCGTCGGGGTGAGCTTGGGGTTGCCGAGCGCAGCCTCGATGCGGTCTTCGACGACATCCGGCAGCTTGGTGCCGCCGCGCGCGAAGATCTTGATGCCGTTGTCGGGCGCCGGGTTGTGCGACGCCGAGATCATCACGCCGAAGTCGGCGCCGATGTCGGCGATCAGGAACGCGGCGGCCGGGGTCGGGATGACTCCGGCGTCGAGCACGTCGACGCCGGAACTCGCCAGACCCGCGGCCACCGCGGACAGGAGGAACTCACCGGAGACGCGAGGGTCGCGCGCCACGACCGCGACGGGGCGTTTGCCTTCCGCGCGCCGTGCCTCAGCGCTGCGCCCTTGCCCGAGCACGACGGCGGTCGCCTGGGCGATGCCCAGTGCGAGGTCCGCCGTCAGCTCGCCGTTCGCGAGGCCGCGAACGCCATCCGTACCGAAAAGCCGCGTCATCTCGGATGCGAGCCGGGACGCTGGATCAGCGCTTCGAGTACTGAGGAGCCTTGCGGGCCTTCTTGAGACCAGCCTTCTTGCGCTCGGTGACCCGGGCGTCCCTGCTGAGGAACCCTGCCTTCTTGAGCGTCGGACGGTTGTTCTCGCGGTCGATCTCGTTCAGGGCACGAGCGATCGCCAGACGAAGCGCGCCGGCCTGGCCGGACGGGCCGCCCCCGGTGATGCGGGCGATGACGTCGTAGCTGCCGAGCAGGTCGAGCACCTTGAACGGGTCGGTGATGAGCTGCTGGTGCAGCTTGTTCGGGAAGTAGTCGGCGAACTCACGGCCGTTGACCGTGATGGTGCCGGAACCCGGAACGAGACGCACGCGGGCGATGGCCTGCTTGCGACGGCCGACGGCCGCACCGGGAACGTTGAGAACCGGACGGGGTGCCGAGGGAGCCTCGGTCGCCGGCGTCTCGGTCGTGAAGCTCTGCGCCACGTCCTGGGCCTCGAGCTGGTCGGAGATCTTCGCCACGATGGATTCAGTCCTTGTCTAAGTCGAGAAGAGTTGGTGAGACCGGCGCTTACTGGGCGACCTGGTCGAAGGTGTACGGCTTCGGCTGCTGGGCCGCGTGCGGGTGCTCGCTGCCCGTGTAGACCTTGAGCTTGCGCAGCTGGGAACGACCGATCGAGTTCTTCGGCAGCATGCCGCGAACGGCCTTCTCGACGGCGCGAACGGGGTTCTTCTCGAGAAGCTCGGAGTAACTGACGGCCTTCAGACCACCCGGGTAACCGGAGTGGCGGTATGCCTTCTTCTTCAGCGCCTTCTGACCGGTCAGGGCCACCTTGTCGGCGTTGACGATGATGACGAAGTCACCGGTGTCGACGTGCGGAGCGAACGTCGGCTTGTTCTTGCCGCGCAGGATGGCGGCGGTGTGGCTGGCCAGGCGGCCGAGCACCACGTCGGTGGCGTCGATGACGACCCACTCTCGCTGGATCTCGGATGCCTTGGGGCTGAAAGTGCGCGTCACAGTAGTGGCTGCTTTCTTGTGTCGTGGTTGGGTTGGTCGTGAATCCCGCTCCGGCGCGGAGTTGCCGACTCGATGAGACGGGAACGCCGTAGGTGGAGGGCTCAACTACGGATGTCACGCCGCAGGAGGCGGACACCAAAGGGAAAGCTTACCTGACGGGTCGTCGGCGGTCCAATCGACGAGGGCCGCCGCTGACCATCGCGAATTTCGGGTGACCGCTGTCCTCTCGCGGGGTTCGCCGCCGGATGCCGCACAGCACTCGTTCCCCGCCGGTTGCCCCGCGTTCACCCGGGCTCCACCGACGCGATGGCACGGCTGCCTAGCTTCGGCCCCATGCGAAGCAGCGTCTCCGTCGTCGCCGTGATCCCCGCCAGGGCGGGCTCCGTCGGTGTGCCGGGAAAGAACCTGAGGAGGGTCGGCGGTCTGCCGCTGGTGACGCGGGCCGTGCGCACGGCGCTGGCCGCGGCATCCGTCGACCGTGTCGTGGTGTCTACGGACGGGCTGGAGATCGCGTCCGCAGCTGCCGAGGCCGGCGCCGACGTCGTCATGCGGCCCGCCGCGCTCTCCTCCGGGTCAGCGTCGAGCGAGAGCGCCGTCACCCATGCGCTCGACGTGCTCGAGGAACGGTTCGTGCGCCCCACTGTCGTCGTGCTCATGCAGGCGACGAGCCCGTTCACGGCACCCGAGGAGCTCGATGCCGCGGTGCAGAGGGTGCTCGCCGGAGAGAGCGACTGCGTGTTCGCCGCCGTCGACTCGCATTGCTTCCTCTGGCGCCTGGACACCACCGGGAATGCGACCGGCGTCAACCACGACGCCGCGGTGCGGCCGATGCGGCAGGCCCTGCTGCCCGAGTTCCGCGAGACCGGCGCGTTCTACGTGTTCGACGCCGAGGGCTTCCGGCGCACGGGCCACCGCTTCTTCGGCCGGATCGGCGTCGCCCTCGTGCACGACTCGCTCGACATCGACACCGAGCACGACCTCGAACTCGCGGATGCCGTCGCGCACCTGCAGGAGCCGGCGCCCGCTGTGCAAGTCCGCGCCGCGCAGGTTGCGGCCGCGCAGACCCGCGCCGCGCAGGTCAGGACTCTGGACGTCCCCGCTGTGCAGGTGCGCGCCAAGCAGGTCCCGGCCGTGCAGATCCGAGCCGTGCAGATCCCGGGCGTGCAGGTCCGCGCGGCCGACGGGCCGGAAGCCATCCGCGACGCCGACGCCGTCCTCGCCTGGCGGGCGCACCACGCGGAAGCCGGCCGCGCCGCGCGACCCACTGCGGACATCCACGGTGGACGCGCATTCTGGGACGCCCGCGACATCGCCGACGAGCTCGGCGCAGAACTCGATGAAGAGCTCGCGTCAGCGCTGAACGACGATGTCTCCGCGCTGGACGACGACGCCGGCCTTGGCCGGATCGAGGCGGTCGTCACGGACTTCGACGGCGTGCACACCGACGACACGGTGGTCGTGGA
>NZ_DASZVF010000003.1:0-1504 GCF_035547335.1 Humibacter sp. | reverse complement strand
AGGCGCTTGAGGATCTCGCCGTAGTGCTCGAGCCCCTCGCGATGGAGGCGCGCTTCCGGGCCGGACGCGATTCCGACGCGTTCGGGCACAACGCCCCATACCGGCACCCGCTCGCGGCGCCAGAACGCGATCGTCTCTTCGAGGTCGTTGGTGCCGAGGCGGGCGGAGCAGAGGACGACGCCGCGGGGCGTCCGCTCCGGGACGAGCTCGAGGGTCTGGGCGACCGGCCCGATCTCGACGCCGCCGGCCCGGGTCGGGATGACGACCGCGTCGGCCTTGGCGAGCGCCGTGGACTGGAGCCGCTGGTCGCCCGGGGGCGTGTCGACGATCTTGAGCGCCTTGCGCCGTGAGAGAGCCTTGGCCAGGGTGCGCTCGGACGGCGCCTCGAGCACCTCGACCCCGTCGATCGGCTGCTCCTCGAGCCATTCGGCTGCGGAGCCCTGCCGGTCGGCGTCGATCACGAGCACCGAGCGGTAGCCATGCTCGAGGCCCGCCGCCGCCAGGTAGACGGCCGTCGTCGTCTTGCCCGCGCCGCCCTTCAGATTCGAGACCGCGATGATCATCCAGCGGAACGATAATGGGTCGAGAGGGCCGGGTCCCGCTGTACCCGGGACCCGGCCCTCCTCACTCACCTGTTCGTGGTCACCGTCACGACCGGCGGCTGCCGGCCGTGGTGCTGGCTGTGGATCAAGAGACGGATGCCGAACGCCACCAGCGTGAGCGTGCCGAGCACGGCGCCGACGCCGAGCACGACGCTCGTGACGTAGCCGACCGTCCGCGCGTACGAGCCCAGCCGCGTCACGCCCGGGCGTCCTCCGTGCTCAGCAGCCCCACGCGTTCCCCCAGCCGTCGACGGCCACGCAGGCCGCGTCCGACGAGTCGATGTGGAAGACGCCGCCGGAGACGTCACGGAACGTCCCCTTGTCCTGGTGCCCGTTGCCGAAGTCGAAGTTGTAGTTCCACCCCTGGAAGTTGCAGAAGCCCCAGCAGGCGGCCTCGTCGCCCCAGCCGTAGTTGCTCGAGATCGAGCCGTTCAGCCAACACCAGTGGTAGTTGGCCTTGACCCAGTTGCCGTACCCGTCCCCGTTCTGCACGGTGGCGGTCGCGCAGCCGGAGACGTTGCCGCCGCCGATGCAGGTCGCACAGGTCGACGCGGGCGAGACCGCGCCTCGGCCCTTCGCCGGGACGGGCGAGATGTCGACGTGCCCCGTCAGCTTCGAGGGGTCGGTCGTGACGGCGACGCCCGCGTCCGGAACGAAGCCGTACGTCGTCGTCGACACTCCGGCCGCCGAAGCCGTGGCCGCCTGACCGGAGCCGTTGCCCGGATCGGCACTCGCCGTCGTCACGCCGACGCATGCCGCAATGACCAGCGCTGTTGCCAGTGCGAGGATGCTCCGCATCCTGTCCTCCTTGTTCGGTCGCTGTACCCAACCGTTCTGTGTGCGGGCTCAAGCCTGCAGCACGAGGCGTGGATGCACTATCGACCGGAAGGCGTATTGACGAG
>NZ_DASZVF010000002.1:0-162802 GCF_035547335.1 Humibacter sp. | reverse complement strand
GCGACACGCTCGCTCAACCCGCTCACCGACGACCAGGCATCCTGGTTCCAGACCACGGTGGATGCGATCGTCGCGAACGTCGAACGGGTCCTGCTGGGCAAGACTCACGTGATCCGCCTGGCCGTCACGGCGTTGCTCAGCGAAGGACATCTTCTGCTGGAGGATGTACCGGGCACGGGCAAGACCTCCCTGGCGAGAGCGCTCGCCGAGACGATCTCGGGAACGAGCAGCCGCATCCAGTTCACCCCCGACCTGCTGCCGGGCGACATCACCGGTGTCGGTGTCTACGACCAGAGAAGGGGTGACTTCGAGTTCCATCAGGGCCCCGTCTTCGCCAACGTCGTGCTGGCGGATGAGATCAACAGAGCGAGCCCGAAGACGCAGTCCGCGCTGCTGGAGGTCATGGAGGAGCGGCAGGTCAGCGTCGACGGCGTCACGCACCACCTCGCGCCGCCGTTCATGGTCATCGCCACGCAGAACCCGATCGAGCAGGCGGGCACGTACCGACTGCCCGAGGCGCAGCTCGACCGCTTCATCATGAAGGCGTCCATCGGCTACCCCGATCACGCCTCGATGGTGCGCATCCTCGAGGGCGCTGATCACGCAGCGCACGACACCGTGCTGCCGACGGTGGTGATGGGCGACATGGTGACGACGATGTCGAAGCTGGCACGCGCCGTGCACGTCGACGCGTCCATCAACGACTACGTCTCACGCCTCGTGGATGCCACGCGCAACGCCGAGGAGGTGCGTCTCGGCGTCAGCGTGCGAGGTGGTCTCGCGCTCATCCGCACCGCTAAGACGTACGCAGCCGGGATGGGCAGACCCTACGTGGTGCCCGACGACGTGAAGGCGCTCGCCGAACCGGTGCTGTCCCACCGCATCGTGCTGGACCCCGAGGCCGAATTCGACGGCGTCACCGCGCAGAGCGTCGTCGCCAACGTGGTGCTCCAGACGCCGCCACCGCTGGACGGGGCAGCGGTGTGACTTTCGACGCACCCTCAGGCAGCAGCACCGGGCTCGACAACGCGAGAACCCGGCTGGTCGGCGCGCGCGAGGGCAGGCTTGCGGATGCCATCGTCGCAGCCGTGCAGGCGTGGCGCGCCTTCTCGGCCGTGTGCGCGAGGGTGTGGCGACGGGTCAGCGAAGTCACGACGGTCACGGGCGTCTGCGTGGCGATGGTCACGGTGGCCGCCTTCATCGCCGGGTACGTCGCGGGATGGTCGGAGGCCGTGGTCTTCGCGTGGACAGGGGTGGCGCTCTTCGTCGTCGCCGTGCTGTATCTGATGGGTTCCGTGGCATACAGCGCACGCCTGCAGCTGCCGACGCCACGTGTGGTCGTCGGAACGCCGGCTCCCGTAGACGTCATCGTCTCCAACCCGACTCGCCGAGGGCTGCTGGCGGCTCGTATCGAGGTGCCGGTGGGGGAGGGGATCGCCGAGTTCGCGGTGCCCGGACTCCGACCGGACGCGGAGTTCCGCGACGTGTTCCTCGTGCCGACGCCGCATAGAGGCGTCGTGACCATCGGCCCGGTGCGTTCCGTGCGCGCGGATCCGGTCGGACTCCTGCGGCGGGAGAGCGACTGGGAGCAGACGGCCGAGCTGTTCGTGCATCCGCTCACGGTTCCGGTGCCGAGCATGAGCACCGGACTGGTGCGCGACCTCGAGGGCAACTCCACCCGGGACCTCACCACCAGCGACATGTCGTTCCACGCGTTGCGCGAGTACGCGCGCGGGGACGAGCGCAGGCACATCCACTGGCGCAGCACGGCGAAGACCGGCGATTTCATGGTGCGCCAGTACGAGCAGACGCGGCGCAGCAACCTGCTCATCGGGCTGTCCCTGGCCGAAGGCGACTTCGCCTCCGATGAGGAGTTCGAGCTCGCCGTGAGCGCTGCGGCATCCCTCGGGGTGCGAGCGGTGCGCGACGGTCGCACCGTCTCGTTCGTGGTCAGCGAGCGCACGCCCGACTTCGCGAAGACTCCGGTGTTCGACGTTCGCACGCTCGACAGCGTGACGCCGACCAGGCTGCTGGATGCGCTCTGCCGCGTCGAACGCGCGACCGGTGCGCTGCGCATCGCCGACGTCGCCAAGGTGGCAGCGGACACGACGATCGACCTCTCGGTGGCGTTCCTCGTCTGCGGATCGACCGTCACGACGGCACAGCTCCGGCACGCAGGCACGATGTTCCGTGCTGGTGTGGACGTCGTGGTCGTTCGCTGCACGGCAGGGGTGTCGCCGAGCCTGCGCAGAGTGGGCGAGCTGAGCATCCTCACCATCGGCTATCTCGACGATCTGCGCTCGAGTCTGTCCCGATCGAGGGCGGCATGACACGTCGACACGCGCTCTACCTCGTCGTCAGCACCGCGGATCTTCTCGTGCTGGTCGGCGCGTGCGTTGCCGTGTTCTGGCCCGTGTACCGCGACGCGGACTTCATCGTCATGGCCGTCGGAGCGATCGTGGCCGGCGCCGCAGTGGCCATTGCCGGAGCCATCTGGCGCTGGTCGACGCTCGTCACGGTGCTCGTCGCTCTCGGCACGTTCTTCGTGCTCGGAGTGCCGCTCGCCGTTCCGACGCAGACTCTGTGGCGCGTGGTCCCGACGCCGCAGGGCCTGTTCGACCTCATCACGGCTGTTCCGCTCGGCTGGAAGCAGCTCATCACCATCTCGGTGCCGGTGGGGTCCTATCAGGCGCTGCTGGTGCCCGCCTATCTGCTGGCCTTCGCCGCCGCGCTCGTCGCCGTGACGATCTCGTTGCGGTCTCGGATGCCCGAGCTCGCCCTCGTCCCGCCTCTTGTCGTCTTCGTGCTGGCGATCGTGCTCGGCTCCGACACGGCGGCCACCCCGCTCCCGCTGACCCTCCTTGTCGCGGCACTCAGCGTCGGCTGGCTGGTCTGGATGCGCCGCCGACGTCGCCTCTCGCGCCTGGTCTCCCTGGCGAGTGAGCACGCGGACGGCGTGCGCCGCAGCGAACGCTCGCTCGCGGCGGCGCGATCCGTCGGCATCGCCGTGCTCGCCGTCGTGCTGGCGCTCAGCGTGGCCGCCGGTGTCGCTGCAGGCATCCCTCCCGTGGCGGTCCGCACCGTGGCCCGCACGGCGACGACACCGCCGTTCGACCCACGGGACTATCCGAGTCCGCTCGCCGGCTTCCGGTCCTATCTGGAGCCGCCTCGATCCGACGAGCCGTTGTTCACTGTGCGAGGCGCGGGAGACGTGCACCGTCTGCGCATCGCGACATTGGACACATACGACGGGATCGTGTACTCGGTCGGCACCCAGCCGGGAGACTCGGGTGCCTTCGCGCGGGTACCCGACACGCTCAGCCTGCCGGCGGCATCCGACCCCTCGAAGAGGCCTCTTCAGACGGTCGACGTCACGCTTCAGGGTCTTACGGGGCCGTGGCTGCCCACGTTCGGCGACCTTCGGAGCATCTCGTTCGGCGGCAGCTCACCCGACAGCCTGCGTCAGGGCTTCTACTACAATTCGACGACGGCCACCATGGCCGACGTGTCGCAGTTGCGTGAAGGCGACTCGTACCGCATCACGGCGGATGCCACGCCCACCTGGACGCTGGCACAACTCGCCAAGGCTCGGCCGGGTGACGCCCAGCTCCCTTCGCTCTCCGTCGTCCCCAGCCGCCTGGACGACACGGTGCACCGTTACGAAGGCGACGCGGCGACCCAGGGAGCGAAGCTCGCCGCCGCGCTGCGCCAGCTGGCCGACACCGGCTACGTCAGCCATGGGATCGGCACGGAGCCGAAGAGCCTCTCGGGGCACGGGGCCGACCGCATCGACTCCCTGCTGACGCAACAGCCGATGATCGGCGACCAGGAGCAGTACGCCGTCACGGCTGCGCTGATGGCCAGGCAGATCGGGTTCCCGGCGCGCGTCGTGCTCGGCTTCACGATGCCGCAGAAGGCGAGTGGAGAGAGGGTGACGATCACGGGATCCGACGTGACGGCGTGGATCCAGGTGCAGACGGCCAAGGATGGCTGGGTCGACGTCGACCCGAACCCCCAGGTGCGGCCCATCCCGCAGAAGAAGCCCGACGAGCCCAAGCAGATCTCGCGGCCGCAGTCGGCGGTCGAGCCGCCGAAGGACGACGTGGATCGCGAACAGAGCCCGCCGCCGCAGTCGCACGTTGCGCAAGAGCACAACGACGACATGCCGCTCTGGATGAGCATCCTTCTCACCGTGCTGGGTGTGCTCGGGTGGGTCCTGTTGGTGCTCGCGCTGGTCGCGTCCCCGTTCCTGGCCGTGATCGCCGCGAAGTGGCAGCGGCATCGTTCCCGCCGGTCACCCCGGGTCCTGCCTCGCGGGCGCATCTCGGGCGCGTGGCGGGAGTTCGCCGACATCGCGGTCGACCACGGGTACGTGCCGCCGGGTGCTGCCACCCGCACCGAGGTGGCGCAGGCGGTCGGCGGCCCTCGTCCTGTGCTGCTGGCCGCCGTGGCCGACAGGTCGGCGTTCGGGCGCGCCGAGCCCACCGACGACGACGCCGAGCAGGTCTGGCGGGCCGTTGACGAGCTGCGCAGGGACCTCGACGGGCGCACCACCCGTTGGGGCAGACTGCGCGCCCGCATCTCGCTTCGGTCGCTGGGCGGCTACCGTGGAAGCGCACACGGAAAGGACGCGGTGCGAAGAAGGAGGTCGCGGTGAGGAGGTTGCGGTGAACTGTGCGTCATGCGGGGCGGCGCTGCCCGAAGGCGCGATGTTCTGCGGGAACTGCGGCCGGGCGGTGCACGCCATCACCGTTCCACGCGATCGACTCGAAGACCCGAGACCGGGCGACACGACAGTCATCCCGCCCCGGTCCGTGTGGAGAGCCATGATCGCCACGACGGATGCGTCGCCGTCGCCGGCCGAGCAGGCCCGCCTAGCGGAGCAGTCGCGGGTTGCAGAGCCTGCCGGTCCGGAGAGCGCGCCGTCAGAGGATGGCCGCACTCGGGCCGAAGGCTCGAAGGCCGGACCCTCGGAGGCCGGGCGCACTGAGAACGGACACACTGAGACTGGACAGCCGGACGCCGCACGCTCGGCAGCGCCCACGTCGGCGAGGTCCACGGGAGCGTCCGAAGCGGACATCCCGACGGGTCCGATCCTGCCCGTGCCGTATGTGCTGTCCTTCTCCACGGGTGAGCGCATCGTCGTGGTCGGTGCGGGCCTGCTCGGCCGCCGGCCGTTCGCGCAACCGAACGAGCGGTTCGACCAGCTGGTGTCGATCGCCGACCATGAGCGTTCCGTCTCGAAGACGCACCTCGAGTTCGGCGTCGAAGACGGCCAGTTGTGGGTGTGCGACCGCTACTCGGCCAACGGCACCGTGATCATCCCGCCGGCCGGCGGCCCGCACCGGTGCGAACCCGGCAGACGATACCGGGTGCCACGAGGCGGACGCGTCGAGATCGGCGACCACTGGTTCGACGTGCGCTGACGCTGCCTGGCGGATGACGGTCCTGCCGCTTCGAGCGTGGAGTGGCCGGTCGCGTTCTGGGACGCCGAGCTCCCGATCCGGATTCTCCGAGTGCCGCCCTGCGTCCCCAGACCCCTTCGTCGTGGTCACTCCACCGACTTCCGAGGAGGACCCCCGCCGGCTCGCCAGTTCGAGTGCACTGGACGCATGCCAGTCCCGGATCCCCTCGAGGCCGAGCCGCTCGCCTTGCCAAGGCAGCCGCCGCCACCACCCAAATCCGGGTTTCCCCTGCTCGCGGTCCTTGTTCCGCTCGTCGGCGCCGCCATTCTCTTCGCCGTCGTCCGCTCGCCCTACATGCTCGCGTTCGCCGCGCTCAGCCCGGTCATCGCCGTCGCAGGCGTGGTCGACGGTCGCATCTCGGCCCGCAGACGACGGCGGGCGGATGAACGCACGTTCGCGGCCGAGGCGGCCAGGTATCGCGAAGACGTCGCCGTCGCACACGAGCGCGAGCGTCGAATGCGCGATCAGCAGCATCCCGCCGCGAGCTCGCTGGTCTCCGACGCTGAGCACCGGCCACGACGATGGGCGCACGGCGACGACGACTTCGCCGCCGTCCGCATCGGAACGGGCAGGACGACGAGCGCTCTGACGGTGTCCGGGTCGGCAGCGTCAGAACGCGACCGCGAGCTGCTCGTCGCCGCCCGGACGATCGCGGATGTCCCCATCGTCGCCGACCCATCGGACGGAATCGGGCTGATCGGCCTACCTCCGGTCGCCAGGGCGGCGCTCAGGGGGCTCGTCGTGCAACTCGCTCACTCGCATCCTCCTGGTGCGATGGCGATCGTGGCGCCGCCCGATGAGGCATACGACTGGCTCGACGACTATCCGCACGGCGCGAGCCCACAGCACGAACCGCTCGTGCTCCGCATCCTCGACGACACCGGGGACGGCGCTCGAGGCGAAGCGCCGGCCGGTCAGGTCACCGCGGCCACCCCCGTCGGGCGAGGCGGGGCATCGGCTCGGTCTGCGACTCTCGCCGTCGCCGAGCGTGTCGACGAGCTGCCGGCCGGATGCCGTCTGGTGGCGGAGGTGTCGGCTGACGGCCGGCTCACGGTGCTCGCGCCGGCGCACGCGGTCGGAGAGTTGCGCACGGAGCTCGTCACCGCACAGACCGCCGCGGCTTTCGGTCGCGAGCTTGCAGCCTCGGCCAGAACACGGGGTGTCGACCTCGGCAGACCGCTGCCCTCGACCGTCCGGTTCGCTGAGCTTCCCGCGGTGGAGCCCGCAAACGGGACGGGGCTGATGGCCGTCGTGGGGAGAACGGCGTCCGGCACGCTCCAGCTCGACCTCGTGGCGTCCGGCCCGCACGCCATCGTGACGGGAACGACGGGAAGCGGCAAGAGCGAGCTGCTCATCACGTGGGTGCTGGCGATGGCGGCCATCGCGGCGCCCGATGCGGTGAACTTTCTTCTCGTCGACTTCAAGGGCGGCACTGCGTTCCGCCGTCTCGCCGCGCTGCCGCACACGGTCGGCGTGGTCACGGATCTCGCGCACGGGGAGGCCGCACGGGCATTGAAGAGTCTGCGCGCCGAGCTGCGCAGACGCGAAGCGAAGCTGGCCGACCTCGCCGCATCGGACATCGCCGAGGCGAGCGGCGCGCTTCCGCGTCTCGTCATCGTCGTGGACGAGGCCGCGGCGATGCTCGCTGCATTCCCCGAGCTGAGCGAGCTCTTCTCCGACATCGCCGCCCGAGGTCGAGCGCTCGGTGTTCACCTGATCCTGGGCACTCAGCGGGCGACCGGCGTGCTGAGCGATGCTCTTCTCGCGAACTGCGCGCTGCGCGTCTCCTTGCGGGTCGCATCGGACAGCGACAGCACGGCACTCCTGGGGACGGATGCGGCTGCGCGTCTGCCGCACGGCGTTCCAGGGCGCCTCGTGGTGGCGCGCGACGGCGACCTGCTGATCGCGCAGGCCGCGACGGTCGAGTCCGCGGACGTCGAGGCCGTCGTGCGCGCGCACTCCTCGGCTTCCCGTCAACGCGCTCCGTGGCTGCCTGCGCTGCCCGACGTCATCCCGCTCAGGGCGTTCGGCGCGCCACCCGCCGGTGCGGTAGTGATCGGCGCAGGCGACGATCCCGATCGACAAGTGCAAGAGGGTGTCGTCTACCGGCCTGCTCGTGCGCATCTTCTCGTCCTCGGGGTGCGCGGGAGCGGCAAGTCCACGGTTCTCGCGACGATCTCCTCGCAATGGACCGGGTCCGTGATCGCGGTGCCGGCCGGCATCGAGGGGGCGTGGGACGCCATGACTCGGGCGGAGTCGCTCCTGCACTCTCGCCAGGACGACGATCGCGGATGCCTGGTTCTGATCGACGACGTGGATGCGCTCCTCGACCGATTCGATGACGAGCACCGCGACGCCATGGCCGAGCGGATCCGTTCTCTCCTGGTGGACGGCCCGCGAGCCGGGATCGCCGTCGAGTGCACGGCGGCAATGCTGCCTACCGGACTTCGGAGCGTTGCGGGACGATTCGGCGAACGTCTGCTCCTTCGCCAGGCGGACAAGCAGGAGCACGTTCTCTCCGGCGCACCTGCCGACCTCTACGATCCCTCCGCTCCACCCGGCCGGGGGGTGTGGCACGAACGCGCCGTACAGGTCGCAATGACGGATGTCCCTGCACCCGAGTCCGAGCCTTCATCCGCCAGTCGACGGCCGCCCGTTCTCACGTTCCCGCCCGCCTCGCTCACGCTCGTCGTGACCCGATCGCCCGGTGCGCTCGTACGACGCCTGCGTGTGGTCTTCGCCGAGCTGGACGTCGTCGACCTCGGCGAGGTGGGCACCGGTCTAGGAAGAACGTCGCCGGAATCCCTCGTCCCGGCACCGGAGCCCGGTTCGGTCAGCGTCACGGAAGACGGGCGAGCCGTCGTCGTGGTCGGGGATGCGGATGTCTGGCAGGCCAACTGGACCCTGCTCGGCCGCCTTCGGCAGAGGTCGACTCTGGTGTTCGACGGCTGCACCCTCGCGCAGGTGCGTGCCATACTGCATGCTCGCGTGCTGCCGCCGCCTGCCCAGGCCGGCCACGTCATCGTGTGCGACTCCTCGATGGAGTTCACGAGGGCGACGTTGCCGGCATGAGGCATGCGGCAGCGGCATCGCCGCAACCGGGCAGGGTTCGCCGTTGCTCTCTGCTTTCCGGGCGTCTCGTTTCCGGGCGTCTCGTCTCCGAGCGTCTGCTCTCCGGGCGTCTGGTTTCCGGGCGATCAGCGAAGCGCGTCCTCCAGCGCCGTTGGCTGGATCCCGTTCGCCTCTGCGACGCCCTTGTTCGTCACGGACCCGCCGACCACGTTGAGTCCAAGCGCCAGGGATGCGTCGGCCTGCAGTGCGGAGCGCCAGCCGTTGTTGGCGATCGCGCGAAGGTAGGGGAGGGTCGCGTTCGTCAGGGCATGCGTGGACGTGTGCGGCACGGCGCCCGGCATGTTGGCAACGCAGTAGAAGACCGTGTCATGCACGCGGAACGTCGGTGCGTCGTGGGTGGTGGGATGGGAGTCCTCGAAGCAGCCGCCTTGATCCACCGCGATGTCCACGAGAACGCTGCCCGGTCGCATCTTGGCGACCATGTCGTTGCGCACGAGCTTCGGGGCCTTCGCCCCGGGCACGAGCACGGAGCCGATCACGAGATCGGCGTCCAGCACGGCACGCTCGACCTCGAAGGTGGTCGAGGCGATGGTTTTGATCCGCCCCGCGTAGAGCGCATCCAGCTCGCGCAGCCGGCCCACGTTCGTGTCCAGCACCGTGACGTCCGCGGCCAGGCCGACGGCCACCGATGCGGCGTTCGTGCCCGCGACGCCCCCGCCGAGCACGACGACCTTCGCCGGATACGTTCCCGGCACGCCGGGAACCAGCAGTCCGGAACCGCCCTGCGGTTTGAGCAGAGCGTTCGCACCCGCGATGGGAGCCAGCCTTCCCGCGACCTCACTCATCGGCGCGAGCAGGGGCAGCGTGCGGTCCGGACGCTGCACCGTCTCGTACGCGATCGCCGTCACGCCCGCATCCATGAGCGCGCGAGTCAGCTCGGGTGCTGCGGCCAGGTGCAGGTAGGCGAACAGCACGAGCCCGTCACGGAAGTAGCCGAACTCGCTCTCGATCGGCTCTTTCACCTTCAACAGGAGCTCCGCGGCCGCCCAGGTGCTGGCCGCATCGGGCTCGATGATCGCGCCCGCGTCGGAATAGGCGGAGTCTGCGATGGACGACCCTTCGCCGGCGCCGCGCTCGACGTGCACTTCGTGACCATTGCCGACGAGGTCGTGCACTCCGGCAGGTGTGATCGCTACCCGGTACTCGTTGTTCTTGATCTCGCGCGGAATGGAGATTCTCATCGTGTTCCTTGTCTCTTCGCTAGGGGCGTCGTCGCCCGCTCGCGGTCTCCTTCGACCGCGAAGTTCTCAGACCACAGGGCGCAGGCGTCCGACCGGTGCTCCGCCGCCCAGCACGACGGTGTCCGCCGCCTCGAGCGCGCTCTGCGCGGCGTCAGTGGTGATGGCGCCGGCTTTCGCCAGGAGCGCGACGGCCGCCGTCCTCGCCGCCCTGACATTGCCGTCGAGCACCTTCACGGCGACGGCCGTGCCGTCATCCGTCGCCATGGTCATCACGCCATCGGCGCCCGCTTTGGCATAGCAATGCAGCAGCTCCATCAGCACGGTGTCGGGTCTGCCGGAACCGGAGATGGCCCATGGATGCTCGCGCGCGCTTCTGTACACCCGAGCGGCATTCCGATACAGCGCGAAGGGCGACTGCTCCGAGGTCGTCGCCACGCGCTGCACGCCGCGGGCGAGGCCGGCCAACGTGATCGCGAACACGGGCGCGCCGCATCCATCCACGGCCGTGTGGGCAACCTTCTCGCCGGTGAGACGCTCGACGACGTCTTTCACATGCTGTTGCAAGGGGTGCCGCGCATCCGTGTAGTCGGCCGTGGTCCAGCCGTTCGCCACGCACGCGGAGAGCATGCCGGCGTGCTTGCCGGAGCACTCCATGTAGATGGGCGAGGGCCGCCCGCCGCCACCGAGCACGTCGTTCCTGGCGTCACTGTCGGCAGGCAGCGCGGGCGGACAGAGCAGCGCGCTCTCGTCGAGACCGACTTCAGTGAGCATGCGACGCACCACTGCCACATGGGCTGCGGTGCCAGCGTGGCTGGCGGAGGCGAGTGCCGTCTGCTCCCCGTCGAGACGCGCGCCGGCTCCGATCGACGCGACGGCCTGGAACGGCTTGAGCGTGGAACGCGGCAGGATGGGTGCGTCCGGCGAGCCGAGGGCGATCATCCGCTCGCCGTCAGGGGACAGCACGAGCGCGGAACCGACGTGACGGGTCTCGATGAAGCCGCTGCGCTCCGCGACCGCGAGTTCCACGGCGCCCGAGACTTCGAAGGTGCCGCCGACAAGTCGCGGGGCCCGCACCGGATCGCTCATGGTGATCCGAGTCTAACGAGGGCCGAACGACGGATGTTTGCGGCGCAGCCGACGATCCGTGCGATCCTCATGGCTTGAACGGCGGAGTGTGCGACCACGGAGGATCGCGCCGGATGGGGCAGAGTAGAGGCCTGCCCGAGAGGGACCGGCAGGGGAAGGATTCCAGCGCATGAACGTCGACCACCACTACGCCCTGACCCTGGAGTGGACGGGTAATCGCGGTACCGGGACGAGCGGCTACCGGGACTACGGCCGCGACCACATCGTGAGGGCCGAGGGCAATCCGCCCATCGAAGGCTCCAGTGATCGTGCCTTCTTCGGCGACCCCGAGCGGTGGAATCCGGAGGAGCTCCTCGTGGCGGCGCTGGCGCAATGCCACATGCTCAGCTATCTGCATGTGGCGCAGAAGAACGGAGTGGTCGTGACCGGCTACACCGATTCGGCAACGGGCACGATGGCCACAGCTGCGGATGGCGGCGGCCACTTCACCTCGGTGACCCTGCGGCCCGCTGTCACGGTCGCGGAGCAGGGACAGGTGGAGCTCGCGCAGAGTCTGCACGAAGAGGCATCCCGCCTGTGCTTCATCGCGTCGTCCGTGAACTTCCCTGTGGAGCACGAGCCCTCGACGACCGCTGCGGCGTGATGGACGACGCTGGGGCGTGATGGACGACGCTGGGGCGTGATGGACGACCGCTGCGGCGTGATGGACGACGCTGCGGCGCGATGGGCGAAGGCTGAGCGCGATGGGCGGTGGGCGATGGGCGATGGCCGCGCGGTGACGGCTGACGGCCGCGCCGTGACGGACGACTGGCGCCAGACGATGGCGTGAGCCATTCGACCGGGCGGCATCACCGAGTACAGAGGCTCAGCCTGACGGTTCAGCCGTTGAGGTTCGGAGGCGGCTCAATGCGACGATTGAGCGGCAGAGGCTCAGCTCGATGATTCAGCGGCAGAGGGTCGGCACGACGATTCAGCCGCAGAGGTTCGGCTCGAGGGTTCAGCCGTTGAGGTCGTCCGCGGGCGCCTCGTTGTAGGTGCCGGCTTCCGTCTGGCCCGTGAGACGCTGGATCTCCGCCATGATGGCGTCGGTAGCCTCGCGCCGGGTTCTGCCGCTGGAGGCCGGACCGAATGAGGAGACGTCGATCGGCTTGCCGAAGGCCACTGTCACCTTCGCGAACGCGGGCACCTTCGACCCGACCGGCTGCAGCTTCTCCGTGCCGATCAGGCCCACCGGAACCACGGGAGCACCGGTCGTCAGGGCGAGCCATGCCACTCCCGTGCGACCCCGGTAGAGGCGGCCGTCCCGCGATCGCGTCCCCTCCGGGTACAGCGCGAACGCGTTGCCGCTCTCGAGGATGCCCTTGCTGATCTCGAGGGCGTCCTGCGAGTCCCTGCCCGCGCCGCGGCGAACGCCGACGGCGCCGATGGCGGTGAAGAAGGTGCGCTTCACCCAGCCTGCGAACCCGGTGCCCTCGAAGTAGTGCGACTTCGCCAGGAACTGGATGCGACGCGGCGCGACGACCGGGATCACCACGCTGTCGATGAACGAGAGGTGGTTGCTCGCGAGGATGACAGCACCCGCCATCGGCACGTTCTCACGACCGATGACGCGCGGCCGATAGAGCAGCTTCGCCAGCGGCGCGATCACGAACCGGCCGAAGGCGTAGACGGCGCCCGCACGGGGGCGACGCACTCGTCGGGCTGTACGAGCAACTGCGGCCGACTCGGGCGGGCGCTGTGCATGTGCGTCCTGACGCTGTTCGTGCGCATGCCGAGCCGGCACCGAAGACATGGCCGTAGCCTTCGTCGTGGCCGCTTTCGGCATGATCCTGGACTCCGGCCGCGACAGTGTGGTCATGGCTCGACACTACGAAGCCGCGTATGCCGCCGCGGGCATGACTATGGGCAAGACCAGGTGTGCGCCATCACAGGCCCGTGACCGGGTCGGGGAAGCACCGCCTGCCGTCGACCAGGTTCAGGCAGGCGTCGTACTGCGGAGGGACGAGCTCGGCGAGCGGCGAGCCGAACCAGTCCTTGTACAGCCGCCAGAAGTTCAAGTTGCCGAAGGTGGAGCATCCCGTGGCAGTGTCGGGATGCTTCAGCGTCTCGGGCGAGGGCTGGTACGGCGTGTAGTTGTAGAGGTTCGCCGTGGCCTGGTTGCGGATGTCGACCGTGCTGGACCCGCACGTCGTGTCGGGATGGAACTGGATCGGCACGCTCCCCACGTGATAGCGCCAGGACCTGCCACCGACGGTGTACTCCCTGAACTGCCATGCGGCGTTGTAGACCTGGTTGAAGAATCCGAAGTACCTGGCGTCGCACGCCGCCGTGTCGGGGCAGGCGTATCCGGTGGCGCGCTGATAGCCGGACGCGCTGGGATGCGTGAGCAGAGACTGCTCCTTCTGCAGAAGCACCAGCAGCACCTTCGGGCTGATGCGGCAGGCATGCGCCACCTTCACGATGATGGTGCTCGCCCGCTCGCCGGCTCGCCCGTGATATGCGGCGCAGTGGGCGTACTGCGTCGGCTCGTCAGGGGTGTCCTGTCGGTAGTCGGCGAGGCACGGCGATCCATCGGCCGAGACGCACGATCGGGTCTGGAGGAAGTGCTGCACCTGCGAACGCGTCATGCTGTCCGGGTTGTAGAACGCAGCGTCGCTGATGATCAGGCCCGGCCGGAAGTGCGCATCCGACGGTGGCCGGGACGACGCGCGCGGCACCACCAGCATGAGCACCACGAGAGCGATCACGGCCAGCGCGGCGGCGGCGACGATCGCGATGTCTCCGGCATCCGCCGCGAGCAGCCGCCCGCGCGCCCGCTCGGAATCGCGGTCAGCTGCGGGCATGCCTCGACCCTATGTGCCCGAACCTCGGCATGCGCTGGGGCTTACCGCGGGGATCGCTCTCCGATGCGCATCAGCATGGCGGTGCGGGTGCGGCGTTGCCGCGCCGCGACGGCGTTGCGGCGACGCGCATCCGTCTGCGGGCCGCTACGAGGCGCTGAGAGCGGTCCGGCCCATGCCCGCAAGAAGGTCCTGCGAGGAGATCACCCGGTCGGCGAACCCGTAGCGCACCGCCTCGTCCGCCGTGTACCAGGCATCGCGATCGCCGTCGCGCAGGATCTCCTCGATGTCGTGGCCCGTCTGCTCGGCGGTGAGCCGCGCCATCTCGTTCTTGAACTTCACGATCTGCTCGGCCTGCCTGCTGATGTCTGCGGCTGTCCCGCCGAACCCGCCGTGCGGCTGATGCATGACCACGCGGGTGTTCGGCAGCACGAAGCGCTTGCCCGGCGTGCCTGAGCTCAGCAGGAACTGCGCCATCGAAGCGGCGAACCCGAGCCCGACCGTCACCACATCAGGCGCCACGTAGCGCATCACGTCGTAGATGGCGAAGCCGGCCGTCACCGATCCGCCCGGCGAATTGATGTACAGCTGGATGTCGCGCTTCGGGTCGGCTGCGGCGAGAAGCAGCAGCTTGCCGCAGATCTCGTTGGCGATCGCATCGTCCACCTCGACGCCCAGGAAGACTATGCGGTCCTCCAGCAATCGGTCGAAGACCTGCGAAGACGCGGAAGGGGTAACTGTCTCTGTCATGCACTCACTCCGTTGTCGTCCGGCACTTTCCGCGCGACGGGCCGTGGCCTCTGCGGGGCGTTCGTTCGAACGCGGGCCGGTGTTGGTCCATGCTGCTGCGAGCGGATTCCGTCGCGAGGCCGTTTCTGCCCAGCGCGACTTCGCGCAGAGCAGAACCGCGAATCGCCGGCCGGAACGGCCTCTGCGCGTAGCCTCGAAGCAGTGGCGCGACCGTCGCCGCGTCACACCGTTCCGAGACCGCGCATCGAACGCGAACAAGGGAGGAGAGGCGGATGCTTCTCAGGTACGCCGTGGGGTCGGCGATCCGCCGGTTGAGGCTCGCCAGGGGCTTGACGCTGCGCGAGGTGTCGCAGTCCTCGGCGATCTCGCTGCCTTACCTCTCCGAGATCGAACGCGGTCGCAAGGAGCCCTCGAGCGAGATCATCCAGACGGTGTGCTCCGTGCTGGGCATCACGTTGCGCGAGCTGATGCGTGAGACGGACGCCGAGCTCATCGTGGCGGAACGAGGCCAGGGGCGACCTGTCGCTCCCGTGCTCGACCTGACGGCACGACGGCGGACGCCGTCCCGAGCGACCGGCTCCCTGCCGAACACGGGAACCCCGCAGCTTCTCGCCGCCTGACCGCCGGACATCGCTCTGGCGCACGCATCGGAGCCGACAGGATCTCGGCGCCCGCATCGCATCCTCGCTCAGGCCGACTGCGCCGTCGGCGCCACCTCGATCGCGGCGTCCGGCGTGGCGTACTCGATCAGGCCGACTGTGCGGCCAGCGCCACCTCGATGACGCTCGCGGCGTCGTCGATGAGCTCCTCGCTGATCACGACCGACGGCATGATGCGCAGCACGCTGTCCCAGCTGCCGGCATCCAGCACGATCACGCCGTTGCTCGTGGCGTGCCTCAGGATGCCGGTGAGCGCCTCCGGGTTCGGCCGGCGCGTTCCCGGCACGACCAGCTCGACACCCCACATGGCGCCCTTGCCGCGCACGTCCCCGACGACGCCGAAACGCTCGGCCCAGTCGCCGATGCGTGCCTGCATGGCCCGCTCGACCCTCTGCGCCTCCGCGATGAGGTTCTCGCTCTCGATCACGTCGAACGTGGCGAGGGCGGCAGCGGTGGAGACCGGGTTGCCGCCGAACGTGCCGCCGATCCCGCCCGGCTGCACGGCATCCATGATCTCCGCGCGGCCCGTCACCGCGGCGAGCGGGAAGCCGCCCGCGATGCCCTTGGCGCTCGTCACAAGATCGGGCACGACGCCGAAGTGCTCGATCGAGTACCAGGCGCCCGTGCGCGCCATGCCTGCCTGGATCTCGTCGGCCACGAAGACGATGCCGTTCTCCCGGCAGAACTCGGCGATGCGGTTGAGGTAGCCATCGGCCGGGATGACGATGCCGCCGTCGCCCTGGATCGGCTCGACGAAGAACGCCGCGATCTCGGTGGCGCCGATGTGCGTCTGGATGTAGTCGATGGTGCGCGCGGCGGCCTCCTCGCCGCTGAGCCCGTCCTTGAACGGGTAGCTGCCAGGCACGCTGTACAGCTCGCCGGGGAACGGGCCCATTCCCGCCCGCTCCGGCCACGGCCGGTACGTCATGGCCATGGTGAGGTTGGTGCGTCCGTGGAACGCGTGCTCGAGCGACACGATCGCCCGGCGACCCGTGTGCTTCCTCGCGATCTTCACCGCATTCTCGACGGCCTCGGCACCGGAGTTCACGAGGATGGAGTGCTTCTCGAACTCGCCGGGCGTCACCTGGGCAAGCTTCTCGGCCACGCGCACGTAGTTCTCGTACGGCGTCACGGTGAAGAGCGTGTGAGTCAGGCGGCTGGCCTGCTCGAACGCAGCGGCAGCCACGGCGGGATGCGCGTGCCCGATCGTCGTGACCCCGATGCCGCATCCGAGATCGATCAGCCGGTTGCCGTCGACATCGACGAGGATCGCGCCCGATGCGTGGTCCATGTAGATGTTCGCGAGCGTTCCCGCCCCGCGTGAGACGGATGCCTCGCGACGCTGCTGCAGCTCCACGGAGCGAGGCCCCGGAAGCGGGGTCACGACGGAACGGCTCTGTGGGACGGAGAAGTCCCGGGTCACTGACGAATCGCGAGGCATCCCCCCATCGTACGGTGGCCGCGACGAGCGGAAGCCCGCTCTCGACGACGTGGGCTCACAGCGCGGGCAGAGGAGCGTGGTGCACACTGAAGGCCCCACTGTTCGTGTTCAGAAAGCTGTGCCGTGCGCCTGAAACTCCCCGCAGTCCTTGCCGTGTCCGCCGCCGCTCTGCTCCTCGCGGGCTGCGCCAGCTCGGGAGGAACGGGCAGCACCGCCTCGCCATCGACCTCCGGCAGCGCCGCCTCGAAGGCGTGCACCGCGCCCAAGGCCGGAAGCGTGTCGAGCGCGGTGAAGGTCACGGGGGACAAGGGCGCCGAGCCGGCCGTGACGTTCGACAAGCCGTTGAAGGCGACGGGCACGCAGCGCAGCTACATCACCAAGGGCGACGGGTCGGAGGCGAAGAACGGGTCGACGGTCGACGTCGCACTCGTCGCGTACAACGGCACCAGCGGCGCCAAGCTCACGAGCAACGGCTTCGGGGGAACGGCGACCATTCCGGTCACGGTGGGGGACTCCACGATGATCCCCGGGCTGACGCAGGCCGTGGAGTGCGCCTCTGTGGGCTCGCGGCTGGTGACCACGTCGACGGCCAAGGAGGCGTGGGGCGGAGCCGACCCGTCGAGCGTGGGCAGCCTCAAGAGCACCGACACCGTCGTGTTCGTCGTCGACATCCTCGACCAGGTTCCGAACAAGGCGGACGGCGCCGCACAGCCCCCGCAGCAGGGTTTCCCGACGGTCAAGCTCGCGTCGGACGGCAAGCCGAGCGTCACCATCCCGAAGAGCCTGAAGCCGCCGACGGAGACCAAGGTCGAGGTGCTGAAGAAGGGCACGGGGGCCACCGTCGCCGACGGCGACGAGGTGACGCTGCAGTATCAGGGCGTCAACTGGCGAACGGGCAAGGTCTTCGACCAGAGCTGGGGCCGCGGGCTCTCCACCCTGCAGACGTCGCAGGTCGTTCCCGGATTCAGCAAGGCACTGGTGGGGCAGATGGTCGGATCCCAGGTCGTCGCGGTCATCCCGCCCGCCGACGGCTACGGCAGCGCCGGGCAGTCCCAGGCCGGCATCAAGGGCACGGACACGCTCGTGTTCGTCATCGACATCCTCAAGACCCAGCACTGACCCGCGCTTCTTCTGTCTCCTGGCGCTCGAATCTGCGGACTGTGACGCGCGCCGTGATGCGGCCGGGCACAGGCCCGTGCCGCGCATCATCGCCGCGGATACGATGAGCGGATGCGCAGGGTACTGATTCTCGGATCCACCGGCTCGATCGGCACCCAGGCGCTCGACGTGATCAGGCGCAACCCGGAACGGTTCGAGGTTGTGGGACTCTCGGCCGGGAGCAACAGGGATGCGCTCGCCGAGCAGGCCGAGGAGTTCGGCGTCGAGCACACGGCGCTCGGCTCAGCCGATGCCGAGCGGCTCGTGCGCGATGTCGAGGCGGACGTCGTGCTCAACGGCATCACCGGATCGGTCGGGCTCGGCCCCACGCTCGCCGTGCTGGCGACGGGCGCGACGCTCGCTCTGGCGAACAAGGAATCCCTCATCGTCGGGGGAGCGCTGGTGACCGAGCGGGCGAGACCGGGGCAGATCGTGCCGGTCGACTCCGAGCACTCCGCGATAGCGCAGGCGCTGCGCGCCGGGACGGACCGTGAGGTGCGCAGGCTGGTGGTCACGGCATCCGGCGGCCCGTTCAGAGGCCGCACCCGCGCCCAGCTGGCCGACGTCACGCCCCAGCAGGCGCTGGCCCACCCGACCTGGAACATGGGCCAGGTGGTCACGACCAACTCCGCGACGCTGGTCAACAAGGGGCTCGAGGTGATCGAGGCCCACCTGCTCTTCGACGTGCCGTACGACCGCATCGACGTGGTGGTGCATCCGCAGTCGATCGTGCACTCCATGGTCGAGTTCGTCGACGGCTCGACCATCGCCCAGGCGTCGCCGCCCGACATGCGCCTGCCCATCTCGCTCGGGCTGGACTGGCCGCATCGGGTCGCCGGCGTCGGCGTTCCGCTGGACTTCAGCGCCGCGCAGCAGTGGACCTTCGAACCCGTCGACGAGGATGCCTTCCCCGCCCTGGCCCTCGCGAAGCGCGTCGGTCGGGCAGGCGGCACGTACCCGGCCGTCTTCAACGCCGCGAACGAGCAGGCGGTCGCCGCGTTCCACGCCGGACGGCTCGGGTTCCTCGGCATCGTCGACACGGTGCGCCGCGTGGTTGACGAGCACGAGCCGCCTGCCGAGCTCGACCTCGCGGCCTTGTCGGAGGCGGAGCGCTGGGCGCGTGAGCGCGCGGACGACGTGATCGCGTCCGCCGGCTGAGACGGTCGTTCCGCAGCCCGCAGCCCGCAGCCCGCAGCCCGCAGCCCGCAGCCGCGGCCGGCAGCCCGCAGCCGCAGCCCCAGGTCGCGGCGCACGCTCCCGCCGCTCTGCCGCTTCACGATCGCTCGCGTCACGGCATCCTGGCCGGACGCCCTACTGGGTCGCGGTGGGCGTCGGCGTCGGAGTGGGCGTCGAGGTGGACGAACCGACGGTCGACTGCACGAACGAGGAGAACGCGGACGCGTCGGTGAGCGAACCCTTGTACTGCTGGCCGTTCACGATGACGGTCGGCGTGCCGCCGAACGTCGTGACGTCGGAGTTCGGCAGTTTCTGGGTCGTCGCCCGCTTGGTCGCCGCGTTCAGCCAGTTCGAGTACCTGGTGTTGTTCACGCACTTCGTGATGCTGCTCGAGCTGACGCCCGCGCTCTTCAGGATCGACAAGATCTGCGAGTTCGGCAGCCCGCCCGTGCCCTCCTGGGGCTGCTTCGCGTACAGCGCCGAGTTCACGGCGAGGAACTTGTCGGGGTCGTAGTTGGCCACGCACGAGACGGCGTTCGCGGCCCGAAGAGCGTAGCCGCCGTTCGCGGGCGACGTGAGGTAGTTGAGCGGGTGGACCTCCAGCTGCGCGAGCCCGGAGTCGAGCCACTGGGTGATCTGCGTCATGTTGGTCTGCTCGAACTGCTGGCAGTACGGGCACTGCAGGTCTTCGTAGAGCGTGATGTACGCCTTGCTCGACGTGTCAGACTGCGTCGTCGGCGTCGGCTTCTCGCCGGCGGCCAGGGCTGGGGTGCGCACGGCCTTGGTCGAGGAGGTCAGCACGATCCCGTCGCTGATCATGTTCTTCGGACCGGCGGAGGTCTGTCCCTGCGGAATCGAGTTGACGATCACGAGCGCCACCACGGCCAGCACGGCGACGATGACGACGGCGACGGATCCCTGGATCCACCACTTGCGGCGCCTGGCCTTCTTCGCGGCCTCCTCGCGCATCAGTCGCGCGTGCTCGCGTGCAGCCTCCCTGCGGTCCTTCTTGCTCGGACCGTTCGCACCGCGGCCAGTAGCCATCTGTCGTCCTCTTCGTATAAGGGGGATGGAGAAAGAGCGTGGGTCGCCGGCAACGGTCGATCCGGTCGCAGGCGTCAGCAACTCACCCTAACGTGGCCTGTCTATGCGTTTCGTGAGGGGACGCCGTCAACCCTCGCCGAGGCCGGCCTGCGTTCGCCGAGAGCCTGGCTCACGTCAGGGCGCAGCACAGGATCGGCTGGCTACGATTTCTCCATGTCCTCTGTGCTGCCCTTCGTCGTCGGCGTGCTGATCTTCGTGGTCGGTCTCGCCGTCTCGATCGCGCTGCACGAACTCGGCCACCTGACGGCCGCGAAGGCGTTCGGCGTCAAGGTCACGCAGTACATGATCGGCTTCGGCAAGACGCTGTTCTCGTTCCGCAGGGGCGAGACCGAGTACGGCGTCAAGATGCTGCCGCTCGGCGGGTACATCGCCATGATCGGGATGTTCCCGCCCAAGCATCCCGGCGAGGCGCCCCGGGATGCGTCGACCGGCTTCTACAACTCGCTCGTGATGACGGATGGCGCGATCGGCGCACCGGCCGAGGAGCGGGCGCAGCAGCGGCGGAGCGTGCTCAGCAGCATGGCGGAGGAGGCGAGGCAGGCCAGCGCCGACACCATCCCCGACGGCGAGGAGCACAGGGCGTTCTACCTGTTGCATCCGCTCAAGCGCATCGTGATCATGCTCGCCGGTCCGTTCATGAACCTCGTGATCGCGTTCGTGCTCATCCTGATCATGTTGTGCGGCATCGGCGTCCAGACGGCGACCACGACGGTGCAGAGCGTGTCGGAGTGCCTGAAGCCCGCGTCCTCGTCGTCCGCCACGTGCGGGTCGTCCGATCCCGCCTCGCCCGCCGCGGCGGCCGGTCTCAAGGCGGGCGATCGCATCCTCGAATACGGCGGCACGCCGATCACGAGCTGGAACCAGTTGTCGACGAAGATCCAGCAGTCGGCGGGGCAGACGGTGCCGGTGGTCGTCGAACGATCGGGCGAGCGCGTCACGCTCACCGTGACGCCGCAGAAGACGCATTCGGAGGTGACGGATCCGAAGACGGGCAAGACATCCACAAAAGTCGTCGGGATGATCGGCATCTCTCCGACGACGGCGTTGCAGCGTCAGTCGCCCGCGACGGCGCTCGCGACGACGGGACAGCAGCTCGGCCAGGTCGCAGGCGTCGTGGTGAACCTTCCCGAGCGCATGGTAGGCGTGTGGAACGCGGCGTTCGGATCCAGCGAGCGTTCGGTATCCAGCCCGGTCGGCATCATCGGCGTCGGCCGCATGGCGGGCGAGATCGCCGACAGCTCGTCGTACGCCTTCGTCTCCAAGATCCAGCTGATGCTCAGCCTGCTCGCGTCGCTGAACCTCGCGCTCTTCGTGTTCAACATGATCCCGCTGCTCCCGCTCGATGGCGGCCACATCGCCGGCGCCATCTGGGAGTGGCTGAAGCGCGGCTGGTTCAAGGCCACGAGGCGCGAGCCGGGCCCGAAGCCGGTCGACATGGCGAGGCTCATGCCCCTGACCTATGCGGTGATCATCGTGCTCGGCGCGATGAGCCTGCTTCTCGCGTACGCCGACATCGTCAAGCCCATCACGCTGCCCGGCTGATCGCCGAATCGCGCAGGCGGATGAAGGCGGGTCCTGTCTCGTGGAGCGCCCACGCCGCGATCAGGCGGCCGTCGTAGGCTGATGGGCGTGCCAGCAGTGAATCTCGGTATGCCGAAGGTCCCGGAAGTGCTCCACCCGCGCCGCAAGTCGCGGCAGATCCGGGTGGGCAAGGTGCTCGTCGGCGGGGATGCCCCGATCAGCGTGCAGTCGATGACCACGACGCCGACGACCAACATCAACGCGACGCTGCAGCAGATCGCCGAGCTGACGGCATCCGGATGCGACATCGTGCGCGTCGCGGTTCCCAGCCGCGACGACGCCGAGGCCCTGCCCATCATCGCGAAGAAGTCGCAGATCCCGGTGATCGCCGACATCCACTTCCAGCCCAACTACGTGTACGCGGCCATCGACGCCGGATGTGCCGCTGTGCGGGTGAACCCGGGCAACATCCGCAAGTTCGACGACCAGGTGGGAGAGATCGCGAGGCGGGCCAAGGAGGCCGGTGTCTCGCTTCGCATCGGCGTGAATGCGGGTTCGCTGGAGCCCAGCATTCTGCAGAAGTACGGAAAGCCCACGCCTGAGGCGCTCGTCGAGTCGGCGGTGTGGGAGGCCAGCCTGTTCGAGGAGCACGACTTCCACGACTTCAAGATCTCGGTCAAGCACAACGACCCGATCGTCATGGTGAAGGCCTACCGGCTGCTCGCCGAGCGCGGGGACTGGCCGCTGCACCTTGGCGTCACCGAGGCGGGCCCCGCCTTTCAGGGCACCATCAAGTCGGCGACGGCGTTCGGCATCCTCTTGTCCGAGGGCATCGGAGACACGATCCGCGTCTCGCTCTCCGCTCCGCCGGTGGAGGAGGTCAAGGTGGGTCTGCAGATCCTGCAGTCGCTCAACCTGCGCGAGCGCAAGCTCGAGATCGTCTCCTGCCCGTCGTGCGGTCGCGCCCAGGTGGACGTGTACTCGCTGGCCGACAACGTCACCGAGGGCCTGCAGGGCATGAGCGTGCCGCTGCGCGTCGCGGTGATGGGATGCGTCGTGAACGGTCCGGGCGAGGCCCGCGAGGCCGACCTCGGCGTGGCATCCGGCAACGGAAAGGGCCAGATCTTCGTCAAGGGCGAGGTGATCAAGACGGTGCCCGAGTCCGAGATCGTCGAGACGCTGATCGCGGAAGCGAACCGGATCGCGGACGAGATGGGCGCCGCCGCTCCGGTGGGCGAGCCGTCGGTCACTGTCGGGCACTGACCCGTCGCACCGACGGCGCGATACGTCACCGATCGATCGGGACACACCGCGCTCAGTGCAGCGCGCCGCCGGCAGCATGCACGTCGTCGGCGGTCTCCAGCGTCGTGCGGATCGCCGTCTCGATGGCGAGCGCCGACTGCCCGAGAGCAAGCTCAGGTTCGCCGTGGGGCGCCTGCCGCTCTGCCCAGGGAAGATGGATGAAGCCCGCGCGGGCGCCTGAGCCCTCCGCCCATGCGGCGGCGTGCACGAGCACGTGGTTGCACACATACGACCCGGCCGTCAGCGACGCCTCCACGGGGACACCCGCCGCCGCGACATCCCGCACGATCGCCTTCACCGGCAGCGAGGAGAAGACGGCGGCAGGCCCACCAGGCAACGACGGCTCGTCGACGGGCTGCTCGCCGTCGTTGTCCGGGATGCGCGCGTCGAGGAGGTTCACGCCGACGCGCTCGATCGAGACGCGGGACCGGCCTCCTGCCAGCCCGGTCGCCACGACGACGTCCGGTCGGTGCTTCTCGAGCAACTCAGCCAGTCGCAGGGCGGAGCCCCTGAATGTCACGGGGAGCACGTCCGTGACCAGCCGCTCCGGCCGGCTCCATCGGGAGGCGATGAGCCGCACGGCCTCGCCCGAGGGGTTGACGGCATCCGAGCCGAACGGCTCGAAGCCCGTCAACAGGATGGTCGTCATGACGCCGCCTCCTCCTGCCTGAAGGTGTTGCTGTCTGCAGCCGTGAACTCGACGGTTCCCTTCGCGATGTCAGCCTGCAGGAGCCGCACCGTGAGCGTCATGCCGGCGCGCACCGAGTCGGCGACGCGGCACGACGACGTCACGACGGGCTCCGTCAGCTGGATGCGCGCCCGTCCGTCGTGCACCTCGAGCACCCACGCCGTGAACGTGTCGCCGATGCGATCCTTCAACAGCGCGGCCTCGACCCTGTCGATGGACCCGGAGGAGAGTCGCGATGCGCGGTCCGTCGACGCCTGCATCAGGCGCGGAACCGCCGGCAGGCTCTCCCGCACCCAGCCCGGGACCTCGGTGCCGGAGGAGATCGACTCGCACACGACGAGGCCCCAGCGATCGACCAGCCGGCGCAACGGCGCGGTCACGTGAGCGTAGGGCGCTGCGACCGCCGCTTGCATCGCGTCGGCCGGACGTCGTCCGTCGAAGGCCGCATAGCCGGCGCCGCGGAAGAGCGATGCCGCGGCCTGCAGCACGGCGAGCGTCTGAGGGTCGTCGCGGTCGAGGCGGCGCAGGTACTCCCCGTAAGGGACATCGGTGCCCCACGGCATCCCCAGAGCCGCCGTTCTCGCGCGGAACGCTGCGACGGCGACGTCGTCCGCCGCCGGCATGGTGCGCAGGATGCCGACGCCGGCCTCGAGCATCATCTCCGCGGCCGCCAGCCCGGTAAGGAGGGACAGCTGCGCGTTCCAGTCCTCGAGCGGAAGCGGCCGCCGCCTCCTGATGTCGTATGCACCTGAGGCATCCCGCACGATCTCCTCATCAGGCAGGTTGAGGCTCGCGCCGCCGCGCAGGCGCTCCTGCTCGAGACGAGCCCTGCCCACCTCGGGAAGCAGCGCCGCTGGGGAGTCGGCGTCGCCCGCGTCGAGCGCTCGCTCAGTCGTGACGTAGTCGAGCTGTGCCCTCGAACGGATCCAGGCGCGCTCGACGCGGCTGGATGTCGCCGCTCCCGCATCGTCGAGGTCGAAGCTCCAGACATGCGCCGGCCTGTCCCTGCCGGGCAGGAGGGACGCCTTGTCCTCGCCGACCGCCGGTGGGTGCAGTGGCACCGTGCCGTCGGGCGCATACAAGGTCTGTCCGCGTTTGCGCGCCTCGGCATCAACGGCGCCGCCGGGAGCGACGAAGCCGGGGACGTCGGCGATGGCATAGCGCACGCGCCACCCCGATCCCGAGCGCTCCAGGTGGAACGCCTGGTCGAGGTCCAGAGCGCCGGCCGGGTCGAGCGTGACGAACGGCACGTCGCGCAGGTCGAGCCGCGGAGGGGTGGCCCCTACGGCATCCGCCTCGGCCAGCGCGTCGGCGGGGAACGTCTCGGGGATCGCGAGCTCCGTGCGGAGCACGGCCAGCGACTCGGCCAGCTCGCTCTGCGCCGTCGAGGCGGTCAGGCGAGCGCGACGGAGGGGCACGAGGTCAACCCTAGACTTGACGCGTGGTCACCCGTCTCTCGAACTTCTTCTTCCGCACCCTCCGCGAAGATCCCGCCGACGCCGAGGTCGCGAGCCATCGGCTGCTCGTACGCGCCGGGTACATCCGTCGCCAGGCGGCAGGCATCTTCGCCTGGCTCCCACTCGGCCTGCGCGTGAAGGCGAAGATCGAGCAGATCGTGCGCGAGGAGATGGCTGCGGCGGGCGCCCAAGAGGTGCACTTCCCCGCTCTGATGCCGCGAGAGGCGTACGAGGCGACGGGTCGCTGGGAGGAGTACGGCGACCTGCTGTTCCGTCTGCAGGACCGCAAGGGCGGCGACTACCTGCTCGCGCCGACGCACGAGGAGGCGTTCACGCTCCTCGTCAAAGACCTGTACTCGTCATACAAAGACCTGCCGATCACGATCTACCAGATCCAGGACAAGTACCGCGACGAGGCCCGCCCGAGGGCTGGGCTGCTGCGCGGCCGCGAGTTCACGATGAAGGACGCCTACTCCTTCGACTACACGGATGCCGGACTCGACGCTTCGTACGAGGCGCAGCGCGCGGCGTACGAGCGCGTCTTCACGCGGCTCGGCCTGTCCTACGTGATCGTGCAGGCGGATGCCGGCGCCATGGGCGGATCCCGTAGCGAGGAGTTCCTGCACCCGACCCCGGTCGGCGAGGACACGTTCGTGCAGTCGCCAGGCGGCTATGCGGCGAACGTGGAAGCGTTCACCACGACGCCCCCGCCCACGCGGTCCTACGAGAAGCTCACGCCTCAAGAGGTCGTGGACACCCCGAACACGCCGACGATCGAAACGCTCGTGGCCATCGCCAATGAGAAGCATCCTCGTCCGGACGGCCGGGCGTGGACCGCCGCCGACACGCTGAAGAACGTGGTGCTGGCGCTCACGCACCTCGACGGGACGCGGGAGATCGTCGTCGTCGGGCTGCCGGGCAACCGCGAGGTGGACATGAAGCGCGCGGAGGTCGCGTTCGCGCCCGCCGGGGTGGAACCGGCCACCGACGCCGACTTCGCGAAGAAGCCCGGCCTCGTCAAGGGCTACATCGGACCGTGGTCGCCGGAGGGTCCCGTGCTGGGCGAGGAGTCGCGCACCGGCGTCCGCTACGCGGTCGATCCCCGGGTCGTCGACGGCACCGGCTGGCTGACGGGCGCCAACATCGAGGGCAAGCACGTTCTGGGGCTGGTCGCGGGGCGCGACTTCGGATGGGACGAGACCGTCGAGGTCGCCGAGGTGCTGCCGGGCGACCCGGCACCCGACGGCTCGGGCCCGGTCGAGCTGGCTCGCGGCATGGAGATCGGCCACGTGTTCCAGCTGGGCCGCAAGTACGCCGACGCGCTGGGCCTCAAGGTGCTCGACGAGAACGGCAAGCTCGTCACGGTGACGATGGGCTCGTACGGCATCGGCATCACGCGCATCCTCGCGATCATCGCCGAGGAGAACAACGACGAGAAGGGCCTGATCTGGCCGGAGTCCGTCGCGCCGTTCGACGTGCACGTCGTGGCGACGGGCAAGGACACCGCCGTGTACGAGGTGGCGGAGAGCGTGGTGGCCTCGCTCGAGGCATCCGGCCTCGACGTTCTCTACGACGACCGCCCGAAGGTGTCTCCCGGCGTGAAGTTCGGCGATGCCGAGCTCGTCGGCGTGCCGCACATCGTCGTCGTCGGCCGGGATGCGGCCGAGGGCGTCGTCGAGCTGTGGGACCGCCGCACGGGGGAGCGCAGCAAGGTCGACATCGCCGACGTAGCGGGAGCGCTTGCCGCGCGGGGTGTCGCCGCCGGCGCCTGAGCGGTGGCGGCCCTGGGCCGTGACACGCGTGTCATCCTGGCTTCATGCCTGACGACGCCATGGATGCCCTTCCGCCGGCCGTAGCCGAGGAGCTGCGGGATGCGGTGATGAGCGCCGGCATCCACGAGGACCGCGACCTGGTGCTGCGCATCCTCGCCACGGGCGCCGGCCTGGGCATGGATGCGCCCGGCCGCCTCGACCTGAAGATCGTCTCGGCGTCGCTCGAGGAGATGCGGGCTGCGTTCCGGCTGTTCGCGCCGTACGTCGACGTGCCCAAGGTGACCATCTTCGGATCCGCCCGTACGAGGCAGCAGGACGCCCTGTACCGCCAGACCATGGACGTGACGTCGGCGCTGGCCGATCGGGGATGGATCGCCGTGACCGGCGCGGGGCCCGGCATCATGCAGGCTGCCGTGCAGGGCGCGGGGCCCAAGCGGTCGATCGGGGTGTCGATCCGGCTGCCGTTCGAGGAGCATCCCGAGGATGCCGTGCAGGACGACCCGAACGTCGTCACGATGAAGTACTTCTTCACGCGCAAGCTCATGCTGGTGAAGGAATCGAGCGGCTTCATCTGCCTGCCCGGCGGTTTCGGCACGCTCGACGAGATGTTCGAGCTGCTCACGCTGCAGCAGACCGGCAAGGCGGAGCCCGTTCCGATCGTGCTGCTGGATGCTCCAGGTGGCACGTTCTGGGCCGGCCTGCGTCGGTTCGTCGACGAGCAGCTGATCACCACCGGTGTCATCTCGCCCGACGACTTCGACCGCGTGCTGATCACCGACTCCGTCGATGCCGCCGTGTCGGAGATCACCGGGTTCTGGCGCAACTACGACTCGCTCAGATGGGTCGGCCATCGACTCGTGCTCCGGCTCAAGGCAGATCCGACGGATGCCGAGATCGCCTCGCTCAACGAGCGTTTCGGCGAGCTGGCGCCCGACGGCGGCATCGCGCGCACGGAACCGCTGCGCGCCGAGCGGGTCGACCAGGATCGTCTCGAGCTGCCCAGGCTCGTGCTGCGCCTCGATCAGTTCCGCGTGGGGGAGCTGCACAGGCTGATCAGGGCGCTCAACGCCTTGGGCAGCGCGCCTGCGCTCGATAAGACGCGCTGGTCGCGGACCACGGAGGGCTGACCGCGCCTCGGCCGTCGCCGGGCTCGCCGCCCGAGGCCTCCTTGGCTCCCCTCACAGCTTTCCGCGCACCGCCCGGATGCCGCAGAACAGCCCGTAGACGATGAGGCCGCACCCGAGGAGCGCGAGGGTGGTGTTGCCGAAGGGCACGTGCCTCATCAGCTTCAGAGCGGGATCCATGCCGCCTGCAGCGTGAGCATTGCCGGTGACGGCGGCGATCAGAAAGAACACGCCGACGACGCCGAGCGCGATGCCCTTGGCGACGTACCCGATCACGCCCACCACGATGACGACGAAGCGCCAGCCGCCAGATGGCATCCTGAGCAGTTTGCGGAAGCTCGCGCGGACCCCGATGACGAGGAAGCCGATGCCGACCCCGACGACCGTTCCTCCCACGATGAACACCACGATCGCGCCCCCCGGCGCGCCCAGCAGCCACCGGCTCGTGGTCTCCAGGGTGTGCTGGGAGTTCTGCCGGCCGCCGAGTGCGAACACCAGCGCGCTGACCGCGAGCACCGCGTACGCGATGCACTTTCCGCCCTCCGAGATGCGCCTGCCCCAGCGCTTGACCGCGATTCGCTCATGCACCAGCACGAACTGAGCGACCTGCCAGAACGCGAGCCCACCGAGGGCGATGAACATCAGCCAGAGCAGGATGTCGCCGCCCAGTGTACGAGCGATCTGCGACATCGCCCCCGACTGGTCGGCCTCGCCACCGCCCGAATGCGTCGCCGCCGAGATCGCGATGCCGCCGATGACGACGTGCACGACGCCCAGCATGGCCAGGCCGATGCGAGTGGCGAGGCGGAGGATCGGCGAGCCCTCGGCTACGGAAGCCGCTTCCTTAGCGTCGTCGTCCGCCGTCTCGGCGGCGCCACGCATGCCTCGACCGTGCTTCGCCCGCGTCCCTGACGCGTCGGGAGCGGATGCCTGGCCGTGGATCATGCGGTCACAGTACCCGCAGAGTGCGCGGCGAGACGACGGGTCCGGGCCAGGGAGATCGGGCCGTGACGAGCCCGTTCCGATCCGGTATCCTGAATGGTCAGCCCTGCGAGGGCACTGGCGTGACGCCCGCGGTCCATGTGACTGCGGGCCTTCACTTGAAGACTGACTTCGAACTGAATAAAGGGGGCCGAAGGTGGACATCGACCTCAGCGTCTTGCGTCTGATGGAGCGCGAACGGGAGATCCCGTTCGACGAGCTCGTCGAGATCATCGAGCAGGCCATTCTGACGGCCTACCTCAAGCACACCAACCAGGCGGAGCATCGGCACAGCCAGGGGCACAGTGAGGAGTCGCCTGCAGCCCGCGTGCACCTGGACCGCAAGACCGGGCACGTCACCGTGCATGTTCCCGAGTTCGACGAAGACGGCAAGGTCATCGGCGAGTCGGAGGACAGTCCAAGCGACTTCGGTCGCATCGCGGCGTTCGCGGCGAAGCAGGTGATCAACCAGCGGTTGCGCGACATCCAGGATGACGCCGTGCTCGGCGAGTTCAAGGGCCGGGAGGGTGACGTGGTCGCCGGCGTCATCCAGCAGGGGCCCAATCCTCGCATGATCCACGTCGACCTCGGGTCCGTCGAGGGGATCCTTCCCCCCGAGGAGCAGGTGCCGGGGGAGGAGTACACGCACGGATCGCGCGTCCGCGTGTACGTGACGAGCGTCTCCAAGGGGCTGAAGGGACCGTCCATCACGGTCTCGCGCACGCATCCGGCGCTCGTCCGCAAGCTCTTCGCGCTGGAGGTGCCCGAGATCGCGAGCGGCGTCGTCGAGATCGTGTCGCTCGCCCGTGAGGCAGGGCACCGCACGAAGATCGCCGTGCGGGCGAACCAGCCGGGCGTGAACGCCAAGGGCGCCTGCATCGGTGAGCTCGGCCAGCGCGTGCGGGCCGTCACCGCGGAACTGAACAACGAGAAGATCGACATCGTCGACTATTCGCCCGACCTTCCCACGTTCGTGGCGAGCGCGTTGTCTCCTGCGAAGGTGACGAGGGCGTTCGTCGTGGACGAGTCGTTGAAGGCCGTTCGCGCGCTCGTCCCCGATTACCAGCTCTCTCTCGCGATCGGCAAGGAGGGCCAGAACGCCCGACTGGCCGCCAAGCTGACGGGCGCGAAGATCGATATCCAGCCGGATACGGCTGGGTAACGATCTTCGCGAAAGGCGGCAGCCAGGCGATGCCGGTGGCATCGCCTCTGCGGTAGACCGCGGAAGCCGACGCGGCAGCTGTCTCCTGCGCGCACTGGAAACAGCAGATGTCGCCGGGAACAGGAGGAATTCTGCTGTTTCGGGTGCGAGAGCGCGATCTCTGCTGTTCCCGGTGCAGGGCATCCGCGGAGCTGCAAGCATCCGTTGCTCACCCAGGCTCGCGAACAGGCGGCGATGCCGGTGGCGTCGTCTGTGCGGGTAGACCGCGGAAGCCGACGCTGCAGTGGAAAGTAGCCAGACATCCAGCCGGACACGGCCCGGTGCTTGCAGGCACATCTCTCCACAACAGGCCGATCGCGCCTGTTTTGAAGAGGAAAGCGCGACCATGCCTGTTTCGCGGATGCGGGCCGCGGCGCGGGCGGGTGCGGCGTGTGGGGTACCATGGAGGCTGTGAGAACGTGCGTCGGATGCCGTTCCCGCGCCCCCCGATCCTCGCTTCTGAGGGTTGTCGCCCGGAATTCGCAGCTGGTGGCGGATGAGTCCGCCCGGATGCCCGGCCGGGGTGCGTGGCTGCATCCGACTTCCGAGTGTCTCGACAAAGCGATCCGGCGCAGAGCCTTCGGGCGTGCGCTCCGGGTCGAAGGACCTCTGGACACCCGGCCACTAGAGAACAGGCTGAACGGCTAATGGACAACTGATGAGCGGCTCGAAATGAGACCCGTCCACCACTAAGGCTTGCCCCTGCTCGGGCGAGTCCCGAACAGGAGAATTGTGGCTGCAAAACCACGTGTACATGAGATCGCGAGCGAGCTCGGCGTCGACAGCAAGGTCGCACTCGCGAAGCTCAAGGAACTCGGCGAATTCGTCAAAGGACCGTCGTCGAGCATCGAACCCCCGGTCGCGCGCAAGCTGAGAGCTGCGCTGCAGGCAGACGGCGCGCCGTCCGCCGCGCCCGCCAAGCCCGTGGCGACCGCGGCATCCAAGCAAGCGGGAACCCCGGCGACCGTGCCGGCAGGCGCAGCCGCGCCGAAGCCCGCCGCTCCGAGGCCTGCTGCGACGCCCGCGCCCGAGACCAGGCGCGAAGCGGCGAAGCCCGCGGAGGCCCGATCGGCCGACACCGGGTCGGCGGAATCGAAGCCGGCCGACGCGAAGCCCGCGTCCCGGCCGGGCGACGCCCCTGCCGCTCGTCCCGGCGGCCCCCGCCCAGGCGGACCGCGTCCCGGCAACAATCCGTTTGCGAGCTCGCAAGGCATGGGGCAGCGTCCGGCGGGAACGCCGCGCCCCGGCAACAACCCGTTCGCCAGCTCCCAGGGCATGGGACAGCGTCCGACTCCGGGCAACATCCCGCGTCCGCAGGCTCCGCGACCCGGCTCGCCCCGACCAGGCGGACCCCGCCCTGCCGGTGCAGGCCAGCGCGGACCCCGCCCGGCAGGTGCTGGCGGCGGGCGTCCAGGCGGTTTCCAGCGCCCGGGTGGCGCAGGTGCAGGCGCGGGCGGCTTCAACCGTCCAGGCGGCGGCTTCGGCGGTCCACGCCCCGCAGGTGGTGGCGGCCGTGGCCGTGGTCCCGGCGGTGGAACCGCCGGTGCCTTCGGTCGTGGCGGCGGAAAGAGCAAGGCCCGCAAGTCGAAGCGCACGAAGCGTCAGGAATTCGAGATGCGCGAGGCGCCGTCGATCGGCGGCGTCAGCGTACCCCGCGGTGACGGCGGCACGGTCATCCGCCTTCGTCGCGGTGCATCCATCAGCGATTTCGCGGACAAGATCGATGCGAGCCCCGGCAACCTCGTGACCGTGCTCTTCCACCTCGGTGAGATGGCGACGGCGACAGAGTCGCTCGATGAGGCGACGTTCGAGGTGCTCGGCGCCGAGCTGGGCTACAAGATCCAGATCGTGTCGCCGGAGGACGAGGACAGGGAGCTCCTCGAGGGCTTCGACATCGACCTCGATGCCGAGCTGGAAGAGGAGTCGGACGAGGATCTGGTTCCCCGCCCGCCCGTGGTCACCGTCATGGGCCACGTCGATCACGGTAAGACGCGACTGCTCGACGCCATCCGCAACACCAACGTGGTGGCGGGCGAGGCCGGCGGCATCACGCAGCACATCGGCGCGTACCAGATCACGACGGTGCACGAGAACGTCGAGCGTCCGATCACGTTCATCGACACGCCGGGTCACGAGGCGTTCACCGCCATGCGTGCCCGTGGAGCGCAAGTGACCGACATCGCGATCCTGGTGGTCGCGGCAGACGACGGCATCATGCCGCAGACCATCGAGGCGCTGAACCACGCTCAGGCGGCCGACGTGCCCATCGTGGTCGCGGTGAACAAGATCGACAAGCCGGATGCCAACCCCGCCAAGGTGCGCCAGCAGCTCACCGAGTTCGGGCTGGTCGCCGAGGAGTACGGTGGCGAGACGATCTTCGTCGACGTCTCCGCCCGCGAGAACATCGGCATCACCGATCTGCTCGACGCCGTACTGCTCACGGCCGACGCCGGTCTCGACCTGCGGGCCAACCCCGACAAGGATGCCCGCGGCGTGGCCATCGAGGCCAAGCTCGACAAGGGCCGTGGTGCCGTGGCGACCGTGCTCATCCAGTCGGGAACGCTCCGCGTCGGCGACTCGATCGTCGCCGGAACGGCGTACGGACGCGTCCGCGCCATGCAGGACGAGAACGGCGACGCCGTCGAGGCGGCTCTGCCGTCGCGACCCGTCCAGGTGCAGGGTCTGTCCAGCGTTCCCCGCGCAGGTGACACGTTCATTGTCACCGAGGAGGACCGCACGGCCAGGCAGATCGCCGAGAAGCGCGAAGCGGCCGAACGCAATGCGCAGCTGGCGAAGGCGCGCAAGCGCATCAGCCTCGAGGACTTCACGCGTGCTCTCGAGGAGGGCAAGGTCGAGTCCCTCAACCTCATCATCAAGGGTGACGTGTCCGGTGCCGTCGAGGCGCTGGAGGAGTCGCTCATGAAGATCGAGGTGGACGACAGCGTTCAGCTGCGCATCCTGCACCGTGGCGTCGGCGCGATCACCGAGAGCGACATCGACCTGGCCACGATCGACAACGCGATCGTGATCGGGTTCAATGTGCGGCCCGACGTCAAGGCGCGCGAGCGCGCCGCGCGCGAGGGAATCGACGTGCGGTTCTACTCGGTCATCTACAACGCCATCGACGACATCGAGAACTCGCTCAAGGGCATGCTCAAGCCCGAGTTCGAAGAGGTGCAGTCCGGCGTCGCCGAGATCCGCGAGGTGTTCCGTTCGTCCAAGTTCGGCAACATCGCCGGTGTCTACGTGCGCAGCGGAATCATCACGCGCAACGCCAAGGCGCGGGTCATCCGCGACGGCGTCGTGGTGGGCGACAACCTCACCATCGAGTCGCTGCGACGGTTCAAGGATGACGTCACCGAGGTCCGTCCGGACTTCGAGGCCGGTATCGGTCTCGGACGGTACAACGACATCCAGGTCGGCGACGAGATCGAGACGATCGAATTGCGCGAAAAGCCGCGTGCGTAGCACGCAGAGAGCGGGGGCCATTTCTGGCCCCCGCTCTTTTCGCGCCGAGCCCGTCTCGGGCCCGGTCAAGTGAACACAGGGCGCGTAGCGCTCCATCGCTCGTGCGAGAGAGGCCGAGCGGCAGCCCCTCCCGCCGTCGCGCGGCCGGGGGAGTGAGAGAGGTTTGGAATGGCTGACGAAGCACGGGCTCGCAAGCTCGCCGACCGCATCAAGGAGATCGTCGCCAGGAGACTGGACAAGGGTCTACGCGACCCGAGGCTGGGCTTCGTGACCATCACCGACGTCCGTGTGACGGGTGACCTGCAGCACGCCAGCGTGTTCTACACGGTGTACGGCACGGACAAGGAGCGCGAGGACTCCGCTGCCGCCCTGAAGGCGGCGACGGGGATGCTGCGCACCGAGGTGGGCAGGAACATCCAGGTGCGCCTCACGCCGTCGCTGGAGTTCATCCCCGACGCCATTCCGGAGAACGCCGCGCACATCGAGGATCTGCTGAGGGCCGCGCACGAGCGCGATGCTGAGGTCGCGAGGCTGGCGGCATCCGCTCAGTATGCGGGCGACGAAGACCCCTACGTCAAGCCGCGCGAATTCGACGAGGACGACGACTGAGATCGCCGGCAGGCGTTCTCACACGAACCTGATCCCCTGTTGCAGCCTCGTGCGCAGCTCGAACAGGGCGGTGCCGTCCGGCCGAGGCGTGTCGGCGACCCCCGTGCGCAGCAGGTGCGCGAGCACGGATGACTGCGCAGCAACGAGAGCGATGCCGCGCGACCGCCCCACGACGGTCACCGGGTCGTCCAGGTCCTGATCGGGCAAGACGACGACGGCGACGGTGAACTTGACCCCGGTGGCGCGGCCGAGAGTGCGAGCGCGTCCGGCGAGCTCGTGCAGCGGCTGCCTGTCGTATCCGGATGCCTCGCCCTCCGGCACGAGATCGCCTCGCCGCACGGTCGCTCTGGTCGCCCAGTCCTCCGACTGCACCGCGAACAAGCCAGAGGGCCCGAGCACGACGTGGTCGATCTTCTCCACCCGGCCGGCGGCGGATGCGGCGCGGCCCGTCGCATCCACGTCGTGCCACACCGTGTACCCAATGCCGAGCCCCGTGAGCGCGCGCGCCGTCGTCTCCTCCGCGAGGGCGTCGGCCAGCGCATGACGGATCTCGCGCGGCGCCGTTCGCACGAGGGCGGGATCGTAGGGATCCGGCAGCGGCTCACCACGGCCGACCCATTCGCGCACCAGATTCAGGTAGCGCTCGCGCGAGTATCCGCCGGGGTGCCCGTACGATCGCGTCTGCGGCCTGGACTGCTGGCGTGGCGCGCGCGCAGGCCGCGGTGCCCAGGTGTGCTGAGTCGTCTCGTGCAGGCCCTTGCCCCTGTCGTATGCCGCCCTCGCCTCCGGCGTGCCGATCGCGGCCCACGCGCGCTGCACGGTCACGAACAGGGCCTCCGACCCGCCGGTGTCGGGATGCGCCTGTCTCAGCATGCGGCGGTACGCGCGGCGCAACTCCTCCTGGCTGGCCGACACGGGCACGCCGAGCACGTCGTACGGCGAAGCGGAGAGCGGACTTTCGGGCATCGAAAGCACAGCATAGGGCCCGTGGTCAGGCAATGGCTGCGACGCGCATGCCGACACGCTCGGAATCCCGGTCGCCCCCGGTGGCGTCGCTCCGCGAACCGGCGTCGTCGCGCGCGAACGAGCGACGGTACGCGCTCGGTGCCACACCCACCTCGCGAGAGAAATGGTGGCGGAACAGGGTGGCGCTGCCGAAGCCGCACGTGGCCGCGATCTCGTCGATGGAGGCATCCGTCGTCTCCAGCAACAGGCGCGCGTGCAGCACGCGTTGCGAGGTGAGCCACTGCATGGGCGTCACCCCCGTCTCGGCCACGAAACGACGTGCGAAGGTGCGAGTGGACATGTGCGCGAGCCTGGCCAGCGACGCCACCGAGTGCTGATCGGCCAGGTTGTCGTTCATGAACGCCAGCACGTCGACGAGTGCATCGCACTCGGCCTCGGGCACCGGCCGGCTGATGTACTGCCGCTGGCCGCCGTCGCGCTGGGGTGGCACCACCATGTTGCGCGCGATCACGTTCGCCACCCCGCTGCCCAGCTCCCTGCGCACCAGGTGCAGGCTGGCGTCGATGCCCGCCGCCGTTCCCGCGCTCGTGATGAGATCGCCGTCGTCGACGAAGAGCACGTCCGGATCGACCCGCGCGCTCGGATGCCTCGCCTGCAGGTCGTCTGCATACCGCCAGTGCGTGGTGCACGGCCTGCCCTCGAGCAGTCCCGCTGCGCCGAGCAGGAAGGCGCCAGAGCACGCGCTCAGCATGATCGCACCCCGCTCGGATGCCCGCCGCAGCGCCGCGAGCAGCTCGGCGGGGTACTCGTCGTCCGCTCGCACCCTGGCTGCAGGCACGGCGATGACATCGGCGTCGTCCATCGCCTCGAGCCCCAACTCGGGAGTGATGGGGATGCCTGCCTGTGTGCGCACCGGCCGGCCCGCCTGGACGCCGCAGACGCGGAAGTCCAGCCTGGGCACATCGGAATAGTCGGTGCGGTCGAGCCCGAACACCTCGTTGAGCAGGCCGAACTCGAACATGGCGAGGTCATCGATCACGGGCACCGCGACGCTGCGAATCATGCTGCCACTGTACTGGCTGGATCTTTGTGAAGGTAGTCTCTGTGCCACCTGGTGGCAGAATCTGCATGTTCGTAACGTGAGAGCCATGACTCAGAACATGGCATCCGAGCACTCGTTCACGGCACGGTCGAAGCGTTCCGTCGCGCTCCAGGGCATCGAGCACGGCTACGTCGCCAAGCCGAGTCGCAAGAAGCGGTTCGTGCTGTGGAAGTGGATTCCTCGCGCCGTGCTCGGTCGCGGAGCCATCGCCACGCGCGACGACGAACGTGCGTATCGCGACATCCAGGCCGTGCGCGATCACGACGAATGGGAATCCGTGGAGCACGCGCGACGCTTCTGACGAGGGTCCTTCATCCTCACCGCGGCGGACGACCGCCGGTCGCCGGGCGCGGAACTCCGGTCCGTCAGTCCGGCAGGCGGTAGCCGTCGTCTCCGGCGACGGCGAGACCGTCGGAGACGAGACCGGCCAGGGCACGCGCGCGCTGCTCGCGATGCGGCCATAGCGTTTCGAGCTCGTCGGCCGGAACCGGCGCGACCGCCTTGCGAAGCGTCGCCAGCAGGATGCCGCGCGCCTGGCGATCGCTGCCCTCGTACCGCTTCTGCACGGCGCGTCGTGCGCCGAGGTATGCCGGCTTGCCAGCGCCCAGCCACGCGCATTCGCTCGCGACGGGGCAGAGTCCGCATCGAGGCGCTCGCGCGGTGCAGATCACCGCTCCCAGCTCCATGGCCGCGGCGTTGAACACCCTGGCCTCTGCGTCGTCGACGGGAAGCACGGACTCCATCGAGGCCAGATCCCGTCGAACGGCGGGCGGACCGGGCTCGCCGAGCCCGTCGACGCAGCGCGCCAGGAACCGGCGCACGTTCGTGTCGACGACGGGGTGGCGCTTACCGTAGGCGAAAGCCGCGACAGCCCGAGCCGTGTAGTCGCCGATACCGGGCAGCGCGAGCAGCTCCTCGATATCGCTGGGCACCTCGCCGCCGTGGCGCTCGGCTATCGCGACGGCGCAGGCGTGAAGGCGCAGTGCCCTGCGCGGGTAGCCGAGGCCTGCCCAGGCCCTGATCGCCTCGGATGGCGGCGCGTCCGCGAGATCGGACGGCGTCGGCCACCGATCGAGCCATTCGGCCAGCCGGGGGATGACGCGCACGACGGGCGTCTGCTGCAGCATGACCTCGCTGACCAGGATGCCCCACGCCCCGAACCCCGGACGGCGCCACGGCAGGTCCCTGGCCTCGCGTCGGAACCAGTCGTTCAGCACTCGGGCAAGGTCATCGGCGCCGCTGCCGGATGCTCGTGCATCCGTCGTGGCGAGCGTCGACTGCATCCCGAAAGGATATCCTCGCCGGCGCGCCCCGCCGTCGACGGTCCGCGGCTCGCGCTCGGGTCGAGCCTGGCTCGGGTCGAGCTCCCGTTCGCGTCGGGCCTGCGCTCGCGTCCCTTCCCTTCGCCGGAGAGTTCGCCCGCTCGGCGCCCGGCCTAAGCTGGCGCCATGCAGCTGGCGACGACACCGCGCACGGCCTTCCTGCGCGATCTGAGAGCGGAGATCGCGCACAACTATCCGGCCGGCCGCGTCATCGTCGCGATCGACGGTGCCGAGGGCTCGGGCACCGCGGCATTCGCCGACGATCTCGCGGCCGTGTACCGCGAATCGGGAACGGCGACCGCGCGGGCGTCCCTCGTCGACTTCCACCTGCCACGGCAGCGGCGCCATCCGAACGGTCGGGGCGATGCCGGCGACTACTACGAGCGCTCGTTCGACTACGAGACGCTCCGCAGGGCGCTCATCGACCCGTTCCTCCTCGGCGGATCGACGGGGTTTCAGACCCGCGCGTTCGACGCGCGCCGCGACGCCCCGGTGATCTCCGAGTGGCGGACGGGACCGGCCGACATGGTCCTGATCGTCGACGGACCCTTCCTGCTCCGGCCCGAGGTGCGCGGAACCTGGCACTTCTCCGTGCTCCTGGATGTCCCGCTGGTCGAGGTGTACGCGCGGCTCGCGTCGTCGCAGGGCAGGCACCCGGATCCGGAAGCGCCGTCGAACGCGCGGTACGTCGGAGGGTGGCGGCGCTACGGCGAGGAGGTCGAGCCGCAGTACCTCGCGTCGGCGGTCGTCGACCTGGCCGATGCCGAGCATCCGCGCCGGGAATTCCCCGACACCGGTTGCGCCTGCTTCTGACGAGAAGCGGGGCGCGCCCGCCCCGGGTCGATGCCGCGATCCTCGGCTTCACCCGATCGGCAGCGCCGCGGCTTCGTCTCGGCTGAGGTACACGCCGGCGTGCTCTGCCCGGTGCATGGCCTCGACGATCGCCTCGTTCACGGGTGCAGTGCGTCCACTCGCGGCCGCTGCTCTGACGACCGCCCCGTTCAGGAAGTCGATCTCGGTCGCGCGTCCGCGCCTCCGGCTCTGCAGCGTGGACCCGAGGTTCGGAACGGACCCCATGCGTCGCGCCATGAGCCGGGGGAGCGCGCGTGCCGCCCAGAGCGGGAGCCAGGAGAACACGCGCAGCAGAGGATGACTGAGCCCCTGAACGCTCGCGTACCGCACGCCCGATGCGAAGCCGACCCGCACGGTCTCGCGCATCGACGCCGTCACGATGCGGCCGAGCCGGGCATCCCGGATGGTGTCCTGCACGCTCATGCCGGTGAGCGCGGGCAACGCGTTCACCATGTTCACGACGAGCTTCGACCACTGCGCGCCCGAGAAGTTCCGTGTCGCCACGGCGGGCATGACGGCGGCGAGGATGGCCGCAGCACGCCTGGCGGCCTCCGTCGGCTCGCCGCTGCCGTCGCCGAGATACGTGCTGCCCGGCGCCGTCACGGTGACGTGCCCCGGCTCGACGTACCGCGCCGCGTAGAGCGCCAGAGCGCCGACGAGCTCGGACTCGGGCAGGATGCCCGCAGCGAGCTGCAGCGCTTCGAGCCCGTTCTGCACCATCACGACGGTGATGCCTCGCAGGGCATCAGCGTTCTCGCGCAGCGCTGCGGCCGCATCCTGGGCCTTGGTGCAGACGAAGGCGACCTCTGGGGCCGTGGTGAGCCGTTCCGCCGCGGACACGCGAGCGACGTGATCGCCCCACGCGCCGTCCAGCTGGAGTCCGTGCGCGGTGATGGCGGCCAGGCCCTCTCCGCGCGCGGTGACGGCGACCTCGTGTCCGGCGCGGTCCAGGAGGGCCGCGATGGTGCCGCCGATCGCACCTGCCCCGATGATGCCGATGCGCATCCGGTCAGCCTACGGCTTACGCTTCGCCGCGCGGTGCGCCCGAGCGTGATGCGCCGGAGCGTGATGCGCCCGCGCTCCAGGCAGAGAGAGCCGCAAGGGCCCTCGAACAGCACGGCAGAGCCGTCGGAGCTGGCCGACGGCTCTGCGGTGCGGTGCTTGCGGCTTCCTCTCGTCTGGGCCGGTTTCTTCTGGGCTGGTTTCGTCTGGACTGGTCCCATCCGGGCCGGTCCCGGCGAGCTCCGGCTTGTGGGAGCAGTTCTTCCGCGGCTGCTGCTGCCTGTGGTCGAGGACCGCCGCGGCGGGTGGCTCAGCCGATCGCGACGCCCGCCACGGTCTCGTCCGCGTCCCGCACCTCGTCCTCCAGCTCGTGGATCGAGTTGCCGCGAGCGGGGCGGGCATCGCGGCCGATCGGCAGGAAGACGGCGATCACGGCCGCGGCCGCCAGGACTGCTGCGCCGACGATCACGGCGGGAATGGCGGCGCTCACGTATCCGGTCGGCGTCAGCTGTCCGCCGGCTCCGATGAAGACGGCGGTGAGCACGGCGACACCCAGGGCGACGCCGATCTCGCGGAGGGTGGCGTTCGTTCCCGACGCCTTCGCGTGGTCCTTCTCGCCGAACCCGGCGAGCACCGCTGTCGAGCTCGGTGCGAAGACGAGGCCCATGCCGATGCCGGCGAGCAGGAACGGCGGAACCATCGCGGCGTACGGAGTGTCGGCCGAAAGGATGGCGGCGACCCAGAACATGGCCGCCGACTGCAGCACGAGACCGGCCACGATGGGCAGCCGGGTGCCGAAGCGGGGCACGATGACCGCGCCGGTCAGCGGTGCGACGACCATCGGTGCGAGCGTCCACGGCATGGTCATCAGGCCCGCCTCGAGAGCGGAGTGGCCCTGAACGACCTGCAGGAACTGGATGAGGATGAAGACGGCGCCGAAGATGCCGAAGCTGAACGTGACGCCGACGAGGTTCGCCACCGAGAAGCTGCGGTTGCGGAACAGCCGGAGCGGAAGCAGCGGTGCGCTCGCCCTCGTCTCCCACCAGACGAAGGCGAGAAGCAGCAGGCCGCCGCCGATGAGCGCGGTCAGCACTTCGCCGCTGTCCCAGCCTGCGTCGTTGCCGCGCACGATGCCGTACACGACGGCGAACACCCCGATGCCGACGAGCACGACTCCGAGCACGTCTGCGCGCAGCTTCGCGCCGAACGAGTTGGGGAGCGCGAGCAGCAGGAGCGGCAGCGCGATCACGCCGACCGGCACGTTGATCCAGAAGATGGCCTGCCAGTTCCAGCCCTGCACGATGGCGCCGCCGATCAGCGGACCGAGCGCGACACCGAGACCGGAGACCCCGCCCCAGATGCCGATGGCCGCCGGTCGCATGCGCTCGCCGACGGAGCCGACGAGCAGCGTCAGCGACAGCGGCATGACGGCGGCGGCGCCTGCACCCTGCACTGCCCGGAACAGGATCAGCTCCGTCGGCGAGGTGGCGAGGGCGGATGCCGCGCTCGCCAGCGTGAACACGCTGACGCCGATGGCGAAGACCGTGCGGCGGCCGAAGCGGTCGCCGAGGGCGACGGACAGCAGGATGAACGTGGCGAACGACAGGCTGTAGGCGTTCACGACCCACTGCAGCTCCTCGATGGACGCCTTCAGGTCGACGCCGATCCTCGGCAGCGCGTTCGTCACGACGAGGTTGTCGAGCGTCGCCATGAACATCGGAACGGATGCCGCCACGATGGCGAGCCAGGTCGGCACGCGCCTGCGCGGTGCTCGAATGTCGGTCATGAGTCTCTCCGTGACGGTCGTGACGTGGTGGTTCGGGTTCGGTCCGTTCGCCGGACCTGGGGAGCGGCGGCGGGCGGGTACCGGCATCCGCGCCGATGATTGATGTAATCGAATGATTACAAGAGGTGACTGTAGTAATCGACTGATAACATGTCAAGCATGAGTGACGAATCCGGTCAGGAGAGGAGCGGTCTCGCGACGGCGCCGTCGACCGAGCGCTCCTCGGCGCAGGAGGCATCGACGGCTGCGCAGCCCACAGAGGCGACATCGGAGACTCCGGCGAAGCAGGAGCGGGTATCGTCGGCCGTTCGCCGGGAACAGATCCTGGCTGCGGCCAGCCGGGTGTTCGGCGAACGGGGCTATGTGGGCGCCACGACAGACCAGGTCGCGCGGGAGGCGGGCATCAGCCAGCCCTACGTCGTTCGCATGTTCGGGAGCAAGGAGAACCTCTTCGTCGCCGTCCTGGAGGGGGCGCTCGTCAAGCTGCTCGATGCGTTCAACGGAGCCCTGGCCGATGCCAGGAGGAAAGGCGAGACGCGCGACGAGACGATGGGGCGGATGGGGGCCGCTTACGCGGACCTCATCAAAGACCGCGGAATCCTCCTCTCGCTCATGCAGGCCTTCATCTCTGGCCACGAGCCGGTGATCGGCGAGCATGCGCGCGCAGGATTCATGAAGATCTACACGCTGCTGCGCAACGAAGCAGGGATGGACCCCGATCAGATCGTCGACTTCCTCGCGCACGGCATGCTGTTCAACGTGCTCATTGCCATGCACATGGTCGACGAGCACGACTCGGACGACCCGTGCATCCCCGAGTTGCTCGCGCACACGTTCCGCACCAAGCTGGACATCGTGGTGAACACGATCACGGGCTCGGACGGATCGCACTCGCGGGCGACCGCGTGAGCGGTCCCAACGGCATCCTGATCGTCGACAAGCCGGCCGACTGGACGAGCCACGATGTCGTCGCACGCGTGCGCAGGCTCGCCGGCACCCGCAAGGTGGGCCACGCGGGAACGCTGGACCCGATGGCGACGGGCGTGCTGGTGCTGGGTCTCGGGCCGTCGACGCGGCTGCTCACCTACATCGTCGGCTCCGACAAGGAGTACCTCGCGACGATGCGGCTGGGTGCCTCGACGACCACGGACGACGCAGAGGGCGAGCCGCTCGGGTGGGCGCCGGCAGGACGCATCCGGTCGATCACACCGCAGCGGCTGGCGGATGCCGTCGCGCATCTCACCGGCGACATCCAGCAGGTGCCCTCCAGCGTCTCGGCGATCAAGGTCGACGGCAAACGCGCGTACGCGAAGGTGCGGGCGGGGGAGCAGGTGGAGTTGAAGGCGCGCGGCGTGACCGTCTCGGCCTTCGACATCCTCGCCACCCGCGAGGTCGCGGTCGGCGACGCGGTCGCGCTCGACGTCGACGTGCGGATCGCCTGCTCGTCGGGAACGTACGTGCGGGCCCTCGCCCGCGACCTCGGCGTCGCGCTCCTCACCGGCGGCCACCTCACGTCGCTGCGCCGAACGAGAGTCGGACCGTTCGCCGAGGCGGATGCCCGCGAGCTGGCCGATCTCGACGTCGCGTCGGCGCTCATCCGGCCGGCCGCCGCCGCCTCTGCGCTCTTCCCGGTGCTCCAGCTCACGGCCGAGCAGGCGAGGGATCTCGGCAACGGCAAGCGGATCGCGGTGGCGGCAGCCGATTCGCCGATGGTGGCAGCTGTCTCGCCTGACGGTGCCCTCGTCGGCATGGCGAGCGTGCAGGACGACGTCGCTCGCACGGTCGTCAATTTCCCCAACGCCTCGGAAGGAGAGCAGGGTTGATCGAGTGGTTCACCGCCGTGCAGGTGATCGTGGCGGTGCTGGCCGGCCTGCTCTGCCTGGTCGTCGGCTTCATCGGGCGACCGCCCAACGATCTGACCCTGGGAGCCGTCGCGCTCGTCGAACTGCTGCTCGTCGCTCAGCTCGTGGTCACGATCGTCGCCCCGATCGTCGGCAACGAGCCGTCCGGATCTCTCGGCGAGTTCTACATCTACCTGATCTCGGCGCTGCTGCTGCCTGCCGCGGGCGGCTTCTGGGCGCTCATCGAGCGCACGAGGTGGAGCACCGTCGTGCTCGGCGTCGTCGGCCTGGCGATCGCGGTCATGACATATCGCATGGGCCAGATCTGGTTCGTGCAGGGCACGCCCTGACGGCCGTCTTCTACGGCGACCGGTGCCAGAGTGTGCGGCCCCAGGGTGTTGCAGCCGGGACGCACCGCGTCGTCCGGCGCTACGGCGATAATGGAGTGACATGACCGAGAACCCATCCTCCGCCGCTGCCACCCGCGCGCCGCGTCGCATGACCGGCGTGGGCCGCGTGCTGGTGGCCGTGTACGGCATCCTGGCCCTGGCAGCTGCTGGGCGCAGCGCCTACCAGATCGTCGATCACTTCTCCGTCGCGCCCGTGGCGTTCACGCTGTCGGCGTTCTCCGCTCTCGTCTACATCGTGGCGACGGTGGCGCTCATCGCCCCCGGCCGGCTGTGGTATCGGGTCGCGTGGATCACCATCTCGATCGAGCTGGCCGGCGTTCTGGTCATCGGCACGTTGAGCACCTTCGCGCCGAGCGTCATCGGCATGGACGCCATCGATCCGTTCGGGGAGGACTCGACCGTGTGGTCGGCCTACGGCGCCGGATACCTGTTCGTCCCGCTCGTGCTCCCCGTTCTCGGCATGCTCTGGCTCGCCAGGCACCGGCCGGTCGCGGTCTCGGCAGAGCCGGCCCCGTCGTCGGCGGCGACCAGGGCATGAGCGCCGGCATGCAGGTCTTCCGGTCGATCGACGACATCCCGGAGGACTTCGGCCCGAGCGCCGTCACCGTCGGCAAGTTCGATGGTGTGCACCTCGGGCACCGTGCCGTGATCGGGCGGCTCCTCGCCGTGGCGCATCGCGAACGGCTGTCGTCGGTCGTCGTCACGTTCGACCGGAATCCGCTGTCCGTCGTCGCGCCCGAGCGCTGCCCGGAGGATCTCGTGAGCGTGGAGCAGAAGCTCGAGCTGCTCGAGGTGACCGGCATCGACGCCGTTCTCGTGCTCACGTTCGACCGCGAGCTCTCCCGCGTGCCCGCCGAGGAGTTCGTCGAGCGGTATCTCGTGTCGAAGCTGCACGCGAAGACGCTGCTGGTGGGCAGTGACTTCCGCTATGGAGCCAGGGGCGCCGGAGACGGGGCCTTGCTCCGCGAACTCGGCGCCCGAGACGGATTCCAGGTGCAGCTCATCGACGATGTGCGTCCCGACGGGCACGACCGGGTCTCGTCGACCTGGATCCGCTCGCTGCTGGCGGAGGGCGACGTGGCGTACGCCGGCGTGCTGCTCGGGCATCCGCCCACGGTGCGAGGCGTCGTCGTGCATGGAGCGCAGCGCGGCAGGCAGCTCGGATTCCCGACGGCCAATCTGTCCCCGCAGTGCGAGGGCCTGATCCCCGCCGACGGCGTATACGCAGGATGGCTGATCGACGGGGGAGTGCGGCATCCCGCCGCCATCTCGGTGGGGAACAACCCGACGTTCGAGGGGGTGCCGCAGCGGCAGGTCGAGGCGTACGTGATCGGAGAGGATCTCGACCTCTACGACCACGTTGTCGACGTCGAGTTCGCCGAGCGGATCAGGGGCATGGTGGCGTTCGGCGGCATCGACGCGCTGATCGAGCAGATGACATCCGACGTCGACACGGCGTCGAGGATGCTCGCCGACTGACCGCGAAGCCGGAACCGGCCGCTACGCGGCGGCAACCGCCAGCGGCCGCCTGCCGAAGAGGTACAGCACGATGCCCTGCGCCGAGCCGTCGATGATGCGCCCCGCGCCCGGCTTCGTCCTGCCGATCGCCCACCCGGCGTCTGTGGCGTGCAGGGTGTTGCGGGCGACGACGACCCGGCGGTCGGGTGAGGCGAACAGCAGGCCGCGCAGCGCGACGCGACGGCTCGCATCCTGATCGACGTCGATCGGGACGCCGAGCGGCTGCACGATGTCGTACGTGTGCACGACGGACTCCACCAGATCGTTCAGGCCCGTGCGGCCGATGCCGGCGAGTCGCAGGGCCGCGATGCGCCGCAGCCGCTGCACCAGCTGCTCGGGGCTCGTGGCCTCGGCCTCCTGCCTGCTGACCGCATCGGTGAGCGAGTCCATACTGGTGCGAGACAGTGTGAGCATGGGCAGGGTGCTGCGCAGCATCTCGCCGTACGACCCTCCGACCCGCCACACGATGTGACCGGCGACATCGCGCACCGTCCACCTCGAGCACAGGCTCTGCGCGCCCCACTCGTCCGGCTGAAGACCCTCGAGGATGTCCGCCAGCTGCGTCAGCGTGCGTGCGATCTGCTCGCCGAAATCGTCTCGCATGTTCCGCCCCCGTTCAGCGAACATCCTGGCACGCGCTCCCGCGTGCGGCCTTGGAGGCCGGGCGCCGTTGCCGGCCCGTCGGCTCCCAGGCAGCATGCGCGACACCGCTAGCCTGGTTGCTGCCGAAGAGCGTGGCCTTTCGGTGCCACGAGACATGCCGAAAGGGAATGACGAGATGACGAGCCTGCCAGCGCCATCCGGGACACGCGCGCCTGCTCCCGTGGTGCTCGGCCCGAACCGGCCGGCCGAGCGGCCGTACCGCGGGGGCGAAGGCATCCTCCGGTTCCGAGGTCTGGATCGCGGCTCCGATCCTGCCGGCGACCGGATGCCGGAGGATTTCGTCGCGTCGGCGACCGAGGTGTTCGCGGGCGGCGGCGTCGGGCTCACGGTGCTGCCTGACGGCACGACGCTGCGCGATGCGATCGCGGCGGATCCGACCGGCTACCTGGGCGACGAGCATGTGCTGGCGTACGGCGACGACCCGCGGCTGCTCGTCAAACTGCTCGACACCCGCGAGCGGCTCTTCGCGCACTACCACCCGGGAACCCGGTTTGCGCGCGACGTGCTCGGCCGCCCCAGCGGAAAGACGGAGGCCTGGGTCTTCGTCGCCGCCGACGGACCGGCATATGCGTACCTCGGATTCCGGCGAGAGGTCTCGGAGGCGGAGGTGCTCGACTGGTTCCGGAGGCAGGACGTCTCCGCCATGCTCGCCGCGATGAATCGGGTCGACCTGGCGCCTGGTGACACGCTTCACGTGCCTGCCGGCATGCCGCACTCGATCGGACCGGGCATCACGCTCGTCGAGCTCCAGCAGCCCGTCGACCTGTCGATCCTCATCGAATACGACGGGTTCCCGGGCCTCGACTCGAAGGGTGCAGTGCTCGGCCTCGACGTCGCCACGGCACTCTCCGACCTCGACCGTTCAGCCGTCTCGACGGCGCGGCTGGCCGAGCTCGCCTCTTCGCGGCCGACGCACGAGCTTGGCGGCGTGAGCGTGACCGCACTCTTCCCCGCGGAGGCGGATGCCGTCTTCCGTGCCGATCGCATCCGCATCGCTTCCGAGCATGGGACGGCGGAGCTCGATCCGGGCTACGCGGTCGTCGTCGCGCTCGACGGAACCGGCGTGCTTGAGTGGGAGGGCGGAGAGACGGCGCTTGCGGTCGGTGACACCGTGCTCGTCCCTTACGCATCGGGAGCGACGACCCTGCGAGGGCGGCTCACCGTGCTCCGCTGCCGTCCGCCCGCACCCCGACCGCTGGAAGTGCCCGAGAGGCGAGGCTGAGCGACGAGGCCCAGCGACGCGCCCGTCGGGATCAGCCACAGCGCCTGCTGTGAAAGACTGGGGTGTGACCCTCCAGAACGCCTCGGCCAGACCGCTCTGGGCCGGCCGCACACTCGCGCTGCTGGGCATCCTGCTCGTCGCGGCCAACCTGCGCGCCGCCGTCACGGCGCTCTCGCCGATCTTCGACGAGATCACGCGCGACGTTCCGTTCGGGGCGGCCGGCATCGGACTGCTCGGCGCTCTGCCGCCGGTGTGCTTCGCCGTGTTCGGCCTCGTCGCACCACTCTTCACGCGTAAAGCCAGCCTCGAGGTCGTCATGGTGATCGCGCTCGCCGCGATCGTGCTCGGCCACCTGGTGCGCGGACTCTCCGTCTCGTTCTGGATGCTCACTGCGGGGAGCGTGCTCACGTTCGCCGGCATGGCGGTGGGCAACGTGCTGCTGCCGCCGCTCGTCAAGCGCTACTTCCCCGACCGCATCGGCCTGCTGACGTCGCTGTACGCCACGGTGCTGTCGATCAGCACGCTCGTGCCGCCGTTGCTGGCGGTGCCCGTCGCCGACTCGGCTGGGTGGCGGTACTCGGTCGGCATGTGGGCCGTGCTCTCCGTGCTGGCGCTTCTGCCGTGGCTCGGCATCCTCGTTCGCTCGCCGGAATCCCGGCGAGTCGACGCTGTGGTCGAGGAGGCGAGCGGAGCGGCACTGGGCAGGGTGTGGCACGTGCCGCTGTCGTGGGCGATGGCGGTCACGTTCGCCGCCTCGTCGCTCAACGCGTACGCCATGTTCGCGTGGCTCCCCGAACTGCTGCACGACACCGCAGGCAGCGATCCGGTTCAGGCGGGCGCGCTGCTCTCGCTGTATTCCGCCATGGGAATACCGGCGGGGCTGCTCATCCCCGTGCTCGCGACGAGGATGCGCAACGTCGGTGTGCTGGTCTACCTCGGGGTGGCGTTCTTCGTCGTCGGATACCTCGGCCTGCTGCTCTGGCCTGCCCAGGCGACTTGGCTGTGGGTGGCGCTGGCCGGGCTCGGCCCGCTGCTGTTCCCGCTGTGCCTCGTGCTCATCAATCTGCGCACGAGCACTCACGAGGGCGCTGTCGCGCTGAGCGGCTTCACGCAGGGGCTCGGCTACGTGCTGGGCGCGCTCGGCCCGCTCGTCTTCGGCCTGCTGCACGATGCGACCGACGGATGGCTGTGGCCGCTCGTGTTCCTGCTCGCCACGGCAGCGGCCGTCGCCTTCGCGGGAGTCGTGATCGCGCGCCCCGGCACGCTCGAGGACCATGTCGCCACCCGGCACGCGAGGTCGGTCGCGTCAGGCACCGGAGCGGACTGACCGCCTCGCGCGGCGTCAGCGCGGCGGCAGCAACTCCGCGCGATGCACGAGCGCTGCCGCCCCGATGAGCGGGCCTTCTCCGGAGAGCCCGGAGGGCACCACGCGCACCTTGCGCACGAATCCGAAGTAGTGCCGAGCGATCGTCTCGTCGATGACGTCGAAGAGGTCGGGTGTGGCTTGCGAGAATCCGCCGCCGATGGCCACGAGCTCGAGGTCGAGAAGCGCTGTGGCACTGGAGATCGCCTGGCCGACTGCTTGTCCGGTGCGGTGGATCGCCGCATGTGCGACAGGGTCGCCCGCCGCGTACGCTGCCGCGAGGTCTTCACCCGTCGCTCCCGGGAAGCCCTGCCTGCGCGCCCACGCCACGGTGTGCGGACCGCTCGCGATCGCCTCGAGCGACGTCGCCTTGCCGAACGTGTCCTCGCCTTCGAACCCCGCCACTTCGATGTGGCCGATGTGCCCCGCGTTGCCCGTCGGGCCCGTGATGACGCGGCCGCCGACGATGAGGCCGCCGCCGATGCCCGTCGAGACGACCATGCCCATGACGTTGTCCACGTTCTGGGCGGCCCCCACCCAGTGCTCCGCCATTGTGATCGCGACGCCGTCCATCTCGAGCGTCACCTGCACGTCGAGACCGTTGTCGGCGAGCACCGACTCCGCGAACGACCGCAGGTCGAAGTCCCGCCACGCCGGAACGTTGAGCGGGGACACGAGGCCGCGCGCCCTGTCGATGGGGCCGGCGCATCCGATGCCGACGCCGACGAGGTCGCCATCCAGCCCGGACAGCGCCGCCTCCATCACCTCGCGAACGGATGCCTGCAGCCGCTCGCTCGTCGCGTCGCGACCCGTCGGCGCGCGGTGCCTCGACTCCGGCACCACCTCGCCTTCGGCGGTGACGAGGGCTGACTCGACTTTGGTGCCGCCGAAGTCGACGGCGAGAGCGAGGGGCGGGGTCATGAGTCCAGGTTAGGGGAGCGCCGGGTGTGGTCCGCGCCGGTGGCAGTCACGCCCGCCGGGGACGGCTACGACCCCGCGGGGCACGCCCCGTAAGGCCGCCGCGAAGAGCCCATACCGGCGCGCGGATCGTGGTGGGCCGGCCGGATCCCGATCAGTCGCGCGGGATCAACGCGAGCGCCGGAAGACGCCCGCTGCGCCTCAGGGCGATGCGCAGGCGCGAGCGCCGCATGATCAGCAGCCCGAGGACGACGGCGGTCAGAAGCGGCACGAGGCCCGAAACGGCGAGGCCCCATGCTGGTCCGAAGCTTTCCACGATCCAGCCCATCACCGGACCGCCCAGAGCCTGCCCGCCGAGCTGGACCAGGATGTAGAGCGCCATCACGCGACCGCGGATGCCCAGGTTCGTCGACATCTGCACGAGCGAGTTCGCACTGGTCAGGAACAGCAGGCTCGCCGCTCCGCTCAGCGCCATGAGCACGGCGAACACCACGATGTCGGGGGAGAGCGCAGCGGATGCCTGTACGACGCCGAGCACGACCGCGCCGGCGATCACGAGGCGCAGGCTCACGCCCATGCGGCGAGTGGACAGCACGGCGCCGGTGAGCGCGCCGACCGCGACGAGCGCGTTGAAGAAGCCGTAGCCGGCCGACCCCACCTTGTAGACGTCGTTGGCATACGCGGCCAGCAGCACGGGCATGGTGTACGCGAACATCGCGACGGCGCCCAGGGTGATGATCGTGAAGAGGATGGCCGGTTTGCCTGCCGCGTAGCGAAGCCCTTCGGCCAGCTGTCCCTTGCCGCGCGGCGTGACGGGCGAGGGGAGGAGCGTCTTCGTGTTCATCATGCCGAGCGCCGTGACCACGACGAGACACGCGCAGGCGTTGATTACGAAGGCCCAGCCGCTGCCCACCGCGCTGATCGCGATGCCGCCGACCGCCGGGCCGATGAGAGCTCCCAGCTGGAACGTCGACGAGTTCAGGCTGATCGCGTTGCGCAGCAGCTTCGGCCCGACGATCTCGTTCACGAAGACCTGTCGCGCCGGGTTGTCGACGACCGTCACGAATCCGCCGATGAACGCGAGCGCCCAGATGTGCCACACCTGAACGGTGCCGGTCAGGATGAGCGTGGCCAGGATGCCGGCGAGCAGCGCTGCCGTCGACTGCGTCAGCATCAGGAGGATGCGCTTCGAATAGCGATCGGCGATCACACCGCCGAGCAGACCGAAGATGAGCATCGGCGCGAACTGCATGGCCACCGTGACGCCGACGGCCGCGACGCTTCCGGAGAGCTGGAGCACGAGCCAGTCCTGTGCCACGCGCTGCATGCCGAGCGCCGTGGTCGCGATGACCTGAGCACCGGCGTAGAGGCGGTAGTTCGGAACGCGCAGCGAGGAGAACGTGTCGCGCCACGGGGGGCGCTGCTCCAGAACGGGTACGGGCTCGGTGAGGAGGCTTTCGGCTGCTGGCGTTTCGGAAGTGGCTGTCACGGTGCTTTTCGTACGGAATGGCTGAAGGAACGTGTTCTTCAACGCTAACGAACCGCCGCTCATTCCCCCCGATAATCGCATCTATAACTCCCATTGCGTTTTCGAATGTATGCTGCGTGCATGTTCGATCCCGACCTGCTCGCGACGTTCCTCGCCGTCGCCGAGACCGGCAGCTTCACCAGGGCGGCTGAGCGGCTTCGGCTCAGCCAGCCCACCGTGAGCCAGCACGTCGCGAAGCTCGAGAAGGCAGCGGGCCGCGTGCTGGTCGACAGGGACACGCGCCAGGTGCGGCTGACCGACAACGGCGACGCGATGGCGGGCTTCGCGCGCAGCATCCTCGCCGCGCATGCTGCGGCCGACAGCTACTTCAGCGGAACGGCGATGCGCGGCAGGCTGAGGTTCGGCGCGGCCGACGACCTGGCGATCACCCAGTTGCCGAGCATCCTGCGGGACTTCCGGCAGGCGTATCCGCAGATCAACCTCGAGCTCACGGTGAGCCAGTCCACGCCGCTGCACCGGCGGCTCAAGGCCGGCCAGCTCGACCTCATCTTCATCAAGCAGATGGCGGGCTCGCAGGAGGGCGACCGCGTCAGCAGCGACGACCTCGTGTGGATGGGACTGGACAAGACGGAGCTCGCCCCCGACGACCCGGTGCCCCTCATCGCGTATCAGGACCCCAGCATCAGCAGGCAGATGGCCATCGACGCCCTGGAGGCGGCGGGACGCGTGTGGCGCATCACGTGCAACACCCGCGAGGTGAACGGCGTGCTGGCCGCCGTGCGCGCCGGCCTGGGAGTCGCGCCGTTCCCGCGCACGATCATCCCGAACGACCTGGTCAAGGTCACCAACCGGCTGGGACTGCCCGAGCTCGGCCAGGTCGAGTTCAGCCTGCTGGCCAATCCGAGGGCTGCGGCCGAACCCGTCGCCGCGCTCACCCGAGCGATCATGGGCCGCACGCTGCACTAGGCCGCCCCATCCGCCGCCGGCGCTGCCGGGAGCTACAGCGCGTGCGAGTGCGCACATGAGCGCATAGCCGTGCCCGCATTGCTCATAAGTGAACTGTCTTCCTATCCTGGATGACGTTATGAATTCCTCAGACGAACTGCTCGCGGTGCGTGCGGCCGAGCTCTACTACGACGAGGGACGCACGCAGGATGAGATCGGCGCGGTCCTGCACATCACGCGCTGGAAGGTGGGCAGGCTGCTCGCCCAGGCGAGGACCGCAGGCATCGTGCGCATCGAGATCGTGCACCCGAGAGCGAGACGCGTGCTCGCCGAGCAGGCCGTGAAGAAGCGGTACGGGCTGAAGGACATCGTGGTCGCCTCCTCCGCGGGCGTCTCGTCCGCCGAGGAGCTGCAGAGGCGCGTCGCCCAGGCGGCTGCCGACTACCTGACGGCGATGCGGCCGGCACCGCAGACCCTCGGCGTCAGCTGGGGCAGGACGATGCACGATGTGGCGGCCTGCCTGCCCCGCGGGTGGGCGCACGGAGTGGGCGTCGTGCAGATCAACGGCGGGCTCAGCCTGACCAAGTACGGCGACACCGCATCGGCGACGGCGCTCGTCATCGCGCAGAAGGCTGCGGGCTCCGCCCATGTGCTTCCCATCCCCGCGATCCTCGAGCACACGGCGACGAAGCGCAGCATCGAGCACGACAGGGCGATCGCCGGAGTGCTCGATCGTGCGGCGCACGCCGAGACCTATCTGTTCAGCGCCGGCGTCGCAGGGCCGGACTCCGCCCTGGTGCACAGCGGGTACCTCACGGCAGAGGAGGTGGACGGCCTCGTTCGGAAGGGCGCGGTGGGCGACCTGATCGGACGGTTCATCGGAGCAGACGGCAAGCCCGTCGACGCCGAGCTCGACTCGCGAACGGTCGGTCTGCCGCTGGAGCGGATCAAGGCATCCGACAGGGCGATCGCGGTGGTCGCGGGAGAAGGCAAGCACGAGGTGGCCAGGGCTCTCGTCACCAACGGCCTGTGCACGGTGCTCATCACCGACGACCAGACCGCTGCCGCACTGCTGGCCGAGCCGTCGGAGCAGCCGGTGCACTCCGCTGCGCAGAACCAGGCTGCACAGAACCCGGCTGCACAGAATCCGACGGGGCAGAACGAGCGCAGGCAGGGACAGCGCAGCACGTCCGACCGCGTCCCCAACGAGCGGAACCCGCACAATCGCGTTCTGAGCGATCGTCGACCGAGAGAGCAGGCATCATGACGTTGGATCTCGCGCGAACGGTCGTGGGCTCCGAGCTCAGCGAACGCAGCCTGCGGGGCTTCGTGCTGGGGCTTCCCGGGGTGGATGCCGTCGGCCTCGAGCAGCGGGCCGCCGGGCTGGCGACCAGGTCCATCAAGACCTCGTCGAAGAAGCGCGCGCTCGACACGATCGTGTCGCTCATCGACCTGACGACGCTCGAGGGTGCGGACACGCCCGGCAAGGTGCGGTCGCTGGTGGCGAAGGCCGTGCTCCCCGATCCTTCCGATCCCTCGTGTCCGCAGGTCGCCGCCGTCTGCGTGTACGGCGACCTCGCACACGTCGCCGTGGAGGCGCTCGGCGCGCACCACACGGCATCCGGCGGCAGCATCGCCGTCGCGGCCGTCGCGACCGCCTTTCCGAGCGGCCGAGCCTCGATGGGCGTCAAGCTCGCCGACACCGCTGACGCCGTCGCCGCGGGCGCAGACGAGATCGACATGGTCATCGACAGGGGGGCCTTCCTCTCCGGCCGGTACGGCGAGGTGTTCGACGAGATCGTCGCCGTCAAGGAGGCGTGCCGTCGGCCCGACGGCACGAGCGCCCACCTCAAGGTGATCCTCGAGACGGGCGAGCTCGCCACGTACGACAACGTGCGGCGCGCGTCGTGGCTCGCCATCCTGGCCGGGGCCGACTTCATCAAGACGTCGACGGGCAAGGTCTCGCCGGCCGCCACGCTTCCCGTCACCCTGCTCATGCTCGAGGTGGTGCGCGACTGGCACCGACTGACGGGCGAGCTCGTCGGGGTGAAGCCCGCGGGCGGCATCCGTTCGTCGAAGGATGCCGTGCGCTACCTCGTCACGGTGGCCGAGACTGCGGGGGAGCGCTGGCTCGACCCGCACCTATTCCGGTTCGGCGCATCGAGCCTTCTCAACGACGTGCTGCTGCAGCGGCAGAAGCTCGCGACCGGACACTATTCCGGCGCCGACTACGTGACCATCGACTAGCCGATGCCGCGTCCGAACACTGGAGATCCCCGATGACCTTCCTCGACTACGCGCCGGCGCCCGAGTCGCGCGCGATCCTCGACCTCAAGCCGTCGTACGGGCTGTTCATCGACGGCGAGTTCGTCGACGGGCACGGCGAGGGGTTCCACACGATCTCGCCCGCCTCGGAAGAGGCGATCGCCGAGATCGCGGCAGGAGACGAGCACGATGTCGACCTGGCCGTGCGTGCCGCACGTCGCGCGTACGAGCGCGTGTGGTCCCGGATGAGCGGATCCGATCGCGGCAAGTACCTGTTCCGCATCGCCCGGCTGGTGCAGGAGAGGGCGCGCGAGCTCGCCGTCGCCGAGAGCCTCGACAACGGCAAGCCCATCAAGGAGAGCCGTGACGTCGACGTGCCGCTCGTCGCCGCCTGGTTCTTCTACTACGCGGGATGGGCCGACAAGCTCGACCACGCGGGTCTCGGGCCTGCGCCGCGCGCGCTGGGGGTCGCCGGCCAGATCATCCCCTGGAACTTCCCGCTTCTCATGCTCGCGTGGAAGATCGCGCCGGCGCTCGCGGCGGGGAACACCGTCGTGCTCAAGCCTGCGGAGACGACCCCGCTGACCGCGCTGCTCTTCGCCGAGATCGTGCAGCAGGCCGGCCTTCCCGCCGGTGTCGTCAACATCGTCACCGGAGCGGGCGAGACCGGCAGAATGCTGGTCAACCACCCGGATGTCGACAAGGTCGCCTTCACCGGATCGACGGCCGTCGGGCGGGAGATCGCCAGGGCCATCGCGGGAACGCACAAGAAGGTGACGCTCGAGCTGGGCGGGAAGGCGGCGAACATCGTCTTCGACGACGCGCCGATCGATCAGGCCATCGAAGGCATCGTGAACGGCATCTTCTTCAACCAGGGACACGTGTGCTGCGCAGGCAGCAGGCTGCTCGTGCAGGAGAGCGTGCACGAGGAGGTCGTCGACCGGCTCAAGGCCCGGCTGAGCACGCTGCGGCTCGGTGACCCGCTGGACAAGAACACCGACATCGGGGCGATCAACTCGGCCGAGCAGCTGCAGCGCATCCGACAGCTCAGCGACATCGGGGAAGCGGAGGGCGCCGAGCGGTGGAGCGCGGAGTGCGCCATCCCGGATCGCGGCTTCTGGTTCGCCCCCACGATCTTCGACAACGTGTCGACGTCGAGCCGCATCGCCAGGGAGGAGATCTTCGGCCCTGTGCTGTCGGTGCTCACGTTCCGCACGCCGGACGAGGCGATCGCGAAGGCGAACAACACGCCATACGGGCTGTCCGCCGGCATCTGGACCGACAAGGGCAGCCGCATCCTCGCCGTCGCCGACCGCCTTCGCGCCGGCGTCGTGTGGGCGAACACGTTCAACAGGTTCGACCCGGCGTCGCCGTTCGGCGGATACAAGGAGTCGGGATACGGCCGGGAGGGCGGAAGGCACGGCCTCGCGGCGTACTTGGCGCCGCCGGCGGCGACGCCAAGAAGGACTGCAGCAGGAGCGGAGCGAAGCATCGCTTCGCGAAGCGCATCCGGCGGCCTCGAGAACGAGACTTCCAGGGCCGACGCGCGAACCACGATCTCTGAAACGCCTTCGGCAGACACGGATACGCGTCGCGAAGGCGTGACCGCCACGCGAGCGAGCCGATCGTCGTCGAAGTCCGCCTCGAAGAAGGGATCCGCCAAGTGACGCGCCTGGCCGTGCCCAAGACGTACAAGCTGTTCATCGGCGGAGCCTTCCCGCGCAGCGAGTCCGGCCGCAGCTACGAGATCCTCGGCGCCGACGGCGCCTTCCTGGCGAACGCCGCGAAGGCGTCGCGCAAGGACGCCAGGGATGCCGTGCTCGCCGCCCGCAAAGCGGTCGCAGGCTGGGCGGGAGCCACCGCGTACAACCGGGGGCAGGTGCTCTACCGCGTGGCGGAGCTGCTCGAGGGGCGACGTGCGCAGTTCATCGAGGAGGTGCGCGCGTCGGAAGGGCTGTCCGAGCCGGATGCCGCTGCGCAGGTCGACGAGGCCATCGACACGTGGGTGTGGTACGCCGGCTGGGCCGACAAGTACGCCCAGGTGGCAGGCAACGCCAATCCGGTGGCAGGTCCGTACTTCAACATCTCGGTCCCCGAGCCCACCGGCGTGGTCGCCGTCATCGCGCCGCAGGGCACGTCGTCGCTGCTGGGCCTGGTCGCCGTGGTCGCGCCGGCGATCGTGACGGGCAACGCCGTCGTCGTGGTCGCCGATGAACGCCATCCGCTGTCCGCCATCTCGCTCGCAGAGGTGCTGGCGACGAGCGACGTGCCTGGCGGCGTCGTGAACGTGCTCACCGGGTCTGCGGCGGAGCTGGCTCCGTGGCTCGCCGCGCACGCCGATGTCAACGCGCTCGACCTCACCGGGGCATCCGAGCTCGACTGGATCGATCTGCAGATCTCTGCCGCGGAGACGCTCAAGCGGGTGCTGCCGCCCGCCGGCGGTGAACTCGACGTGCGCTCGCTCGAACGCATCACGGCGTTCGTGGAGACGAAGACCGTCTGGCACACCAAGTCCATGCGCTGACCGGCGCAGCGGCGGCATCGGGGAGGCGGTTCGCCCACCGACTGCGGCACGCTTACGGCGCCCTCGGCTCGCGAAGCACCACGCCGACGTTCGTCAACCGGTGGCGTGTCGTCGGTGTGGCAGGGATGATGGGACTCCGGGGCGGAAGGAGCGACATGTCCGACGAGGTGTCGACTGTTTTCGTCGGCGACAGCATCACCGCAGGCGGCAGATGGGACGAGTGGTTCCCCGAGGAGCACTCGAAGAACCTGGGTGTCGCTGGCGACACGACGGATGCCGTGCTGTCGCGCCTCGACGAGGTGATCGCGCTCGACCCCGACACCGTCGTGCTGCTGATCGGCACCAACGATCTGGCCTGGCGTCGCTCGGCCGAGCACATCGTGCGGAACATCGAGATGATCCTGGTGTCGTTGCGCAAGGCGCTGCCCGGTGCCCAGCTGCTCGTGCAGTCCGTCATGCCGCGTGAGGCCGCCCACGCCGACACCATCAAAGACGTCAACCGTCACCTGTGGCAGTTCTCCTCGACGGTGCGTGCTCAGTACCTCGACCTCTGGCCCGCGCTGGCCGGCGAAGACGACGCCATCGACCCGGAGTACTCGGACGACTCGGTTCACCTGAACGAACGGGGTTACGCCGTCTGGGCGGGGGAACTGCGCACCGCTCTCGAGACGCTGCACAAGGTGCCGCCCACCAGCAGACCGATACTCATTCCGCGCGAGCATCTCAGGCATCGCCGGTAGCCGGCTCTCGCTGAAGACAGGAATCCGGAAGATTCGTCGGGTCGCGGCCGGCCGAGGACGGGCCGCTCAGCCGAGGGTAGACGCGAGCGCTCGTTCGAACTCCTCGAGCGCTGGCGGAGAGAAGAGCACGAAGCGCACGAGCGTGATGCCGTCGAGCGACGGGGCGACGCCCGCTGTGGTCTCCACTGCCACGCGCGCCGCGTCGGCCATCGGCCACCCGTAGACGCCTGCCGAGATGGCGGGAAAGGCGACGGATGCCGCACCCACCTCTTCCGCCACGCTCAGCGAGCGCGAGTACGCGCTCTGCAGCAGCGGCGTGCGGTCCTCGCGTCGCGACCACACCGGCCCCACCGCGTGGATGACGTGCCGCGCAGGCAACCGCCCGGCCGTCGTCGCGACGGCGTCTCCGGTGGGCAGCCCGTCGGGGAGCGTGGTGTCGCGGAGCGCTCGGCAGGCCGCGAGGATCTCTGGCCCGCCTGCCCGGTGGATGGCACCGTCGACCCCGCCGCCTCCGAGCAGCGAGGAGTTCGCGGCGTTGACCACGGCATCCACGGTCTGACGCGTGATGTCTCCGAGCACGGCCTCGAAGCGCACGCCGTCGACGACGCGCCGTGCTTCGATGTCCGTCATCGCGTCATCCCCTGTTGTTCGAGAGCTCGAAGACGCGCAGCAGCTCCTCCACGGCGCGTTCGCGCTCGTCGCCCCCTGCCTCGAACTGCTCGGTCACGTGGGTTCGGAGGTGGTTCTCGACGAGCAGCTTGTTCAGCGAGCCGAGCGATTTCTGTATCGCGAGCGACTGCGTGAGGATGTCGACGCAGTAGTCCTCGTTCTCGATCATCTTCTCGAGTCCGCGCAACTGGCCGGCCAGGATGCGCGTGCGATGCAGGGCCCGCTTCTTGATGTCGTCGATCACGCTCTCAGGGTAGGACGCGCGGGCGGAATCGGCAGGCAGGCCGGAGTCGGGGCGGGCATCCGAGGCGGACGCGAGACGCCGTCGTCCCTCCCGAAGAGACGGAACGGCGTCCGGCCCCGAACAGGGGTCTTTCCCCATGGCTCGGGCCGTTCCTAGACTTTCGACGGATCCTCAGTGACCCGAAACGCCAACCCGAGGCGTTGCGCCGACCCGAAGGCGCGAGGAGGTACCCGCATGCTCAAAAACATGTCCCCCTTGATGTCAGGGGCGCTGTTGCGCGCCCTCGACGACGCCCCGAGCGGCGCGTGGATCGCGATAGTCAGTTCGGACCACGACGTGGCGGGCAGTATCAGGCTCGACCCCGACTCCGTGGAGCTCGTCGTGATGGCGCTTCTAGCCGTCACCCCGCTCGACCCCGACGCCCCCATCGTCGTGGAAGGCGAGAGCGAGCTGAGCGACATCGCGTTCGCGGTCGCAGGGCTGGCGGCGGACGCCGAAGGCCATCGGTTCGACGTTCTCCCCGTCTCCGAGGCCGCATTCGGTGCACTGACGACGGTCAGCAAGGTGACGGTGGCGGTCGAGACGCCGGAGCACTTCGGCTTCCTGCTCTGCAAGGGCCGTTGCTGAGCTGAGCCGCGAGCCGTTCGGCCGTGGCTCGTCGAGCATCCAGAACGCGGCTCCCGGCGCGCCCCGAGAGTGCGAGGCATCGCCTTGCATGGCGCCGGGAGCCGCCTCCCTCCATCGGATGCACGGATAGGCGCCGACAGGTCAACAGTGACGGGTGGCGCTCCCGGATAGGCTCTCCCTGGTAGGCGCTCGCGGGTAGGCTCTGAGCACGATGTCGCGTCCCAGCACTGAACCCACCCGCGCCCGTCTCGCCTTCCTTCCCGGGCTGATCGGCGCGATCGTGCTGATGGCAGCGCTCGCACTCATCGGCGGCAGCTGGTACGTCTGGGTGCTCTTCGCGGTCGCCATCCTCGCGCTCATCATGTGCGTGTTCGCCGTGCAGGCGAAGTCGTACTGGTGGCTGGCCGGACTGATCCCCATCGCCATCGTCTTCAACCCGGTGTGGCCGCTGCCGATCGGGGACGTGTGGCTCAGGCTGCTGCACCTGGCGGGTGCCATCGTGTTCATCGCCGCCGGTGTCTCGATCAAGGTGCCCGTCGAGGCTGCGAAGCAGGGGCCGGCCGGGCGATACGACGGCACGCGTGCGAAAGGCGGCTCGTCCGGCGGCACGGCGAGCAGGTCGAAAGGCCAAGGACACGGCGGCAGGCAAAGTCAGAGCGGCAGGCGCGGACAGGGCGGCGGAAGGTCACGCGGCTCGGGTCGGAGGTGACATGTCCATTCGAATCAAGCGCGTCTACGAGCCGGCATCCGACGATGACGGATACCGCGTGCTCGTCGACCGGATCTGGCCGCGCGGCGTGAGCAAGCAGCAGGCGCGACTGGACGAATGGGACAAGGAGCTGGCTCCGAGCACCGAGCTTCGCACCTGGTTCGGGCACGACCCGGAGAGGTTCGAGGAGTTCCGCGCGCGATACGTCGCCGAGCTGCAGGGGAACCCCGCCCTCGACGGTCTCCGGGAGCGCGGCAGGCACGGCGTGCTCACCCTCGTCTACAGCGCTCACGACGAAGAGCACAACCAGGCCGTGGTGCTGCGGGACGTCTTGAACAGCGGCTCCTGACCGCGCGACGCAGCCAGACCGACCATCGCCGGAAACGCCAGACGGTCTCGAGCGGCTCTGCGACGCGCCGGTGCCTCTTCCCGAAGTGACGGGAGGCGGCCGCGTGTCGTAAAATGACTGTGCGTCGGGGTTCTGGCATCCGCCGGACACGTCTCGTCGACTGCATCGCAGGCGACCCTCGGGCTTCCCTTGCCCCCCGCATCGGTCTTGTCGCCACTGCCGTTCCACAGTGCGATCGGGCGCATGCGGGCGGGATGTCGCCACCACCCCGTCGCCCCACCAGGAGCGGCCCCCTCTCTGCGGGCCCTCACGCACAGGAGGATCATGCCGAACACCGGCGATCGCACCGCCCAGGCTTCACGTCGTTCCGGCTCGCGCCACTCGAACAACGACGGTCTCATTCCCGTTCTCGCCCGCCGCGTACGCGAGGTCGAGTCCAAGGCGACGAGTGGCAAGAAGCTCGGGCCGACCAACCGCACCAAGTTCCAGGTCATCGCACTGCTCATGCGCGAGGAGCGAGGGCGCGCCAAGTCCGACGCCACGCTCAGCGACTCGGCGCGCGCAGAGCAGCTGAAGCGCCTCGACGGCATCGCCACCATCCTGGCGAAGACCGCCGCCAGGGACACCTCGCTCATCGCGCTCCTCGAGTCGACGGCGCCGCCGAGCCCCGCCGCTCAGAAGATGCGCAGAGACTGGCTGCTGGAATCCGGCATGGAGCTCGCGCCCGACGATCTCATCATCACGACGGAGGCGCCGAAGCCGAAGCAGGAGGTTCTGCTCTCGCCGGAGCTCGCCCAGAAGCAGGTCATACCGCAGTCCGTGCGCGCCAGGCAGCTGTCGAACCCGTTCCTCGCGCCGGACTTCGCCCTGGCGCATCAGTCGGCTCCTGCACCTCGCCGCCGGCTCGACTCGTGGGAGCTCCTCGGGCCGCTGTTCAAGTCGTTCGAGTACGGCGCGGGCGGCAAGGCGGCAAGCATGGAGCTTCCTCCCGCACCGGCCATCGACAGGTACTCTCCGCACGGCATGGAGCTCATGAAGCACCAGGCGAGGTTCGTGGAGTCGGTGCGCCAGGGGCACAGGAGCTTCCTGCTCGCCGATGAGCCCGGGCTGGGCAAGACCGCGCAGTCGCTGCTGGCGGCGTCGGTGGCGGGAGCCTACCCGCTGCTGGCCGTCGTGCCGAACGTCGTCAAGATGAACTGGGCGCGCGAGGTGGAGCGCTGGACGCCGCACCGCAGGGCGACGGTCATCCACGGCGACGGCGAAGGCCTCGACGCGTTCGCCGACGTCGTCATCGTGAACTACGAGGTGCTGGACAGACACCTCGCCTGGCTGTCGGAGCTCGGATTCCGCGGCATGGTCGTCGACGAGGCGCATTTCATCAAGAACCTGCATTCGCAGCGCTCGCGGTACGTGCTCGGCCTGGCGGATGCCATCCGGCACAGGGTCGCGGATCCGCTGATGATCGCGTTGACCGGAACCCCGCTCATCAACGACATCGACGACTTCAGGGCGATCTGGCAGTTCCTGGGCTGGATCGACGGCACGAAGCCGACGGCGGAGCTGATGGAACGCCTCGACGAGACGGAGCTCACGCCCGCCGACCCCGGGTTCTACACGGCGGCCCGCGAATCCGTCATCGACATGGGGATCGTGCGGCGCAAGAAGATCGACGTGGCCGCCGATCTGCCGTCGCGCCGCGTCGTCGACCTGCCGATCGAGCTGGATGACGAGCTCGGCCGCTCGATCAAGGCCGCCGAACGTGAGCTCGCGGCCCGCCTGGTGCAGCGCTACCGTCGCGCGGAGGCGGCGGGCGTCGGGGACTCGTTCTCCGGCGACGGAGACGAGCGCAGGGAGCATCTCATCCGCATCGTGGCGCACGCCGAGCTGGAGGAGTCGAAGGGCCAGAAGACGGGCGAGAACGTCTTCACCATGGTGCGCAAGATCGGCCAGGCCAAGGCCGCTCTCGCCGCCGACTATGCGGCGCAGCTCGCGCGGTCCGTCGGCAAGGTGGTGTTCTTCGCGAAGCACATCGACGTGATGGACCAGGCTGAGGAGGCGTTCGCCTCCCGAGAGCTGCGCAGCGTCTCGATCAGGGGCGACCAGACGGCCCTGATGAGGCAGCGCGAGATCGACGCCTTCAACAACGACCCCGGTGTGTCCGTCGCCGTCTGCTCGCTCACTGCGGCCGGCGTCGGGCTGAACCTGCAGGCGGCATCCAATGTGGTGCTGGCCGAGCTCAGCTGGACGGCCGCCGAGCAGACCCAGGCGATCGACCGGGTGCACCGCATCGGTCAGGAGGAGCCGGTGACGGCGTGGCGCATCATCGCGGCCCAGACCATCGACGCGAAGATCGCCGAGCTCATCGACGCCAAACAGTCACTTGCCCTGCGGGCTCTCGACGGCGTCGACGTGGAACCGGGATCGGCGGACTCCGTGCAGCTCGACGCTCTCATCTCCGTGCTGCGCGACGCCCTGGCCGCGTAAGACGGGCAGTACGACCGCACGTCACGTGAACACGCGCGGCGTGAACGCGTGCTGCGTGAACGCGGGCAGCGCGTAAGCTCAGGCCTCGTCTTCGCCGGGTTCGTCGTCGAACACGACGACGCGCTCGTCGTCGGGGAATCCGTCGTCGAGGTCGTCGTCGATGGGGCGTTCGTCTTCGTCGGCGAGCACCTCGGCTTCGTCGATCTCCGGCTCGTAGTCGCCGTCCTGAGCCGCGGCGAACTCGTCGAACTCCGGATCCGAATCCGCAGGTACTGCCTCAGCGTGCTCGCTCATGCAGCAAGGGTAATCCGCGAGCGGGCTTTCACCCAGGGGCACCGTCGAATCGTCTCGCCGCGGGCGCAACAGGCAGAGCACGATCCCGTCACGACGCGCCGGCTGCTCGGCCACTGCGCGAGACTGGAGGAATGAGCAGGCAGCACGGAACCTCCACGATCGAGATCGAGCGCAAGTACGACGTGATCGAGCCGGCGGGAGAGCCTGCGTTCGTCGGGGTCGGCCCCATCGCCGTCGTCGAATCCCCTGAGGTGCGTGAGCTGGATGCCGTCTACTACGACACAGCGGATCTCGCGCTCGCGAGGGCGCGCGTCGCGCTGCGCAGGCGTGAGGGCGGTCCTGATGCCGGATGGCACATCAAGCGAGACGTCGAGGAGGGCAGGTCGGAACAGCACTGGCCGCTCGGCGGCGACGGCGGCGTCGACGCAGGTGACTCGGGCGGCGAGGGAAAGGCATCCGTTCCGGCGGCGCTCCTCGAGGAGGTCAGGGAGCTGACGGGAGGCGCGGCACTGGTGCCCGTGGCGCGCGTGCGCAACCACCGGGTGGTGCGCCGGCTGCTGGACGCGGCAGGCTACCCGGTCGCGGAGCACTGCGACGATCACGTGACGGCGGAGAATCTCCTCACCGGCGGCACGCAGTCGTGGCGGGAGTGGGAGGTGGAGCTGGCGGCGGCCGCTCCCGACAGCCGGAAGGCGAGGACGGAACTGCTCGACGGGCTGGAGGCCGTCGTGCTCGCAGCGGGGGGAACGGTCGCGACGAGTTCGTCGAAGCTGGAACGCACTCTGACGGGTCGTTGAGTGGTGGGTGAAGCATGCCGCGGCCGTTTTGGAGCCGACCGTCGGCATCCGGCATGATCGTTGACGTATCGGCCGATACACCGGCGTATCGACGTGCAAACAGACGTACTCCCTGTATGTGCGAAAGAGGCACGTTATGAAGATCGGAATCCTGACCTCGGGCGGTGACTGTCCAGGCCTGAACGCCGTCATCCGCGGTGCCGTGCTCAAGGGCGACCGCGTCTACGGCGACGAGTTCGTCGGGTTCCGCTACGGCTGGCGCGGCGTGGTCGAGGCAGACATCGTTCCGCTCGACCGGCACAGCGTGCGCGGGTTGTCCCGCCAGGGCGGCACCATCCTCGGTTCCAGTCGCACGAACCCGTTCGAGGGCGAGGGCGGCGGACCGGAGAAGATCCAGCGGATGCTCGACGACAACGGCATCGACGCCATCGTCGCCATCGGTGGCGAGGGAACGCTCACGGCGGCGCGACGGCTCGTCGACGAGGGCGGCCTGAAGGTCATCGGCGTGCCGAAGACCATCGACAACGATCTCGCCGCCACCGACTACTCATTCGGTTTCGACACGGCGGTCGAGATCGCGACCGAGGCGATCGACCGGCTGCGCACCACCGCGGAGTCGCACCAGCGCTGCATGATCGTCGAGGTGATGGGTAGGCACGTCGGCTGGATCGCGCTGCACTCGGGCATGGCGGGCGGAGCGCACGCCATCCTGATTCCCGAGCGGCCGCAGTCGATCGACCAGATCTGCGAGTGGGTCGAGCACGTGCGGGATCGCGGGCGCGCGCCCGTCGTCGTGGTCTCCGAGGGCTTCCACCTCGACACCATGGAGGGCGCGCACTCGCACAAGGGACTCGACGCGTTCAACCGCCCGCGGCTCGGCGGCATCGGCGAGCTGCTCGCGCCCATGATCGAGGAGCGCACCGGCATCGAGTCGCGGGCGACCGTGATCGGCCACATCCAACGCGGCGGCGTTCCCAGCGCATACGACCGCGTGCTCGCGACGCGACTGGGCATGGCCGCCGTCGACGCCGCACAGACCGGCCAGTGGGGTTCGATGGTCTCGCTGAAGGGCACGGATGTCGAGATCGTGTCGATCGCCGACGCGACGGGCGGTCTGAACACGGTGCCCGACTACCGGTACGATGAGGCCGCCGTACTCTTCGGATAGCGGCGGACTTCGTCCACGGTGTGACGAAATCGCGTGGTCCGATGGTCTCACCGCCGGGCGTTGGCTAGGCTGTCGGCGTACTTCAGCCGAGTCGAGGGGGACGAATCGGGCTGACTGGAACCCGACCAGGAGCGTCCGTGGGCCGTCACGCCAGCAATGAGCCACCCGCACGGCGGCGTGGTCACAAGCGCCAGGCCGATCGCCACACCACCATCGCTCCGCGGCACACTCCCGCACCGTCACAGCCGGTCCGTGCAGGGCGGCCGTCCTCGAACACGGGAGGCGTGCCGGTACAGCAGCCGAGGCGACGACGTCGCCGCATGGTCGCCTGGCTCGTGGCGGGAGGTATCGCCCTCGTTCTCCTCCTGACCGGTGGTGTGGCCTGGACGAAGAACGCCTTCGATCCGATCCTGCCCGCTGCGGCGTGGGCGCAGACGTGCGATCCGGTCGAGCTCAGGGTGGTTGCCGATCCTTCGATCGCGGATGCCCTGGCCAAGTCGGCCCAGGGTTTCGATGCGACGACGCCGTGCGTGCACACCACGGTCCGCGCCGAGAAGTCGGCAGACACGGCATCCACCCTCGCCGTGGGCGGCGACCCGAAGGCCGACGTCTGGATCCCGGACTCGCCTGCGTGGGAGCCGCGCATGCAGGTCTTGTCGTGGTCGCTCATCCGGCGTGCACCGCTGGCGGACTTCGGCGCGTCGATCGCCTCGAGCCCGCTGGTGTTCGCGACGCCGTCGGACAACGCCGACTCGTTCGACGGCCAGAGCCTGCAGTGGAGCACGATCGCGGACGGTGACGCCCCCGCACTACTTCCGGAGCCGGCGCAGAACGGATCCAGCCTCGCCGCGCTTGCCGAGATCAAGGCCACCGCCGATCCGCACGACGGCCTCGCATTCTCTCGGGACATGATCGAGCTGGGCAAGACCATTCCGCCGACGGTCTCCGACGCGTTCGGCGACGCTGAGAAGGCGCCGTCGCCCACCGTGGTCATCACGACGGAGCAGTCCGTGGTCGCGCAGAACGAGTCGTCGCCCGATCACCAGTTCTTCGCCCTGTACCCCAAGGACGGCACCGTCAGTGTGTCCTACCCGTTCGTCCGGGTCGCCGGCCCGACAACGGGCGATGAGAACAAGGACGAGCTGATCGACGCCCTCGAGCGCCAGTTCACCTCGGACTCGAAGACCCTCGCACGCGCCGGCTTCCGCACCGCCAAGGCGGCGACCGATTTCGAAGCGAAGGGCGTGGTGGCCAACGCGCCGAAGACGCGGCCGGCCCTGGACGGCGGCGCACAGGTGGGACTGCTGCAGAGCTGGTCGGCGATCACCGTGCGCTCCCGGGTGCTCGTGGTCGTCGACACGTCGGGGTCGATGGACGAGGATGCGGGCGGCCGTAGCCGGATCGCCGTCTTCCAGGATGCCGCGAACAGCATGCTGCAGCTGCTCCCGCCGCAGACCGACATGGGCGTGTGGACCTTCTCCACCGACCAGGACGGCACGCAGCCGTGGGCCCAGCGCGCTCCGCTTCTGCCACTGGACGAGGGCTCGCACGCCGCCGACGTCGCGCGCGTCTTCGGCTCGCTCTCCGGGATGGTCGCCGGAGACACCGGCCTGTACGACACGGTGCTCGCTGCCGTGAAGGCCGTGCGCAACGGATACGACCCGCACATGGTCAACTATGTTCTCGTCGTCACGGACGGCAGGAACGACAATCCGGCAGGCGGGCTGGGCCTCGCCGACCTGCTGTCCCAGTTGAAGTCGCTGCGGAACCCGCAGAAGCCGGTGCCGGTCATCATGGTGGGCATGGGGCCGGACACGGATGTCGCTGCGATGTCGCAGATCGCCAACGCGACGGTCGGCGCGGTGTACACGGCCGAGCAGCCCAAGGACATCACGAACGTGCTGGTCGATGCGCTCGCGCAGCGCACGTGCCGGCCGTACTGCTCCTGATCGGCGCGGTCGTCGACGAGGTCGCTGCCGGCCCGGCGCCTGGCGCCTGATCCTCGCTGACCGGGTTCTGCCGGTCCAGTGCTGCCGGCCCTAGTTCTCCCGGTACCCGTTCTCCTGGCGCTGGTCCTTCCGGCCAGGGCTCGCCGGCTCACGGTCGGCGAGGGCGAGCACGTCCAGCAGCCACGCCAGCTCGAACGCCCGCTCGCGCCACGCGTTGTAGCGGCCGCTGACGCCGCCGTGCCCCGCCGACATCTCGGTCTTCAGCAGAACGGGGGCACCAGCCTCCCGCAGCCTGGCCGCCCACTTCGCCGGCTCGACGTACAGCACGCGGGTGTCGTTCAGGCTCGTGACGGCGAGGATGCGCGGGTACCCGCGGGCATCCTGTCGCACGTTCTCGTACGGCGAGTACGACTTCATGTACTGGTACACGGCCGGATCGTGCAGCGGGTCGCCCCATTCGTCCCACTCGATGACGGTGAGCGGAAGGTCGGGATCGAGGATGCTCGTCAGCGCGTCCACGAAGGGAACGTCGGCGAGGATCCCGGCGAACAGTTCGGGCGACAGGTTCGCGACGGCGCCCATGAGGAGTCCGCCGGCGCTTCCGCCCTCCGCGACCATCCGATCCGCACCGGTCCAGCCCGTCTCGACAAGATGCCTGGCGCACGCGACGAAATCGGTGAACGAGTTGCGCTTCCTGGTCAGCTTGCCCTCTTCGTACCAGTGCCTGCCCAGTTCGCCGCCGCCCCGGACGTGCGAGATCGCGAACACGACGCCGCGGTCCAGCAGCGACAGGCGCGCGACGGAGACGGCGGGATCGATGCTGTGCTCGTACGAGCCGTAGCCGTACAGCTCGAGCGGAGCCGGTGTGCCCGGGGTGACGAGGTCCTTCCGGTAGACGAGCGAGATCGGCACCAGCGTCCCGTCGTCGGCCTTCGCCCACTCCCGCCGCTGTTCGTACGCGTTCGGGTCGTAGCCGCCGAGGATGGGCTGCCGCTTCAGCATCCGCAGTTCCGGCGTGCCCTGCGCTGCGTCCGGCATCCAGTCGTACACCGTCGACGGCGTCACGAGCGAGCCGTAGCCGAGGCGAACGGTTGGCTGATCCCACTCCGGGTTGCCTGCAGCGCCCACCGTGTAGATGGGCTCGTCGAAGCCGAGCTCGCGCAGCTCGCCGTAGCCGTCCTCGGTCAGGGGCAGCACGGCCACTCTGGTGAGCGCCTCTCTGCGGTACTCCAGCACGATGCGGGAGGCGAACGCGTCGACGGACTCCAGGCGAACGCCCTTCCGGTGGGGGAGGATGACGCGCCGCTCGCCCTGCGGGTCGGATGCCGCGACATCCACGAGCTCGAAGTCCTCGGCGTCGTCATTGTGCACGATGAGCAGCCGGTCGTCGCCGCCCACGACGGCATGCTCCACCGAATACTCGACGCCCTCCCGGCGCGGCCACACCACGAACGGCTCGGCGGTGGGGTCGGATGCGGGAACCAGCCGCGACTCACTGGTGATCGAGGAACCGATGCCGATCTCGATGTACCCCCGGCTGCGCGTGACGCCGACGCCGACCCAGTACCGCTCGTCCGGCTCCGTGTGCACGACGACATCGGCCGCGGCTTCGGTGCCGAGCTCGTGCCGCCAGATGGTGTCCGGCCGCCATGCCTCGTCGACCGTGGCATAGAACGCGTGCCTGCCGTCCGGCGAGAGCACGGCTCCTGCCGACGTGTTCGGAACGGCATCGCCGAGGTCGGCGCCGCTGGCCAGGTCACGGACGCGCAGCGTGTACCGCTCATCGCCGACCGTGTCGATGGCGTAAAGCAGCGTGCTGCCGTCGGCGCTCACGTCGAACGTGCCGAGCCGGAAGAAGTCGTGCCCTTCCGCCTCGGCGTTCGCGTCGAAGATCACCTGCTCGCCGGGCAGGGCGGGCAGCGCGGCATCCACATCGGCGACCGTCGGCGGATCCCAGTCGTCGTCCGCCGCGATCGGGGCCCGGCACTGCACGCCGTACTGCCTGCCCTCGAAGGACCGCGAGTAGTACCACCAGCGCCCCTCGCGAACCGGAACGGAGAGGTCGGTCTCCTGCGTGCGCGAGCGGATCTCGTCGAACAGGCGCTCGCGAAGGGGAGCGAGGTGCGCCGTCTGCGCATCGGTGTACGCGTTCTCGGCGGTCAGATGCGCGATCACCTCGGGGTCGTCCTTGTCGCGCAGCCACTCGTACGGGTCGAGGACCGAATCGCCGTGGTGCGTGCGCGTGAACGGCACCTTCTTCGCGAACGGCGGGATCGGAGAGCGCTCTGCCGGAGACGGAGCGGCGGGGGAGGCGTCGGTCGAAGACGAAGCGGCGGGAGAAGAAGCGGCCGGAGAAGAGTCGGCCGGAGAAGAGTCGACAGGGGAGGTGGAAGCGTCGTGGGCGTCGGGCATGTTCCCCACGCTATCCGCTAGCGGCCGCCTTCTGGCTGCAGCTCCCGAGCAACAGAACCGGCAGGCAGAACCGGAAACCAGAACCGGCAGCCAGACCGGCAGCCAGACCCGGCAGGGTCTAGTCCGCCGACGGCGCCGCGACCGGATGCCGCGCGCCGCGCTCTTCATCCCGCGCGCACGTCTCGCGTGCCTCTGGGTAGCGTTGACGCATGAGCATTCCCCAACGCGAGTTGAACGACGGAACCACGATCCCGGCGATCGGCTTCGGAACCTACCCGTTGCGCGGTCAGGAAGGCGAGCATGCCGTGGTCTCGGCGATCGAGGCCGGCTATCGCTTGCTCGACACGGCCGTCAACTACGCAAACGAGGAGGCGGTCGGGCGCGGCATGCTGGCATCCGGGCTCGAGCGTTCGCAACTGATCGTGCAGACGAAGATCCCCGGCAGGCACCACGGCTACGACGAGACCCTGGCATCGTTCGAGGAATCGCGTCGGGCGCTCGCCGTCGACACGATCGACATCTACCTGATCCACTGGCCGAATCCCAGCGTCGACAAGTACGTCGACACGTTCAAGGCCATGATCGATCTGCGCGACCGTGGGCTGGTGCGCACGATCGGCGTCTCCAACTTCACCGAGGAGTTCCTGACTCGGCTGCAGCGCGAGACGGGCGAGCTGCCCGCTGTCAACCAGGTGGAACTGCATCCGTACTTTCCGCAGCAGAGGCTGCGCGCATTCCACGACGAGCACGGCGTAGTGACAGAGGCGTGGAGCCCGCTCGGCAAGAACTCTCCCGTGCTGAACGAGAAGGCGATAGCGGATGCCGCGAAAGCGCACGGAGTGACTCCAGCGCAGGTGGTTCTCAGGTGGCATGTGCAGCTCGGCTCCGTGCCGTTGCCGAAGTCGCGCAGTGCCGACCGTCAGAACGAGAACTTCGACATCTTCGGCTTCGAGCTCACCGACGAGGAGGTCGGCGCGATCACGGCCCTGGGCAAGGCCGATGGCCGGCTGTTCGGCGGCGACCCGAACCGTCACGAGGAGCAGTAAGGCAGTACTCCGGCTCGTAGGAAGAGTGAAGGCGGGGCGGGACGACTGTCCCGCCTCGCCTTCATGACGTCCGCGAGGCGGACGAGGCCTTCATGACGTCCGCGAGGCGGACGCGGGCCCTCGTGACGTCCGCGAGGCGGACGCCGTGACGATCACGCCTCGATCGGCTTCTCCTGCTTCTCCTCGACGGTCACTGTCGGGTGAGCGGAGTCGTCCGATGCGTTACCGCTCGTCACGGCGATCTTGCGCGGCTTGGCCTTCTCGCTCATCGGGATGGTGACGCTCAGCACGCCGTTCACGTAGCTCGCCGAGATGCGCTCGGTGTCGATCCCCTGACCGAGGCTGAGCTGGCGCAGGAACGACCCGGACTGCCGCTCGCGGGTGATCCACTTGGCACCGTCGCCGCTGGCGAGCGTGCGCTCGGCGCGGATGGTGAGCAGCTGTCCGTCGACGTCGATGTCGACCGAGCCGGGGTCGATGCCCGGCAGGTCAGCATTCAGCACGTAGGTGTCGCCGTCGCGGTAGAGGTCCATGGGCATGATCCTGGGACCCTGGCCACCGAACATGGCGCCGGCGAGGCGGTCGAATTCCCGGAACGGGTCGTAGTTGGTTGCCATCTTCTCTTCCTCCATGGTTCGATCCACGATGGTTCAAACTTGAGCCTTATGGGCTCAACAATGGTGAGATTAGCACTCGGGCATGGAGAGTGCCAAGTGTTGTCCTCGTGGATTCCGTTTGCTGTGGGCGAACCGCTGACGGCAAGTCCGCGAGCGAATTCCGGCCACAATGATGGGATGTCGCAGAAGCAGCACGACGGAAACAGCCGGCCGGAGAACGAGGTCGAGGATCCGCAGGTCATTGCCAGGCGGTTCGACGAGCGGGCCGGTGAGTACGACGAGTCGGCATTCCACCGGGCGCTCGCCGAGGAGACGGTGGCGTTCGCCGGCATCGACGGTGTGCGCACCGTGCTCGACGTGGCGACGGGCACGGGCCTCGTGCTGCGCGCGTTGCCGGCATCCGTCCGCATGACAGGCGTCGACGTGTCGGCCGGCATGATCGCTGTCGCGCGTCGTGAGCTGCCTGCTGCCCGGCTGATCGTCGCCGATGCGTCGGGCGACCTCGACCTCGAGGACGCGCAGTTCGACCTCATCACGTGTGCGACGGCTTTGCATCTGCTCCCGAGCCCAACACGGGCCATGCGATCCTGGCGACGGCTCCTCGCACCGGGTGGGCGTGTCGTGGTGGCCGGGTTCCGCCACGGCGACGCGACGGAGGTTCCCGAGGTCGCGGATGCCATCAGGCACGGGGCGGAGCGTCGCCCGCACGGATCCCATGACACCCTGCACGAACGCGTGGGCACCCCCGAGAAGCTGCAGCGGCTGGCCGAGGAGGCCGGGTTCGCCATGACGCGCACCGAGACGTGGGTGCATCGCGAACCGTTGGAGGTGTGCCTGCTCGCGGAGTTCGTGCCGGCATCCTGACCCGGCATCGCACGCCGCGCGGAGACAGCGCAGGGCGTGCCGCCGTCGGTGGCCCGCGAAGGTGCGATCTCGCTGGCAGTGCGTGCACCTGCCGGAACCCGCGACGCATAATGACGGAATGATCACGACCGAGCTGGCACGGGAGCTTCGCACTCACGGATTGGTGTGGCATCCGGCATCCGGCGACGTGTTCGCCATCGACTCGGGCGAGTTCGACGGCGAGACGTTCACGGTGAGCGAGATGACCATCGAGGCGCACGAGTTCGATACCGGCACCATCCTCGGCTTCAACGGCACGACCGAGTGGGCGCTCGACTCCGTCGCCGTCGAGAAGGCTGTCTGGCTGCCGCGCGAAGACCAGCTCCGCACGCTGCTCGGCGGAACGTTCGTGTCGCTCAGCCGAACGGATGCCGGCCAGTACGTCGTCGAGACGGTCCGCGACGGTGCAGGCGCTCGGTTCACCGCCGAGGACGCCGAGACGGCGTATGCGAATGCGGTGCTCGCCCTCATGGCGCAGGCGACGGCGGACGCGACGGCCTGAGCGGCGACGCGACGCGCGCGACGTCTCGGCACTCGAGCGATCAGCCTCCGGCGAGCGTCGACCGATCGATGTCGGCTACTGTGCGAGCGCCGGCGAGCGCCATGGTGATGTCGAACTCGGCGACCAGGTTCTGCAGTACCTCGCGCGCGCCCGTCTCCCCGCCGGCGGCCAGGCCGTAGACCCAGGGGCGTCCGATCCCGACGGCGGCCGCCCCGAGCGCCAGCGCGACGAACGCGTCGGCGCCGGAACGCACGCCGCTGTCGAAGAGCACCGGCATTCTTCCCGCCACGGCCTCGAGCACGGCAGGCAGCGCGTCCAGCGCCGCGACGGCCCCGTCGACCTGCCTTCCGCCATGATTCGAGACGATCAGGGCGTCGGCACCTGCTTCGACGGCAGCGCGGGCGTCCTCGGCGTGCAGGATCCCCTTCAGCACGATCGGCAGTGTCGTGATGGAGCGCAGCCACGTCAGGTCGCTCCAGGTAAGAGTCGGATCGGCGAAGACGTCGAGGAACGTCTCGACGGCAGCCCGGGGAATCGGCGATCTGAGGTTGCGCGTCAGGGGGCCGGGCGTCCTCGATGACATCTCCACGAGCGCGCGCAACCCGCTCATCGTCGCCTTCGGTCGCGCGCCCTGCCGCGGGGCGGCCGCGCGCTGCTCGACGAGGTGCATGAACACCGGGTCGCTGGTGTACTGCGCGATGCCCCTCCCGTGCGCGAACGGGAGGTAGCCGAGGTCGAGGTCGCGTGGGCGCCAGCCGAGAAGATGCGTGTCCAGGGTGACGAGCAGCGCCTCGCATCCTGCCGCCTCCGCACGGTGCACGAGGCTCTCCGTCAGCTCTCGCGACGAGCTCCAGTAGAGCTGGAACCACGCGGAGGCGGCAGGCGCCGCACGCGTGACCTCTTCCATGGGTGTCGAGGCCTGGGTGGAGAGCGCGATCGGGATGCCGAGCCGGGCTGCGACCTTCGCGGCCGCCGTGTCGGCATCCGGGTGCGCGAGGTCGAGCACGCCGATGGGAGCGAGATAGAACGGTGTCGCGCGCCGGCGGCCGAGCAGGTCGACGCCGAGGTCTCTGGATGCCACGTCGCGGAGCACTCTGGGCACGATGCGGTGCTTCGCGAACGCACGGCGGTTCGCCGTCGCCGTGGTCTCCAGCCCCGCGGACCCGGCGACGTAGGCGAACGCCTCCTTCGACATGGCGCGCTTCGCGGCGCTCACCAGACGGGGATACGAGACCGGGACCGACGGCATCCTGCCCATCACGCCGGCCAGATAGACCGCGCTCTGCCTCGCCCTGCCCGCGCCGTTCGACGCGGTGGCCGCTTCCACGGCCGGTTCGGTGGCGGGTCGGCCGGTGGGCGACGGCGGACCGCCGGCAGTCGAGGCGTTCGACGACTCTGTCATGCCGACAAACCTACGTGCGGGCGCTGCGGGCCGGGCACGCCGGTCGCGCACCGCCGCCGAGTTGACCGGTTCAGCGCAGCGTGTGACGATCGACGTGGTCTTAACGCGCGGTGCACGACAGGTGAACCCTGGATGCGCCCCCCCGGCTCACCGAGGACGCGACAGGCCTCCCGTGCCCGCTATTCGAGAAAGACGTCGGTGGACTTCACCCTGATCGTCGTGCTGGTGATCGTGCTGGCGCTCTTCTTCGATTTCACCAACGGTTTCCACGACACGGCCAATGCGATGGCGACTCCGATCGCCACGGGCGCGATGCGTCCCAAGATCGCCGTCGCGCTGGCCGCCGTGCTCAACCTGGTCGGCGCCTTCCTGTCAACCGAGGTGGCCAAGACCATCTCCAACGGGCTGATCAAAGAGGGCGGCGGCGGTGTGCAGATCACGCCGACCATGATCCTCGCCGGCCTGGTGGGGGCGATCATCTGGAACCTCGTGACCTGGCTGTTCGGGCTCCCGTCCAGCTCCAGCCATGCGCTGTTCGGTGGATTGATCGGCGCCGCCATCGTGGGCGCAGGCTTCGCCTCCGTCGACTACCTCGTGCTGCTCGACAAGGTCATCTTCCCCGCGCTGCTGTCGCCGGTCATCGCCGGGTTCGTGGCCTTCTGCTCCACCCGGCTCGCGTACGCGATCACCCGCCGCTACGACCGTCTGCCGGATGGCCGTGCCGGATTCCGCTTCGCCCAGATCTTCTCCTCGTCGCTCGTGGCACTCGCGCACGGCACCAATGACGCGCAGAAGACCATGGGCGTCATCACGCTGGTGCTGATCTCGGCCGGCGCCCTGGCGCCCGGGTCGAACCCGCCCGTGCTCGTCATCACCGCGTGCGCGCTCGCCATCGCCGTCGGAACCTACACGGGCGGTTGGCGCATCATCCGCACACTGGGCAAGGGACTGACCGACGTCAAGCCGGCTCAGGGCTTCGCGGCGGAGACGAGCACGGCGGCGACCATCCTCGCGTCCTCCCACCTCGGGTTCGCGCTCTCCACCACCCAGGTGGCCTCGGGATCGGTGATCGGCTCGGGCCTGGGCCGACGCGGCTCCAGCGTGCGGTGGGGCACGGCCGGCCGCATCGGACTCGGCTGGCTGATGACGTTGCCGGCCTCCGCCGTCGTCGGAGCCATGGCGGCGTTCATCGGCCTGCTCGGCGTCGTCGGCGTCGTGATCGACCTCGTCGTCGCGGTCGGCGTGATCGTGCTGATCTTCGCCATCTCCAAGCGCAACCAGGTGTCTGCGCGCAACGCCTTCCAGGGCGTCAACGAGGTGGCGGAGTCGGGTCGGGTGGTCAAGATCCGCAAAGTCAAGCCGAAGAAGGCAAGGGGGCAGGCGGCATGAACGGCATCGACTGGGTCTCGTTCCTGCTGGTCGCCGGCGCTGCTCTGATCTCGTCGTGCGCGGTCGTGGCGTTGTACGCGCTCGGGCTGCGGATGCTCTCCACCGCCGGAAAGGCCCCGCACGTCACCCCGGCCGAGTTCACCGACGCCATCACGATCGTCACGCCGACGGAGGCCGCGGCCGAGGCCAAGCGCATCAAGAAGGCGGCAGCACGCAGCCCGCTCACCCCGTGGCAGAAGCGGCTGGCGCTCTTCGTCGCCTACACCTGTTTCGTGATCTGCGGTCTCGTGGTGCTGTTCGGCATCTACCTGATCGTTCCGGCGCTGCACGAGCACTGACGATCCTCGTCCTCGTCCGACGGCTCGTGGAGCTGGTGCTCTCGGTCGGTGTGCCGAGGCGGAGGGCTCAGTCGGTGCGGCGGACGCGTCCGATCGCGTTCATCAGGTGGTAGATGACGATCGCGGCCACGGTGCCCAGCACGATGCCGCTCAGCTGGATGCCGCCCTTCGGGTCGCCGATCACCCAGGTCAGGTTGCCGACCCCGATCACGAGCGCCACGGCGGCCGTGAACTGGTTCTTGGGCCGGGAGAAGTCCACCCTGTTGTCGAGCCAGATCTTGATGCCGACGACCCCGATGAGGCCGTACAGAGCGAGCGTCGCACCTCCGAGCACGCCGGCCGGGATGGTGTTGAGCACGGCGCCGACCTTGGGGGAGAGCCCGAGCAGCACGGCCACGATGCCGGCGACCCAGTACGCCGCGGTCGAGTAGACCTTGGTGGCGGCCATCACGCCGATGTTCTCGCCGTACGTCGTCGTTCCCGAGCCGCCGAAGAGGCCGGCCAGCGTCGTCGCGATGCCGTCGGCGAACAGCGCGCGGCCGGTGAGGACGTTCACGTCCTTGCCCGTCATCTGGGCGACGGCGCGGATGTGACCGACGTTCTCCGCGATGAGCACGAGCACGACGGGCAGGAAGACGGGGAGAAGCGACCAGAGCGAGGCATCCGCGAACGGATTGCCGGCCAGCGTGAACCGGGGGAGCCCGATCCATGCCGCCTTGGCGACCGGACCGAAGTCGACGGCGCCGAGCAGCACAGCGGCGAGGTAGCCGACCACGACGCCGACAAAGATCGACATGCGGCCCAGCATGCCCCGGAACAGCACCGTGCACAGGATGATGGCGGCCAGGGTGATGAGCGCGACGAGCGGGGACGACGCGAAGTTCGTCACCGCCGTCGGCGCCAGGTTGAATCCGATCAACGCCACGATGGCGCCGGCGACCACGGGCGGCATCAGGGCGTCGATCCAGCCGGTTCCGGTGAGCACGACGACGCCGCCGACGATGGCCAGCAGGATGCCGACGGCGAGGATCCCGAACAGCGCACCGCCCATCCCGTGCCCCGCGGCTGCCGCCGTGATGGGCGCGATGAACGCGAACGACGACCCCAGGTAGCTGGGCAGCCGGTTGCGCGTGATGAGCAGGAACCCGATCGTGCCGATGCCGGAGAACAGCAGCGTGGTGGAAGGCGGGAAGTGGGTGAGCAGCGGAACGAGGAACGTGGCGCCGAACATGGCGACCACGTGCTGCGCGCCGATGCCGATCGTGCGCGGCCAGCTCAGCCGCTCATCCGGTGCCACGACCGTGTCGGGGCGGATCGCCTTGCCGTCACCGTGCAGGGTCCACGTGGGCGCCATCTGGCCTCATTTCTCGCTTCGCGGGTGGGGGAGAATGGAAAGCGGTCGCCAGCGGCGGCTCGGCATTCCCCGCGATGCTAGCGTTCCCTGGCAGTCGCCTGACACTATCGTCTCGACGCGCCGCGTTCCCCTTCCCTTCGCCGATCGGAGAGAGCCCCCATGTCCCAGACCGACACGAAGACCGACGTCGTCGCGAACGGCCGCCTCGACGCGTTCTTCGAGATCTCCAAGCGCGGATCGAGCTGGTGGCAGGAGGTACGAGGCGGACTCGTCACCTTCGTGACGATGGCCTACATCATCGTGCTCAACCCGATCATCCTGTCCGGCAGCCCCGACGTCGACCACCACAAGCTCCAGTTCACGGCCGTCGCAGCCGTGACCGCCCTGACGGCCGGCGTCATGACGATCCTGTTCGGTCTGATCGCCCGGTTGCCGTTCGCGTTCGCCGCCGGGCTCGGCATCAACTCGTTCCTCGCGGTCAGCGTCGTGGGCCAGGTGACGTGGCCGGAGGCGATGGGACTCGTCGTGATCGACGGCGTGGTCATCGTCATCCTGTCGGCGACCGGACTGCGCAGGCTCATCTTCGACGCCGTGCCCTACTCGCTCAAGATCGCGATCACCGTCGGAATCGGGCTCTTCATCGCCTTCATCGGCCTGGTGGATGCCGGCTTCGTCAAGTCGACCGGGCTCGGCTCTCCGCCCATCGGGCTCGGCAGCAACGGCTCGGTCGCCACCATCCCGACCGTCGTCTTCGTGCTCACCCTGCTGATCACCGGCGTGCTCGTCGCGCGCAAGGTGAAGGGCGCCATCCTGATCGGCCTCGTCAGCGGCACCATCCTCGCCGTCGTCGCACAGCTCATCTGGCACCTCGGTGCGCAGCCGAAGGACGCTTCAGGCTGGAACCTCAACATCCCGGCCATCACGAACTGGATCTCGCTGCCCGACTTCAGCCTCGTCGGGCAGGTGAGCTTCGACTTCAGCAAGCTCGGGGTGCTGACGGCCGTGATGCTCGTCTTCACGCTGGTCTTCAGCAACTTCTTCGACGCCATGGGCACCATGACGGGACTGTCCAAGGAAGCCGGGCTGGCCAACGACGACGGCACCTTCCCCCGACTGCGCAGCGCGCTGATCGTCGAGGGCGTCGGAGCCGTCGCGGGCGGTCTCACGTCGAGCTCGTCCAACACGGTGTTCATCGAATCGGGGGCCGGCATCGGGGAGGGAGCCCGAACCGGGTTCGCGAACGTCATCACGGGAGCGCTGTTCCTGCTCGCGATGTTCTTCACGCCCATCGCCCAGATCGTGCCGTCGGAAGTGGCGGCTGCTGCACTGGTCATCGTGGGCGCGCTCATGATGTCGCAGATCAGGAGCATCGACCTCACCGACTTCTCCGTGCTGCTTCCCGTCTTCCTCACCGTGATCGTGATGCCGCTGACCTACTCCATCGCGAACGGGATCGGCGCAGGCTTCATCGCCTGGGTGGTGGTGCAGGCGTTCTCCGGCAAGGTGCGCAGGATCAGCCCCCTGCTCTGGATCGTGGCCGTCGGGTTCGCCATCTACTTCGCCCGCGGACCGATCGAGGCGCTGTTCCCGCACTGACCCGCCCTGGCCCGCCCTGGCCCGCACTGATCCGTCCCTGACCCGCGCTGACCCGTTCCCGACCGGACCAGGATCGGCGGAAGAGCGGCGAGCGGACCGCGATCGCGTGGAGTTGGTCATCCGACCAAGAGCCGTATCCTGTGCGCATGACCTCTGAGCACATCGCGGGCATCGTTGCCTCGCGACGCAAGGCCTTCCAGGACGGGATCACCAAGCCTCTCGCCTGGCGCAGACAGCAGCTGAACGGCATCCGGAGCATGCTCACCGAGCACGCGGCGGAGTTCGAGGCGGCGCTCGCATCCGATCTGCGCAGGAGCCCGACGGAGACACAGCTCGCCGAGATCAACGTCATCCTGGCGGAGGTCGCGCACGCCATGAAGAGCCTGCGCTCGTGGACCGCGCCCCGCAGGGTCGCGCTGCCGCTGTCGCTGCAGCCGGGGCGCGGGTGGGTGATCCGCGAGCCGCTCGGCGTCGTGCTCGTCATCGCGCCGTGGAACTATCCGGTGCAGCTGCTGCTCGGCCCTGTCGTCGCCGCGCTCGCCGCGGGCAATGCGGTGGTGCTGAAGCCCAGCGAACAGGCCCCAGCCACCTCGGCCGCGTTCGCCAGGCTGGTGCCCGAGTATCTGGATGCCCGCGCCGTCACGGTCGTCGAGGGCGCCGCGGCCGAGACCACCGTCCTTCTCGAGCAGCGTTTCGACCACATCTTCTACACCGGAAGCGCCAGGGTCGGCCGCATCGTCGCGGAGGCGGCGGCCAAGCACCTCACGCCCGTCACGCTCGAGCTGGGCGGAAAGTCGCCCGTGTACGTGGACGACTCCGTCGACCTGAAGGCGGCGGCGAAGCGGATCGCGTGGGGCAAGTCGCTGAACGCCGGACAGACCTGCGTCGCACCCGACTACCTCATGGCGACCAGGGAGGTCATCGATGCCATCGTGCCGCTTCTGGATGACGCGGTGCGCGAGCTGTACGGCGAGGATCCGCAGACGTCGGGGGACTACGCCCGCATCGTGAACGGTCAGCGCTTCGACAGGCTGACCACGCTGCTCGGCGACGGCACAGTGGTGTCAGGGGGCCGGACCGATGCCGAGGACAGATACATCGCGCCGACCGTGCTGACGGACGTGGCAGAGGATGCACCCATCATGCGGGAGGAGATCTTCGGGCCGCTCCTACCCATCGTCGAGGTCTCAGGACCGGACGACGCGATCGCGCGCATCGCCGCCGGCGAGAAGCCGCTCGCGCTGTACGTCTTCACGAACGACGAGAGCGTGCGCAGGGCGTTCCTGCGCGGCACGTCGTCCGGCGCGGTGGCCTTCAACGTGGCGCTCGTGCAGCAGACCGTGATCGGCCTGCCGTTCGGCGGCGTCGGCCAGAGCGGCATGGGGCGGTATCGCGGTGAGGCCGGCTTCACGACGTTCAGCAACGAGAAGGCAGTCCTGAGCAAGCCGCTGGCGCCGGAGTCGCTCGCGCTGATCTTCCCGCCCTACACCAAGCGCGTCGATTCGTTCGCCCGTGGGCTGTTGCGCAGGCTCTCCTAGCGGTCGGCAGGCTGCTCATCGCTCTGCCGAGGCGGCAGAACGACGAGACGGCGTCGAGCGCAGCGCCCGGGCAGCGAGGTTCGGACGGTAGCCGAGCTCGGCGATGGCCGTCTCCACCCGGCTGCGCGTTGCGGGCGCGACATTGACCGCGCCGGTGACCACGTTCGAGACCGTCTTCATGGAGACTCCGGCCAGCGCGGCCACGTCGACCAGGGTCGCGGCGCGGCGCTCTTCCGTGCCGTGCCGCTCCGTGCCCTGCCCTCCCGTGCCATGTTGTTCCGTGTTGTGCCGTTCCTGCTGGCGCTCTCCCTGTTCGCGCTCTCCCTGTCGGCTTGCTCCCTGTTGCCGTGCTCCCCGCCGGGGCAGCAGCACCTCGTCGCTCAGCGGGTGGCCGTTCCGCCTGCGCATCTTGACGTAGTTGCCGCACCATTCCATCGAGCACCAGCGGCCCGAGCGGTTGCGTGACCCGTCCCAGTAGGCCCACCGGCACGACTCGCGAGCGCACGCTTTCAGCCGTTCGAAGGATCCGTCGCCTCGCGCCGTCTCGACCGCCGCGACGATTCGGGTGAGCGGCTCGTCGAGCGCGGTCCCCAGAGCGGAGACGAGCGTGACGCCGCCGTCATCCTCGATGCGCAGGTGCATAGGAAGCCGCGCGAGCACGTCGTTGAAGCGATCGCGTTCCGGCGGCAGCGGATCGTGTCCCGCGTGCTGCAGGAAGACGGACCTGAGCCCTTCGCGAAGGCTCTTCGCGACCAGGAGGTCCGATTCGTCCAGTCCGGAGACGGCGATCCCGAGGCGGCCGGAGAGCCACTCGCCGAGCTCGCCGGGAGTCGACCAGCTCTCGGAGTCCTCCTGCCATTCGACGGTGTTGACGAGATCGCGCAGGAGGAGGGCGGCGGGTGGGATGTCCACGGCATCCTGTCGGGCGGGCCCATCCATGACACCACCGTAACGGAATAGATGGTGTCGGACAACGAAGCGCACGACGTGCGGACGAGCGACAGCTCCCCGATTCAGGGGCGAGAGCCGGGAAAGGCTGCGGGCGTCGGCGAATCCGGGGCCCCGGACACCGGTGGCGACCGCGCCCAGGAACGCCTCACGGCAGCACGCGTACAGTCGAATTGCGTGCGCGATGGCGCGCACCGCGGAAAGGCCATGGTCGTGACAGTGACGCAAGAGATCCCCGTGCAGCACCCGCGCTCGTCCATGTCTCCGCCCGAAGGATGGGATGCGCGCGACGGCGAGTATCGCGTCGAGACCGATTCCCTGGGGGAGCGGCGCATCCCCGTCGACGCCTACTGGGGCATCCACACCTCACGCGCCCTCGAGAACTTCCCGATCGCCCAGCGTCCGATCTCGGTCTATCCCACGTTCATCGACGCCCTCGCGATGGTGAAGCTCGCCGCGGCCAGGGCCAACGCCGAGATCGGCGCGATCGACGCGCACAAGGCCGAACTCATCGAGGCCGCCTGCCAGGAGGTGCTCGACGGCAAGCTGCACGACCAGTTCGTGGTGGGCATCATCCAGGGCGGCGCGGGCACCTCGACCAATATGAACGCGAACGAGGTCATCGCCAACCGCGCGCTCGAGCTCGGCGGGTGGAAGAAGGGCGACTACGCGCACATCCACCCGATCGACGACGTGAACCGCAGCCAGAGCACCAACGACACCTATCCGACCGCGGTGAAGATCGCGCTCGCGCTGTTGCTGCGCTCGCTGCTCGACGAGCTGTGGGCGCTGCGCGAGTCGTTCTCCCGCAAGAGCATCGAGTTCAAGCACGTGCTCAAGGTGGGGCGCACGCAGCTGCAGGACGCCGTGCCGATGACTCTCGGGCAGGAGTTCCACGGCTTCGCCACGACGCTCGGCGAGGACTACGAGCGGCTGAAGGAGACCATCTGGCTCCTCTCCGAGGTGAACATCGGGGCCACAGCGATCGGCACGGGCATCACGGCCGACCCGAGGTACTCGCTCTCGGCCGTCCACCATCTTTCGCGCATCTCGGGACTCGACCTCGAGACGGCGCCCGACCTCATCGAGTCGACAAGCGACGCGGGCGCCTTCATGTCGTTCAGCGGCGCGCTCAAGCGCAGCGCGGTCAAGCTGTCCAAGATCTGCAACGACCTGAGGCTGCTCTCCAGCGGCCCGCAGGCAGGCCTCGGCGAGATCAACCTGCCGCCACGCGCCGCGGGTTCCAGCATCATGCCTGGCAAGGTCAACCCCATCATCCCCGAGGTGGTGAACCAGGTCGCGTTCAGCATCATCGGGGCGGATGCCACGGTCACCGCGGCCGCCGAGGCCGGTCAGCTCCAGCTGAACGCGTTCGAACCCGTGATCGCGAACTTCCTCCTGCAGTCCATCACTTGGCTGCGGCAGGCGTGCCTGACGTTGCGGGTGAACTGCGTCGACGGGATCACGGCCAACGAAGAACGGCTGGAGACCATGGTCGGATCGAACATCGGCGTCATCACCGCGCTGACGCCGCACATCGGCTATGCGGCGGCCGCCGCGCTCGCCAAGACCGCGCTGCTGACGAACCGCAACGTCGCAGATCTCGTCGTCGAGGCCGGGCTCATGCCCAGGGACCAGGTCACCAGACTGCTCTCGCCTGCCCGGCTGAGCGGCCTGGAGACGATCACGATGGCGATCCCCATCGTCGACGACCACCGCGGCAGGCCGGAAGAAGGCGTCTGACCTCTCCCGCCGGCGGCCACGGCCGCATCACAGCACGCGGCAGTGCGTCGTGAGTGCTCCGATCCCCGAGCACGAGACGGTCACCGTCGAGCCGTCGCGCAGGAAGACCGGGGGAGTGCGGGAGTACCCGGCCCCGCCCGGGCTTCCCGTCGAGATCAGCGTGCCGGGCTGCAGGGTGGCGGACCGGGAGAGGAACGAGATCAGCTCCGCGACGGAGCGCACCATGCCCGATGTGGACGCATCCTGCAGCAGCTTTCCGTCCACGGTCGTGGCGAGCCACAGATCCTGCGGATCCGGGATCTGATCGGCTGTGACGACGACGGGCCCGGTGGGTGTGAAGCCGTCGAACGACTTGCACCGGGACCACTGCGCCTCGGAGAACTGCAGGTTCCGGGCCGTGATGTCGTTCACCACGGTGTACCCGAACACGTAGTCGAGCGCATCGGCGACCTTCACGTCGCGCGCAGGGCGTCCGATGATCACGCCGAGCTCGGCCTCGTAGTCGACCTCGTCGGACAACTCGGCCGGCCAGCTCGTCGTGCCGCCGTGTGCCGCCAGCGAGTTGGGCCACAGCGAGAAGACGGTGGCCGCCTTCTCCACCTTGAGCGCCAGCTCCGCGGAGTGGGCGGCGTAGTTCGCCCCGATGGCGAGCACGACCGGCGGTCGTAGCACAGCTGACGCGTGGCGCAACTCGACGAGCGGATGCCAGATCTCACCGTTGCCCAGCGCCTGCTCGGATGCCGAATCGAGACGCGAGACCATGCCGTCGCCGCATTCGATGAGCGCCTGGAGATCCCGCGGGGCCTCGTCGACGAGGTCGTCGGCGAACGCCGCTTTGTCGTCGACGACCACGGCCAGACGCGCGCTCAAGTCACCGGGCCTTCCCAGGTGCGCGAATCTCACCCCGAAAGGCTATCCCGCTCGACGCGTCGGTCCGCGCGTCGGCATGCCGCGCGGCGGCCGCGTCGGGATGCGTGCCATGCCTGGCGTTCCCGGCCGCGCAATAGGGTAGACGGGTGTCCATCGACGAGGAGCGGACCGGCACGCCTGAGCCGGCCGCTGACGACGGCGACTCGCGCCGCGCGGCCATCGCCGCCGACGCGGCGCTCGGCGAGATCGACTGGGTCACGCCGCCGGACGGCACTGTCGTCGGTCGCTTCGACGCGCCCAGCGGTTCGCTCGCGACCTGGAGCATGGGCGACTCCGCCGATCCACGGGTCGTTCTCGTTCCCGGTGTGACGGGATCGAAAGAGGACTTCGCGCTGCTGGGGCCGATCCTCGTCGCCGCCGGCTACAGCGTGCTGAGCTACGACCTGGCCGGGCAGTTCGAGTCGGCGGACGCCGGACCTGGTGAGGGAGCACGGTACGACTACGATCTCTTCGTCTCCGACCTGATCGCGGTGCTCGCAGCAGGAGGGCCGTCGCATCTGCTCGGCTACTCGTTCGCGGGCACGGTTGCGCAGCTCGCCGCGCTGCGGCGTCCCGACCTCGTGCGCAGCCTCACGCTGCTCACGGCCCCGCCCGTCGCGGGCCAGACCTTCCGCGGCGTGCGGATGATCGGCTGGCTGAGCCCCTTCACGACGGCGCACCAGGGCGCCGGCCTCATGATCTGGGGCATCGTGACGAACAAGAACAAGGTGGGGCCGAAGCGGCTCGCGTTCGTCCGCTCCCGCTTCGAGCTCACCAGACGGGAGTCCGTCGACGACATCATCGGGCTCATGCGGCACACGCCGGACGTCGCATCGCAGCTGCGGGCGACGGGCATCCCGCTGCTGGTCGCGACGGGGGAGCATGACCTCTGGCCGGTCGAGCTGCACGCCGACTTCGCCGAGCGCCTGGGTGCGCGGCTCGCCGTGTACCGTACCGGACACAGTCCGTGTGAGACCGCCCCGAACCAGCTGGCGAGGGACATGCTCGAGCTGTTCGCCCGGACGGGGAACGCGGCATCCTGACAGGGCTTCCGGGGCGGATATCGTGGCCGGGACGGAACCCCTATCGGCCGCAACCGGGCAGACGATCAGACGGTGCTGGTGGCGTCGCCTTCGTCCGAGACCCGCGACAGCAGGTACTCCTCGCGCTGCTGACGCAGCCGCCAGGGCGAGGCATCCGGCCAGTTCATGCGGAACGTGAGATAGGCCCAGCCCAGGCGCCGTCCGAAGCCGCGCCATGTCAAGAAGGGCCTGGCCGAGATGCCCACGCGGAGCGTGTCGTCGACGCGCACGACGACGTCGGGCGGCAGGTGGAGGCTGAGGTCGAGGTCGTCGTGCACCCGGCGCACGTCGCGATGCACGCGGTCGCGCACGCGCAGCCACACGTCGCGGCGCATCGCGAAGTTCGAGCCGAAGACGGGTCCGTTGTCCAGCCAGAGGCTCCCGAACCAGAAGTATCCGCCGATGTAGAGATTCTCGCCGAGCCACGAGACCACGGGATTGCCGTCGTAGAACTCGCCAGGGCCGGTGAGCACGCCGATGTCGGAGGCGAGCGTGAGTTCGGCCTCGATGTGCGCCAGCCAGTCGGCCGGGGGCCGGGAGTCGGCATCCAGACGGGCGATGATGTCGCCGGATGCCGCGTCATAGCCGGCAGCGGCGGCGGGGAAGATGCCGCGCACCGGCTGATGCACGACAGTGGCGCCCATGGCGGCCGCGACCGCGGACGTGTCGTCGGTGCTGGCGTTGTCCACGACGATGATCTCGTCTGCCGCACGCAGCTGCGCCGACAACCTGCCTAGACACTCCCTGAGCATCACCGCGTCGTTGTATGCGGGGATCACCACGGAGATCGTGGACACGTTGCGCAGCACTCCTTCAGCGGCAGGACACCCGGTGGTTGCACCGCCGCCGCCCACCGATCCTACGCGTAAGATTCCCGTGCGCGTGATCGGCGCTCGCGCACCCCGACCCTTCGCCGCCGCGGTGCTCCGGGCACGACTCGACCGCTCGGGCACGGGGAGGGGCGGTGCTCGCACCGGTCGATCGGCCGAGACGAGGAGGAGTCGCATGTCCTATCCGGTCGGTCGTGTGACCGAGGAGCGCGGGGCGGCATGAGCGACCTTCCGTCCCCGCTGCCGTCCGCGCCGCAGCGCCCGCGAACGAAGACCAGCACCGTCGTGTGGACGATCATCGCACTCGTACTGCTGACGCAGCTGCTCGTCGTCGTCTTCGCCTACCTGGTGCTCGCCTTCGGGGTGGGCCTCGTCGCGGTGAGCGCGCTGCTCGCGCTCGTGCCGCTGGCGATCGTCGTGCTGACGGCCACGTGGATCGACGCCTGGGAGCCGGAGCCCTGGGCCGCGAAGGTCTTCGCGTTCCTCTGGGGAGCTGCGGCCGCGATCACGATCGCGCTGCTGTTCGACATCGGGCAGCGCTTCCTGACGCCCATCCCGGAGAGCTCGATCCTCTCCGCCATCGCCCGCGCGCCCGTCGTCGAGGAGTCGGCCAAGGGCATCGCGCTGCTCATCCTCGTCTTCGCCGCCAGGCGGACGTTCGACGGCCCCATCGACGGCATCGTCTACGCAGCGTTCACTGCGGGCGGGTTCGCGTTCGTGGAGAACATCCAGTACTTCGGCACCGCGCTGCACGACGGCGGGGCGGGCGAGGCGGCCACCGTGTTCGTGCTGCGCGCGCTGTTCTCGCCGTTCGCCCACGTGCTGTTCACCTCGTGCACCGGCCTCGCCGTGGGGCTGGCGGCGCGCAAGCGCGGAGTCGGTCGCATCATCGGCGCGTTCCTCGTCGGTCTCGCCGCCGCGATCGTGCTGCATGCGGTGTGGAACTTCGCGGGATACGTCGGGTTCTGGGGCGTGTACCTCTTCTTCGAGTTCCCCATCTTCGTCGCCGCCGTCGTGACGGTGGTGCTGTTGCGCGTCCGCGAGCAGCACCTCACCCGCGATCACCTGGAGGAGTATCGGCGGGCAGGGTGGTTCGCGCCCGACGAAGTGGTTCTCTACGGAACTCGGGCCGGAAGACGCAGGGTGCGCTCCTGGGCGCGAACGAAGGGTGGCGAGACACCCGTAATCGTGCGATCCATGGTGCGGGACACCACGAGACTCGCCATGGACCGCCAGCGGGTGATCATAGGCTCGGCCGACGCGGACACCGCGGTCGAGGAGGCCGCTCTGCTCGCCGAGATCAGCGAATCGCGGCGGCGTCTGTACTCGCTCGGGTGAGGTTCAGGCAGAGCCGGCATGCGGGTCGCCTGCGGAAGAACCGGCCCGGACAAAAACCGCCTGGACAAAACTCACCGCTCGGTGGTGCGGCACTGCCGGCAGCCGAATCCGAGCGGCGAGTTGGTCTTCCCCCAGCCTGCAATGACACGCTCCGGATTGCAAGCTTTTCGGGGCACGATGCACGGCACGGCCTACTGGTCGTGCGGCGTCGCGCCGGTGCCACCGCTTTGACCTCGTACGCGCGGTGCCGTTGGATGGTGGGATGAGCGATACGCAGAAGTCCAAGCCCGAGATCGATGCCCCACAGGGGCCGGCCCCCGAAGAGCTCGACATCGTCGACATCATCGAGGGCGACGGAGCCGAGGCGACGCCGGGCGCCACGGTCGACGTGCACTACCTCGGCGTCGACTACGACTCCGGTGAGGAGTTCGACTCCTCGTGGAGCCGCGGACAGTCGATCCAGTTCCCGCTGCAGGGTCTCATCCAGGGCTGGCAGGACGGCATCCCCGGCATGAAGGTCGGCGGTCGCCGCCAGCTCACCATCCCGCCGGAGCTCGCGTACGGTCCGGCAGGGAGCGGGCATCCGCTCGGCGGCAAGACCCTGATCTTCGTGATCGACCTGCTCGACGTCAGGTAATCGGCCCTTCAGAACCATCCGATGCACCCGGATGCCTCACGGCTCCGGGTGCATCGCGTCGTAGTGGCGGAATGTGGGCTGAAGGCGCAGCAGGAGCACGACGGCGGCGATGATCACCAGGCCTCCGAGTGCCGGCGGGAACCACAACGCGACGAGGGCAGCCGCTGCGCCCGCATAGAGGTCTCCGAGTCTCGGTCCTCCCGTCACCACGACCGTGAAGACGCCTTGGATGCGCCCGCGCATCGTGTCGGGCGTCGCCGTCTGCAGGATCGTCTGCCTGAAGATCGACGAGACGTTGTCCGCCGCGCCCGCGCCGGCGAACAGCACGCTGGCGATGGCGATCGCCGACAGATCCGGGTGGCCCGAATCCGCTGAACCGAACCAGCCCGTGGCGAGCAGTCCGAGCTCAGCGCCCAGGGCGAGGATGAATGCGCCGTACACGATCACCGATCTGCCGACCGCGAGCCCCTGCATCCTGACGTGGCCGAGCGGCCCGGAGAACACGCTGGAGATGAGCGCTCCGATCGCGAACGCCGCCGTGAGCACGCCCACCGTGACGGCACCGCCGCCGAGCACCAACGCGCCCGCGGCCGGCAGGATGACGCGCGGCTGCCCGAACGTCATGGCGATGATGTCGACGATGAACGACATGCGTACGTTCGGCGCCGTCCGCAGGAATCGCAGGCCCTCGACGAGCGATTCCCACCCGGGCTTCGCAGCCTCGCCCTCCGGCACGATCGCCGGGAGCGTGAGGATGCCGAGGAACGCGAACACGAAGAGCACGACGTCGACCGAGTACGTCCAGCCGAAGCCGACCGCGGCGACGAGCACTCCGGCGAGTGCCGGCCCGAGCGTGACCATGACGCCGGTCGAGATGCCGCCGAGCGCGGATGCCGCGGGCAGCAGCTCGCGGGGCAGCAACCGTGGGTAGATCGCCATGCGCGTGCTGCTGATGACCGTGGCGGCCACCGAGTTCAGCGTGGCGAGCAGATAGAGCAGCCAGACGTTGTCCACGTGGAACCAGGCGAGGAGCGCGATGCACAGCGTCGAGCCCCACGCGACGATCGCGGAGAGCAGGGCGAGCAGCCGACGGTCGACGACGTCGGCCAGCATGCCGCCGTAGATGCCGAAGAACACCATGGGCAGCAGAGCGAACAGCGCGACCCCCGAGACGGCGAGCGTGGAGCGCGTGAGGTCGTACACCTGCAGCCCGATCGCGACGATCGTCATCTGCCCGCCGATGCCCGAGATCGCTCCTCCGATCCAGAGCCGGGCGAACGCCGGACTGCTGCGCAGCGGCCGCACGTCGACGAAGAGGGAGCGATGCGCGTCCGAGCCTTCGCGGGAGACCTCCGTCGCTCGACGTCTCGGATGCGGTCCCTCGTCGTGGTCGTGCGGCACGGGATCCGACGCTAACACGCGGCCCGTGCGCGCTCGGAGGGCGGCGCTCCGCGGTGTCGTCGTGCGCCGTCGTCCCGCGCGGCGACGCCCGCGTAAGGTGGGCGGGTGAGTCGCGCGCGTGAGGAACTGGACCGTCTGCTGGTGAGCGTCCCCGACTTCCCGGAACCCGGCATCCTGTTCCGCGACCTCGCACCGGTGTTCGCGGACGGTACGGCCTTCCGCGCACTGGTCGACGATCTGGCCGAGCACTTCGCGGGCGGGTTCGACGCCGTCGCAGGAGTCGAGGCACGCGGGTTCGTGCTGGCGGCCGCCGTCGCGTACGCGGCCGGAGCCGGCGTGCTCGTGGTGCGCAAGGCGGGCAAGCTGCCCGGCGTCGTGCTGAGCGAGACCTACGAGCTCGAGTACGGCAGCGCGAGCCTCGAACTGGAGCCCAACCGGCTGCCCGCCGGCTCTCGCGTGCTGGTGCTCGACGACGTGCTCGCGACGGGAGGAACGCTGGGCGCCTCGGCCAGGCTCATCAGCAGAGCCGGATACGAGATCGCCGGATTCGGCGTCGTGCTCGAGCTCGAAGACCTCGGCGGCCGTGCACGCCTGGCCGGTTCACCGGTCTATTCGATAGCGGCGCTCTGATCCGATAGCGGGGCTCTGATTCGATAGCAGGGCTTGGAGAGCACGCTCGAATCCATCCGTCGGGACTCGTGTACCTCCTTCGGGCACACCCGCTGCGCGCCGCAATAGCCTGACAATGTGAGTGCGACGGATGCGGCGCTCAGCGCCGCCACTGAGAGATCGGGCCCTGTCGTCGACACCGTGCACGGCCGGGTGCGCGGCGTTCACGGCGCAGCCGTGTTCACGTTCAAGGGCATCCCGTATGCCGCTCCTCCGGTGGGGCCGCTCCGGTTCCGTGCTCCGCAGCCGCCAGAGCCGTGGGACGGTGTGCGCGACGCCACGGCGTTCGGCCGCATCGCACCGCAGCCGATCCAGGCCTTCCCCGGTGCACGGCCCCGCGAGATGAGCGAGGACTGCCTCACCGTCAACGTCTACACGCCGACGCTGGAGCCCGCCGGCCTGCCCGTGATGGTGTGGATCCACGGCGGCGCCTACTACGTGGGATCCTCTGCCGACCCGCTCTACGACGGAACGAGGCTCGCTCAGCGCGGAGTCGTCGTGGTGTCGTTCAACTACCGGATCGGGCCGCTCGGCTACCTCGACCTCTCGTCGTTCTCCACGGCAGACGAGGTCTTCGAAAGCAACGTCGGGCAGCGGGACCAGCTGGCGGCGCTGCGCTGGGTGAGGGACAACATCCGTGCGTTCGGCGGCTCACCCGACCGGGTCACGCTCTTCGGAGAGTCCTCGGGCGCGGGGTCGGTGACGACCATGCTGGCCACGCCCAGCGCAGACGGGCTGCTGCACGGTGCGATCGCGCAGAGCTCGCCGGCCGGCAGCGTGTATTCGAGCGAGACCGCGCGTGTCTCGGCCGAGCGGTTCCTGAACAGACTCGACATCGGGCCGGGAGACGTCGACCGGTTGCGACGTCTTCCGCCAGGGTCGCTCATCGAGGCGTGCTCGCGGCTCATCGTCGACACCGTCGCGCTCGAACCCGGCACCATCCCGGTGGCGCCGGTGGTCGACGGCGAGTTCGTTCCCGAGTATCCGCTGACGGCGATGGCCAAGGGAAGAGCGCTGCGCGTGCCGCTCGTCATCGGCTCGAATCGCAACGAGGCCATGTTGTTCCGGCTGCTCCGATCGCCCATCGTGCCCAACAGCTCCAAGGCAGTTCAACAAATGGTCGAGCGGCTCGGCACCCCTGAGGCGCTTGCACTTCCGTCCGGATACCGCGGATACCCGCGACTGCGGCCGGCGCTGCGACTGTCCACGGATGCCGCCTTCCGCATGCCGACCGTCTGGGCGGCGTCTGCCCACAGCAAGTACGCGCCCACCTGGGCGTACGAGTTCGACTTCGCGCCGCCTCTCCTGCGGATGACGGGGCTCGGCGCCCTGCACGGAGCGGAGCTGCCGCACGTGTTCGACACGCACGTTCCGCGCGTCGTCGCGCTCGGCGCCGTGGCGAGCGGTCGCAGGCTGACCGAACGGATCCAGTCGCGATGGACGTCGTTCGCCGCCATCGGCGACCCCAATCCGCTCGGCATGGCGCCGTACTGGCCGCGCTACGACACCGAATCCCGGCTCACGTACGTCTTCGACGGCAAGGACGGCGTAGTCGCCGACCCGCACGGTGACCTGCGCCGCGCCTGGGGCGACGAGATCATCGCGTTCCGCTGACGCCGTGGTCGGGTGCGCCGCGAACGCGGGAACGGACGAGGCGCCACAGCTTTGGATGCGCCAGCACCCGGAAGTGCCCGGCGACGGGCAGGCGCACGTTGGCGCCGGCATCCTCCAGCTCGCTCCCTCCGGGGATCTGCGGGTCGAACTGAGGGAACACCGAGACGATGTCCCGGTTCGCCGACCGGTTGCCGGCCAGATCCAGAAGCGTCGTGTCGGCCGGTGAGAAGTCGCGCAGCGCGCGGGTGGGCGCCCTCGTCGCGAAGGCGGACCCCGAGAACGGGGTGGCGACGGCGATCATGCCCGCGATCCGCCATCGGGTTCGCTCCCACACCATCAGCTGCTTGCCCACCAGCCCTCCTTTGCTGTGCGCCACGACGAGCACCTCGGTCAGGTCGTGGCGCTCCAGGTAGGAGGCCGCGAGCTCCGCGGTGTCCATCACGCGCCCCACGTTGCGTCCGAGGGCGGTGATCGCGTGCGGTGGCCTGCCGCAGGCGACGGTCAGCGCGGCGAACGGATCGAGGAACCGGGGCGACTCGTGCACGCCGGGAAGAAGGAGCACGGGCGGTCCGTCGAGCGGATGCCCCGCTTCGCGCAGCATCCACCGTCTCGCCCTCGCCCCTGTGCGATGCCAGGCGGGCAGGAAGGCGGCATCCGCAAGGCCCACCGTCGCGGCTCTGACCACGTCGGCGATGGTGAGCACGGCGGGCGGCGTGCCGACGGCCGACGCGTCGGGGTCCGCGGCGACGGCGCTCGAGACAGGCCGCCGCGGCGGCGGAACGGCCTCCCCGGCAGCCTGCGGATCCGTCGTCGACATGTGTTCACGCTAGCCATCTGCGGCGCGCCCAAGTGAGCCGGTCGGACACGGAACCCGGCGGGTAATGTCGATCGGGTAATCGCACGACCCGCCGGGCGGGAATCGCCGTCCGGTCATCTGCTCTGACGTCGTCAGGGCGGGAGAGGAGACCAGCTGTGACCCCGACGAGGAAGACCAGTCCGCGCACGAAGCCGACGACGGCGGAGTCCGAGCCGGCCGTCGAGATCATGCCGGAATCCGGTGCGGAACGCGCCGACGAGGTCGTCGACGACGCGAGGGTTGCCCCCACCACGTCCGTCGATTCGGCCGACAGTAGCTCCGAACCGGCAGCCGCGAAACCAGCCGCCTCACCCAAGAAGCCGGCCGCGTCGAAGCCGGCCGCATCGAAGCCGGCCGCGTCCAAGCCGGCCGCCTCGAAGCCGAGGGCCACTGCGCCCGCGAGCCGGAAGACGGGAACCGGAGCGGCCGGTGGAACGTCGTCCGCGGCTCGCACCAAGACCGCCGGGACCGGGACCGCGAGTGCCGCAGCCGGCGCTCCGTCTACTGCGGCTGTCACCGGCACCGAGCCGGCGTCCACCGAGATGACCTCCGCCACCGCGTCCCGCTTCTCCGCCGGCGCCGCGGCATCCAGCCGCGAGGTAGTCAGCCCGGCAGCATCCAACCCCACGGAACCCGGCCTCACCGAGCCGGAACCCGAGGCCCACGCGTCTGAGCCCACCCGACCTGAGGTCACCGGCCAGGGCGCCACCGCGCCGGTCGCACCTGCGGGGCCTGCACCGGCCGTCGTTCCACTCAATGCCACCCAGCTGCAGAACGATCCGCTGCTGGGCACGCACGACGACATCATCGTGGATCTCGGACGCAAGCTTCGGTGGGCGGCGATCGGCTATGCGCTCCTCGGCATCGTCGCCTCGTGGCTCATCGCCGCACAGGTGGGGGTGGCCACGAAGAGCGGCGCTCCGTTCGCCTGGGCGCTGGCGGCGACCATCGTCATCGCGGCCGCCACGATGTGGTACTTCATCGACGTCTCGACGCGCTTCACCTCGGTGGCCGCCTACCGCAAGGCCAAGACGCCCCAGGCGATCGCCAGACTGGACCGCGGCGCCGTCGTGGGCCTCTACGGCACGATCGGGGCGTGGATCGGCGCCGCGCTCGGAGCTCTCGTGATCGTCAGCGGCACGGTCACCGCCGTGCTGACTCTGGCGTTCGGAGCGTCCGGATGGGCGTGGTTCTTCGGCGCGATCCCCGTCGTGCTGCTCTACCTCTACTGCTTCGGGCTGCTGCACTACCGTCTCCTCGAGAAGACGAGGGACGCGGTCGCCTGATCCGTTCGAGAACCGGGTGTGCAGGGCATCGCAGCGGGCTCCCCACAGCGTCACCCGCACCTCCGGCGTGCTGCTAAACTTGTCCGGTTGCCGTCAGAACGGCCGCGGAGAAAGAGCGCCCAGGCATCCGGCCTGCGGCACCGCGCAACGAGAGGAAGGGGATCGAATCTATGGCACTCGATGCAGATGTCAAGAAGGCGATCATCGAAGAGTACGCAACCCACCCCGGTGACACCGGATCCCCCGAGGTTCAGGTCGCGATCCTGACCAAGCGGATCAAGGACCTCACCGAGCACCTCAAGGAGCACAAGCACGACCACCACTCGCGTCGTGGCCTGCTGCTGCTCGTGGGTCAGCGTCGCCGCCTGCTGGGCTACCTGCAGGAGATCGACATCAACCGGTACCGCTCGCTCATCGAGCGACTCGGTCTGCGTCGCTGAGGCACAGTCGCTGAGGCGCCGACTGGCACGCGTCGATCGGCAGCTCTTCGTTCGACAACGCGAACTTCTTGCGGAACGGCCCGCCACCTCGAAGGTGGCGGTCCGTTCTCGTGTCTTCGGCGCCGACATCCGGCCGTCTACGGCCGCGCCCGCTGCCTCCCGCGGCGCCATGCCTCGGACTGCGTGGAGACGACCTCGTCAGGCTGTGGCGTCGGCACGAGCCAGTTCAGCGGCGAGTTCCCGCGTTCCGCGGTCCCATGCCGGACCGTGACCGGGCAGAACCCACCTGGCCTCCACCGTCGCGAGCTTGGCGTGCGACTCTCGCGCGGCATCCTGGTCGTCGGTGAACGGGGCGGGCTGCGGGCCGCGCTTGCCGGTGAGCACGTGCCGGGTCGTGAACGCGTCGCCGACGAACAGGGCGTCTACCGCGGGAACGGCGATGCCGATGCTGCCCGCCGAATGCCCGGGGAGCGCGACGATCCTGGGGGAGCCGGGAAGATCGAGCACGTCGCCGTCGTGCACGGGGATGACCTCGGTGAGGTACTTGGTGCGCATGCCGCCCTTGCGCATCGAGTACCAGAGGAAGCCCGTCGTGGCTCCGATGCGCGCCTTGCCCCATGCCGGGTGGCTGGACTCCTCGCCGCGAGCTCGCGCTGCGTCGGCTTCTCCTACGTACACGGGGATGCCGTGTTCGCTGCGCAGCCGTTCGGCGTAGCCGATGTGGTCGGAATCGCCGTGCGTGAGGACGACGCCTTTGATGTCGGTCACCGAGCGACCCATGGCCTTCAGCTCGGCGAGGAGGTCCGAGTACTGCCCGGCGACGCCGGCGTCGATGAGAGTGAGTCCGCCGTCGCCCTCGACGAGATAGGCGGCGATGATGTCGTTTCCGACGCGGTGCAGACCGGGGGCGAGTTGCATGGCCGGTTCCTTTCGGGGCGGTAGGGTTTGTTTTGGCTACGGTAATTAGCCATGATGGCTAATGTCAATAGCCAAGTTGGATCCGTGCGCCCGTCGCGAGCAGGGGCGCAGGAAGGGGGAAGAGGATGCCCGCACGCATCCGCACGACGAACGAGGAGATCCTGGCCGTGGCGACTCGGCTCGTAGAGGAGGGCGGCGCCGATGCGCTGACCATGAAGGCCGTGGCGGAGCGTGTCGGTGTGCAGCCCCCTTCGCTGTACAAGCGCGTGCAGAGCCGCGAGCACCTGCTTGGCCTCGTCGTCGAACGCGCGGCCCAGTCCATCGCCACCGTGCTCGACGACGCGCTGGCGGGAGCCGGGTCCGATCCGCTCGCCGCCGTGGTGGCGATGGCGCACGCCGTGCGCCGCTTCGCGCACGACCACGCGCACCTCTTCGGTCTGCTGTTCGCTCAGCTTCCTGCCGCCGCGAGACCGACCCGCGACGTGCTGGCCAGGTCGAGTGCCGCAGTGCTCACCGCAGCAGGGCGCCTGGCCGGCCCGGAACGAGCTCTGGATGCCGCGCGCACCATCACGGCGTGGACCTACGGGTTCCTCACGATGGAGCTGGCCGGCGCGTTCCAGCTGGGCGGCGACCCGGAGGGCGCGTTCGAGTTCGGAGCGAGGTCGATCGCTCGTGCGCTCGACGCGCCCGGAACGGCATCCTGAGGCCGTCTCGCGCAGCGGCATCGGGCGCCGAGCGCGCGGCACAGGGGGCAGAGGTGGCTCCGACCGGGCCCGTCGTCGTACTCTGGAAGCGACGTTCGGCAACGGTGCCGAGCGGACCGGCCAGCCACAAGCTTCGGCCGGTCACGATCGATGAAGGCTGCGTACAACGATGCTCACCATCCGACCTGGTACAGACACGTCCCTCCGTCAAGGCCAACTGGCCCGGCTGATCGCTCCGGACGGACAGCGGCTGCACGACCCCGACCTCGACCCGTGGGTCGCCGATGTGTTCGAGGAGCAGCTCCTCGGTCTGTACGAGGACATGGTGGTCGCGCGCCGCATCGACACCGAGGCGGTGGCTCTCCAGCGTCAGGGCCAGCTCGTGCTCTGGCCCCCGCTCATCGGGCAGGAGGCCGCCCAGATCGGCTCGGCTCGCGCGTTGCGTTCCGACGATTTCGTCTTCTCCAGCTACCGCGAGCATGCCGTCGCCTATGTGCGCGGCGTCACGATGACCGACATGCTGCGCGTGTGGCGAGGCTCGCAGTTCTCGGGCTGGAACCCGTACGACGTGGGCATGGCCACGCCGGCCGTCATCATCGGAGCCCAGACGCTGCACGCCGTCGGCTATGCCATGGGCATCACACACGATGGCGCGGATGCCGTCTCCGTCGCGTACTTCGGCGACGGTGCAACGAGCGAGGGCGACACGAACGAGGCGATGGTGTTCGCCGCGGCCTATCGCGCTCCCGTCGTGTTCTTCTGCCAGAACAACCACTACGCCATCTCCGAGCCGGTGGGGCTGCAGGCGCAGAAGCCGCTCGCCGACCGCGCACCGGGCTTCGGCATCCCGAGCATCCGTGTCGACGGCAACGACGTGCTGGCGGTGCTCGCGGCGACCCGCATGGCCGTCGACCACGCGAGAACGGGCGGCGGCCCGATGTTCATCGAGGCGGTCACGTACCGTCTCGGCCCGCATACCACCTCTGACGACCCGACCAAGTATCGCGAGGCCGCAGAGCTGGAGACGTGGCGCGAGCTGGATCCGCTGGAGCGCACACGGCTCCGGCTGGTCGACGCCGGCGTGCTGACGCAGGAGCGTGAGGCGGCCGTGAAGGCGGCATCCGGCCGGATCGCGAAGGAGCTGCGCGAAGGATGCCTGTCGCTGCGTCCCCGCGACCCGCTCGCCATCTTCGACGACGTGTACGCGAAGACTCCCGACTCGCTCCGCCGCGAACGGGATGCCTACGCCGCGTACCTCGCGTCGTTCGACGGCGCGGAGACGACCACCGGCGACGCCCGGAGCGAGGGGGTCGCCCGATGACCGAGCTCACGCTCGCGAAGTCGATCACGACGGGTCTGGCCGATGCGCTCGCAGCAGACGACAAGGTGCTGCTGCTCGGGGAGGACATCGGCAAGCTCGGCGGGGTTTTCCGCGTGACCGACGGCCTCCAGGAGCGGTTCGGCGCCGACCGGGTGATCGACACGCCCCTCGCAGAGGCCGCGATCATCGGCACGGCGGTCGGACTGGCCTACCGCGGCTTCCGCCCCGTCTGCGAACTGCAGTTCGACGGCTTCGTCTTCCCCGGCTTCGACCAGGTCGTCGCGCAGGTGGCGAAGATGCGGTACCGCACGATGGGGGCCGTCAGCATGCCGATCACCATCCGGGTGCCGTTCGGCGGCGGCATCGGCTCGGTCGAGCACCACTCCGAATCGCCGGAGGCGTACTTCGCGCACACGCCGGGTCTTCGGGTCGTCGCGTGCTCGAACCCCCAGGACGCCTACACGATGATCCGCCAGGCCATCGAATGCGACGACCCCGTCGTCTTCTTCGAGCCTAAGCGACGCTACTGGTCCAAGGGCGACGTGCTTCCCGACGTCGCAGACGCGCCGTCGCTGGACCGCGCGCGGGTGGTGGCCTCCGGCTCCGATGTCACGCTGGCCACGTACGGCCCGCTGGTGCAGACCGCGAAGGACGCAGCGCTCGCCGCAGAGGACGAGGGCGTCTCGGTGGAGGTGATCGACCTCAGATCGCTGGCGCCACTGGACGAAGAGGCCATCGTCGCGTCCGTTCACAAGACCGGCCGCCTTGTGGTCGCGCACGAGGCCGCGCGGTTCGGCGGGATGGGAGCCGAGATCGCGGCCATGGTCACGGAGCGCTGCTTCGACACCCTCCTGGCGCCGCCGCTGCGGGTGACGGGCCACGACATCCCGTACCCGCCTTCCGAGCTCGAGGAGCACTATCTGCCCGACCTCGACCGCATGCTCGACGCGGTCGACCGTGTGATGGGGGTGCGGGTATGACCGTCAAGGAATTCGCGCTGCCCGACCTGGGTGAGGGCTTGACCGAGTCCGAGGTGGTGGCGTGGCGCGTCGCCGTCGGCGACGAGGTCGAGCTGAACCAGATCATCGCGGAGGTCGAGACCGCCAAGGCGCTCGTCGAGGTGCCGTCGCCCTTCGCGGGAGTCGTGCGCGAGCTGCACGCCGAGCCGGGCGAGACGCTCGAGGTCGGCGCACCGTTGATGTCGGTCGAGGTGGAGAGCGAGGCCGAGAGCGCAACCGAGGGTGACGAGCCGGCCGACGAGGATGCCCGCGAGCCGTCGTCCGCCGAGTCGCGCCTCGCCGAGCCGGTCGCTGTGGGCGCGCGGTCGTCCGCGGCCAGGCCCGTGGTGAAGAACGAGGGCGGGCGCCCGAAGGTGACCGGAGCCGCCGCCACGGCGCAGGCGTCGGCCGCCGAGGTAGCGGAGGTCGTGGAGGTCGTGGACGGCTCGTCAGCGGTCCGCGCCGATGGGTCGACCGGGGATGTCGACGCCCCGGCCGTCGACGAACCGGCCGTCGAGGAACAGGCGGTCGAGAGACCCGCGGACGAGGAGCGTCACGCGGTGCTCGTCGGACGTGGCCCGCGCGCCCAGTCTGCCCGCCGTCCGAAGCGCAGAGCACGCTCGGGACGCCTGGCCGAGCCCGTGAGCTGGCAGCGGCCGGACGGCATCGGACGCCCTGCCTCCGAGGCACAGGGGGAGGAGCGGCCGGCTGCGGCCCGCGACGAGACGGCCGCCGACGCGGGTCACGAGACGAGATCGCCCGTGACCGGGGTGCGACGGCGCACAGCAGAGGCGATGGTGCGCAGTGCAGCAGTGCCGCAGGTGACGGAGTTCCTCACCGTCGACGTGACGCGCAGCATCCGGCTGCTCGACCGGCTCGCGCAGTCGCCGGACTTCCGGGGCAAGCGGGTCACGGTGCTCACGCTCTCCGCCAAGGCGTTGTGCCTCGCGCTCGCCGCCACCCCGGAAGCGAACGCGCACTGGGACGACGCGACAGGTGAGATCGTCGCACCTGCCGGCGTCAACCTGGGGATCGCTGTGGCGAGCCGTCGCGGGCTCGTCGTGCCGAACATCCCGAACGCTGCGGCACTACGCATGCCGGAGCTCGCCGACGCCATCGCCGGGCTGGTGCAGCGCGCCCGCGACGGCAGGTCGGCTCCCGCGGAGTTCCTGGGCGGTACGGTCACCATCACGAACGTCGGCATCTTCGGCGTGGATGCCGGAACCCCGCTGCTGAACCCCGGGGAGACGGCGATCCTGGCGCTCGGAGCCGTCGGCCTGAGGCCATGGGAGCACAAGGGCAGGGTGCGGTTGCGGCAGGTCATGACGCTGAGCCTCACGTTCGATCACCGCGTGATCGACGGCGAGCAGGGGTCACGTCTGCTCCGGGATCTCGGAAGGATCCTGGCGGATCCGGCGACCACGCTCGCTCTTGCCTGAGCAGGCGTCAGGGCGGAGAGCCGCAAGCGGGTCGCATGCGACAGAGCCACTAGCAGCAGAACCGCAAGCAAGAGAGCCCAAGCAAGAGAGCCGCAAGCAGGAGAGCCAAGCACCACAACTCGGAGCACGGGTCTCACAAGCCACAGTCCCTGAACGGGCGGAGCATGTCGGAGCGCACATCTGAACACCAGCTGCGCTCGTTCAGGGGCGGTGATCCTCCCGCGCGCAGGGAGCGCCAGGCGGGGCCAAGCGGTCGCCGGATGCCCTGTCCTTCGTCAGGTCCGGGGCAGGAGGCAGGCCATCGCCATCTCCCGCAGCAGCGTGCCGACCACCGAGAGCGGCGGACGGCTCGCGGTCTGCGTGCGGCTGGAGTGCGGCGTGGAGTTGATGAGCCCGAAGACGGCGTGCGCCCGCACGCGCAGCGACCTGCGGTCCTCGTCGTCGTGCAGCTTCTCGAGCACATCCACCCAGAGCTCCACGTACGTGCGCTGCAGCGTTCGCACCCTCGCTGCGTCGGCAGGCGAAAGGCTCTCGAGATCACGATCCTGAGCGCGGATGACGTCGGGTTCCGACAGCGCGAAGGCGACGTGGAACGCAATGAGCGCGACGAGCGCGTCGTGTGCGTCGATGGCATCCTCGACGCAGCGGCGCCCGCCGGACAGCAGCCCTTCGCTGACGCCGATCAGCAGCGCGGCGAGCACGGCCTGCTTGCTCTGGAAGTGGCGGTAGACGGCCGGTCCGCTCACGCCTGCCGCAGCGCCCAGGTCTTCCATCGAGACACCGGCGAACCCGCGCTCCGCGAAGAGCCTGGCAGCCGCCGTGAGCAGCGCCTCGCGGCGATCCGCCTTGGCCCGGCTGCGTGGCGTGCCGGCCGTTTCGCCGCCGTTTCCCGCGGTGTTCGACGTGCGCCCGGCATGCGTGCCCGTCTCGCTGGTCATGCTTCGACTCTAGACACTTCGGTTAATGATCGCTAACGTTTATTCGGTTAGAGCGGACTAACCGAATCGCGAGGAGGCGGCGGACGATGTCGATGACGGGAACCTCGGCCGTCGCGACGGCGAGCGATGGCGATCCGGCGTCGGCGGCCGCCGGGCAGGGCACCCAGCGCGAGCTCGTCGCGGAGTTGCGCGCTCGCCTCGCCCGGGCGGCGTGGGGAGGGTCCGACCAGGCGAGAGAGCGGCACACGGCAAGGGGCAAGCTGCTGCCACGTGATCGTGTCGAGCGCCTGCTCGACACCGGCAGCCCGTTTCTCGAGGTGGCTCCGCTGGCAGCGACCGGCATGTACGACGACGAATGCCCGGCGGCGGGTGTCATCGCGGGCATCGGGCTCGTGAACGGCAGGCACGTGATGATCGTCTGCAACGACGCGACGGTCAAGGGCGGCACCTACTTCCCGATGACGGTGAAGAAGCACCTCCGGGCTCAGGAGATCGCGCTCGAGAACAGGCTGCCGTGCATCTACCTGGTCGACTCGGGCGGCGCCTACCTGCCGATGCAGGACGAGGTCTTTCCCGATCGCGACCACTTCGGCCGCATCTTCTACAACCAGGCGAGGATGTCGGCGGCCGGCGTGCCCCAGATCGCCGCCGTGCTCGGCTCCTGCACAGCGGGCGGTGCGTACGTGCCCGCCATGAGCGACGAGAACGTCATCGTGCGCGGCCAGGGGACGATCTTCCTCGGCGGGCCGCCGCTCGTGAAAGCCGCGATCGGCGAGGAGGTCTCCGCTGAGGAGCTTGGCGGGGGAGACGTGCACTCCAGGATCTCCGGCGTGACCGACCACCTCGCCGAGGACGACGAGGACGCCCTCCGCATCGTGCGGGAGATCGTCGCGACGCTCCCGCGTCCGCTCGAGCCGGCGTGGGACGTCGTCGCCGGGCGCCCTCCCGCGAAGCCGACGGCATCCGTGCTCGACATCGTGCCTGTCGATCTGCAGGCCGCATACGACGTGCACGAGGTGATCGACGCCCTGGTCGACGGCGGCACGTTCGCCGAGTTCAAGCCGGAGTACGGCGCCACCCTCGTCACGGGGTTCGCGCGCCTGCACGGGCATCCGGTGGGCATCGTGGCCAACAACGGCGTGCTCTTCAGCGAGTCCGCCGTCAAGGGCGCTCACTTCATCGAACTGTGCGACGCCCGTGGCATTCCGCTGGTGTTCCTGCAGAACATCTCCGGCTTCATGGTGGGCAGGGATGCCGAGGCAGGCGGCATCGCCAAGCACGGCGCCAAGATGGTCACCGCCGTCGCCACCACGAGGGTTCCCAAGCTCACCGTGGTGATCGGGGGATCGTTCGGGGCCGGCAACTACTCGATGTGCGGGCGCGCCTACTCGCCACGGTTCCTCTGGATGTGGCCGGGCGCGAGGGTCTCCGTCATGGGAGGCAGGCAGGCTGCTTCCGTGCTCTCGACCGTGCGTCGCGACGCGCTCGAGAAGCGCGGAGAGACATGGAGCGCCGACGAGGAGCAGGCGTTCACGGAGCCGATCCGCCGCCGCTACGAGGAGCAGGGCAGCCCGTACTACTCGACCGCACGGCTCTGGGACGACGGCGTCATCGACCCGGCCGACACCAGGACCGTGCTCGGACTCGCACTCGACGTCGTCTCCCGATCCCCGCTGCCCGAGGCCGGTGAGCCCCGGTTCGGCATCTTCCGGATGTGACCGCCATGACCGACCCACTGCCGCACGCCGCTCCCTTCGGCACTGTCCTCGTCGCCAATCGCGGTGAGATCGCGTGCCGCATCATCCGCACGCTCCGCGCCATGGGCATCCGCCCGGTCGCCGTGTACAGCGACGCCGACGCCGGCGCTCGCCACGTGCGCGAAGCGGATGCCGCGTACCGGATCGGACCGGCAGAGGCGGCGCACAGCTACCTCGACATCGAGGCCGTGCTCGACGCCGCCCGGCGAAGCGGAGCGGAGGCCGTGCATCCCGGGTACGGGTTCCTGTCGGAGAACGCCGACTTCGCCAGAGCGTGCACCCGGGCGGGCATCGTCTTCATCGGCCCGCCGGCCGAGGCCATCGAGGCGATGGGCGACAAGGTGCGCGCGAAGCTCCTCGTCGCGGAGCACGGCGTGCCGGTCACACCAGGGGTGGACGATCGGACGCTGGACGACGAGGCGCTCGCCGCTGCCGCCGAGCGCATCGGGTTCCCGGTGCTCGTGAAGCCCTCGGCAGGTGGCGGAGGCATGGGCATGGTCGCCGTGCGGGAGGCATCCGAGCTGCCGAACGCCCTGGCGACAGCGCGTCGCGTGGCCAAGGCCGCCTTCGGAGACGACGCGCTGTTCCTCGAGCGCCTGATCGACACTCCCCGGCACATCGAGGTGCAGGTGCTGGCCGACGCGCACGGGTCCGTCGTGCACCTGGGAGAGCGCGAGTGCTCGCTGCAGCGCCGACACCAGAAGGTCGTCGAGGAGTGCCCGTCACCTGTGGTCGATGACGCGCTGCGGGAGCGGCTCGGGGATGCCGCGTGCCGGGTGGCCCGCTCCGTCGGCTACACAGGAGCAGGCACCGTCGAATTCCTGATCTCCGACGCCGACCCGTCGTCGTTCTCGTTCATGGAGATGAACACGCGGCTGCAGGTGGAGCATCCTGTCACCGAGCTGGTCACCGGCGTCGACCTCGTCGAGCAGCAGGTGCGCATCGCGGCCGGGCTTCCGCTGCCCTTGACGCAGCACGACGTGCGGATGAACGGCCACGCCGTGGAGGCCCGGGTGTACGCGGAGGATCCGGAACGCGGGTTCCTTCCCGCGACGGGACACGTGCTCGCGCTGCACGAACCGACGGGTCCCGGCATCCGTGTCGACAGCGCTCTGATTCCGCACCTGGAGGTGACGGCCTCCTACGATCCCATGCTCGCGAAGATCATCGCGGCAGGAGCCGATCGCGCGGAGGCCTTCGACCGGCTCTCCGGCGCACTGCACGACACCGTCGTGCTCGGGGTCACGACCAACGTGTCGTTCCTCCAGGAACTCGTCGACGACGCCGACGTGCGCGCCGGCAGGCTCGACACCGGCCTCATCGGGCGAATGCTCGACACCGCGGAACGTGACCCTGCCCACGCCCAGCACGGTGTGCCTGAGCATGTGGTGACTCTCGCCGCGCTCGCTCTTCACGACGATGCCTGGCGAGCCGGCTCGGATGCGCCGTGGTCGCGACCGACGGGCTGGCGGATCGGGGCGCGGGTGCCTGCCAGATATGTCTTCGCCGCCGGTGACGGCATCGTCGAGGTCGACGTCGACGGCGCACCGAGCGCCGCGAACGTGGCGGTGGGTGGCGGCACGCCCTTCGCGGCAGCCGTGCTCGACCGCATCGACGACCGCATGCTCGCGCAACTCGACGGCAGCGCGATCACGGTGCATCTCGTGCGCGACGGTGACCGGCTGCTGCTCTCCGATCAGGGCCGGAACTGGGCGCTCACGATGCTGCCGAGCGCGCGGTCCGCTTCCGCTCGCGGAGCGGCGGGGCGCGCATCCGGCGAGGCCGAGCCCGTGCTGCGTTCGCCCATGCCGGGCACGGTCGTGACCGTCGACGTCGCGGAAGGCGATGCGGTGGAGGCCGGCGCGAGCATCCTCGTCATCGAGGCCATGAAGATGGAGCACCGCCTCACCGCCCCGGTCGCCGGCGTCGTCCGGCTGTCCGCCCGAGTCGGCGACCGAGTGGCGGCCGACCAGGAGCTCGCCGTCATCGAACCGTCCGCAGCCGGCGACTCGGCACCCACCATCCAGGACTCTCCCCATGCCGCGCCCACCCCGGGCGGCGTCGCGGCCGCTGACGGCCGCACCATCCCCACGAAGGAAGGACCATCATGATCGAGACCGCGATGCCGCTCACCGCCAGGAATCCGGTGGGCGACGACCCGCGCCTCACCGACGAGCACCGCGAGCTGAGACGCACCGTGCGCGACTTCGCCGACCATGTGGTGGCGCCGCAGGCGTACCACTACGACACCCAGCGCACGCTGCCGATGAACGTCATCGCGCAGATGGGTCAGCTGGGTCTGTTCGGTCTGCCGTTCCCCACGGAGTACGGCGGAGGCGACCGCGACTACCTCTCGCTCTGCCTTGCCGTCGAGGAACTGGCCAGGGTCGACCAGTCCATCGCCGTGACGCTCGAGGCGGGGATCGGGCTCGGCGTCATGCCGATCTTCCGCTACGGCACGCAGGAGCAGAGGTCGCGCTGGCTGCCCGACCTCGTGGCCGGCCGCGCGCTGGCCGGATTCGGCCTCACCGAGGCGGATGCCGGATCCGACGCCGGCGCGACGCGCACGACAGCGCACGAGGACGGCGACGAGTGGGTCATCAACGGAACCAAGCAGTTCATCACCAACTCGGGAACGCCCATCACCTCGGTCGTGACGGTGACGGCGGTGACGGGGGAGCGGCGCAGGCGGGACGGCTCCGTGGCGCCCGAGCTGACCACCTTCATCGTTCCGAGCGGCACGCCGGGCTTCTCCGTGCTGCCGAGCTACGACAAGGTCGGCTGGCACACGTCCGACACGCATCCGCTCGTGTTCCGCGACGTGCGTGTACCGAAAGAGAACATGCTCGGCGAGCGCGGGCGCGGTTACGCGAACTTCCTCACGGTGCTCGACGAGGGCAGGGTCGCCTTCGCCGCGCTGTGCACGGGAGCGGCGCAGGGATGCCTCGAACAGGCGCTCGAGTACGCGGCATCCCGCGTGGTGTTCAACCACCCGATCGGACAGAACCAGCACATCGCGTTCATGCTGGCTCGCATGCAGGCTCGCACGCAGACGGCGCGCCTGGCCTACTACGACGCCGCGTTCAAGATGGCGGCGGGCGTGCCGTTCAAGACCGAGGCGTCGATCGCGAAGCTCGTGGGGTCGGAGGCCGCCGTCGCCAACGCCCACGACGCATCGCAGATCATGGGCGGCTACGGCTACCTCAACGAGAATGCGGTCGCGCGGCACTATCGCGACGCGAAGATCCTCGAGGTCGGAGAGGGCACGACCGAAGTACAGCTCATGATCATCGCCCGCTCGCTGGGCTTCGACCAGTAGCCCGGCGTCCCGCGGGTTGAGCCTGTCGAAACCCCGCCGTGAACGTCTTCCCGCGGGTTGAGCCTGTCGAAACCGCGCCGTGAACGTCCTGCCGCGGGTTGAGCCTGTCGAAACCCCCGACCGATACTCGCACTACCGAGAGAACGGAGGCGCCATGAACGCCGACGATGAGCGGATGCCCGAGCGCACCGTCGTGCAGCGGGGCCTGTACTACGACGAGCTGGAGGTCGGCACGCGCTACCTCCACCGACCGGGTCGCACCGTGACCGAAGCGGACAACGTGCTGTTCACCACGCTCACCATGAACACGCAGTCGCTGCATCTGGACGCGGCGTGGGCGGCCACCCAGCCGTTCGGCGAGCGCCTCGTGAACTCGATGTTCACGCTCGCCACCATCGTCGGCGCCTCCGTCGGCCAGCTCACCCAGGGCACGATCGTGGCGAACCTGGGCTTCGAGAGCGTGCAGTTTCCGCACCCGCTCTTCCACGGCGACACGCTCTACAGCGAGTCGCTGGTCGTGGCGAAGCGGCCGTCGGCGTCGAGGCCCGGGCAGGGCATCGTGACGTTCGATCACACGGGCCGCAACCAGAACGGCGACATCGTGGCGACCGCACGACGAGCGGCGCTGATGTGGTTCTCGGATGCTCACGAGCGAGCGCGGTCGGACGAGCACGTGCCGGCCGCCGGCGTGTCGAAGGACGAGGCGTGAGCGGGCGTCTCGGCCTGGGGCCCGCCCTGCTGTTCTGTCCCGCCGACCGGCCGGAGCGCTTCGGCAAGGCTCTGGAGCGCGCGGATGCCGTCATCCTCGACCTGGAAGACGGCGTCGCAAGCGCGGACCGGCACCGCGCGCGAGAGGCGATCGTCGCCTTCGGCCGTTCGCTCGGCGAAACGGACCAGGTGTCGGGGGACTGGGCGCCCGATCGCGCGGCCTCGGGTGTCGTCATGCGGGAGCTCTCCGCCCGTGACGGCGTCGCGCACGAGCGCTCCGCCCGTGACGGCGTCGCGCACGAGCGCTCCGCATCGCACGGCTCCGCGCCGAGCGACGTCGCGCGCACCGTCGTGCGCGTGAACGCGGTGGGATCCGCCGACATCGCCGACGACCTCGCCGCCGTCGCGGCGACCCCGTTCCGCACCGTGATGCTGGCCAAGGCGGAGTCCTCCGAGCAGCTGGACGTGCTCGCCGACGCCCTCGATGGTGTGCGCGTGATCGCCTTGTGCGAGACGGCCCGTGGGGTGCTGGCCGCACCGGAGCTCGCGCGACACCCCGCCGTCGGCGCTCTCATGTGGGGCGCCGAAGACCTCGTCGTGTCGCTGGGCGGGGCATCCAGCAGGATGCCGGACGGCACCTACCGCGAGGTGGCGCGACACGCGCGCTCCGTCGTGCTCCTGGCCGCCGGTGCTGCGGAGGTCGACGCCATCGATGCGGTGCACATCGATCTCGACGATCTCGGCGGCCTGGCCGCCGAAGCACGGGATGCCGTCGCGTCGGGGTTCGCCGCGACCGCCTGCCTCCACCCGATGCAGGTCGGCGTCGTGAGGGCGGCGTACCGCCCGACGGACGACGAGGTGGCAAGCGCCCGTGCCGTGCTCGCTGCCGCAGACGGATCCCAAGGAGCCTTTCGTCATGAGGGTCGCATGATCGACGAGCCGCTGATCGCCCAGGCTCGCGCGGTGCTGCGTCGCGCCGGAGCGGAGAGACGCGAGCCGCCGCGAGCGTGAGGGTATCGACGCTGGCCGAGGCATCCCGGTCAGCGGTCGCGTTCCGCGGCTCCGGCTCGGAGCGGTCGCGTTCCGCGTGTGCGGCTCGGAGCGGTCGCGTTCCGCGACTCCGGCTCGGAGCGGTCGCGTTCCGCGACTCCGGCTCCGAGCCGGCGCTCCGCCCGCTGCCGCTAACGTTTCAGGCATGACCCGCACGCTGCGCAAGCCGCTCTGGCGCTGGGAGCCGGGCCCCTACGTGCTTCTCATCCTCCTGCTCATCGCGACCGGATCGATTCCGCCGCGACGCCTTCCGGTCCTCTACACCGTGCTCTTCGTGCTCACGGCGGTCGTCGCCGTCGTGCTGCTCGTGCTTCTGGTGCGGCAGGGCCTGCGGGGCAGGCGGAATCCGGACTCCGCGGGCATCCTGAACAGCCTCGACGACCTGGAGCTTGTGCCGCTGAGCGCGACGGATGCCCCGATCACCCCGGTCGCCGACACGGCGCGACACCAGGCGGCGCTGGAGAGCGTCAGGGTCAGGGCCGGCGCCTCGCCGGTCGCCGTGCTCGTTCCGGATGCCACCCGCTGGCTGGGCCTGCGCATCCGCATCGCCGTGCACCTCGTCGCAGGAGACCGGGTGTACCACGCCGGGTTCCTGCCGGATCGCGCCACCGAGCGCTACAACGAGGGACTGCGTGCGCTGGCCGCACGGCGGGCCTACGTCAGCGCCCGCTCCACCATCACCGGCGCCGCCGCACGGTACGGGCTGGACGTCGACCTCGGCGCCCTTCCCGCGCTTCTCGACACGGCCGGTTCGGAAGAAGCGCGAGCGTAGCATCTGCTGGACGCCGAACGCGCCTCGCCAGGCGACGGAGTCTCATTGTGGACTGTCGGCTGCCCCATGGCGGGTGCCCAGCCTGTCGGCAGCCGGCATCCAGCAGGCTCCGCCAAGCTGAGGCCATGTTCCGGCGGCATCCCTTTCTCAGTGTTCTGACGCTGATCTACCTGGCTGCCGTCGCCTGGATCACGCTCGGCCCCCAGCCGCAGGTGGCGAGCAAGAACAGCATCGTCATGCAGGTGCTGCGAGTGCTCTGGGAGCATCCCGCCACCGAGTGGATTACGTACAACGGGGTCGAGTTCACCGCCAACATCGCGATGTTCGTGCCGATCGGCCTCTTCTTCCTGCTCCTGTTCGGTCGCAGCAGATGGTGGCTCGCGATGGGCATCCCCTTCCTCATGACGCTCGGCATCGAGACAGCTCAGATCTGGGTCCCTGGACGAGTGTCCGACATCCGGGATGTGATCTCGAACACGCTGGGCGCGATGGTGGGCGTGCTCGTCGGGCTCGCGCTGACGGCGCCCAGGGCACGCAGGGAGCGCGCGTCCGCACGTGCGACGGCCTCGCTGACGCACCGCTGACCGACGCGGTCGGGCCGCGATGCCCTTCTCCCCCGACGGCTTCCGGCTGAGTAGCGTTGGACCGATGTCCGACACCATCGTGAAATCGAACGCGGATGCGCCCCCGCGCTTCTTCGAAGCGGAGGCGGCGGGACTCGCGTGGCTCGCCGACGCCGGCGGCGCCCGCGTGGTGCGGGTGGTGCACGTCGAGCCGGGCAGCATCGAACTGGAACGGATCCACACGGGCCGGCCTCAGGTGCGCGCCGCACGCGAATTCGGCTCCGCGCTCGCGGTGACCCACGACGCAGGCGCGGCAGCATTCGGCGCGCCGCCTCACGGCTGGAACGGCCCCCTCTTCATCGGCCGTCGGCCGCTCAGTGCCGCGCACGAGAGCACGTGGGGCGGGTTCTACGCCCGCGAGCGGGTGCTGCCGTACCTCGAGCTCGCGATCGAGTCGGGAGGGGTCGGCCGGGGCCAGGCATCCATCGTGCGACAGGCCTGCGAGGAGGTGGCGGCAGGCGTGTTCGATGACGACGACCCGCCCTCGCGCATCCACGGCGACCTGTGGAACGGCAACGTGCTGTGGTCGCCGACGGGCGTCGTGCTCATCGATCCGGCAGCGCACGGTGGACACCGCGAGACGGATCTGGCGATGCTCGCGCTGTTCGGATGCCCGTACCTCGACGAGATCGTCGAAGGGTACGAGCAGACGCATCCGCTCCGCCCCGGCTGGCGGGAGCGCATCCCGCTGCATCAGCTGCACCCGCTCGCCGTGCACGCCGCCGGCTACGGCCGGGGGTATGGGGACGCGCTGGCGGATGCCGCGGCTCGCGTGATCGCACTCGCGGACGCCACACGCCGTTGAAGAGGCCGGGCACTAATCGTCGGCGCAGACCGTGGTGCTGCCCACGGCCGCGCCGGCCGTGGGCTCCCGGGCCCGGAACCACCCTCTCTGCTAGGATCGTCAAGGTTCACGTACCACATGAAACTCGCCCTGCGGATCAGGCAGGCAGCTGGTCCTCGGTGGTGGAATCCCAACCGCACTCCGTTTCCGCTTCGATGGCGGCCGGCACTGGTGCGGGTGGTGCTCTTCTACTGATGGCCGGCGCGGAGCGACCTCGCTCGGTTACGCCTGTTCTCCCGCACGTTCGGCGAGCGCGCCACGTCCACACGGGACGGCGCACGAACAAAAGGAGAAGAGACCTTAAATGGAAGGTCCAGAAATCAAGTTCGCCGAGGCCGTTCTCGACAACGGCCGTTTCGGCACCCGAACGGTCCGGTTCGAGACCGGGCGGCTGGCCCAGCAGGCGCAGGGCGCCGTCGCCGCCTACCTCGACGAAGACACCATGCTGCTGTCTGCGACCAGCGTGAGCAAGCACCCGAAGGACAACTTCGACTTCTTCCCGCTCACGGTCGACGTCGAGGAGCGCTCGTACGCTGCTGGCAAGATTCCCGGCTCGTTCTTCCGTCGCGAGGGACGTCCTTCGACGGAGGCCATCCTGGTCTGCCGTCTCATCGACCGCCCGCTGCGTCCGTCGTTCGTCGACGGCCTGCGCAACGAGGTGCAGATAGTCGTCACGGTGCTGAGCATCGCGCCCGACGAGTTCTACGACGCGCTCGCGATCAACGCGGCGTCCGCGTCGACGCAGATCTCCGGACTTCCGTTCTCCGGCCCGATCGCGGGTGTGCGCATGGCGTTCATCCCGGGCAACGGGGCGCACGAAGACCAGTGGGTCGCGTTCCCGAAGGCATCGCAGCTCGAGGAGGCCGTCTTCGACATCGTCGTCGCCGGTCGCGTGCTGACCAACGATGACGGCTCCGAGGGCGACGTCGCGATCATGATGGTCGAGGCGGAGGCCACCGAGAACAGCTGGAACCTCATCCAGGCCGGTGCCACCAAGCCCAGCGAGGACATCGTCGCCCAGGGTCTGGAGGCGGCCAAGCCGTTCATCCGCCAGCTCGTGGGAGCACAGGTCGTGCTCGCGCAGCAGTCGGCGAAGGAGATCGCCGAGTACCCGGTGTTCCTGCCGTACTCGCAGCTGAGCTACGACAACGTCGCGGGCCTCGCCTACGACGAGCTCGTGAACGTCTACCAGATCGCCGACAAGATCGAGCGTCAGAACGCCGACGACGCGCTCAAGGAGCGCACGAAGGCCGCCGTCGCCGAGAAGGTCGAGACCGGACACCTGCCGGTCGAGGTGCTCGAGCAGTTCTCCGCCGCGTACAAGGCGGTCACGAAGGTGGTCGTGCGTGGTCGCATCCTCCGTGAGGGCGTGCGCATCGACGGACGCGGTCTGCGCGACATCCGGCCGCTCGACGCCGAGGTGCAGGTCATCCCGCGCGTGCACGGCTCCGCGATCTTCCAGCGCGGCGAGACCCAGATCCTGGGCGTCACGACTCTGAACATGCTCAAGATGGAGCAGCAGATCGACTCCCTGTCGCCGGTGACGAAGAAGCGCTACCTCCACCACTACAACTTCCCGCCGTACTCGACCGGTGAGACCGGCCGCGTCGGCAGCCCCAAGCGTCGCGAGATCGGGCACGGCTACCTGGCCGAGCGCGCGCTCGTGCCCGTGCTGCCCAGCCGCGAGGAGTTCCCGTACGCGATCCGTCAGGTGTCCGAGGCGCTCGGCTCCAACGGGTCCACGTCGATGGGTTCGGTGTGCGCGTCCACGCTGTCCCTGCTGAACGCGGGTGTGCCGCTTCGCGCCCCCGTCGCCGGCATCGCCATGGGCCTCGTCTCCGACACGGTCGACGGCGAGACCCGCTATGCGGCCCTCACCGACATCCTTGGCGCGGAGGATGCCCTCGGCGACATGGACTTCAAGGTGGCGGGCACGAGCGAGTTCGTGACGGCTATCCAGCTCGACACCAAGCTCGACGGCATCCCGTCGTCGGTGCTGGCCGGCGCGCTGCAGCAGGCGAAGGATGCCCGCACCACGATCCTCTCGGTGCTCAACGCGGCGATCGATCGTCCGGACGAGATGGCGCCGACCGCTCCGCGCGTGATCAGCGTTCAGATCCCCGTCGACAAGATCGGCGAGCTGATCGGGCCGAAGGGCAAGACGATCAACGCGATCCAGGACGAGACCGGCGCCGACATCTCCATCGAGGAGGACGGCACCGTCTACATCGGCGCCGTCGACGGTCCGAGCGCCGAGGCGGCTCGCGCGCAGGTGAACGCGATCGCGAACCCCACCAACCCGGAGGTCGGCGACCAGTTCCTCGGAACCGTCGTGAAGATCGCCACGTTCGGTGCGTTCGTCTCGCTGCTGCCGGGACGCGACGGCCTTCTGCACATCTCCGAGGTGCGCAAGCTCGCCGGAGGCAAGCGGGTGGAGAACGTCGAGGACGTGCTCTCGGTCGGACAGAAGATCCTGGTGCAGATCACCAAGGTCGACGACCGCGGCAAGCTGTCCCTTCAGCCCGTCGTGGCCGAGGAGGCCGCCGGTGATGCAGCCGGCTCCGCCCCTGAGGGCGCTGCGGCGACGACGGTGGAGTCGACGGAGAACGTCGAGGCCTGACCTTTCGTTCGCATGATGCGCCCGCCCGGCTCCGGCCGAGGCGGGCGCGTTTGCGTATGTGGCCGCTGCTACGCGCCCCGTTCGGGGCGAGGAGTCGCACCTGCGGGTGCGCAGCATGCCATGTCTCGGCGCAATTTCAAAGATTTGGTAACGGTTCAATCGTTTCGACCGTGTCGCGGCCGACCCGTCAATTACGCTCGCAGCAACAGATGTGATGCGGCATCCCGCGTCGTGTCGGCTCGTGGGGGGCCTGGAGAGCTGGAGGGGTGATGGCACAGCCGTATCCCGTACGCGCACGGGAGCACGCCGGCCGTGGTGCCTCCGGTGTCGGTCCGGTGTTCGATGCTCGCATTGCGCCGGCCGACTACGACGGCGTCGCCACCGCTCCGCTGCCCATCGTCGCTCCTCGCCGGCTCGGCGAGACCGAGCTCGCGGTGTACCCGCTCGGCCTCGGCACCGCGGCACTGGCGCGGGCCGACGACATCGAACACGCGCAGGCGGTTCTCGACAGGTATCTGCACCTCGGCGGCAACCTGATCGTCACGTCGGACGCGCATGCGCTAGGTCTCGGCAACGCGATCGTGGGCGGCTGGATGCACCGCAGAGACTCGAGAGACGAGGTCGTGCTCGACCTCAGGGTGGGACGCGGAGACGAGAGTCCCGGACTGGGACAGGTCAATCTGGTGCGTTCCGTCGAGTCCGCACTGCGCAGGCTCGGCACCGACCGGGTCGACATCGTGACGCTCGAGGGCCCGGATCCCGACACGGCACTCTCCGACACGCTCGCCACCGTCGAGTGGCTCATCGACTCCGGAAAGGCGAGGTTCGTCGCATTCTCCGGCTTCGCGGCCGAGAGCCTCATGGAGGCGCGCGTGCTGTCCTCGTTCGGACTGCCGAAGGTCGCCGCCATCGAGGTGCCGTACAGCCTGATGAACCGCGCCACGTTCGAGGGCGATCTCCGTATCGTCTCGTCCGCCCAGTCGCTCGGCGTGCTCCCCGTCACCCCGCTCGCCCATGGCTTTCTGGCGGGCGCGTACCGTTCACGCTCAAACCTGGATGCCGCGGCTCGCCTCGCAGGAGTCGGAGGCTACCTCGGGCGGCGCGGACATCGCGTGCTCCAGGTGCTCGACCGTATCGCCGCGGAGCACGGCTGCAGCATGGTCACCATCGCGGTCGCGTGGCTCCTGGCCAAGCGCGGCGTGGTCGCTCCCATCGTGAATGTGGCGTCGGCGGTCGAGGTCGACGACCTGATGTCGGCATGCAGCGTGAGCCTGAGCCGCACCGACATGCTGGAGCTCGACCGGATCTCGGAGTGAACCGTCCAGGGTCCGCCTTCGGTCAGCGTGGTTCCCGCACGCTCGTAGCCTGTCCGCTTGTAGCCCGTCCGTTCGCGGTCGCGTCTGCTCGGCGCTCCGTTCGTTCGCGGTCCCGGTTCGTGCACCGGGCGCCGGTCAGGGGAGCAGTCGCTGCAGCGTGCGGTGAAGCGACGCTTCCGTCGCTGCCGGGTCGGCGACAGGGGCACCGCCGAAGGCGCCGTCCCTGGCCAGCAGGAGGTCGTCGGCCGCCGCCTGCGGGTCGGCCGACCCGGAGTCGGAGAAGAGGTCCACGAGGGTCGAGCGCAGCCACTCTCGCCACGCGGTGACGGCAGGTGTGACTGGGCCGGCGGCATCCAGCTGCGACGTCATCGCGTCCGTGAACGGACACCCGCGGAAGGGGCCGCGCCGCGACTCGGCGGCGACGCGGTCGACCATCGCACGCAGCACCGCTGCGGAGTCGTCCAGCGTCTCGCGGTCGGCCGCGACGGCTTGCTGCTCGCGCTCCGTGCGAGCCGTGACGACCGCGGCGATGAGGAGGTCCTTCGAGCGGTAGTGCTTGTAGAACGTCGCCTTCGTCACGTGCGACTGGGCGATGATGCGATCGACGCCGACGGCATGGGCGCCCTCGTCGTAGAAGAGACGGTCGGCCGTGACGAGGATCTTCACCTTGGCGGGAGCGGGCGGGCGCGAAGCATGGGCAGCCTGGTCTGGCATCCGTTCTTCCTCAACTCGGTGGGCTCGGGTTGTTCCACGACGAGTTCCCGTCGGAGACCTGCTGCAATTATAAAGAGGTAGACAATACGGTTTGTCCTCAAGAATGCGGACAGGTTGTCACCCGATTTCCTCGCCGGCCGACCTTTGAATGCGGTTATCGCGACTTCGTCACTCAGCGACTCAATCGGGCCCGGGGATGACGCGAGCGTCATCCCCGGGCCCTCAATCGCCGTTATCGCGACTTCGTCACTCAACGACTCAATCGGGTCGGCTGATGACGCAAGCGTCCTCAGCCAACCCTCAATCGCCGTTAGGCTGAGGGTGATGAACGGTGCCGTTGACCTCCCACTCGACCGCGCCGATCTCACGTTCGCGGCGTCCGGCGACGCCCTCGTCTCCCGCACGGTACTGCCGAGCGGGGTGCGGGTGCTGAGCGAACGCGTGCCCGGCGTACGCAGCGCGACGATCGGCTTCTGGTTCGGCGTCGGATCCCGTGACGAGACCGGCGAGGTGCCGGGCTCGACGGGGCATCCGTCGAGCTTCGGATCCACCCACTTCCTCGAGCATCTGCTGTTCAAGGGCACCAGCTCGCGCACGGCGTTCGACATCGCGATCTCGTTCGATGCGGTGGGCGGCGAGCACAACGCACTGACCGCCAAAGAGCAGACCTGCTACTACGCGAAGGTGCAGGACCGCGATCTGAGCATGGCGACAGCGGTGCTGGCCGACATGGTCACCTCGTCCGTACTCGATCCCACCGAGTTCGAGAACGAACGGGGCGTCATCCTCGAAGAGCTCGCGATGGCGGAGGACGACCCGGCTGACGCGGTCAACGAGAGATTCTTCTCGAGCGTCCTCGGCACGCATCCGATCGCGCGGCCCATCGGCGGCAACCCGGGCACGATCAACTCGGCGACGCGGGATGCCGTCTGGCAGCACTACCGCGCGAACTACCGGCCGCACGATCTGGTGGTGGCGGCTGCGGGGGCGGTCGACCACGCCACACTGGTCGCCGACGTCCAGCGAGCGCTCGCTGCAGGCGGCTGGCCGATGAGCGAGGCGTCCGCGCCGGTCGCCCGTCGCAGCAACCAGGAGGCCACGCTGGAGGGCGCGAGGCAGCTGGTGACGGCACGACGACCCATCGAGCAGACCCACCTCGTGATCGGTTCGCAGGGGCTGCGCGCGACCGACGACGCTCGCACCACCATGAGCGTTCTCAACGCCGTGCTCGGCGGCGGCATGTCGAGCAGGCTGTTCCAGGAGGTGCGCGAGAAGCGCGGACTCGCGTACGCCGTGTACTCGTTCGCAGCCGGATACTCCGACACCGGCGTCTTCGGCATGTACGCGGCGTGCGCGCCGCAGAAGACCCGGTCGGTCGCCGGCATCATGCTCGACGAGCTGCGCAGGCTCGCCGCCGACGGCATCGACCACGACGAGCTGGTCCGGGCCGTTGGTCAGCTCTCAGGCGGCTCCGCTCTCGCCTTGGAGGACTCCGACACGCGCATGACCAGGCTCGGCCGCTCCGAGCTCACGACCGGGGAGTTCGCCGACCTCGACGAGACCCTGCGCAGGCTCGCCCTCGTCACGGCGGACGACGTGCGCGAGCTGGCTTCGACTCTCGCGTCCCGTCCGCTCACCATCGCCGCAGTCGGAGCCGTCGACGACGACGTGTTCTCCGGCCTCATCTGATCGCCCCGATCCGTAAGGAACCGCAGTTTGCCCCACTACCTCTACCTCGTGCGTCACGGCGAGCAGCAGGATGCCGAACACGGCATGCCCGACGGCCCGCTCTCGCCGCGCGGCAAGCGCCAGGCCATGCTCATCGCCGAGCGGCTGGGCGGCGTGCCGTTCACGTCCGTCTACCACTCGCCGCTGCGCCGGGCCGAGGAGACGGCGAAGATCATGGCGGAGCGTCTGCCCGCGCTCGAGCCGGAACCGTCCAGCCTGCTCTTCGACTGCATCCCGTCCGGTCCGACCCCTGACATGCCCAAGGCGTTCGAGTCGTTCTTCGGCGGCATCACCGAAGCCGAGATCGAAGCCGGCCGCGCCCAGATGGCGGATGCCGTGAGCGAGTTCCTCGCACCGGCTCGCGCGGACCGCCACGACCTCCTCATCACGCACAACTTCGTGATCGGATGGTTCGTGAGGCACGTCTTCGACGCTCCTGAGTGGCGGTGGCTGGGTCTGAATCAGGCCAACTGCGGTCTCACCATCATCAGGGTGCGCTCGGCGAAGCCGCCGGTGCTCGTCGTGCACAACGACCTCGGGCACCTCCCCGTCGAACTGCGCACCGGGATGCCGGAGCTGCAGTCCGTCTGACCGCGCCGGGTCGGGCGGCCGCCGGCGAGTGCCGACCGGCGAGGGCCGGCCGGCGAGTGCGGCATCGAGTGCGGGCCAGCAGCGTGGCATCGAGTGCCGGCTAGCGCCGCCCGCGGTGGCCGTCGCCGACGGTCGGCCGCAGGTTCGCCCGGCGTCGCCCTCGGTCAGGCGGGACGATCGACGTCCTTCGCGTACCAGTGCGTGGCGTTCGGGTTGTCGTTGTACGGCTCGACCGAAACGTACCCCATGGTGCGGTACAGGTGTCCGGCCGCCTGCAGGCTCTCGTGCGTGTCCAGCACGAGCCGCCGTGCTCCGAGGCCGATCGCGCGGCGCTCCAGCTCCGTCAGCAGGGCACGGCCCCTTCCTCCGCCGCGTACAGCGGGGTCGAGCCAGAGGTGCTTGATCTCGAACCGGGGGAGCGGCTCTCCCGTCTCGTCGACGCCGTCCGCGATCCTGCGCACGCCGCCGCATCCGCATGGCGTGCCGTCGACGGCGACGACGAGGAACTCGCCGGCCGGCGGAACGAACGCCTCGGGATCGGGCATCGTGATCGTGTACCCGCGGTGCACGTCGGGGAACGACTCGGACCGGTCGGTGAAGTAGCGCCTGAGCAGGTCCTCCGCGACAGGGTCATCCGTGCGGGCACTCGTGAACGTCAGCATCGGTGACAGCTTACGGTTTCGGGACCATCGCCCGCCGAGGCGAGCGTCTGGGCGCGGTCCCCGGCGTGCCGCCGTTGATATCGTGAATCGCATGTCCATTCGTGTGGCCGTCGTCGGCGCGACCGGAAAGCTCGGCAGCGTCGCGGTCGACCTCATCGAGGCGGCTCCCGACCTCGAGCTCGTCGCCGCTCTCGGCTCCAAGAGCGATCTCGCCGACATGCTCGGCACCGAAGCGGCGCCGTCGGAGGTGGTGCTCGACGTGTCGGTGCCGGCCGTGAGCCCGACCATCGTCGACTACGCGCTGGATGCCGGCAGGAACGTCGTCGTGGGCACGTCGGGCTGGTCGGCAGCACGGCTGGCACCTCTGGGCGCGCGTCTGCGAGACCTGCCCGAGCTCGGCGTCATCGTGGTGCCCAACTTCTCGCTCGGCTCGGCGCTGGGCACCGCGTTCGCTGCGACCGCAGCGAAGTACTTCGACTCGATCGAGATCGTCGAGGCGCACGCCGCGTCGAAGATCGATTCGCCGTCCGGGACCGCCGTCCGCACGGCGGAGCTCATCGCCAGGGCCAGGGATGAGCGCGGACCCGTCGTCGCGCCGCACACCGACCAGCGGGCTCGCGGCCAGCAGGTGGCCGGTGTCGCCGTGCACAGCCTGCGCCTCGACGGGGTGATCGCGAAGCAGAGCGTCGTGCTCGGCGGGCAGGGTGAGACGCTGACCATCACACACGACACGACGGACCCGCGGGCCTACGCCGCAGGCATCCTGCACGCGCTGCGGTCGGCACCCGCTGCGCGCGGGCTCACCGTCGGCCTCGATCAGCTCCTGGGCCTGTGAGGGGGCGCGTCGCGGCCATCGTGATGGCCGTGCTCCTCGTGCTGTACCTCGTGCTCGTGGTCCGCTACGGAGTCATCCTGCTGGTCAGCGGATCCGGGGTCGGGGCCGCCATGGCGATCGCGCTGTTCGTGTTGTCGGCGATCGCGGCCTGGGCTCTGCTTCGCGAGCTGTGGTTCGGCGTGCAGACGCAGAGGCTCGTGCGCCTTCTCGAGGCCGAAGGCGGCCTTCCGGTCGACGACCTCCCGCACAGGGCGAGCGGGCGCCCGCTGCGCGACGCGGCCGACGAGGAGTTCCCGCAGTACAAGGCGGAGGTCGAGAGCGCGCCGGAGAGCTGGCGTGCCTGGTTCCGGCTCGGGCTCGCCTACGACGCCTCGGGCGACAGACGCAGGGCGAGGCACGCCATGCGGGAGGCGATCAAGCTCCACAGGGCGCATCCCGCGCCGTCCCGGTGACCGCCCGGCCGCGCTGAGAAGCCGCTGCCTCAGTTCAGCTCGGCCTCGATGGTGATCGGGATGCCGGCAAGCGCCCTCGACACCGGGCACGTGCGTTTGGCTTCGTCGGCCAGCTTCTGGAACTCCGATTCCTCCAGCCCGGGAACCGAGGCGTTGACGAGCAGATGGCTCCCCGTGATGCCCTGGGCGGCATCGAACGTGACGGCAGCCGTCACCTGGATGTTCTCCGGCGGTGTTCCGTGCCCGGCCAGGATGTTCGAGAACGCCATCGCGAAGCACGCGGAGTGAGCGGCGCCGATCAGCTCCTCTGGCGTGGTGACGCCTGCCTCGCCTTCTGACCGGGCTCGCCAGTCGACACCGAAGTGCGCGGCGTTCGACGAGTCGAGACTGACCTCGCCCGACCCGCTGAAGAGCTCTCCCCGCCAGACGGTGGTCGCTTCGCTCGTGATCGCCATGGTCGCTCCCTTGCTCGTTGCCGGTTGTGATGTCGATGTCCTGCACGCCTGCCTCGACCGGCCGGCGAGAAAGGACCTCACGCGCCGCCGCGGTACTGCGTGCGGGCGCCGTCGCTCCAGCGTAGGTGCGGGCGGTGGCGGCCGGAAAGTGGTTCGCGCAGGCCGGTCGTCACGCATCGCGGCCCGCCGCGGCCGCTGGAAGCTCCGCATGAGCGGGGTGTTAGGCCTCGGCGCGGCCCCGCCCTCCGATGCCGGTGCGAACGAGCACGAGGTACAGCTGGCATCCGAGGCAGTACCCGAAGACCGCGTTGAGGAACGCGGCGACGAACGCGAGCGCCGCACCCACGACCACCGCGTAGGGAACGCCCAGCAGCTGCAGCACAACCCCGAGCGCGGTGATCACGAAGCCCACGCCCTGCGCGAACGTAGGCGGCGTCGGGTCTTCCCGGTGCGCGGGCGGCTTCAGTCGGGGCCGGATGAGCGTGCGGTAGAGCACGCCCCACGGATGCCTCCTGATGCCGGCGGCAGCGCCCCAGAGGAAGAGCAGCGCCAGCGCGGCCAGGAGCACGGTCGCCACCGGGGCCGTTCCCTCTGCCAGTCCGAGGAACACGGTCAGCAGGAGCAGGGCCGCGGTGATCCCGGCGCCGAATCGAGGCGCACGCGGATCGATGCCCTGCTGATCCTTGGTCGATCGCGTCGGGGTCTCAGGCGACGACATGGTCCTCCTCGGTGAGCTCTTCGATCCGCGCCGCCACGTCGGCGGCACGGGGGACGCCGACGATGCGCGAGGCGATGCGGCCCGCCGCGTCCAGCAGCAGGATCGTCGGGGTCTGCACGATTCCGAGCCGGCCCGCCAGTTGCGGTCGTCGGCCGAGATCCACGTCCGCGTACCGCACGCCGCGCGGTTCGGATGCCAGCGGCGTCAGGATGCGCTCGGCGACGCGACAGGGGCCGCAGTACACGGTCGAGAACTGCACGATCGTGGCGCTCGCCCCCAGCGGAGCATCCAGACCGAGCAGTTCCGCGGTGAGACGTTTGCCGGAAGCGTGCCGCACGCGGCCGGAGCGCACACGGCCGAGGACACCGATCAGCGTCGCGACCGCGACGAGCGCGGCGATGACGACGAGGGCGGTGAGCGGATTCATGGCGAAGGCCACGCTATGTGCCGCCCGGCCGCGCCGGGGCTCTGTGACGCAGCGTGACATGGCAGGCGATCCCGATGGCCGGGCCATGTCGTGTGCGCACGGAGATCGCCGATGCGAGCTTCCCTCCGCCAAGCCGCGATAGCCTGATTCACGTGTCCAGGTCAGAGAATCCCTTCGGTCAGGTCCTCGTCGCGCTCGTGACACCGTTCACCGCCGACGGTGAAGTCGACTGGCCGGGAGTGGAGAAGCACCTCGACGACGTGATCGCGCACGGTGCCGACGGCATCGTCATCTCCGGAACCACCGGTGAGACGTCGACTCTGACCGACCGGGAGAAGCTGCGTCTCATCGAGGTCGGCCTGGATGTCGCAGCGGGCCGCGCGAAGATCATCCAGGGCGGCGGGTCGAACGAGACGGCCCACGCCATCCAGCTGTACAAGGCGAGCGAGAAGGCGGGCGCCGACGGCGTCATGATCGTCACGCCGTACTACAACAAGCCGACTCAGGCCGGCATCCTCACCCACTTCCGCCTCATCGCCGACGCCACCGATCTGCCGGTGATCCTCTACGACATCCCCGGCCGCACGGGCGTGCCGATCAAGTACGACACCATCCTGCGAGCGGCGAAGCATCCGAACATCCTGGCCGTCAAGGATGCCAAGGGCGACTTCGCGGAGGTCTCGCGCGTTCTCAACAACACCGACCTCATGTACTTCTCCGGCGCTGACGAGAACATCCTGCCGCACCTCGCGATCGGAGCGACGGGACTCATCGGCGTGACGGCCAACATCGCCCCCGGCCCCTACCGGCAGATCGTGGACGCGGTCAACCGCGGCGACCTCGCCGCAGCGACGGCTCAGCACCAGAAGCTGGAGCCACTCGTGCGCGCCGTCATGACGCACGTGCCGGGCACGGTCGCCGCCAAGTACGTGCTGCACGGCCTTGGCCGCATCCAGAGCCCGCGCGTGCGTCTTCCGCTCGTCGGCCCCGAGGACTTCGAGGCGGCGCAGATCGAGTCCGACCTCGATCTCGTGCACGACATCGACGGTCTCGACCTCACGAACTTCCGTCCTGACCGCAACGCGGCTGCAGGTGGAGCGCTCCCCAAGGTGGCAGGCACGACGCGCTGACGCCACCGCACCGGTCGGCGTCGCCGGCCGGATCAGCACAGGCGGATCGGCCAGTCGGCGATCGGCCGGAAACAACGGAGGCACGGCATATGCCCGACTCGGTATACGACCCGCCCGCGCTCGAACCGGGAACGCTGCGCGTGATCCCCACCGGCGGCCTCGGCGAGGTCGGCCGCAACATGACGGTCTTCGAGATCGACGGCAAGATCCTCATCGTCGACTGCGGCGTGCTGTTCCCCGAGCAGGACCAGCCGGGTGTCGACCTCATCCTCCCGGATTTCTCTCCGGTACGGGACCGGCTCGACGACGTGCTGGGCGTCGTGCTGACGCACGGGCATGAGGACCACATCGGAGCCGTTCCCTATCTGCTCAGGCTGAAGCCGGACATCCCGCTCCTCGGTTCGAGCCTGACGCTCGCACTCGTCGAGGCGAAGCTCAAGGAACACCGCATCCAGCCCTACACACTCACCGTGAAAGAGGGCCAGCGGGAACAGCTCGGCCCGTTCTCGCTCGAGTTCGTGGCCGTCAATCACTCCATTCCCGACGCGCTCGCGGTGGCGATCCGCACGAGCGCAGGTCTCGTGCTGCACACGGGTGACTTCAAGATGGACCAGCTGCCGCTGGATGACCGGCTCACCGATCTGCGCGCGTTCGCCAGGCTCGGCGAAGAGGGCGTCGACCTGTTCCTCGTCGACTCCACGAACGCCGACGTCCCCGGCTTCACGGCGTTGGAGCGCTCGATCGGACCTGTGCTCGACACGGTCATCGCGCGAGCGCCTCGCCGTGTGATCGTCGCGAGCTTCTCCAGCCACGTGCACAGGGTTCAGCAGGTGCTGCATGCGGCGGCCGCGAACGGGCGTCGGGTCGCGCTCCTCGGAAGGTCGATGGTGCGCAACATGACGATCGCAGCAGACCTCGGCTACCTGCACGTCCCAGAGGGCGTCCTCATCGACTACAAGAAGGCCGCAGACCTGCCTGACGACCGCATCGTCTACATGTCGACGGGGTCGCAGGGCGAGCCCATGGCCGTGCTGGCGCGCATGGCGAACCTCGACCACCAGATCGAGGTGGGCAAGGGAGACACCGTCATCCTCGCGTCGAGCCTCATCCCAGGCAACGAGAACGCGGTGTACCGGGTGATCGACGGCCTGACCAAGCTGGGAGCCACCGTCGTGCACAAAGGCAACGCGAAGGTGCACGTGTCAGGTCACGCCGCCGCCGGCGAGCTGCTGTACTGCTACAACATCCTCAAGCCGCGCAACGTCATGCCCGTGCACGGCGAATACCGCCACCTGGTGGCCAATGCGAAGCTGGCCCAGGACACCGGAGTGCCGGAGCAGAACACGATCCTCGCCGAAGACGGCAGCGTGATCGACCTTCGCGACGGCGTCGCGAAGGTCGTCGGACAACTCGACCTCGGCTTCGTCTACGTCGACGGCGCTTCCGTCGGCGAGATCACGGATGCCGACCTCAAGGACCGCAGGATCCTCGGCGAAGAGGGCTTCATCTCGATCATCGTGGTGGTGGAGGCCGCCACGGGCCGCATCATCACGGGTCCCGAGATCCACGCCAAGGGCTTCGCCGAAGACGACGCGGTGTTCGACGACGTCAAACCCAAGATCGCGGCCGCACTCACGGATGCCTCCCAGAACGGCGTGCGGGATGCCCACGCGCTCAGCCAGGTCGTGCGCCGCACCGTCGGGCGGTGGGTGAACACGAGCTACCGTCGCCGCCCGATGATCGTGCCGCTGGTCATCGAGGCGTGACGCCGTAACGCGCGGCGCAGCGTCTGCACGCGCTCTCGAGCACGGCATGCATCATCTGGGCGACACCGCGCGCGCTCCCGGCCCGTGACGGATGCCGCCGCTACCTTTGTTCCATGGCCACGAGCACCAAGTCGACGTCGCGCGCCCGCGCGCGCAGCGCATCGGCCACGCGCGCACCCTCGAGGCAGGCGGCGACCCAGAAGACCAAGGTTCTGCCCACGGCGGAGCCTGAGCGCGGCGTCCTGTCGAAGGCATGGCTGGGCCTCGCCCATGTGGTCGGCGGTGCGGCGCGCGCCTTCGGCCCGGAGAAGCTCGCGAAAGAGGAGCGCAGGGACGGGCTGCCGTTCTTCATCGTGCTGCTCGCCGTCGCCGGCGCGGTCGTCGAATGGTTCCTGATCGACAACGCCGTGGCCCAGCAGCTGGATGCCTGGACGTTCGGCGGACTCTTCGGCCGCGTCGCGTTCGGGCTCCCGGTCGTGATGCTGCTGCTCGCGATCTGGCTGTTCCGGCATCCGGCGTCGGTCCACGACAACACGCGCATCGGGATCGGACTCGCGCTGCTGCTGGTCACGGTCTCCGCGCTGTGTGAGATCTTCTCGGCGCGCCCGCAGCCCAGCGACGGCATCGTCGAGCTGGCGAAGGCCGGGGGAGTGATCGGCTGGATGGTCGGCGCGCCGCTCGTCGCGGTCGCCACCCCGATCGGCGCAGGAGCGATCGTCGTCGTCCTGCTCCTACTGAGCATCCTGATCATCACCAAGACGCCGCCCAACCGCATCGGGCGGCGACTCGGCGAGCTGTACTCCTACCTCTTCGGTGCCCAGGCGCCGGCCGAGGATGCCGAACAGGTCGAAGCTGACGACGAGGAGTCAGGTCGCCGTAAGGCGCGTCGCGGCAAGGAATCGTCAGACGACGAGCAGCCGCCCCAGGACGAGAACATGCCCTGGTGGCGCCGCAACAAGAGCGGGCGCGAGGTCGACCCCGAGTTCGAGCCGGCAGGCACGTCGTTCACCGACGTGCTCGGGCTCGACTCTGCGGGCACCGGCGGCTTCGACACGGCTCTCGAACCGGCTCCGCAGGACTACAAGACCGAGGTGCTCGCCGATCTGCAGGATGCCGAGAACGCCGTGAGCCGGTTCACGGGCGACGTCGCTCGTGCAGGCAACCATCCGACGGGCCTGCGCCCCGACACGGCGACGGCCGTGCTGCCGGGGTTCGGCGGGCTCTCCGACGACGACTTCGACGCGGCGGCAGCTGAGGCGTCGAAGCCTCTCGAGCAGTTGCCTGACGCGCCCTACGTGCTGCCCGCCGCCTCAACGCTGTCGGCCGGCACACCGGCCAAGACGCGGTCGGCGGCCAACGACGAGGTGGTCGCCGCCATCACGTCCGTGCTTGACCAGTTCCAGGTGGATGCGCGCGTCACCGGGTTCTCCCGGGGCCCGACCGTGACTCAGTACGAGATCGAGCTCGGACCCGGCGTCAAGGTGGAGCGCGTCACGGCGCTCAGCAAGAACCTGGCGTACGCCGTCGCCTCGAACGAGGTGCGCATCCTGTCGCCCATCCCAGGCAAGAGCGCGATCGGCGTCGAGATCCCGAACTCCGATCGAGAGATCGTCTCGCTGGGAGACGTGCTGCGTTCGGCCGCCGCCACCAACAGCCACCATCCGATGACGATCGGCGTGGGCAAAGACGTGAGCGGCAACTTCGTCGTTGCGAACCTCGCGAAGATGCCTCACCTTCTCGTCGCAGGCTCGACCGGCTCCGGAAAGTCGAGCTTCGTGAACTCGATGATCACGAGCCTGCTGATGCGGGCGAAGCCGAGCGACGTCCGCATGGTGCTCGTCGACCCGAAGCGCGTCGAGCTCGCGGTCTATGCGGGAGTGCCCCACCTCATCACGCCCATCATCACGAGCCCGAAGAAGGCCGCCGAGGCGCTGCAGTGGGTCGTCAAAGAGATGGACATGCGCTACGACGATCTGGCGAGCTTCGGCTTCCGCCACATCGACGACTTCAACAAGGCGGTGCGCAACGACGAGATCGTGCTGCCTGAGGGCAGCGAGCGCAAGCTCAAGCCCTATCCGTACCTGCTCGTGGTCGTCGACGAGCTGGCCGACCTCATGATGGTCGCGCCGCGCGACGTCGAAGACTCGATCGTGCGCATCACGCAGCTGGCTCGCGCCTCCGGCATCCACCTCGTGCTCGCCACCCAGCGTCCGTCGGTCGACGTGGTCACCGGACTCATCAAGGCCAACGTGCCCTCCAGGCTCGCCTTCGCGGTGACCAGCGTGACGGACTCGCGCGTCATCCTCGACCAGCCGGGCGCGGACAAGCTCATCGGACAGGGCGACGGCCTCTTCCTGCCGATGGGGGCGTCGAAGGCCATCCGGGTGCAGGGCGCGTGGGTGGCCGAGAGCGAGATCCAGCGCGTCGTCGACCATGTGACGAGCCAGGCGCGGCCGGAGTACCGGCAGGATGTCGCGGCTGGCCCGGAGAAGAAGCAGATCGACTCCGACATCGGCGACGACCTTGAGCTGCTGCTCGCCGCAGCCGAGCTCGTCGTCTCGAGTCAGTTCGGGTCGACGTCGATGCTGCAGCGCAAGCTCCGCGTCGGATTCGCCAAGGCAGGCCGGCTCATGGACCTGCTGGAGTCCAGGGACATCGTCGGGCCCTCGGAGGGGTCGAAGGCGCGTGACGTGCTGGTCACACCAGAGCAGCTGCCGCAGGTCATGGCGCGACTGCGCGGAGGGGATGCCCAGCCCACGTCCGTCGCGGGCTCCGCCGGGCAGGGTGGGCAGCAGGGATCCCAGCAGCCGACGTTCCAGCAGCCGGCGAGCGAAGGGGACGAGCGCTACGACGACGATCCCGTCGGCCGGCAGTCGGCCGGCCTCGAAGAGGTCGACGGCGATCCCGACGAGGACGCCTGGGGACTCACCGGACGTGACTGACGCGGGAAAGGGGAGGGCGCGGGTCGCGCCTTCCCGCCGGGTCGCGCGCGACCGTAGGCTTGCAGCATGACCGATCCCGGCGGCGCCGCCGCGCCGACCGCTCCCGGCAACTTCAATCTGCCCAACCTCATCACCGTCGTGCGCATCCTGCTCGCGCCGGTGTTCTTCTGGCTGCTGCTGGCGGATGCCGGTGCCGACGGCGTCCTGCGCTGGATCGCCGCGGCGCTCTTCATCCTCGCGATCGCCACAGACGGCATCGACGGCGCGATCGCACGCCGGCGCGGCATGGTCACCGATCTCGGCAAGATCCTCGATCCCGTTGCAGACAAGCTGCTCACCTCCGGCGCTCTGGTCTGCCTGTCGATCCTCGGCGAACTGTGGTGGTGGGTGACGATCGTGATCGTGGTGCGCGAGGTCGGCATCACGGTGTGGCGCATGGTCGAGCTCCCGCGTGGGAACGTCATGCCGGCCGGGCGCGGCGGCAAGCTCAAGACCGTCGCGCAGGCCGTCGCCATCTCGTTCGCGCTCGCCCCGCTGTGGACGATCGTCGGCAACGGTGTGTTCTGGTTGAACTGGGTGCTCATGGGCATCGCTCTGGTGCTCACGGTGTGGTCGGGCCTCGACTACCTGTGGGAGGCGTACCGGTTGCGCAGAGCAGAGCGAGGCCGCGCGTGACGCCGTCGCAGGCGGTGGGACAGGATGCGACGGCCGCCCTTCTCGCGCGCCTCGCGGCGCAGGGGCTCACCATCGCGGTCGCCGAATCCCTCACGGGCGGAGCGCTCACCGCGGAGCTCACGAGGCCGGCCGGCGCGTCGGCGGTCGTCGTCGGCGGAGCGGTCGTATACGCCACGGCACTAAAGCACACGCTCATCGGAGTGGATGCCGCGCTCTTGGCGGAGCAGGGACCCGTGCATCCCGAGGTGGCCAGGCAGCTGGCGCGTGGCGTGCGCACAGCGCTCGAGGTCGACGGCAGACCGGCGGACGTCGGCGTGGCCACGACGGGTGTCGCCGGGCCGGACAGTCAGGGCGGACGCGATCCTGGCACGGTGTTCATCGGAGTATCCATCGGCGAGCAGGACGAGGCGATCGAGCTCGAGCTCGCCGGCGACCGCGCGGAGATCAGGCAGGCATCCGTGTGCGCTGCGGTGCAGGCGTTGACCGATCGGCTTCTCTAGCGCTGCGGCTTCGGAGCCGGGCTGCTGCCTGCCTTCCGGATGCGAGCCGTCGGGAGCCGGAATGACGGCGTGGAATAGCACACATACCGAGTTGGTTACACAAGATGTACTCACACCCAAACCCCAGTCATCGATGGTTAGAGTTTCAGGCACCGGATGCGCATAGCGTTGAAGCATCCTGAGCGATCGAAGGTTGTGGCAGGAAGAGAAAAGGAGGCTCCAATGATTCTTGTACGTCAAGAAATCGGCGACGTGCTACGGGACTTCCGCCTGCAGAAGGGGCGCACTCTTCGTCAGGTCGCGAGCCGGGCGAGTGTCGCTCTCGGCTATCTCAGCGAGGTCGAGCGTGGTCAGAAAGAGGCCTCGAGCGAGATCCTCGCCTCGGTCGCCGACGCACTGGACACGCCGATCTCCGTGATCATGCGCGAGGTGGGCGACAGGCTGGCTGTGCTCGAGGGCATCGACCAGGTCATCCCCGACACGGTTCCCGACGAGTTCGTGGCCGCGCTCGACGCGGATCTCGTCGCTCACTGAGCGACACCTCGCACGACGTCCGTGACGCCCCGCTTCGGCGGGGCGTCACCCGTTTAAACCGTCTGCACGGATGCGGGACGCGACCGGTCTGCGCCGATGCGGGACGCGATCGGCCCGGTCGTGCGGGACCGGGATCTATACCGAGTTCGACCGCGATCGTGCACGTCGCCTTATGCTGTCGCGGTGCGGGCGAGTGAATTCCGGCGGGCCGTGGCGACCGAGTTCGGCGAGCAGTATGGCCGCGCGCTGTTGCGCGACCTGGTGATCGACAAGCTCGGATATCGCACGGGGGATCAGGCGCTGGCGGCGGGCGTGCCCGAGCGTGACGTGTGGCTGGCGCTGTGCGAGACGATGGAGGTGCCGGTCGAACGGCGGCACGGTGTGGGGCTGCCCGACCCGAGGAAGCGTTGACGCGGCAGTCGTCAGGCGAGGGCGGCAACCGGCGGCGGGGCTAGTAGGACGACGTCTCGGCACGGGTGCCGATTCAGCGATGTGCGGCCTCGTCCGAGCCGCTGCATCCAGCCCCTGCAGGGTGCGACACGCCCCGGTGACATACGAAGACATGTTCGGTTGTTGGTACTCTGAGGCCACAGACCTAGTCGAAGCGACTTATCCACGTCAGGCCGGCCGAACACCTGATATGTCGTACGTGCGGCATACGGTACGAAGCAGCGATTCACGACGACTGTTCCGGCGAAAGGAAGCCACACCATGCCCACCCCAGCAGATCGCGAAAAGGCTCTCGAGACCGCGCTCGCCCAGATCGATCGGCAGTTCGGCAAGGGCTCCGTCATGCGCCTGGGCAGTGACGAGAGGGCTCCCGTCGAGGTCGTTCCGACCGGATCGATCGCGCTCGACGTGGCACTCGGCATCGGCGGCCTCCCGCGCGGGCGCATCGTGGAGATCTACGGTCCCGAGTCCTCCGGCAAGACCACGTTGACCCTCCACGCGATCGCCAACGCCCAGAAGGGCGGCGGCATCGCCGCGTTCGTCGACGCCGAGCACGCCCTCGACCCCGAGTACGCGAAGAAGCTCGGCGTCGATATCGACTCGCTCCTCGTCTCACAGCCCGACACGGGGGAGCAGGCGCTCGAGATCGCCGACATGCTCGTGCGAAGCGGATCGATCGACCTCATCGTCATCGACTCGGTGGCCGCGCTCGTGCCGCGGGCGGAGATCGAAGGCGAGATGGGCGACTCGCATGTGGGCTTGCAGGCGCGTCTGATGTCGCAGGCGCTGCGCAAGCTGACCGGCGCGCTCAACCAAACGAACACCACGATGATCTTCATCAACCAGCTGCGCGAGAAGGTCGGCGTGTTCTTCGGGAGCCCCGAGACCACATCGGGCGGCAAGGCGCTCAAGTTCTATGCGTCGGTTCGCCTCGACATCCGTCGTATCGAGACGCTCAAGGACGGGACGGACGCCGTCGGAAACCGTACGCGCGTCAAGGTCGTCAAGAACAAGATGGCTCCGCCCTTCAAGCAGGCCGAGTTCGACATCCTGTACGGCGTCGGCATCTCCCGTGAGGGCAGCCTGCTCGACTACGGCGTCGATCAGGGCATCGTGAAGAAGTCCGGTGCCTGGTACACGTACGACGGCGACCAGCTCGGGCAGGGCAAGGAGAACTCCCGCAACTTCCTGATCGCCAATCCCGATATCGCGGCGGATATCGAGCACAAGATCCTGGTCAAGCTCGGTGTGATCACCGATCCGAACGCCACAGCGGACAGCGCGTCTAACGTCGAGTCGATCGAGCCGAAGATCGCTCAGCGCAAGGGCGCCTGACCGGAACGAGATCACGATGGTGGTGCAGTTTCCGCCGGCGGGATCCGGCAGCGGCCGGGCAGGTGGCCGCACCGGATCGGGTGAGCGTCTGGCGCCCGTGACGTACCTGCCGGGGGCCAAGCCGTCGGATGCCGCGCAGCAGGCGCTCGCCCGCGTGCGCGAGGTCGAGCCGCGGGAGTCCCGTTCCGACGGCACGGGAAGGTCCGACCGCACGGGAAGGTCCGACGGATCAGCCAGGTCCGACGGCACAGGCAGGCGCGACCGCAAGGCCGCAAGGGCCAACAACGTCGCCATCCATCAGCTTGCGCGTCGTGGCATGTCCAGATGGGAGCTCGAACAGGTGCTCGCCAAGCGCGAGGTGGACGAACGAACGGCCGCGGCCGAGCTCGACCGCCTCGAGAGCATCGGCTTGGTGGACGACGCGGCCCTCGCGGTGTCCCTGGTCTACGCCATGCACACCCGCAAGGGCGCCGGCCGGTCGGCCATCGAACTAGAGCTCCGCAGACGGCATCTCGACGAGACGGTCATCGGCGACGCCATGGCCGAACTCGATGGAGACGACGAGCTGGAGCGTGCGACCGAGCTGGCGGTTGCGCGAGCCAGACAGCTGCGCGCGCTCGACTACGAGGTCGCGGCGCGTCGGTTGAGCGGATACCTGGCGCGCAAAGGCTACGACGGCGACGTCGTGCGCGGTGCCGTCCGGCAGGCGTTGAGCGGCCATCCGCCTGGCTCCGACGGCGGCGGAAGCGTGCGATTCCGGTGAGAGGCGTGCGTTCCCGGTGAACCGGGCTCGGGTCCATCGCACCGGAACGCAAACGTAGACTAGTGCGCACTATGAGCATTGCCGATCGAATCCGACCCAGTTCGGCGCCGACGTCGATCGCGGTGTCGGATGCCGCCATCGAGCCCGACGGGCGCGTGCGCACGTACGAGGTGCGCACCTTCGGCTGCCAGATGAACGTGCACGACTCCGAACGGCTGAGCGGCTCGCTCGAGGCGGCCGGCTACGTTCCGGCGGCCGGAGCCGAAGCCGATGTCGTGGTGATCAACACGTGCGCGGTTCGCGAGAACGCGGACAACAAGCTGTATGGCAACCTCGGCCACCTGGCTTCGGTGAAGCGCAGGCACGCAGGCATGCAGATCGCCGTCGGCGGATGCCTCGCGCAGAAGGACAAGAACGTCATCCTCGAGAAGGCGCCGTGGGTCGACGTGGTCTTCGGCACGCACAACATGGGTTCGCTGCCGAACCTGCTCGAGCGTGCCAGGCACAACCACGAGGCGCAGCTCGAGATCCTCGACTCGCTCGAGACCTTCCCCTCCACCCTGCCGACCAAGCGGGACTCGACGTACAGCGGCTGGGTGTCCATCTCGGTGGGATGCAACAACACCTGCACGTTCTGCATCGTGCCGTCGCTGCGCGGCAAGGAGAACGACCGCCGCCCTGGCGACGTGCTCTCCGAGATCAAGTCCCTCGTCGACGACGGCGCGATCGAGGTCACCTTGCTCGGACAGAACGTGAACTCCTACGGGGTGGACTTCGGCGACCGGCTCGCCTTCGGCAAGCTGCTGCGTGCTGCGGGAGAGATCGAAGGGCTGGAGCGCATCCGATTCACCTCGCCGCATCCGGCCGCGTTCACCGACGATGTCATCGACGCCATGGCGGAGACGCCGGCGGTGATGCCCCAGTTGCACATGCCGCTCCAGTCCGGATCCGACCGCATCCTCCGGGCCATGCGGCGCAGCTACCGCTCGGCCAAGTTCCTGGGCATCCTCGAGCGCGTTCGCGATCGCATCCCGGATGCCGCGATCAGCACGGACATCATCGTCGGATTCCCCGGCGAGACGGAAGAGGACTTCCAGGACACCCTCCGCGTGGTCGAGCAGGCGCGGTTCGCGTCGGCGTTCACGTTCCAGTACTCGGCGCGTCCGGGAACCCCAGCGGCCACCATGGACGCGCAGGTGCCGAAAGACGTCGTGCAGGACCGTTACGACCGCCTCATCGCGCTGCAGGAGCGAATCGGTCTGGAAGAGAACGAGAAGCTGGTCGGCCGCGAGGTGCGCGTACTCGTGTCGACGGGCGAGGGCAAGAAGGACGCCGAGACGCACCGGATGAGCGGTCGCGCCGAGGACAGCAGGCTCGTGCATTTCGAGATCCCCGACGGATCCGACGTTCCCCGGCCGGGAGACGTCGTGACGGTTCGCATCACGCACGCCGCCCCCTTCCACCTGCTTGCGGATGCCCAGGCGGGAGTGCCGCTCGCCGTGCGTCGCACCCGTGCCGGCGACGCCTGGGATCGCGCGGAGGCCGAGTCGTGCGCCGTCCCGTCTCATGGGGCATCCGGCGCGGAAGGCCGCGTCTCGCTCGGGCTTCCGACGTTGCGGTCGCGCCTCGACGTCGGCACATCGGCGGGACCGACGACGCCGATCTACGACCTGGCAGACGGCGAGCGGTGACCCGCCGCGGTGAGTAGAACGCCCGAGCGGGCGGGTCTGCCTTCCGGCGGCGGTGACGGGCAACCCACTGAGCGGAAAGACCGCGTCGGGATCGACCTCGAGCCGGAGCACGCCGGCGGAATGCATGCCGAGCGCGAGCACGCGGAACGGGAGCATGCCGCACGCGAGCACGAAGCGCGGGAGCGAGCCGAGCTGGAGCACGCGGTGCAGGAGCACGCAGCACGGGAGCACGCTGCGCACGGCCCGTCCCCTTACCTCGCCATCGTCGGGGCGACCGGCACGGGTAAGAGCGATCTTGGGGTGGATGTCGCCGTCGCCTTGCGGGAGGAGGGAGTGCGCGCCGAGATCGTGGGTGCCGACGCCATGCAGCTGTACCGCGGCATGGACATCGGCACGGCCAAGCTCTCCACACAGGAGCGGCGCGGGATCCCACACCATCTGCTCGACGTGCTCGAGGTCACGGAGGAGGCCACGGTCGCCTGGTACCAGCCGCGCGCACGCGAGGCGATAGCGGACATCCGGGGCCGTGGAGCGCTGCCCATCCTGGTCGGTGGATCCGGCCTCTACGTCTCATCCGTGTTGTATGACTTCGCCTTTCCTGGGCGGGACGCGGAGCTGCGCGCGCGACTCGAGTTCGAGGCGGCGTCGTCGGGCATCGGGCCGCTGTTGGATCGCCTGCGGACGCTCGACCCTGTCACGGCCGACCGAGTCGACGTGGCGAACACCCGGCGCGTGATCCGCGCGTTGGAGGTGGCGGAGCTGCGCGAGACGGGCCACGGCGCGTCGCTGCCGGAGCGGCCCGTGGAATGGTCGCCGGTCACCGTCGTCGGGCTCGGCGCGCAACGGAACGTGCTGGTCGATCGTCTGGACCTGCGCGTGCGCCGCATGTGGGAGTCCGGACTTCTCGACGAGGTGCGCGGGCTGCTCGCCCAGGGGCTGGAACGCGGCACCACGGCCTCGCGGGCGATCGGATACGTGCAGGCGGCGGCGCAGCTGCGCGGCGAGCTGACAGAGGACGACGCGATCGCCGAGACGCAGCGACTCACGCGCCGTTACGCCAGGCGTCAGGTCTCGTGGTTCAAGCGCTATCCAGGACTCCACTGGCTCGATGCCTCTGATCGCGGTGAGGAGGACAGGGCGCGAATCGTGGCAGCCGTACTGGATAGGCTTGCGCGGTGACCACACTCTCGTTCAGCAAGGGACACGGCGCGGGGAACGACTTCGTGCTCTTCGCCGATCCCGAAGGCGCCATCGACCTGACCGCCGCGCAGATCGCGCTGATCTGCAACCGGCATTTCGGCGTGGGTGCTGACGGCGTGATCCGAGCGGTGAAGTCATCCGCCATCCCGGAGGGCGCGGTCGCGCTCGCAGAGGATCCGACGGCCGAGTGGTTCATGGACTACCACAACGCCGACGGGACGCCAGCGGAGATGTGCGGCAACGGCATCCGTGTGTTCGCGCGCTATCTGATCGACGGCGGGTTCACGGATCTGCGGCCCGGTCAGACGCTTCCCGTGGGAACGCGATCCGGGGTGCGCGATGTGCAGCACAGTGGAAACGGCTTCCAGGTGGACCTCGGCAGATGGCACCTCACCGGGGACGACCCGTTGGTGCGAGCGAAAGGCCTGGGCGTCTCGCGCCCCGGTATCGGGATCGACGTCGGCAACCCACACGTGGTCGTCGCGCTCGCCGACGACGATGAGCTCGACCGTCTGGATCTGGGACCGACCCCGGTGCTGGATCCGGCACCTGTCAACGGTGCGAACGTGGAGTTCGTCGTGCCGTTCGAGCCGCTGGTGGACGACGGCGTCGGACGCATCCGGATGCGCGTGCACGAGCGGGGGAGCGGGGAGACGCTCGCGTGCGGGACGGGCACTGTCGCGGCGGCGCTGGCCACGCGCTACTGGGCGGGAGACGGAGCACCCGACAACTGGAAGGTGCGCACCCCGGGCGGGACCCTCGGCGTGCGGATGTTCCCGGCCGAAGACGGCGAGCACGTCGCGCTGTCCGGGCCGGCAGAGCTGGTCTACGACGGAGAGGTGACCGTCGGCTGACGGCCGGGCCCGCCCCGGTGCACGTTGAGCACGCGGTACCCCTTGCTGGAGGATGCCCGCCGCACGGCGAAGTCGTCGTCGAGCTCGCTCTCGAGCCAGCGCTGGAGCGAGTCTGAGCCGAGGTTGCGCTGCACCACGAGCCAGGCATCGGCGTCGGTGTCCAGCCGGGGAAGCCAGCGCAGCAGCAAGGCGTGCAGCTCGGCCTTGCCGATGCGGATCGGAGGATTCGACCAGATGGCTCGGAACCCGACGTCGTCGGGAACATCGTCGGGCAGCACGGCGTTGATATTGGTGAGGCCAAGGACGTTCGCGTTCATGCGCACCAGATCGAGCGCTCGCTCGTTGACGTCCACAGCCCAGACCGTGGCGTTCGGAGATTCCAGAGCGAGAGTGAGGGCGATGGGCCCCCAGCCGCACCCCAGGTCGAGCACATCGCCGGCGTCGGGAGCGGCGGGTGGATCATCCAGCAGAACCTGAGTGCCAGCGTCGATCCGGTCGGGGCTGAAAATGCCGGCGGCGGTGGTGAGGTGCACGGTGCGGCCGGCGAGACGAACGCTCAGCGGATGCAGCTTGGCGTCCCCGCCGGGTCGGGACGTGAAGTAGTGCTCGCCGCTCGCCATACAAAGGAAAGTACCGGAAGTGGGCGGCCGACCTTCGGCGAGGGGCCGGCGGCGCCGGACGGTCGACGGGGACGCCACCGGATGTTCGTCGAGGAGGAAGGCCGGGCGGACCGGCGAGGAGCACGACCGGGCGGGTCGGCGAGGAGCACGGTCGGCCCTTCCGGCGAGGAGCACGACCGGGCGGGTCGGCGAGGAGTACGGCCGCTCGAGACGTCGAAGAACACAGTCGGCGGACCGGCCGAGGCGCCCGAGAAGACGCACGAGAAGAGATGAGAGCACGGCAGGAACACTGTCGGCAGGGAGAACTATGGTTGATCACACGATGACGTACACCGACAGTGGCAGGCGCGCACCCCGCGATGAGTCCGCGGCAGAGAGTTGGAACACCGCCGGAGAGGGCTCGCAGCTTACGCCGGACTCGGCTGCGACCGGCATGGCCGAGCACGGCGACGATGTCGTCGCGCGCGTGCTGGCGCGCGCCGAGCAGCCGTCGGCGCGCACCCGAATCTTCGGCCAGGGCGCCCAGGCGCTGCAGCGGCAGGCGACGAGCGGGCACGACGCGGATGGGGACCAGTTCGATCGCGAAGAGCGCGCCGCGCTGCGCAGGGTCAGCGGGCTCTCCACGGAGCTCGAAGACGTCACCGAGGTCGAATACCGGCAGTTGCGACTAGAGAACGTCGTGCTGATCGGCGTCTACTCCGGCTCGACGGTCGCCGACGCGGAGAACTCGCTGCGTGAGCTCGCCGCCCTCGCCGAGACCGCGGGCGCCGTCGTGCTCGACGGTCTGCTGCAGAGGCGCACGCATCCGGATGCCAGCACCTACTTCGGCAGCGGGAAGGCGCAGGAGCTGCACGATGTCGTGGCGGCACTCGGCGCCGACACGGTCATCGCCGACACCGAGCTCGCGCCGAGCCAACGTCGCGCACTCGAGGACATCGTGAAGGTCAAGGTCATCGACCGCACGGCCGTGATCCTCGACATCTTCAGCCAGCATGCGAAGAGCCGCGAGGGCAAGGCGCAGGTCGAGCTCGCCCAGCTCGAGTACCTTCTTCCCCGGCTCCGCGGCTGGGGTGAATCGATGAGCCGGCAGGCCGGTGGTCAGGTCGGCGGCGCCGGCGCCGGAATGGGCAGCAGGGGCCCAGGTGAGACCAAGATCGAGCTGGACCGGCGGCGCATCCACTCCCGCATGGCGAAGCTGCGCAGGCAGATCAAGGACTTCGCACCGGCACGAGAGGCCAAGCGCGCGAATCGTCGCCGCAACAGCGTTCCCTCGGTGGCGATCGCCGGGTACACGAACGCCGGCAAGTCCAGCCTGCTCAACCGCATCACAAAGGCGGGCGTGCTCGTCGAGAACGCGCTGTTCGCAACGCTGGATGCCACCGTGCGGCGATCCATCACGGCAGACGGCCGTCTCTACACGTTGGCCGACACCGTGGGATTCGTGCGCAACCTGCCCCACCAGCTCGTCGAGGCGTTCCGCTCGACCCTGGAGGAGGTCGCGGACTCGGACGTGATCGTGCACGTCGTCGATGCCTCGCATCCCGACCCGGCCGCTCAGCTTGCGACCGTGCGCGACGTGATCGGGGAGGTCGGCGGGCGCGACATCCCTGAGCTCGTCGTGTTCAACAAGTCGGACCTGATCGACGAGGGTCGTCGCCTGGAGCTGCGCGGGCTGGAGCCGAACGCGATCTTCGCCTCCGCGAGAACGGGTGAGGGCATCGACGAGGTGCTCGCTGCCATTGCGCGCACGCTGCCCGACCGGTCGGTCGAGATCGATGTGCTGCTTCCGTACGACCGAGGTGATCTCGTCTCGGCGCTGCACGAACGGGGGCGGGTCGTGCGCACGGACTACGAGCCGGAGGGCACCAGGATCACGGCGAAGATCGCTCCGGAGTTCGTTCCGGTGTTCGATCCGTTCCGGGCTGCGCCCGCCGCGGTGTGACGGCCGGTTCCCGCCGCGCACGAGGACCCTCGGCGGTGTGTTCCGCCTCGATGAGTGCGAGGCTGTAGCGCTGCGTAACACGAAGCATCCGTTCGGTCGGTCGGTTGCTACTGTTTCGGCAAGTTCGTCGAGCGACGTCGAGTCGCGCGACGGGAGCGACAGCCGAGCCCGGCGCCCGCCCCACCCGTAGACCGGTCGTGACAGCGACCGGGCCGAACGCGGTGCGGATGCCATCGGCCACCACGTGCGAGAACGTCCGCGCCGCCCAGCAGGGAGGCGTGATGAGCGCAGAGCATGCCGGTGGCGCGTGGCCGCGTGTCCTGGCCGCCTCGCCAGGCGACACCCCGCGATGTCCGAGCGGCACGCGCTTCTCGTTCGAGCTGTACCCGCCCCGCAACCAGGCGGCGAGCAGGGCGTTGCCCGCCACCATCCGGCGTCTCGCCTCCGTCGCGCCCCAGTTCATCTCGGTCACATACGGCGCAGGCGGATCCTCGCACGCATCGTCGCTCGACGTCGTGAAGCACATCACGCAGTCCACCGACGTTCCCGCCATGGCGCACCTGACATGCGTCGGTTCGTCGCCCGAAGGCGCGGCGCGCATGATCCGGGAATTCCTCGACGCCGGAGTCACGCGATTCCTCGCAGTGCGGGGCGATCCGCAGACGGACACCTCGACGCGATCCGTTCCGCAGCAGTCCGGGCGGCCTCCGGCATCGGAGAACGGGGACCTCGGCTCCGCTGCCGAGCTCGTGCAGCTGATCCACCGCATCCAGGCCGAGCACGCCCCCTACCGGGAGATCCCTGTGCCTGGGCTCCCGCACGCCAGCGCGGTCGGGCGACGCGAGAAGGTGACCATCGCCGTCGCGGCGTTCCCGAACGGGCATCCGCAGTCCCGTTCGGTGGCACAGGACATCGATGCGCTGTTGGCCAAACAGGCGGCCGGCGCGAACCTCGCCATCACCCAGTTGTTCTTCCACGCCGAGGACTACTTCGCGTTCACCGAGCGGGCGAGGAGTGCAGGCGTGCTGTTCCCGATCCTGCCCGGCATCATGCCGGTCACGTCGCCCGCGCGCCTGAAGCGCATGCTCGAGCTCAGCGGCGAAGACCTGCCCAGCGATCTCGGCATCCGGCTCGAGGTGGAGCCCACCGACGAAGGACGGCTTCAGATCGGCATCGACCATGCCGCACGATTCGCCGAACGGCTCGTCGCGGGCGGTGCGCCGGGCATCCATCTCTACACGTTCAATCAGCCCGAGACGTCGCTCGCCGTGCTCGAACGCTGCGGCCTGATCGAATCCGCGGCACGCGACGATCGGCAGCAGGGCGTTCCCACCGAGACGGCTCCTACGCTCCACCGGCACACCACGCAGAAGGAAGAAGCATGACCTCCTCCCCGTTCCCGATCGGCACCATCCTCGGCTACCCGCGGATCGGACGCCGCAGAGAGCTCAAGAAGGCTGTCGAGGCGTTCTGGGCCGGATCCCTGACACCCGACGAGCTGGAGGATGCCGCTGCCGAGCTGCGTCGCGCCACCCGCGCCCGTCTGGCATCCCTGGGCCTCGGTGCGACCGACTCCTCGATCCCCGAATCGTTCAGCTACTACGACCAGGTGCTGGATGCCGCCGTCACGGTCGGCGCCGTGCCCGCACGCTTCGCATCGCTGCAGGACGCCGACGGCGGCGTCGACCTCGCCGGCTACTTCATGATCGCCCGGGGATCGGGGGAGGATGCGCCGCTCGAGATGACGAAGTGGTTCGACTCGAACTACCACTATCTGGTTCCGGAGATCGGTCCTGACACCCGGTTCCGCCTCGCCTCCGACCGCCTCGTGCGCGAGTTCGAGGAGGCGAAGGCAGACGGATACCTGACCAGGCCTGTCATCGTCGGCCCCGTCACGTTCCTCGCGCTGAGCAAGCCGGCCGATGGCGCGCCGGAGGGATTCAGGCCGCTGTCGCGTCTGGCGGACCTTCTCCCGGTCTACCTCGACCTGCTCGAGCGCCTGAAGGCGGCGGGAGCGCACTGGGTGCAGCTCGACGAGCCCGCGCTCGTGAGCGAGACTCTCGACGACTCCCGCACCGACCTCCTCGCCGCTACGGCCCAAGCGTACGACCGGCTCGGTGCCGCCCGCGAGAGGCCGCAGCTGTTCGTAGCCGCGCCATACGGAAGCCTCGACGACGCGCTGCCCGTTCTGGCCGGCACCGCCGTCGAGGCGATCTCCCTCGATCTGGTGCACGGAGGCATCCCTTCGGGGCAGGATGCGGCCACGAAGGCCGCACTGCAAGGCAAGACGATCGTGGGCGGCGTGATCGACGGCCACAACGTGTGGCGAGGAGACCTCGAGGCCGCGTTCGGCACCCTCGAGTCGCTGCTGGCGCTGTCGCCGAACGTCTCGGCATCCACGTCGACCTCGCTGCTGCACGTTCCGCACGACGTTGACGACGAGCCGGCCCTGCATGCGCGTCTGAGCTCGTGGCTGGCGTTCGCCGACCAGAAGGTGCGCCAGGTCGCGACCCTTGCGCGTGGCCTCGACGAGGGACACGAGGCGATCCAGACCGAGCTCGCGCAGGCATCCGCAGCGCTCTCGGACCGGGCGAACGCACCCGGCGTGCGCGACGGCGCCGTGCGGGCCCGAGCGGAGGCTCTCACAGCGGCCGACTTCAGCCGCGGTAAGTACACCGACCGACTCGCCGCACAGGATGCCGCACTCGAGCTGCCCCTTCTGCCCACGACGACGATAGGTTCGTTCCCGCAGACGGGCGACATCCGGCGAGCAAGGGCGCAGTTCGGCAAGGGCGTCATCACGGAGGCCGAGTACCTGGATCTCATGCGAGCGGAGATCAAACGGGTCGTCGACCTGCAGGAGGAGATCGGCGTCGACGTCGTGGTGCACGGCGAGCCGGAGCGCAACGACATGGTGCAGTACTTCGCCGAGCACCTCGACGGATTCGCGGTGACCCAGAACGGCTGGGTGCAGTCGTACGGAAGCAGGTGCACGCGCCCGTCGATTCTCTGGGGCGATGTGTCGAGGCCGGCGCCGATCACCGTCGACTGGTCAACGTACGCGCAGTCGCTGACGTCCAAACCGGTGAAGGGCATGCTCACGGGACCCGTGACGATCCTCGCGTGGTCGTTCGTGCGCGACGACCAGCCGCTGGCCGACACGGCACGGCAGGTGGCACTGTCGCTCCGCGACGAGATAGCGGATCTCGAACGAGCGGGCATCCGCGTCGTCCAGGTCGACGAGCCTGCTCTTCGCGAACTGCTGCCCCTGAAGAAGAGAGACCAGCCGGCCTATCTCGACTGGTCGGTCGGGTCGTTCCGCCTCGCCACGAGCGGTGTCGGCGACGCCACCCAGATCCACACGCATCTCTGCTACTCGGAGTTCGGCGTGGTGATCGACGCCATCCGCGATCTGGATGCCGACGTGACCAGCATCGAAGCGGCCAGGAGCCGCATGGAGGTGGTCGACGACATCTCGGCCAGCGGATTCGACCACGGCATCGGACCGGGCGTGTACGACATCCATTCGCCGCGCGTGCCGTCCGTCGCCGAGGTGACCGAACTGATCGAGAAGGCGCTGAGCGGCGTTCCCGGCCGTCAGCTCTGGATCAATCCGGACTGCGGACTCAAGACCAGAGGCTACGAGGAGACTGTCGCCTCGCTGCGCAACATCATCGAGGCCACCAGGACCGTGCGGGAGAAGCAATCGGCCTAGGGCGCGGCCCGCCGCCGGATGCCGTTGCCCGGCGGGCGAGCACCGGATCTGTCCCTCGTGAACGCACGACGTCCTGGTGAACGCCCGACGTCCCCGGTGAACGCACGACGCGGACCGGATCGGCCGGACGCCGGGCGCCGGTGGCCGATCTTGCAGTCGCGCGAGCCGTGCGCCTCAGACCGCGCGCAGCACCGCCACGACCTTGCCGACGACCTCGGCGAAGTCGCCGAGGATCGGTTCGAACGCGGAGTTGCGCGGCAGCAGCCAGGTGTGGCCGTCGCGCTGTCTGAAGACCTTGACCGTGGCTTCGCCGTCGAGCATCGCGGCGACGATGTCGCCGTTCTCCGCCGTCTTCTGCTGGCGCACGACGACCCAGTCCCCGTCGCAGATCGCCGCGTCGATCATCGACTCGCCCTGCACCTTGAGCATGAAGAGCTCGCCGTTGCCGACCAGCTGGCGGGGGAGCGGGAACACCTCCTCGACCTGCTGCTCGGCCGTGATCGGAACACCTGCCGCGATGCGTCCGACCATGGGCACCATGGTGGCGTCGCCGACCGGAATGGATGCCTCGAAGTCGGCCGCCTGTTCCGCTCGCCCTGTCGTCTCCGGCAGGTCGATCAGCACCTCCAGAGCCCTCGGTCTATTCGGGTCGCGACGCAGGTATCCGCTCAGCTCGAGCTGTCCCAGCTGGTGCGCAACGCTGGAGAGCGAGGCGAGCCCGACCGCGTCACCGATCTCGCGCATGCTCGGCGGATAGCCGCGCTGGCTCACCGATCGCTGGATGACCTCCAGGATCGCGCGCTGCTTCTCGCTGAGATTCTTCCTGCGCCGTGTTCGCGGCTTCTCCGGCGCCCGTGCGGCCCGGCCCTCGACCGGTGCGACGGCTCCGGCTGTCGCAGCACCTCGTGCTCTGTCGACCTCGGACAACGTGGGTTCCTCTCCTCGGCGACGCCCTGATCGGCTCGATGGCCCTGGCGCCGTGTGGATACCTGGTCTGCGACGACGTTCCGAGACTGCCCCGGATGCATTCTCCGGTGCCCGCGCAACGAATGTCGGTGGTGCGTGATGGTCTTTGTTCCGACGATCGAAACTCTATCTGCGTTCGGGGCCAGATCGTCGATTCTGTTCGAGCGTGTCAGGTACTCGCTCGCACGACATCCGAACATAGCGTTGAAAAAGCCGGGAATCGAAGATAGGTTCGGAACAGGGCTTCGAAACTGGAAGGACACGGCCATGACGAGCATCGCACTGGGACGGCTGCAGGCGACGCCTGCGCGATCCTCGCGAGCAGGCGGTCCTGACCTTTCGGAATCCGGTAGGAGCGGAGACCGCACGGGCCGCACCCGCACCCGCACACGTCTGACCCGCAGGGGGCGAGTTGTCCTGACGGCGCTCGTCGTGCTTCCGCTTCTCGCGGGCGGCGGGGCGCTGGCCGCGAGCAGCGGCGCGTTCGCGGGAATCCAGGGTCAGAGCGCCTCGTCGTTCCGGTATCTCACGGTGCAGCCGGGCGAGTCGCTGTGGAGCATCGCCCAGCGCATCGCTCCGCGCAGCGACCCCCGTGACGTGATCGCAGCGTTCGTGGACCTCAACGGCCTGTCGTCCGGGATGGTCCAGGCGGGCGAACGGCTGGCGGTTCCCCATCAGTTCGACGGCGCCGCGCGCTGACCCGCCCTCCCGTTCGGCAAGACCCGCTCCTGCTCGGCAAGACTCGCCTCCTGTGTGCAACGGGCCTCTGGGGCAGACGGGCCTCCTGCGGTCAAGCGGGCCTCCTGGGGGCAAGCAGGCCCGCTGCTCCTCCGCTGCCGCGACTCGTACATCCTGGGCGCCCTAGCATGGAACGGTGACCTCGTTCTCCGACCTTCCGATCCGCGACGACCTCCGGGGCCTGTCGCCGTACGGTGCCCCGCAGGCACCTGTTCCGGTGGCTCTCAACGTGAACGAGAACACGCATCCGATTCCCGACGACGTTGTCGCGGACATCCTGCGGTCCGTCGGCGTCGCGCTGAAGGGGGCGAACCGCTACCCGGACCGCGAGTTCACGGAGCTGCGCCGGTCGCTCGCCCGGTACCTGGGCCACGGCCTGGACGAGTCCAACGTGTGGGCGGCGAACGGTTCCAACGAGGTGCTGCAGCAGATCCTGCAGGCGTTCGGCGGACCAGGACGCACCGCGCTCGGCTTCGCGCCCACCTACTCGATGTATCCGCTGCTCGCGTCGGGCACGGGCACAGCATGGATCGCGGCCGACAGGGGACCGGACTTCGTGATAGACCCGGCCGAGGCTGCCGCCGTCGTGCGGGAACGCCGTCCCGATGTGGTGATCCTCTGCGCGCCCAACAACCCGACGGGAACGCCGCTGGGCCTGGACGTCGTGCGGGCGGTCTACGACGCGGCGCCCGGAATGGTCGTCGTGGACGAGGCCTACGCCGAGTTCATGCCGGGAGACGCGGGGACCGCGCTCAGCCTGCTGCCCGGCAGAGAGCGACTCATCGTGTCGCGCACCATGAGCAAGGCGTTCGCGTTCGCAGGTGTGCGGCTGGGCTATCTCGCCGCCGATCCCGCCGTGTCGGACGCCCTTCGCCTCGTGCGGCTGCCGTATCACCTCTCGGCGCTCACGCAGGCCGCGGCCATCGCCGCGCTCCGCCACTCCGACGAGATGCTCGCGACGGTCCACGACATCGTCGTGCAACGCGACCGCATCGCCGCCAGACTGGCCGAACTGGGATACACCGTGCACGAGTCCGGCAGCAACTTCGTGCTGTTCGGAGGCCTCGACGACCCGCACGCCACGTTCCGTGCGCTCAAGGAGCGCGGCATCCTCGTTCGCGACGTGGGCATCGAGCACCACCTCAGGGTCAGCGCCGGCACGCAGGACGAGACGACGGCCTTCCTGGATGCGATGGCCGAGCTCGCCTCCTCGCGCTCGTCGCACGCCGCGTGATCGTGCGGATGCGACCCATAGGATCGATGGCATGAGCAGCCGCACCGCGAGCATCCGACGCGAGACCAGCGAGTCCAGCATCGAGCTGTCGCTGGACCTGGACGGAACCGGTCGCAGCAGCATCCACACCACGGTGCCGTTCTACGACCACCTCCTCACCGCGTTCGCCAAGCACTCGCTCACCGACCTGACGGTGCGCGCGAAGGGCGACATCGAGATCGACGTGCACCACACGGTGGAAGACGTGGGAATCGTGCTGGGGCTGGCGATCAAGGATGCGCTCGGCGACAAAGCGGGCATCTCACGTTACGGCGACGCGACGGTTCCCCTCGACGAGGCGCTGGTGCAGGCCGTCGTCGACATCTCGGGACGTCCGTATCTCGTGCACACCGGCGAGCCGGCCGGATTCGAGCACCACCTCATCGGCGGCCACTTCACCGGGTCGATGGTGCGGCACGTGTTCGAGGCGATCGCGTTCAACGCCGCGCTCACCGTGCACGTCCGGGTTCTGAACGGGCGCGATCCGCACCACATCGCCGAGACCGAGTTCAAGGCGTTCGCGCGCGCATTCCGGCAGGCGAAGGCGCTCGACCCGTTCGTGGAGGGCATCCCGTCGACGAAGGGCGCACTGTGACGGAGGCGAACGTCGCCGCTTCCGAGCTGACGCACTCGGATGACGTTCGCCGCCCATCGGTGGTGGTGCTCGACTACGGCTCGGGTAACGTGCACTCGGCGGCCAAGGCGCTCGAGGCGGCTGGGGCAGACGTGACGCTCACCGCCGACAAGGCCGCGGCGCTCGATGCCGACGGACTCGTCGTGCCGGGCGTCGGGGCGTTCAAGGCCGTCGTCGACCAGCTCAACGCCGTCCGGGGTGCCGAGATCATCGACCGGCGGCTGGCAGGCGGCCGCCCGGTGCTGGGCATCTGCGTGGGCATGCAGGTACTGTTCGACCACGGGGTCGAGCACGGACACGACGCAGAGGGGCTCGGCGAATGGCCGGGCACCGTCGAGCGGCTGAAGGCCGACGTGCTGCCCCACATGGGCTGGAACACGGTCGACGCGCCGGCGGACTCCGTGCTGTTCGACGGTGTGCGCGACGCCCGCTTCTACTTCGTTCACTCCTACGCCGCTCAGGATTGGCAGCTGCAGGCATCCGGTGCGTTCGCGCCCGCCAAGCTCACCTGGGCCGATCACGGCGGGCGCTTCCTCGCGGCCGTCGAGAACGGACCGCTGTCGGCAACCCAGTTCCACCCCGAGAAGTCGGGTCAGGCGGGCATGCGGTTGCTGCGCAACTGGGTGCAAGCGCTCCCCGTGAAGGCCGCGTAGCGGCCGTTTCTCGCAACCCTCCCGTTCGTCCTTCCCTCCTGTCCCGTCGTCGAAAGAGCCAGCCGCAGATGACCCCCATGACCGACACTCCTGTCCTCGTGCTGCTTCCCGCCGTCGACATCGCCGACGGCAAGGCGGTGCGCCTGACCCAGGGGGAGGCGGGCAGCGAGACGAGCTACGGGGATCCGGTCGACGCGGCCGAGGAGTGGGTCGAACAGGGTGCCGAATGGATCCACCTCGTCGACCTCGACGCCGCGTTCGGCAGGGGGCACAACCGCGACGTGCTCAAGGCCGTCATGCGATCGAGGCGCGACGTCAAGATCGAGCTCTCCGGCGGCATCCGCGACGACAGGTCGCTGGAACAGGCCCTGGAGCTCGGCGCCAAACGGGTCAACCTCGGCACGGCCGCGCTGGAGAACCCGCAGTGGGCGGCGGACGTGATCTCGCGCTATGGCGAGGCGATCGCGGTCGGACTGGATGTGCGCGGCACCACCCTGGCCGCTCGCGGCTGGACGCAGGACGGCGGTGACCTCTGGGACGTGCTCGCGCAGCTGGAGGACGCCGGATGCGCGCGCTACGTCGTGACGGACGTGACGAAGGACGGCACCCTGCGCGGCCCCAATCTGGATCTGCTGCGCCAGGTCACCGCCCGCACCGACCGGCCGGTCGTCGCCTCGGGAGGCGTGGCGAGCCTCGACGACATCGTCGCGCTGCGTGAACTGGTGCCTGACGGCGTGGAGGGCGCCATCGTCGGCAAGGCCCTCTACTCGGGAGCCTTCACCCTGCCGGAGGCGCTCGACGTTGCCGGACGCTGACGACGGGATGCCGGCGGGCGACGCGTCGCGCGCGCACGCCCATCTCTTCGGGTCCGACGACCGTGCCGACTCCGCGGGCTTCCCGTGGCAGGGGCGCCGATTCGAGCCCAACCCGGCATCGAGCGACGACGGTTCGCCGGACGCCGGCCTGGTCGCCGCGCTGACCGCGTTCGCGTCTGGTTCGGGCGACGTCGTCGCCGTCATCGACGCCGTACGCTCCGCCCGGCTTCTCGTGCCCCTTCTCGCGCACGCCGGCGAGGTGGGGGAGACGCCGGACGGGCATCTCGTGGACAAGACCCAGGAACTGTCGATCGCGACGGTGCGGGCTCCCGACGGCCGCGCCGTGCTGCCGGCGTTCTCCTCGGTGCAGACCATGTCGGCCTGGAACCCGCTGGCCCGCCCTGTTCCCGCTGTGGGCCCGCGGATCGCCCTTGCGGCCGCGAGCGAGCAGACCGAGCTGGTGGTGATCGACCCGACGGCCGCCACGGAATTCGTGCTCCGCAGACCCGCGGTGAAGGCGCTCGCCACGGGGGAGCCATGGACGCCGCCGTGGGCGGACGCTCAGCTGCTCGAGGAGTTCAGGGCGGGGTGTGCAGGTGAGCACGAGGTGGTCGCGCTGACCCTGTCCAACGGCGACCCGACGGCGCGGCTGGCCGGCCCCGAGGTCGAGATCCTGCTCACGCTCGTTCCCGGGCTGGGCCAGGAAGCCCTGAGCGCCGTGATCGCGCGTCTGACGGCCGCCTGGGGTGCCTCCGCCCGCATCGCCGACCGTGTCGACTCGATGACATTGCGCCTGCGGTCAGCGGCCTGACGTTTCCCGCGGGTCCGCGGCATCCGGCCGAGGGTCGGACGTCGGGCGCGCGACCGCGTCAGACCACCGGTCCGGTGTACTTCTCGCCAGGGCCCGCACCGGGGGCGTCCTGGATCGTGGATGCCTCACGAAAAGCGAGCTGCAGGCTGCGCAGTCCGTCCCGCAGGCTCCTGGCGTGCTGATCGCCGATGTGCTGCGCACTGGCCGTGACAAGGCCGGCCAGCGCGTCGATCAGCTTGCGAGCCTCGTCCAGGTCGGTCTGCGTCTCTGGGTCGTCGGCCAGCCCGCATTTGACGGCCGCCGCGCTCATCAGGTGCACGGCAGTGGTGGTGATGACCTCGACGGCGGGCACGTCGGCGATGTCTCGCGCGGCATCCGCGACGGTGGCTGAATCGGAGTCGAGCGCGACATCAGTGTCGTCGAATCGGTGGACGTGCTGATCGGACATGGTGCCTTTCGCGGCGTGAGGGAAGGGTGGCAGCGCCGATTCGGCGCGCGGTCCGCTGTCTGCTAGACTGTGTCGGGCTTTCGGAGCGTCATGCGACGAAAGTGCAAAGTGGAGATTCTCCCACCCGCGATTGACCGCTTCATCAGGTTACCGGGTCGTTACGCACTCCGCCGAGGCGACGAACGTCGTCGAGGTTGACGAAAAGGGTGCGGAATGCACGGCCGTGCGTGAGCTGCGGATCGTACGTGTGTGAGACCTCTGCCGACCATCCCCGGCGCCGCCGGTGATGCCTTCACAGCAATGTTCGATCAGAGGAGACACGCATCAGCGATCCCCGTACCAATGACCGTATCCGCGTCCCCGAGGTTCGTCTCGTGGGCCCCAGCGGAGAGCAGATCGGCGTCGTCAAAATCGAGGTCGCCGTCCGCCTCGCGCAGGAGGCCGACATGGACCTCGTCGAGGTGGCTCCGAATTCGAAGCCACCCGTGGCCAAGATCATGGACTACGGCAAGTACAAGTACGAGGCTGCGCAGAAGGCCAAGGAGGCCAGGCGCAACCAGGCGAACACCGTGCTCAAAGAGGTGCGGTTCCGCCTCAAGATCGACAAACACGACTACGAGACGAAGCGCAAGCGCGCAGAGGGATTCCTCAAGGCGGGGGACAAGGTCAAAGCGATGATCCTGTTCCGCGGTCGTGAGCAGTCCCGCCCCGAGCAGGGTGTGCGCTTGCTGCAGCGGTTCGCCGAGGATGTGGCCGATTTCGGTTCCGTGGAATCGACGCCCACCATCGACGGCCGCAACATGGTCATGGTCATCGGCCCCCTGAAGAACAAGTCGGAGGCCAAGGCCGAGGCCAACGCACAACGTGCCGCGAACCGAGCGCGCTCCCAGCAGCAGCGATCGGGTGAGGCGGCCACCGAGGCGGTAACCCAATCCGCCACCGATGAGGAGAAATAATGCCCAAGCAGAAGACCCATTCCGGGGCCAAGAAGCGTTTCAAGCTCACCGGCAGCGGCAAGGTGATGAAGCAGCAGTCCGGCATGCGGCACAACCTGGAGCTGAAGTCGAGCCGCCGCACGCGTCGACTGAACCAGGACCAGGTGCTTCCCACCGTCGACGCCAAGGTCGCCAAGAAGCTTCTCGGCAAGTAAGCCGATTCGACGCACAGAAGGATATTGAGCAATGGCAAGAGTGAAGAGGGCCGTCAACGCCCACAAGAAGCGTCGCGTCATCCTCGAGCGCGCCGAGGGCTACCGCGGACAGCGGTCGCGTCTCTACCGCAAGGCCAAGGAGCAGGTCACCCACTCACTGGTCTACAGCTACCGTGACCGCCGTGCCCGCAAGGGCGACTTCCGTCGCCTGTGGATCCAGCGCATCAACGCCGCGAGCCGCCAGAACGGCCTCACGTACAACCGTTTCATCCAGGGCCTGAGCCTCGCCGGTGTCGAGGTCGACCGTCGCATCCTGGCCGAGCTGGCGGTGAACGAGCCCGCCACGTTCGCGGCGCTCGTCGAGACCGCCAAGAAGGCGCTGCCTGCCGACACGTCGGCCCCCAAGGCGGCCTGAGTCTCGCACCGCGAATCGGCATCGAACGGCCCGGCTCCTCGTGGAGCCGGGCCGTTTCCGCGTCTGCGTCGGCGGAACACCGGAGACCGCCACGCACAGACGGTCCGGCGTGGCGGCGACGGGCCGCGCACCGGCTAGGCTGAGCGCGTGCTCGACAACCCCCGTTCGCCTCGGGTTCGGTCGGTCGCCAAACTGGCGAAGAAGGCGGCGAGAGCAGAGACCGGCGCGTTCCTTCTCGAGGGTCCGCAAGCAGCACGCGAGGCGCTCACCTGGCGTCCCGAGCTCGTCGTCGACCTCTATGCCACGACCCACGCGTTCCAGAAGCACGACGACGTCGCGGCGCTCGCGAAACAGGCGGATGTCCGCACCGAGTTCGTCACGGAACAGGTGCTGGACGCCATGGCCGACACGGTCACGCCCCAGGGCTTCGTCGCCGTGTGCCGCACGTTCCCCACCTCGCTCGACGACATCTTCGGGTCGTCGCCGCGACTCATCGCGGTGCTCGAGGAGGTGCGGGACCCCGGCAACGCGGGCACGATCATCCGGGCGGCCGACTCGGCGGGTGCGGATGCCGTCGTCTTCTCCGGCCACACCGTCGACCTCTACAACCCCAAGGTCGTGCGCTCCACCACCGGCTCGTTGTTCCACCTCCCGGTGGCCGTCGGCGCCACGATCGAGGACGTGCTCGCCCGATCCCGCTCTGCCAGTCTGCACGTGATCGCCGCGGACATGGCGGGCGACGACCTGCTCGTCGCGCGCACGAGCGGCGAGCTCGCATTGCCGACGGCCTGGGTCTTCGGCAACGAGGCGCACGGGCTCTCCGACGCGGCGGTCGCGCTCGTCGACCGGGTGATCACGGTGCCCATCTACGGCCATGCCGAGTCGATGAATCTGGCGACAGCGGCATCCGTCTGCCTGTACGAGTCGGCGTTCGCACAACGCAGCTGATCGGCGAAGAGACGGACGGGCGCGCGGCCGGGCCGGCCCTGGCGCCTGCGTAGACTTGGTGCTCGTGCCAGAACCCATCCAGATCACCGAATCAGCGGTGCGCGAGGCGGTCGAGGCGGCGCTGGCCGCCGCGGAATCCGCCTCCGACGTCGCCGAGCTCAAGGCGGCTCGCACGCTCCACGCGGCGGAGCACTCCACGCTCGCCAGGCTCAACGCCGGCCTGCGCGACGTGCCTGCCGACCAGAAGGCGGCACTCGGCAAGCTCGTGGGGCAGGCCAGGGGCCGGGTGAACCAGGCGTTCGCCGCTCGCGAGACGGTGCTGGCCGAGGCCGAGAACGCCAGGCGGCTGGCCGAGGAGACCCTGGATGTCACGGCCATCGGCGTGCCGGGTCGCGCGGGTGCTAGGCATCCGCTCTCCCTGCTGCAGGAGCGCATCGCCGACATCTTCGTCGGCATGGGCTGGGAGGTCGCGGAAGGGCCGGAGCTCGAGAGCGAGTGGTTCAACTTCGACGCGCTGAATTTCGCCCCCGACCACCCGGCGCGGGCGCTGCAGGACACATTCTTCGTCGAGCCGCCCGAGGCGCACCTGGTGCTGCGCACCCACACGTCGCCCGTGCAGGTGCGCGCGCTTCTCGAGCGAGAGCTGCCCGTGTACGTCGTCGCGCCCGGGCGCGTCTACCGCACGGACGAGCTCGACTCCACGCACACCCCGGTCTTCAGCCAGGTCGAGGGCATCGCCGTCGACAAGGGACTCACCATGGCGCACCTGCGAGGCACGCTCGAGCACTTCGCCAGGGCCATGTTCGGCGACGACGCGAAGATCCGCCTCCGCCCCAACTACTTCCCGTTCACCGAGCCGAGCGCCGAGATGGACGTCTGGCACCCCGGTGCGAAGGGCGGCCCGCAGTGGATCGAGTGGGGCGGTTGCGGCATGGTGAACCGCAACGTGCTGCGATCGGCGGGCATCGACCCGGACGTCTACAGCGGCTTCGCCTTCGGCATGGGCATCGAGCGCACGCTCCAGTTCCGGAACGGGCTGAACGACATGCGCGACATGATCGAGGGCGACATCCGGTTCTCGCAGCAGTTCGGAATGGTGGTTTAAGGGCATGCGCATCCCCCTCAGTTGGCTCGCCGAGTACGTCGACGTCCTTCCCGGCTCCACGCCGGAAGACGTGCATGCCGCACTCGTCAAGGTCGGTCTGGAAGAGGAGGAGATCCACCGCTTCGAGATCTCCGGTCCGGTCGTCGTCGGCGAGGTGCTCGACTTCGTCGAGGAGCCGCAGACGAACGGCAAGACCATCCGCTGGTGCCAGGTGCGAGTCGCGCCGGACGGCGAGAGAGCGGCGGACGGCGGCGAATCCGTTCACGGGATCGTGTGCGGTGCACACAACTTCTTCCCGGGCGACAAGGTGGTGGTGACCCTGCCGGGCTCCGTGCTGCCTGGACCGTTCCCGATCGCAGCCCGCAAGACGTACGGTCACGTGTCCGACGGCATGATCGCCTCCGCTCGCGAGCTCGGCCTCGGCGACGAGCACAACGGCATCCTCCGGCTGGCGGAGCTGGGCATCGACGCGCCCGTCGGCACGGATGCCATCGCGCTGCTCGGGCTCGACGATGCGGCCGTCGAGGTCAACGTCACGCCCGATCGCGGATACGCGCTGTCCATCCGCGGCATCGCCAGGGAGTACGCGCACTCGACCAAGCAGGCGTTCCGCGACCCCGCGGCCGCGGTGACGGCCGCCGACGGCACGGGATTCTCGGTCCTGATCGACGACGAGGCGCCGATCCGTGGCCGGACCGGCGCGAGCGTCTTCATCACGAGGGTCGTCCGCGGCATCGATCCTGCCGCGCCGACGCCGGCGTGGATGATCGCCAGGCTCGTCCTCGCAGGCATCCGCTCGATCTCGCTCGTCGTGGACGTGACCAACTACGTGATGATCGAGCTCGGCCAGCCGATCCACGCCTACGACCTGGCGAAGCTTCAGGGCGGCATCACTGTGCGCAGGGCGAAGCAGGGGGAGACGCTGCGCACGCTGGACGGGCAGACGCGCACGCTCGACCCCGAGGATCTGCTCATCACCGACGAGTCCGGTCCGATCGGGCTCGCCGGCGTGATGGGAGGCGCGAGCACCGAAGTCGGCGACACCACGGCCGACGTGCTCATCGAGGCGGCCAACTTCGACCCGGTCTCCGTCGCGCGCACGGCGAGAAGGCACAAGCTGCCCAGCGAGGCGTCCCGCCGGTTCGAACGCGGAGTGGATCCGCAGGTGGGCCGTGCCGCCGCAGCAAGGGTGGTCCAGCTGCTGGAGCAGCTCGGCGGTGGACATGCGGACGAACTCGGCTCCTCCACCGGCGAGTTCGAATCCGGCACGCCGATCCTGCTTCCGCACGGCTTCGTCGGCACCATCGTCGGGGTCGAGTTCTCGGACGACGAGGTGCGCTCGACGCTGGCCGAGATCGGAGGGGAGATCCGGGAGACCGAGGGCGGACTGCTCGTCACGCCGCCCAGCTGGCGGCCGGATCTGAAAGACGAGGTCGACCTCGCCGAGGAGGTCGCTCGCATCGTCGGTTACGACCGCATCCCCTCCGTGCTGCCGGTTGCCCCTCCCGGCCGCGGGCTCACCCGCGACCAGCACCTGCGCAGGCAGGTGGCGACGGCGCTGGCTGCGAGCGGGCTGACCGAGGTGCTGGTGTACCCGTTCGTGACGCAGGCGCAGAACGACCTCTTCGGGTCGCCCGGCGACGAGTCGGTTCCCTCGGTGCGGCTGGCGAATGCGCTGGATGCCTCGGTGCCGCTGCTGCGCGCCTCGTTGCTCCCCGGACTCCTGGAGACCGCCAAGCGCAACCTCTCCCGTGGGCTGACCGACCTCGCGCTGTTCGAGATCGGGCTCGTGTTCCGTCCGGACTCGGCAGTGACCGGGACGGCCGAGCTGCCGCCAGGCGCTGTGCTTCCGGAGGCCGACGTGCTCGCTCGTCTTGAGCAGGGCATCCCTGCCCAGCCCCGCATGGTGGGTGCGCTCTTCACCGGCGACTCCACGCTCAAGCAGCCGGGCCTCGCCGCAGTACCGGCCGGCATCACGGATGCGCTTGCTGCAGTGCGAACGCTGGAGACGGCACTCGGCGTCCACCTCGCTGTGCGACAGGGGTCGCACAAGGCGCTCCATCCCGGACGCACCGCTGAGGTGCTCGTCGACGGCGAGCGCGTCGGATACGCGGGGGAGCTGCTGCCCCGGCTGGCGGAGGACTCCGACCTGCCGCGCGTCGTCGGCGTGCTCGAGCTGAACCTCGACCGGCTGCTCGCCTCGGCGGGACGCGAGATCGATGTGAAGCCCATCTCCTCGTTCCCGGCCGCCACCCAGGACCTGTCCCTCGTGGTCGGGCGCACGGTCGCAGCGGCCGACGTGCTCGCCGCTGTCGTGGAGGGCGCTGGTGAGCTGCTGGAGGACGCACGTGTGGTGGACGACTACCGCGGCAGCGGCGTTCCGGACGACAGCAAGAGTCTGACGTTCGCGCTGCGCTTCCGCGCTGCCGACCGCACGCTCACTGCCGCAGAGGCGAGCGAGGCCAAGCTGGCCGGCGCCCGTCTCGCCGGAGAGCGATTCGGCGCTGCCGTTCGCGAGTAGCAAGGATGCCCGTGCGCCGATTCGCGCGCCACGCGGAGCGCCCGCTATGCTGAGCGTCATGTCTTGCACCCGGCGCACCTCGATCGCACAGGTCTTCTCGACCCGTGCGGTGCGCCGACGTCTGGGCGGGCGCCGAAGCTAGGCGACGCGTACTCGACCGCGAACTGCGGTCCGTCGTGGGCGTCGCCGTGTCGACCTCAGTCCATCCAGTCCTCTGGCGGCTTTGCCGCCCACCGACTCCACCGCCTCGGTCAGGCGAGCAAGCTCGCACGACTCCCGGCTCAGTCGTCAATAAGGTAGAGACATGTCCTATTCGGTTGCCGTCGCCGGCGCCTCGGGCTACGCAGGGGGAGAGGTCCTCCGCCTCCTGGCCGATCATCCCTCGTTCGAGATCCGTACGGTGACCGCCGGCTCCAACGCCGGGTCGCCGCTCATCGAGCATCAGCCGCATCTTCGCTCTCTGGCGCACCTGACGCTTCAGGAGACGAACGCCGAGACCCTCGCCGGCCACGACGTCGTGTTCCTGGCGCTTCCGCACGGCGCCTCTGGCGCCATCAGTGCGCAGCTCGGCGACGAGGTGCTCGTCGTCGATTGCGGCGCCGACCACCGGCTGACGTCCGAGGCGGACTGGAACGCGTTCTACGGCGGCGAATACGCCGGAGCGTGGGCGTACGGCGTTCCCGAGCTGCCGTCCGTCGGAGGCAAGCAACGGGATGCCCTGGCCGGGGTCACGCGCATCGCAGCGCCCGGCTGCAACGCGAGCTCCGTCTCCCTCGCCATGGCTCCCGGCGTGGCCGCCGGCATCGTCGACGAGACGGGCATCGTTGCCGTGCTCGCCGTGGGGCCGAGCGGCGCGGGCAAGAATCTGAAGACCACATACCTGGCATCCGAACTGCTCGGAAACGCCGTGCCGTACGGCGTCGGCGGAACGCACAGGCACATCCCGGAGATCCTGCAGGCCCTTCGCTCGGCGGGCGCCACGAACCCTGCCATCTCGTTCACCCCGGTGCTCGTGCCCATGGCCCGCGGCATCCTCGCGACGGTCTCTGCGCCCCTCAAGCCCGGCGTGACGGTCGACGAGGTCAGGGCGGCATGGACGGATGCCTACTCTGGCGAACCGTTCGTTCAGGTGCTGCCGGCCGGCACGTTCCCCCGCACGTCCGACGTGCTGGGCGCGAACACCGCCCTCATCGGCATCGCGGTCGACGCGGCGGCGAACCGGGTGGTGTCGGTGATCGCCGTCGACAATCTCGTGAAGGGCACGGCGGGTGCCGCCATCCAGTGTGCGAACATCGCGCTCGGTCTGCCGGAGACGACCGGCCTCAGCGTGAACGGAGTCGCACCGTGAGCATCACGGCCCCAGCCGGATTCGCGGCGACAGGTGTCGCCGCCGGTCTCAAGTCGAGCGGCGGACTGGACCTGGCGCTCGTGCGCAACCTCGGCCCGCTGCAGAACGCCGCCGCAGTCTTCACCTCGAACCGGTGCAAGGCGAACCCGGTGCTGTGGAGCGAGCGGGCTGCGGCCGACGGCGTGGTGTCGGCTGTCGTGCTCAACTCCGGCGGCGCCAACTGCTACACCGGGGCCGAGGGCTTCCAGACGTCGCACGCCACAGCCGAATCCGTGGCAGACCATCTCGGCGTCTCCGCCGGGGACGTCGTCGTGTGCTCGACGGGCCTCATCGGAGAGCAACTGAACCGGGCCGCCGTGCTCGAGGGAGTGGCGGCCGCCGCGTCGGCACTCGACGCCGGCTCGGCAGGAGGCCTCGCGGCAGCACAGGCGATCATGACGACCGACACCCGTCCGAAACAGGCGCACGTGGAGCAGGACGGCTGGTCGATCGGCGGTATGGCGAAGGGAGCAGGGATGCTCGCGCCCGGCCTCGCCACCATGCTCGTCGTGCTCACCACCGACGCGGCGCTCGATTCCGATGTTCTCGACGGCGCGCTCCGTGCTGCCACGCGGGTGACGTTCGACCGCCTGGACTCCGACGGATGCATGTCCACGAACGACACGGTCGTGCTCATGGCGTCGGGCGCGTCCGGCGTGACGCCGACGGCCGACGAGTTCGCGCTCGCGTTGACCGACCTCTGCCGGGATCTCGCCCTGCAGCTCCAGAGCGACGCCGAGGGCGCGGCCCACGACATCGCGATCGAGGTGGTTCACGCCGCCACGGAGGACGACGCCGTCGACGTCGCACGGGCCGTGTCCCGCAGCAACCTGTTCAAGGCGGCGATCTTCGGCCGGGACCCCAACTGGGGACGCGTCCTCGCCGCCGTCGGCACCACTGACGCGCAGTTCGACCCCTACGGCATCGACGTGTCGATCAACGGCGTCCAGGTGTGCACGGCCGGGCAGCCGGACGAGCCGCGCGACCTCGTCGACCTGAGCCCGAGAGCGACGTCCGTGGTCATCGACCTGCACGCGGGCGACGTCTCGGCCACCATCCTCACCAACGACCTCACGCACGACTACGTGCACGAGAACAGCGCCTACTCGAGCTAGCCGACGACGTCATGACGGATCCCGCGAACACCGAACCCCAGCCGCTTCCCCTGATCGGCCACAACAGCGCAAAGGCCGCCGTCCTCATCGAGGCGCTTCCGTGGCTCAAGTCCTTCCACGGCGAGACCATCGTCATCAAGTTCGGCGGCAACGCCATGGTCGACGAGCGTCTCGTCCGCGCGTTCGCCGATGACATCGCGTTCCTGCGCTTCGCCGGCATCCGGCCGGTCGTGGTGCACGGCGGCGGTCCGCAGATCTCCGCCATGCTCGACCGGCTCGGCATCGTCAGCGAGTTCCGCGCCGGCTACCGGGTCACGAGCCCGGAGGCCATGGAGGTCGTGCGGATGGTGCTCACCGGGCAGATCAGCAGGGACATCGTCGGCCACATCAACCGGCACGGCGCGCTCGCCACCGGAATCTCGGGCGAGGACGCGAGACTCTTCGAGGGCCGGGTGCGCATGGAGCTCATCGACGGCGAGGCCGTGGATCTCGGACTGGTCGGCGATGTCGTGGGCGTGAACCCCGAGGGCGTACTGGCCGAGGTGCACGCCGGCCGCATCCCCGTCGTCTCCTCCATCGCCCTCGACGCCGATGTGCCCGGGCGCACCCTGAACGTGAACGCGGATGCCGCGGCCTCGGCGCTGGCGATCGCACTCCGCGCCCGCAAGCTCGTCATCCTCACCAACGTTCCCGGCCTTTACCGCGACTGGCCGGATCGCGACTCGCTCGTCTCCTCGATCGGATCCGCCGAGCTGCGGGAGCTGCTTCCGTCGCTCGACGCTGGCATGATCCCCAAGATGGCGGCATGCCTGCATGCGGTGGAGGCCGGCGTTCCCAAGGCGGCCGTGATCGACGGTCGCGACGAGCACTCTCTTCTCTTCGAGCTCTTCACCAGCAGCGGCAGCGGAACGGAGGTGACCGCGTGACGGCCACATCGACCACCATCGGCATCGAGCAGGACTGGCACCAGCGATTCGGCGACGTGATGATGGGCTCCCTCGCGGTGCCCGCCGTCATGCTTGAGCGCGGCAGCGGCGCGTACGTCTGGGACGTGGACGGCAAGGAGTACCTCGACTTCCTGGCCGGCATCGCCGTGAACGCGCTCGGGCACGCGCATCCGGTGCTCGTGGATGCGGTCTCCGCGCAGGCGGCGAAACTCGTGCACGTCTCCAACTACTTCGCCACTCCGCCCCAGGTGGCGCTGGCGGAGCGTCTCCTGCGCATCACCGGAGCGGGTGCAGGCGGGAGGGTGTACTTCGCCAATTCCGGAACCGAGGCCAACGAGGCAGCTTTCAAGCTGGCCAGGCTGAACTCCGCCGGCGCCCGCACCCGCATCCTGGCGCTGAACAACAGCTTCCACGGCAGGACGATGGGCTCGCTGGCCCTCACCGGTAAGCCGCACATGCGCGAACCGTTCGAGCCCATGGTGCCGGGCGTCGAGCACATCGACTCGACGATCGCCACGCTGGAAGCGGCGATGGATGACACGGTGGCTGCGTTGTTCGTCGAGCCCATCAAGGGCGAGGCAGGCGTCATCGACCTTCCGGAGGGATACCTCGCGGCGGCGCGCCGACTCACCGAACGGCACGGCGCACTGCTCATCCTCGACGAGATCCAGACCGGTGTCGGCCGCACCGGCACCTGGTTCGGCTACCACCAGGCGGGCATCGTCCCCGACGCGATCACGCTGGCGAAGGGCATGGCGGGCGGAGTCCCGATCGGGGCGCTCGTCACGTTCGGCGCCGCGTCCGAGCTGTTCAGCCGCGGCCAGCACGGCAGCACGTTCGGCGGCAATCCGCTGGCCACCGCGGTCGCCGGCGCGGTGCTGGAGGAGATCGAGCGCGCAGGTCTGGTGGACAACGCCAAGGTGCGCGGTGAGCAGCTCCGCAATGCGCTGCACGCCATCGGCTCGCCGCTCATCGCCGAGACCAGGGGAGCGGGACTCCTCATCGGCATCGGTCTGTCCGAGCCGGTCGCTGACCAGCTGTCGGCGGCCGCGCTGCGCAACGGCCTCATCGTGAACGCCCCCAACGAGTCGAGCATCAGGCTGGCGCCGCCGCTCATCATCGGCGACGACGAGGTGGCCGAGTTCGATCGCCGTTTCCGCGCCGCGCTCGCCGACCTCGATCACCAGACCTTCGACCCTCAGCACCAGGGAGCCTGATACGTGACCCGTCACTTTCTGCGCGACGACGACCTCAGCGCCGCCGAGCAAACCGAGATCCTCGACCTCGCGGCGCGCATCCGGAACGACCGCTGGGGAACGAAGCCTCTCGCCGGCCCGCAGACCGTTGCCGTCATCTTCGACAAGTCCTCCACGCGTACGCGCGTGTCGTTCGCCGTGGGCATCGCCGACCTGGGCGGTATCCCGCTCATCATCAGCACGGCGAACAGCCAGTTAGGCGGCAAGGAGACGCCGTCGGACACCGCGCGGGTGTTGGAGCGCATGGTGTCCGCCATCGTCTGGCGCACGTACGCGCAGTCGGGATTGGAGGAGATGGCGGCGGACACGACGGTTCCGGTGATCAACGCGCTCTCGGACGACTTCCATCCCTGCCAGCTTCTGGCCGACCTGCTCACGATCCGCGATTCGTTCGGGTCGCTGTCGGGGCTCACGGTGACGTTCCTCGGCGACGGCGCGAGCAACATGGCGCAGTCCTATCTGCTGGCCGGTGCGGTGGCCGGCATGAACGTGCGCGTGGCATCCCCGGACGAGTTCGCGCCGAACAGCGCCGTGGTCGCCGACGCGGATGCCATCGCAGCGGGCACGGGCGGCTCCGTCACGCTCTACACCGACCCGTTCGAAGCGGTGGCCGGTGCCGATGTCGTGGTGACGGACACCTGGGTGTCGATGGGCAAGGAGGAGGAGAAGGCGCACCGCATCGCCGCGATGGGCAGCTACAAGGTGACGCCCGAGCTGATGGGACTGGCGAAGCCGAACGCCATCTTCCTGCACTGCCTGCCCGCCGACCGCGGCTATGAAGTGGATCCGGCCGTCATCGATGGACCGCAGAGCGCGATCTGGGACGAGGCGGAGAACCGTCTGCACGCGCAGAAGGCGCTGCTCGTCTGGCTGCTGGAGAAGAACGCGGCATGAGCGATTCGACGAGTCACGACGCACCGGGCGACGGCCCGTCCGGCCACGACGCACAGGTCTCCGACGGTGCCGGCCGCGACGCATCCGAGCGGCAGGAGAACCAGCCCGGCGGCAATCGGGCGGGAGAGGCCGGCGCGCTGTGGGGAGGCCGGTTCGCGGGAGGCCCGGCACCTGAGCTCACGGAGCTCAGCCGCTCCACGCACTTCGACTGGCGCCTCGCCGTGTACGACATCGCGGGCTCGCAAGCGCACGCGCAGGCGCTGGCGGCGGCCGGTTACCTGACGCCTGACGAGCTGACCGCGATGTCGGCAGCACTCGACGCCCTGCTCTCGGATGTTCGTTCTGGTGCGTTTCGTCCGCGGCCGTCGGACGAAGACGTGCACTCCGCACTGGAGCGCGGCCTCGTGGATCGTGCGGGCACCGAGCTGGGCGGAAAGCTGAGGGCTGGCAGGAGCCGCAACGACCAGATCGCGACGCTCGTGCGGCTGTTCCTCCGCGACCACTCGGAGCGGCTGGCGCGCCTCGTGCTCGACCTGGTCGACGCGCTCGCGGCGCAGGCAGAAGCCAACGCCGACGCCGTCATGCCCGGTCGAACCCACCTGCAGCATGCGCAGCCCGTGCTGCTCTCGCACCATCTGCTCGCCCATTGCTGGCCCCTGGTTCGCGACCTGGAACGCATCAGGGACTGGCGATCCAGATCGGATGCCTCGCCGTACGGCTCCGGAGCCCTCGCGGGCAACACGCTCGGCCTGGATGCCGGTCTCGTCGCGTCCCGGCTCGGGTTCTCGGCCGTCGTCGAGAACTCGATCGACGGCACGGCCTCGCGCGACCTCGTCGCCGAGTTCGCCTACATCACGGCGCAGCTCGGCGTGGACGTCTCCCGGCTCGCCGAGGAGATCATCCTGTGGAACACGAGGGAGTTCGGGTTCGTGACCCTCAGCGACTCGTACTCCACAGGCTCGTCGATCATGCCGCAGAAGAAGAACCCCGACATCGCCGAGCTCGCACGGGGCAAGGCCGGGCGTCTCATCGGCAACCTCAGCGGCCTGCTCGCCACGCTCAAGGGGCTGCCGCTCGCGTACAACCGCGACCTGCAGGAGGACAAGGAGCCGGTCTTCGATTCGATCGACACGCTCGAAGTGCTGCTTCCGGCGTTCACCGGCATGGTGGCCACGCTGCGCTTCCACACCGAGCGGATGCGCGAGCTCGCGCCTCAGGGATTCTCCCTGGCCACCGACGTGGCCGAGTGGCTGGTCAAGCAGCACGTGCCGTTCCGCGACGCCCACGAGATCACGGGCAGGCTGGTCGCCTACGCGGAATCGCATGCCCTGGAGCTCGATGAGGTCGACGACGCGGCGCTCGCCGCCATCTCGCCCAACCTCACGCCGCAGGTCAGAGAGGTGCTGACGGTCGAAGGGTCGGTGGCCTCACGCAATGGCAGGGGAGGCACCGCCGCCGAGCGGGTCTCCGAGCAGCGAGCCCACCTGACGGAGCGGGTGCGCATCCTCTCCGACGCGCTCTTCGGCGGTGAGGCATGACGTCGAGGCGCAGGCAGCGCCTGACGACCGCCATCGCGATCGTCGCGGCCGGCGTCGTGATCCTCGCCATCGTCGCCACGCTCGTCATCGGCGGCCGGCTCTTCTAGGCCTGGGCAGGCATGTTCGTTCCCGATCGGTCGTTCTTCGAACGCAGCTCGCTCGACGTGGCTCCCGAGCTGCTCGGCGCCCACCTCACCCATCTGACCGACGAGGGCCCCGTGACGCTGCGTCTGACGGAGGTCGAGGCGTACCTCGGCGACGGAACGGATCCGGGTTCGCACGCGTTCCGGGGCAAGACGCGCAGGAACGCCGTCATGTTCGGTCCCGCAGGGCACGTGTACACGTACTTCACGTACGGCATGCACACGTGCGCCAACCTGGTCTGTTCCCAGGAGGGGGAGGCATCCGGTGTGCTGCTGCGGGGCGCCGAAGTCGTGCTGGGCGAGGAGCTCGCGGCAGAGCGCAGAGGGAGAGCGGTGTCCCATCGGGATCTCGCGCGCGGCCCGGCGCGCCTGACGGTGGCGTCCGGGATCCGCCTCGACGAGAACGGGTCGGATGTCTTCGCCTCGCCGTTCTCCATCGAGCTTCCCGACGTTCCCGTCGCCCCGTTCGCCACCGGGCCGCGCACCGGGGTCAGCGGGCCAGGCGGCGACGAAGCGCTCTATCCCTGGCGGTTCTGGATTCCGGGCGACCCGACGGTGTCGCCGTACAAGCGGCATCCCAGGGCGCTGTCCGGCGTGCAGGAGGCCGGGGCGCGGAGACCCGAGCGTCCGAGCGTCGTGGACGTGCAGCCGGCTGACGCGACCTGAAGGACGAGTAGCGGGATCGATCAGAGCCCGGGCCAAGAGAGATCGATCAGAGCCCGGTCAGAGCCCGATCGCGAACTTGAAGAGCGCGCCGCATGCTGCCGCCCACACCAGGCTGACCAGCGTGCCGATGATGAAGCGCTCGCGCGCCTCGGCGACGTCCAGCTCGGTGAATCGCCCGACGCTCTTGATCGCCACGATCACCGCTATCGCCTCGGGAAAGCCGGCCATGATCGTCGCGGTCGTCGCGATGCGCTCGAACACGCCGATCACGGTTCCGCCGCGCAGCACCTCGCCGCGCACGAACTCGCCGTTCGGCTCCTGAACGGCTCGATCGACGACGATGCCGCCGTGGTGGCCCTCGCGGACGCTGCCCTTCGACGCGATCGCCAGCACGAAGAGCACGGCCGGGCCTCCGCCCAGCACGCTCAGCGCGAGCACGGCGAGGCCGAGGATGACGCTGACGGCGGGAAACGGTCTGACGTGCGGCAGCACGGTGGCCACGATTCCGACCACGATGGCTGCAGCCGCGGCGATCACGAGCCAGCGACGCGGCACCCGCAGCGTCACACTCGCGGCAGCGACACCGAGACCGACGACGACGATCACGAAGACCCAGTAGGCCGCGGCGAGCGTCAGCGGGAGCAAGGTCATCTACGAATCTCCTTCGGCCGAGCGTCGGTCCAGGTCCTGCATCAGCCTACTGATGGCGGGCACCGCGGCCGCCTCGGGATGGATGCCTGCAGCGCGGGCCCTCGAGCTCACGGCGGGCTCGCTGATGCCCAGCCGGGCGGCGGCATCGCGCTGGGTCAGGCCCTGCTCCATCAGGTCGTACAGCTCCCACCCTGCTGCGCTGCGTCTGGAGCGCACGGTGATGAGCAGGTCGACCATGGCTTCGACGTCGGATGCCCGCCCCGCCTCGGCATCCAGGCCCGAGCGCACCGCGACCCGCGTCACACGCTTCTTCGCGGCATCCACAGCGTCGCGGGCCGCGAAGAAGGCCGGCCCGGTCGCGGCGCGAGCAGTGCTGGGGAGCGGTTCCCGCACGGTTCCGCATCCGATCCCCACGCTCCACTCCCGCGTTCGTTCCAGCATCAGCGCAATGCCGAGGGCCGCTGCGGCGTCCTCGGTGAGAGCCTGGATCTCGTCGCCCGCGTTACGGTCGACCTCGAGCGCGAGTGCCGAGCCGAACCGGTCCTGGATGGCGCGCCTGGTGTCCTCGACCACGTCCGGCTGGTGGCGGCTGTCCACCTGGTCTGCTGTGATGACGAACATGCGGAACCTCCGAGATAAGGCCTCAAGCCTAATCCATGCGAGGTTAAGCCTCAAGCCTTCATATTGGCCGGAATAAGGCTCAAGGCATTGCTACTGTTGTCGCGTGCCAGCCGACGTCCTTTCTGCGCAACGCAACGACCCGAGTTTCGACGACATCTGGGATGAGTTGCTGTGGCGCGGCCACGTGCACGTCTCCACCGACCAGGAAGCGCTGCGCGAGGCGCTCGCATCCGGCCCCATCACGTTCTACTGCGGTTTCGATCCGACGGCGCCGAGCCTTCATCTGGGGCACCTCGTCCAGCTCATCATCATGAGGCGGCTCCAACTGGCGGGCCATCGCCCGCTCGGCCTGGTCGGGGGATCGACGGGACTCATCGGCGATCCGCGGCCGACGTCGGAGCGCACGCTCAACGATCCGCAGACGGTGGCGCAGTGGGTCACCCGTCTGCAGGGCCAGGTGGCGGGGTACCTGAGCTTCGAGGGTGACAACGCCGCGGCGATGGTGAACAACCTCGACTGGACGGCGCCGCTCTCCGCGATCGACTTCCTACGCACGATCGGCAAGCACTTCCGGGTCGGAACCATGCTGAAGAAGGATGCCGTCAGCGCCCGCCTCAACTCCGAGGCCGGCATCAGCTACACCGAGTTCAGCTACCAGATTCTGCAGGCCATCGACTTCCTCGAGCTCTACCGCTCCCGGGGGTGCATCCTCCAGTTCGGCGGCAGCGATCAATGGGGCAATCTGACGGCGGGGATCGACCTCATCCACCGCGTGGAGGGCAAGACGGTCCATGCATTCGGGACCCCGCTGCTGACGCGCGCCGACGGCACGAAGTTCAGCAAGAGCGAGGGGACGGCCATCTGGATCGACCCGGAGCAGACGAGCCCGTACGCGTTCTACCAGTTCTGGCTCAACGCCGAAGACTCGGAGGTGATCGACCGTCTCAAGGTGTTCACGTTCCTTCCGCGTTCGGAGATCGAACGACTGGAGCGTGCCGTCCAGGAGGAGCCGTACCGGCGCGAGGCCCAGCGCACGCTCGCACGAGAGGTGACGACGCTCGTGCACGGCCCCGTTGCGACTCAGGCGGTGATCGCCGCGGCCGAGGCGCTCTTCGGCAACGGAGACCTGGCAGCGACGGATCCCGGCACGCTGGAGGCCGCGCTTCGCGAGCTTCCCAACACCACGACGTCTCCCCAGGCTCCCATCGCGCAGCTCTTGGTCGACACCGGCCTGACCTCGAGTCTGTCGGAGGCACGCAGAGCGATCGCGCAGGGCGGCGTCTACGTGAACAACACGAAGGTGAGCGACGAGTCGGCAACCGTCGACGCGAGCGTTCCCCCTAGCGGCATCGTGGTTCTCCGCCGCGGAAAGAAGACCCTCGCCGGCGTCTTCGTGGAGTGAACGCGACGGCGGATGTGCGCGACACGCCCGAGGCTCGGTCGCGATTTGCGGCACCAGCCGCCACTTCCGTAAAGTAATCACTCGTCACCCCAAAGGTGCGGAAGGCTCGAAGAGCTTCCGGCCTCAAGCGGGACCAGTCCTCGGCCGAAGAGCTACTCCTGTTGCAGGAGAGAACCACTGGCTTGTAGGATGAAAAACCCACTCGGAGATCACGTCTTCAGATCGTCTCCATCGCGTAGTTGCAGCATGTCTGACATGCGATGGACGAAGCGAGGACGGACTTGACAAGTCTGGCTCGAGTGGTAAGGTAGTGAAGTTGCCTCGGGGGAGGGTCGAGAGACCTGAAACCGAGTGCGTCCGATCCTTGAGAACTCAACAGCGTGCACTATGTCATATGCCAAATAACCTCCGGCACTGATCTTTTTGGTTGGTGTTGGGATTCCTTTGGATTAGATAATGATTGTCAGTTGACTTTCGATGCTAGTCAGATCTGCTC
>NZ_DASZVF010000001.1:0-3684 GCF_035547335.1 Humibacter sp. | reverse complement strand
TTCGTGGTGGGCCGCTTGCAGCTGGTCGCTCGCGGTTCGCCGCTTGGGCACGATCGCTCGTGGTGGATGCTCGCACGCCGTCGCTCGCAGAGGCCGCCGTCGCCGGCATCACGGCCGCGGCCCCGGGTCGGACCCGCCACGGTCGTCCCCGTCGTCGAGCCCCGGCCAGCCTCCTGAGTCGTCCCAGCCGTTCGACGTGCCGTCGGCCGCACCGCCTGCTCCGCCGCCGGGGCCGAGGTCCCAGCGGCCGGACGGCAGTCCTGCGTGCGGCCAGCCGTTCGTGGAGGGTGAGGCACCGGCGAGCGGCCCTGACGCATCCAGCAGCCCCGGCAAGTCCAGCGCGTCGAGTTCGGTGGGTGCGCCAGCTCGCCGCAAGGCCTCGTCGACGGAGGAGCGCACGAGCGACGACAGATACGCGCCAGGGTTCTCCACGCCCAGGCTCGCCAGGATCCCGGATGCCTGCTCCACGATCGAGCGCGAGAACGTGGTGGCCGTCGAGATGGCCTCCGCGTAGGCCGCGCGGTCGCTCTCGTCGACGATCACCGGTTCGCCGCCCATCTCGACGACGAGCGCCTGGCCGATGGGCTGCACCGGGGCGGGCGCCGTGACGGCGAAGTAGCTCTCCGCCAGCCTTGCCAGGTCGAGACTCGTGCCGCTGAACACCATCGCCGGATGGATGGCGAGCGGGATCGCTCCTCGCTGCAGAGCCGGCGTCAGCACTCCGACGCCGAACTCCGGCGCCGTGTGCATGACGAGCTGTCCTGGCTGCCAGGCGCCCGCCGTGGCGAGCCCGGCGATGAGCTCGGGCAGCTCCGGCCCTGGCACGGCCAGCAGCACGAGCTCGGACCGCTCGATCAGCTCGGGAATCTGCAGCACGGGTGCTCCGGGAAGCAGCGCCTCGACGCGTTCCCTGTTGCGGTCGCTCGAGGTGGCGACCCCGACGATCGCGTGCCCGGCTCCGGCGAGCGCGGCACCGAGCACGGGACCGACGCGTCCTGCCCCGACGATGCCGACGCCCAGGCGTCCCGATCTGCCGGCCATCACACATCACCCTCGAACTCGGGTTCGTGGGGTTTCCTGCCCCTCCCGGCACCCTCCTCGGCGCGTGCCCAGTCGATGGCTCCGGCGCCGACGAGGGCGAAGAGCTCCTCGGCTGCTCGCGTGTCGATCACCGGAACCCTCGCGTGCACCGGGCCGTCGATCACGTGCACGTCGGCGAACGCCAGGTCGAGGATGCGCCTCGCCGGCCCCTGCCCCACCTCCACGCTCTGCATTCTGGCGAGCGGCACGAACACGATGCGCCGCCAGACCGCGCCGTGCCGCACGACGATCACGCCGTCGGCGATCGTGTACCCGGTCTTGCGCCACGAGAACGGGCATAGCCACCGCGCGCGTTCGGGAGCGGACGAGAAGGCGGACTGGTCGGCGTGCGCGTTCATCGCGGCGAGCGCCAGGGCATCCCGCACGGTGTCATCCATGCCGGGAAGCAGCAGCGGAAGCACCCGCTGAACGTCGCGGATGCTGCCCACCGGCAGCGTCGTCGTGCGCGCCTCGCCCGCCGAGTTCCTGCCTCGCGTGTGGCCCGCGGTGTTCATGCGCACCTGCCACCAGCCGAACGGCCGCCAGGCAAGGGGCTGCAGCAGCTCGACCGCGTGGATGCGCCGCGGCGGGATCGTCTCGCTGCTCGTCGTGAGCAGGCCGAAGCCGATCCGCACGCCCTGGTCGCTGCCGGAGATGTTGTAGCGAAGAGCCTTGGTGAACCGACGGACGAAGAGCCCGCCGAGGCTCAGCATGACCGGGAAGATGACGATGATCAGCCACAGCCGGCCGGTCGACGCGCCGGCGACCATGGCGATGAGGATGGCGAACAGCACGAGCGTCGGACCGCTCAGCAGGAGCGACCCGGCCAGGCGCCCGGGGTGCATGCGCACGATGGATGCCGGCGGCGCGACATCCGGATCGAGGTCGGCGGGAGAGATGAACTCCCCGGCGCGGTCGGCGAGGATGTCGCGTGCCGACGCTCGTCGGGGCGAATCGCCGCCGGAACCGGCCAGGGGTCCGATGCCGTCCGCGCCTGCCAGGGCGCTCTCGGGTCCGACAGCATCCGGGCCGGCCGTGCCGTCGACGACCAGCGGCATGTCGCCTGCCGGTCGTGCGCCGGCGAGCGCTTCCTCCGCCTGCACGCCGGATGCCAGCCGCAGGATCTCGCGGCGCAGCGTCTCTGTGACCTTGGAGGGCAGGTAGGCGAGATTGAGGTTGGCGTCGTTGCCCGCCACCACGATCTCGAGCTTGGCCGCCCCGAAGATGCGCGCGAACACCGGGCGCTGCACGTTGATGCCCTGGATGCGATCCAGCCTCGCCTTGCGCTCCTGCCTGCGCAGGATGCCGCTGCGCAGCTCCACCGCCTGATGCGTCACCCGGAACGTCTGAACGCGCCACGACAGCGCGAAGACGCCGACGCACACGGCGATTATCGCGACGGCGATCCCGATCGCGGGCCAGACGAAGTTGTGCCGGATGATCGCATCCACCGGATCGCCCGACGGATAGTCCGGCGCGCCGATCACAAAGCTCACGATGCGCTCGCGCAGGTTCGCGACGATGACGCCGACGACCGCCACGATGGCGATGCCGCCGCGCAGCAGCGGAGTCGCCTTGTGCATCCGGTGCCACTCGCCGTCGGCAAGACCGGTGGACTGCGTGTAGGTCTGGGTCACAGACCCGTCCTGCGCGCTTCGGCGAGCTCCACGAGACGGTCGCGCAGCCATGCGGCATCCGCCTCCACGAGCCCGGGGATGGACACCCTGCTCGATGCTGCGGCGGTCACGAACTTGAGCTCGGCCAGCCCGAGCGCCCTGTCGATCGGGCCCCGTTCGATGTCGAGCAGCTGCATGCGGCCGTAGGGCACGGCGACGAACCGCTCGAACATGATGCCCCGGCGGATCAGCAGGTCGTCGTCACGCAGGATGTAGCCGATGGCGCGAGCACGCCGAGGCGCGATGATCAGCTGCACGATGGCGATGACGACGATCACGGCGAGCGCGATCCACGCCCACCACCACTGGAGTACGAGCCAGGCGAAGACGGCGATGGCCGCGGCGATCGCGCCGCTGATCAGCGACCCCGCGATCACCACGACGACGTACTTGGGCGAGACCCGGCGCCATGGCGTCGTGTCGTCGAGCGCGGCGACGTCCAGTCGTTGCGACACTGTGCTCCTCGGTTCGACCGCTTGACCGGCGGATCGTGCCCTCCATGGTACTGACGCTGCCTGCAGGGAAGGCACACGGTGGGACGTTGTGTTCTCCGCCAGGGTCCGTCGCCCGGCCGGTCTCCCGGCCGGTCGTCCGCTCAGCCGCGCTCGACTGCCTGGGACGCGAGCGAGCTCCCCGGGCGACCGGTTGAGCCGACCCGCCCGGTGTTCGGGCACAGATCGACTCGTCCGTTCGCACGGGGAGCTCGGTCAGGGGGTTCGTTCGCTCGGGGGTAGGGCAGGAAGCCCGCTCGGGGAGCACGCGCCGAGCTCGCGAGGAGGTCGCCGAGCTCGCGCGCAGGGCGTCAGGCCTGCGCGATCCTGATCAGGTTGCCGCTGGGGTCGCGCACCGCGGCATCCCGAACACCCCAGAACTGGTCGGTCGGCTCCTGCACCACCTCGACACCGGATGCCGCAGCCAGCTTCTCGAA